>JAYWGM010000107.1:0-11549 GCA_043778225.1 Deinococcales bacterium | reverse complement strand
TTACCCGACCAACGGGAGTATTAACGATACCGAATTTAACGCGAGAACGGCAGTTTGCCGTTTTTTGGCAAACGAGAGTGATTAAGTTAATTCGGTATTACTGATAAAGCCATTGATGATTTGTCCGAACTTAACCAAGCTGAGAGTGAACACCTTAGAATCAATCTTGCCTGTATGGCACAAATAGGAACAGGTAGTGTTGAACAAATGCAGGGCTATTATTTAATGTGTCTGAAAGTCCCACCTTTTCGCGTGGTGTTCAGTATTATTGGTCTGCTTATCACCGTTGTGCTGATTGATACTCGAGACCAAGTGTACTCTAAACGCAACTTGGGCAGATTAAAACCATACCGCAAGTCGTGAATCCTCATGTCACGCTCGAGTCACGCTGGGTTGGTAAAATAGCAGCATGAAAAAAGCGTTTTTACTATTTGGTGTTCTGGTCTCGAGTTTTGGTGTTGCCCAAAGCCGCTTAACCGTGGCTGATTATGTACTTGCCATGCCGAACGATTTGCGGCTGGTGGAAAATCCAGAACTCAAAACTTGGATTGGCAACCCGAAAATTTCGGAGAAGCTACAACGTGGTTGTGCAACCGTCAATAAGAACCTTCAAAACGATTACCTCAGTCTGGTGTTCGGTGGATGCGAACCAGGCAGTGGCGACCTCAATGTTTATGCCTTAGCAGTCTGGCGTTCAGTGAGTTCTAAAACTGTTTTTATTGGCGCTCAGTACGGATATTCCACAGATTTTTTTGCCAGTAGTCTGGTGTTCTCAAGTACCACTGATGGTCAAAAATTTAGGGATGTAACCAATAAAATACTGCCAATGACTGCCTTAAAAAATACCTTTAGCAAATGTAAAATAAGTTTTAATGAAGCACGTTATAAAATTCCGCAACGTGGTACAAGTATTCTGGTGAAAGGTAGTGAAAATCTCGAGTACAGCTTAGATTGGAATAATAAAACCAATATCTTTGTATTGGGTAAAGGAAAATGCTGATGAAAAAAATAATTGTTGCAATACTTCTCGGCTCGAGCCTTGTGGCACTGGCACAAAGCACACCTAAAGCGGTGCTGTTTCGCTTGGACTTAGAAGAAACCGCCATCGTCGGGGCGCTCGAGGGCAACACATGGGCGGTTGGCGAAAAACTTTCGCTTGGTAGCCAGAACGCAATTAAAAATGGTTTACAAACAGTGCTGCTCAATAACACTGGCGCAATCGGCAAAGCCATGTCTGGCGGTAAAATTGAGACTGGCTTTTGCGATTGGGTTCGGGTTACGAGCATCAGTACACCTGTCAAATTACCGTATTTACCAACCTATGCTTTAGCCGCCGCGTGGAATCCAGTGCCTCGAGCCATAACCGCTATTCCAAACACCAATGTAGCCTATCAAAAAGTCATGACCGACGAGCTAAAAAAACGTAAAATCAGCCAACCAGTCATGCTTTCGCAAATCATTCAAACCGACCTCGACAACGACAAAAGCAACGAAGTGCTGTTGGTGGCACAAAATCCGCGCTTGAGTTTTGATGCTCAGAATCGCTTAAATGGCTCATACGGACAAGAAAAAGGCGAGTATTCATTGGTGCTGGTACGTAAAGTCGTGGCTGGAAAAGTCCAGACTTTTACGCTTGGCGAACGAATCGTAACCAAGGTTTTTGATGGCACTTCTGGGCAACCTCAAGTCATGACCCAGTTCATCAGCGCGATTGCCGATATAAACGGCGATGGGAAGATGGAAGTTTTTGTGGATGACCTTGTACACGAAGGCTATGGCGTAACGATTTACACTTGGAACGGCAAAGGTTTCTCGAGAATGCTTGACTGGGGTTGTGGGGTATGAAAAAAATAATGGTACTGGCGGTGCTGCTGGTCTCGAGCTTGGTGGCTGCCCAAAGTAAAAAAACTGTGCTGGATTATTGGAAAGTGGTTGGCAATAAAATCAATGTTTCTGAGTATGCTGCCGACCTGAAAAACGATTACATTGCGTATTCGGGCGGCTGGGAAGGCGGCGGTGAATTTGCCATCTGGCGCAGAAAAAACGGCATAGATTTAATCGGCGACTCGAGCTATGGCTGTGGACCGGGCTGTTTTATCTCGAGGGTTAAGTTTGTCGAACCACGCGGTACAAAATTTGTGGATGTGACCCAAAAAATGCTGCCCGGGATGGTCTTTCCGGCTGCCGACAACCCAAGCCTAAGCCCAGCCCTCGAGCAGAAAATTCTGGCGGTGTATAACCGAAAAACTGGCGAAAAATACACAACCGAACAGATGTCGTATTATCTTAAATTTCCGCGTCTTGGCACGACCATCACGATTCAGAGCGGCGAATTCTCGGATTCGGATGTGGTGCTTGGCTACTACAAATTCAACGGCACTGGCTTTGTGTTTGAACTCGCTAAATAAGTTGTCAGCGAATCGTGTCGGCATCGGTCAGGGTTTCTAAAAATTGCTCGAGTTGAAAAATTTCTTGTTGGCTTAAATCCAATGGTTTTAACTCCGTAGTCCCCCATTTACTTTTGGGGGCTTTGTTGTAATGCTCGAGAACCCGTCTTAAATTCTTAAACTGCCCAGTGTGCATCAGGGGCATGGTCTCGGCAACATTGCGTAAACTTGGGGTTTTGAACGCACCAGCATTTTTATTCCCTGCGGTGGCGGTAGCATCAGACTCGAGCATATCAAGTTCGGCTTTAGAGAGCGCCAAACATTCATCGCTGGGGGCATCGCTGTAGACCGAGCGACAATTAAATTCGCTGCTGATAAGCTGTTTTAAGCCTTCAAAACGACCCAAATCTGGAGTGGTGTTGCTTTCGACGGGCAAACCAGTATTGTGGAACTGCTGGTCGGTAAAAAGTGCGCCGCTATGACAAATAATACAGTTGGCTTTACCGATAAAGAGCTTTAAGCCAGCCGTTTCATCGGGGTTAAACGCAATTTCTACGTTTTCCTGACTCAAGGCTGCCACATACTGGTCAAAGCGGGTGACTTTAGGCGAGAGGGTGCGGACATAGGCTGCTAAGGCTTTACCAACGTTACTAAAAGCCCGATTGACTGCATTTCGGCTGTCTGGATTCATACTGCGCCAATTCTGCTGGGCGGTTTCATCACCCAGTGGACTGGCATGAGTTGGAAAACGCTCAGCATCGTTAAAATCGGGGGTACTACCGAATAATTTTTCGTAATTGGCTGCATACAAGGCTTGGACAGTACGCATCAGTTGGGTGCGGTCAATACCGTGTTCCATGGGATTCTCAAGTGGTCCAAGGGCTTGAGACCACAACGAATCGGCTCGTCCATCCCAAAACTGATAGGGGCTGTAGGCGGATGCCACGATATTGGGGGTGTGCCGCGCTGCCAAACCCATACCTTCGGAAAGGTCTTGATGGTCGCTAAATTTTGTTTCTGGGTTGTGACAACTGGCACACGAAACATCATCGTTACCACTGAGCTTTTTTTCCATAAAAAGCAATTTGCCAAATTCTGCAACTTCTGGAATGGCTTCAAATTTATTGGAAGAATCTCGAGGTACTGGGGCTAAATTATTGACCCACAAAGAACGGATAACCTGCAATTCTTTAGCTGTCCAGAGCGTGCTTTGGGCTACTTGGGTAGACAGTGCCACCCCAAACAAAAAACCAAAGCCAATAATCCAGTGCATTGGGCGAAAAACAACTTGAATTTTAGCATTTTTAGATTTCATTGCTTTCTCCTGAGCCAAACCTCGAGCAGCCTATCCTTTTTTTGTCATGGCTACCACTCGGTTTTTCACAATCATCTATCCACCAGATGTGTTAGGGTTTTATTGACGCAAGCTGTTGAAGGTGGTTATAGTTCATGGCGATGTTGGGTGGCATACAAGAGGAGTAAATCATGAAAAAATCCGTTGTTGTTCTGGCTGGCGCTGTATCGCTGGGCGCACTGGTCTCTTTGGCATTAGGACAAACCCGCACTTTGACAATCTCGAGCTTTGGGTTAAATCAGCCTTTGATAGATAAAAACATCACCCGTCCGTTTGAAGCCATCTGTGGTTGCAAAGTGGTGCATGAGGTTGGCAACAACGCCGACCGCCTCGCCAAACTGATTGCCCGCAAAGATAACCCCAACATAGATGTGGCGCTTTTAGGCGATTATTTTGCCCGTTCAGCCATCAAACAAGATTTACTCGAGCCACTCGAGATGAAAAAAATCAGCAACGCTGTTCAGATTTATGACTTTGCCAAGAATCCGCTCGGCAATAATTATGGCGTGGCGTTTACCGCCTACTCGATTAGCATTGCTTACCGCACCGACAAAATCAGTGTGCCTATCACTTCTTGGAAAGATTTATGGCGACCAGAACTCAAAGGTCGGGTGGCGCTGCCAAACATCACCACCACCCAAGGACCGCCCGTGGTTTTTGCCACCAACCGTGCTTACGGCGGTACAGACACCAATGTTGACCCCGGCTTTAAGCAATTGGCAGCCCTCAAAGCCAATGTTTTGACTTTTTACAATCAATCCTCACAGGTGGCTTCGTTATTTGCCCAAGACGAAATCTGGGCTGCGCCAATCGGTCGTTTTGCGTGGGGGACAATGCTCAATACCGGTAAACCACTGGCTTGGGCGCGTTTGCGCGAGGGTCAAGTCGGTCTAATGAACACCGCCTCGATCATCAAAGGCACAAAGAATGAAGATTTGGCGCATCAGTTTATTAACTTTATGATTTCCAAAGGGGTACAAACGGCGCAAGCCAACGACCTTGTGGATTCACCGGTCAATAAAACCATCCAAATCAAACCTGCCAAAGCGGCTCAATTGACCACCCTTGCCGAGTTTGCCAATATGCGCTTTTTGGATGCTGGCTACTTATTGGGTGTACGTGACGAGTGGATTACCCGTTGGAACAAAGAAATCGCCCGTTGATATTCGGCATCAAGAAATTGCCCGTTGATATTCGGCATCAAGAAATTGCCCGTTAGTTTTGATGCGCTCAACTGGGGCGATTGGCTTTCAATCGCCCCATCGTTATTTGCGAGGTCGCCCATGAACATCAGTGCAAATCGGTCTCGAGCTTGGTGGTTGCTGCTGCCCGCCGTGACTTTCTTGGTGATTTGTTTTTTGTATCCGGTTGGCACATTTCTGCTCGAGAGTTTTAAGGTTGGGCAGGGCGTTGGTCTAGGTAACTACAGCACTTTTTTGAGCGATGAAATCAATCTCGAGGTCTATTGGCGCACGGTCAGAATCGCCTTATTGGTGACGCTACTGAGTGCGGCGGTCAGTTATCCGGCTGCTTTAGCCATTATGCGGCTTGGTGGTCAGTACCGTGGTTTACTGACTGGTTTGATTATTCTGCCGCTAATGATTTCGCCAGTGGCACGTTCGTTTGCTTGGCTGGTGGTGCTTGGGCGCGAAGGCTTACTGAATAAAACCTTGGTTGGCAGTGGGGTTCTAAGCGAGTCTATCCCGATTTTATACACCGAAAGTGCGGTTTTTATTGGCTTATTGCAATTGATGCTGCCGTTAATGCTGCTTTCTTTAACCAGTGCGCTCGAGAACTTACCCAAGGATGTACAAGCCGCCGCCAAAAGCCTTGGCGCGAACGAATGGCAGACTTTTTGGCGGGTTATTCTGCCGCTGACTCGAGATGGCTTAGCAATTGGTGGCACACTGGTTTTTACGGGCTGTATCACGGCTTATGTCACACCAGCCCTTTTGGGTGGTCCTCGTGTCACAATGCTGGCAACGCTGCTCTATCAAAAAGCCAGTGTGACAGTGGATGAAGCTGCCACGACGGTAATTTCGGTGGTGATGCTATTAACCACACTGCTGGTCAATGCGATTTTACGCAGCCGAAGCTCGAGGACAACATGAGACCTTCCCGATTCAACAATACGATTTTATTTGTCGTTTTATTTTTCTTGATTGCCCCGTTTACGATTGTCTTTATGACGGCTTTTTCGGACGACAACAGCCTAATTTTTCCACCTCAAGCCTATTCATTCCGTTGGATAACCAGTGTTTTACAAACCGAAGTTTTTGCCTCGAGTCTGGTCACCAGTTTATGGCTGGGCATTGGCGCAACCATCATTGCACTGCTGCTTGGTGTGCCAGCCGCCTATGCCTTGCAGCGCTACCGTCTGCCAGAAACCGAATGGATTCGCACCGCCCTGACCAGCCCCTTGATTATCCCCGGCTTGGTGATTGGGGTGGCGCTCTTGCGCCAATTTGTGCTTATCCGCGATGGCTCGGTCAATCTGGCACTGCTGCTTGGACACAGCGCCTTGGTGCTGCCCTACGCGGTGCGGGTGGTTGGTGCGAGCCTTGCTAATCTGCCTCGAGACATCGAAGATGCGGCTTTTAGCCTTGGCGCAACCCGAATGCAGATTTTTTGGCGCGTGGTCTTGCCCAATGTGCGTGGCGGCGTGGCAGCAGCCACCGTGCTGGCGTTTATCAATTCGTTTAATCATGTGCCAGTTTCGTTGTTTTTGACCGGACCAGGCATCACGACCTTGCCAATTCGGATGTTGCTGCATATGGAATCGAGTTATGACCCAAGTATTGCAGCGCTTTCGATGTTGGTGATTCTTTTTTCGATCTTTTTTGTGCTGCTGACCGAGCGCCTGCTTGGACTCTCGAGGTACGTGTGAACCCTGCAACCGAGGTACGTGTGAACCCAACCGCTTTACAACTGAGCAATCTTACTTTGTCCTATGCTCGAGACCAAATAGCAGTCCAGAAACTCAATTTAAGTGTTGAGAGCGGTGAATTGCTGGCGCTGCTTGGATCAAGTGGCTGCGGGAAAACCACGACCATGCGAGCGGTGGCGGGTTTGCTCGAGCCGCAGGCTGGCAGTATTCAACTGGGTCAGACCGACATCACCAAACTTCCAGCCAATCGGCGCGATATTGGAATGGTTTTCCAGAGCTATGCGCTTTTTCCACACCTGAGTGTCTTCGAGAACGTGGCTTTTGGATTGCGGATTCGCCGTATCGAAAGCCAAGAACTGCAACGCCGCGTGACCGAAGCGCTTAAAACCGTAGACCTTGGCAATTTCCATCAGCGCTTACCCGCTCAGTTGTCGGGTGGACAGCAGCAGCGTGTGGCACTGGCTCGAGCCTTTGTGATTCGCCCACAATTAATGCTGCTCGATGAACCACTCTCGAACCTTGATGCTCGGTTACGGCTCGAGATGCGGGTCGAAATTCGCCGCCTGCAAAAGCAACTTGGGGTAACAATGCTTTATGTGACCCACGACCAAGCCGAAGCACTGGCGCTGGCTGACCGCGTGGCGATTATGAATGGCGGAAAAATCGAGCAACTTGCTACCCCAGAAGTGATTTATAATGCTCCAGCCACGGTTTTTGCGGCTCGGTTTGTTGGCTTTGACAATATCTTGCCTGTCCAAATCCTCGAGAACCGTCTTAAAATCGGCAAACTCGAGCAAGTTCTACCTCAGAAAGTCTTAGCGGGAGTTAATCGAGCCGCATGGCGCTCGGAAAGCGTGCTGCTGGGTGGCAACACATGGGCTGGCAGAGTTATCACCCGCAGTTTTGAAGGGCAACGGGTCGAGTATCAACTCGAGACCGAACTGGGTTTAATTCGGGCTTCGGTTGAGTCAGCCCAAGCCATTTGGCAAGAAAATCAAAACCTCACTTTTGGCTTACCACTCGAGAAAGCCGTCTGGCTCGAGGAAAAAAATGCCTAAAATCTGGATTGATACCGACCCCGGTTTTGACGATCTGGTCACGCTTGTGTTGGCGGCACGCCACAAAACCCTGCAACTCGAGGGGATTGGCGTGGTGGCTGGCAATGCACCACTCGAGCGAACCCTGCACAATGCCTTGACAGTGGCGGATGCTTACGGAATAACCGCGCCAGTCTATGCGGGTTGCGACCGTGCCTTATTGCGCTCGCTTGGCACTGCCGAAAATGTGCTGGGGGTTGGGGCATTTGGCACAATCGGCTCGAGTCTG
The DNA here is from genome assembly GCA_043778225.1 of Deinococcales bacterium. Taxonomy (GTDB): domain Bacteria; phylum Deinococcota; class Deinococci; order Deinococcales; family JAAFIG01; genus JAAFIG01. The sequence continues at coordinate 3,595 of JAYWGM010000107.1, read as the reverse complement.
CCACCGCCCACGCGCCAAGCTGATAGCGGTCATGCGGTACTCAAACTGATTGAAACGGTTTTAGCCAACCCTCATCAAATCACACTGGTGGCCATTGCCCCACTGACCAACATTGCGCTTGCTCTGCGGCTTGAGCCAAGGTTAGCTGGTTTGCTGAAAGAAATTGTGATAATGGGTGGCTCGAGTACAAGCGGCAACCACACTGCGGCGGCAGAATTTAATTTTTATGCCGACCCCGAAGCCGCCGCCATTGTTTTTGGCAGTGGTGCAAAAATAACCATGTTTGGCTTAAACTTAACGCGCCAAGTGCTGCTGACCGACCAACACGTGGCGCAAATCCGAACCAGCCAAGCCACCCATGCCGCCGCCCTCGCCGACATGATGGCGCATTATTTAGCGATTCGTCAAAACCGCATCATGCCTTTGCACGACCCTGTAACGATTGCCTATTTGTTGCAGCCAAAATTATTTAAGCTCGAGCCAGCTTTTGTGCAAATCGAAACCAGTGGCACACACAGCCTTGGCGCGAGTATCTGCGAATTTCGTGTGCCAGCCAAAGCCAGCCCTAACGCCATGATTGCCACCCAAGCCGATGGTCAAGCCGTGATTGCACTTATCCTTGAGGCACTGACCGCATGAGCCGGGCTGCCCTAATTGCGGCGGCTCGAGGGGACGCGCCACTGGATTTGCTGATTCGTGGCGCAAAAGTGGTCAATGTTTTTACGCTCGAGATACGAGAAGCAGATATTGGTATTTTGGGCAATCGAATTGCGGTTGTAGATTATGATTCAGCCTTTAATCTAAGCGCTGCTACAGTTATCGAGGCAGATGGACTGACCGCCATCCCCGGACTGATAGACACCCATGTCCATATCGAATCGAGTCTGGTCACACCAGCCGAGTTTGCTCGAGGTGTACTGCCTTTTGGTACAACCAGTGTGGTAATTGACCCCCACGAAATCTGCAATGTGCTTGGACTCGAGGGCTTTGATTATATGCTTGCCGCCAGTGCCAATCTGCCTTTGCGGGTTTTTTTGACTGTCCCCTCGAGTGTGCCGGCTGTACCCGAACTCGAGAGTGCTGGAGCAACCTTTGAAGCCCCAGAAATTGCCCAGATGCTCAAACAGCCACGGGTGCTTGGTGTAGCAGAACTGATGGATTACCCCGGTGTGATTGGGCAGCGTCCACGCACCTCGGCAATTGTTGAAGCTGGCTTAGATTCGGGTAAAGCCCTTGAGGGTCATGCACCGCTTTTGTCTGGGCGCGACTTGGCAGCCTATATGGCGGCTGGGGTTTATTCCGACCATGAATGTCGCAGTGCCAGCGAAATGCTCGAGAAACTACGGGCTGGAATGTGGGTCTATGCTCGAGAAAATACTTTTCGCCATACGGTTGGTTTTCTTGCCCAAGCCCTGAAAATTCTGCCCCATGCCTGGAATGCCGCGCTGTGTACCGACGACACCGACCCCGATGATTTGCTTCGTCATGGACACCTCAACAGGGGCTTACGGGTCTTACTCGAGCATGGCATTGATTCAGCCAAAGCAGTGCGAATTGCAACCTTAAACGCTGCCACCCGTTTTGGGCTGACCGACCTTGGCGCAATTGCTTCGGGCAAACTTGCCGATATGGTACTGCTCGAGAATCTAACCGACCTTCGCCCCAAAATTGTGATTGCCGACGGAAAAATCGTGGCTCGAGATGGAGTGATCACTGCCAAGTTACCGCCCGTTGTTCCAGCCCCAAAACAAAACACGGTACAAATTGGCAAAATCACCACATCGGATTTTATTCCTAAACAAACTGGCTTGACTGGACTCGCCCAAGTTCATATCCTCGAGATTGACCCGATTCGTACCACTACGCTTGCTCACCAAGAACTGCGCTTTGAAGCTGGCTTACTCGAGTTTCCATTGCCTGCTGATTTACTGCTTTTAAGTGTTGTGCCACGCCACGGGCAGACTCACGCGCCCAGTTTATGTTTGCTGCGTGGCTTGGGCTTACGGCATGGCGCACTTGCCACGACCATCAGCCACGACAGCCATAACCTAATGGTGGTGGGCAGCAACCCCGAGGATATGCTGATTGCAGTACAAGCCGTAGAAGCTATGCACGGCGGAGCAGTTCTGGTCTTAAATGGTCAAGTTTTAGCCAGTCTGCCACTGACGATTGCCGGGCTGATGTCTGATAAACATTTGTTTGAAGTTGCTGCCGAAGTCAAGGCTTTTAACCAAGTGGCTCGAGAACACGGACTTGGTGGGGCATCGCCGATGCTGTCTATCTCGAGTTTAGCCCTACCCGTTGCGCCTTTTTACCGCTTAACCGATAAAGGACTGGTCAATACGTTGACTCAAGAGTTTGTTGATGTCTCAAGTCATGCTTTTGTCACGCTGACAGCCTAAACTAAGCGTAGAGTTATTAACTCCCAAATGGCTCGGGGATGACCAAAGCAAAGTCTTGAGGGGAGTCTCGAGCAAAGGAGCAATATGAAAAAAATTATTGGAGTTCTCGCATTAGCAGGCGTTTTAACTGCTTGCCCACCAGCACCAACCCAGACCATCTCGAGCATTGCTTTAACTTGTACCCTAAACAGCATTGCCGTGGCAGCCACAACAACTTGCAGTGCTGTTGCTAAAGACTCGAGTGGCACAAATTTAAGCACCCAACCGACCTTCACCTTTGTCTCGAGTGACACTGCCAAAGCCACAGTCTCGAGCGCAGGTGTGGTGACGGGTGTGGCGGCTGGCTCGAGTAGCATTACGGCTCAGTTTCGTGCGGTCGGGATAACCATCTCCAATGCCGTGGTGCTGACAGTCACAAACCCGAATGCAGCCCAGTAAACCAGCTTTAGGGGTGCTATTGCGCCACAAGCAGTTACCCTACCCCCAAGATAGAAACACCTTTACTCAAGGTTTCAATTTTTTGAAGTGAAGTAGAAATCGCGTGACTCGAGTTATAAACTCGAGTCACGCTGTTGTCACGGCAATCAAATAAAATCTTTGGCAGATGCCAAAAAAGCATCTTTAATCCTCGAGACGGTTTCCTCCCAAAATGGTCTCGAGGATTGAGCTTTCCTGCTAGACTGGATTAAAGGAGATTTATGAAAAAATTGATTCTCGTTGTGTGTTCGAGCCTTTTACTGCTGACTTTGGTGTATGCCCAAGGTTTTGAGGACATTGGCAGCTTCAAAACTCCAAGCAACAACATTTACTGTATTGCTTTCCGCGATACCCGCAATAACACCGCCGAGTTGCAATGCGAAATGAGTGAAATCACGGCAAAAATCCCAGCCACACCCAAAGACTGCGAGCTTGATTATGGCTACCGATTTGGTTTGAGTGAGCGTGGCAGAGCCGAACGCGGTTGTTATGGTGACACGATCAAAAATCCTAATTATAAAACCCTTGCTTATGGCAAAACGTGGAAAGCTGGCGGTTTTACTTGCGATGTGACGACTGCCCGTTTACGCTGTGTCAACCTTGATAAACGTGGCTTTGAACTCAGTAAAGCCATTCAGAAATTCTTTTAGGGAGAACCATGAAAAAACTTATGCTGTTTCTAGTCTCGAGCCTGCTGTTTTTCTCGGGCGCTGCCG
>JAYWGM010000106.1:0-11768 GCA_043778225.1 Deinococcales bacterium | reverse complement strand
GGTCAAACTGTCGCTCAAGCGTTAATTCGGTCTTTTATCACTCCTTTTAGTCGGTTAATCAGTCAAAATACACAACTGATTAACATAACTTGGTATGAAATTGCCGAATTGGGATATTGGTTATGCCTTGGAATGAACGGGTAATTTCGTAGACTTTGTGTTCTACAGAGTCTATTTCATCAAATATCTGGTGGCAAATTTTTAATTCAACTGGCATGGTCTTAAATTGAATCACAAATTGCAAATCTCGGTAGCCTGTTCTTTGCGGTTCGATAACTCGGTCTTTGAATTGTAGTATTGTGAAGTGTCGTGGGATTTGTCGAGCCAGACGATACATTTGTTGCAACGATGGAGCAATAAGTTTCGCACCTAAAATATCGGTTGGAACAACGCCACTTTTTGAGTATTTCTCGAGAATTCGGTCTGGGTTTTTTATGCCCGTACCAGGACGACAAACATGACTGCATTTTAAGCCTTTAGCAAGTTTAGACATTGCTATTCTAAATTCTTCGACACTTGTTTTTGCATCCATATAGGCTGTGCCAATATCCACTGTTGGAATGGTATTTGTGGTCAGGCTGCTAATTTCTTGAGCAATTTGAAAATAGTCTAATGGTAATCCAAGTTGTATATAGCGTTCTGGAGCTATCATGTCTCTCCTAGTAAAATTAAGATTCTTGGATTATACCTTAAAGCCTTGAGCCACAGCCTTTGCTCGAGGCTTCAATTTTTTCTGCTCGAGTTCTTCGAGGGTGTAACAGTATGATGGGTTACTGATAAGCAGCCAAAGGAGCATATGGGTAAATTGATTGTGACCGAGTTCTTAACCCTCGACTTTGGTTTACAAGCCCATGACTTGAAAGGTAGCTCGAGTCAGCCTAAAGCATTGGCGACCGCTTGTGCCACACTGATGGCTTTGGCATAACGCATTCGGGTTGGTCCTAAAATACTGACCGATGCCCTGCCAAGGTTGGACTTAAACGCCACTGTAATGCTCGAGATACCATCTGGGTCGTCCACACTTAACACCAAGCCAGGCGACAAATTGGCTGGGCTGTTGGGACGCTCGAGTAAATCCAAAACACCGCGCAAAAAAACCACATCGTTGCTTTCTGGTTCGGTTAAAACTGGAGTTGCACCACTCGAGTAAGAAACCGCCGTGGCAATTTCGCCCCAGCGTTGGCGCAGGCTCTGGGCAAGGCTTGCCACGGCTGGACTGGCTTGTTGCTCGAGACGCTGTAACTTGGCGGGGATTTCATGGCTTTCGTGTGGCGGTTCGCGCAGGGCTTTTTCGAGCCGTTCAAGCACATCGCGCTCGGGGCGAAAACCGACATCCAGCACAATTTCTCGAGCCATGCCACCCTCAAAAAGCAACACCGCCAAAACCCGTCCGCCCTCGAGTACCGATAATAAAATCGTTTCGATGCGGGCTTCTTTGGGGGCGAGGGTCATGACGGCAGCATAGCCACTTAAACTCGAGGCAAGCATCATCGCCATCCTAAAGCGTTGTTCACCACCGACACTGCCAATTGCCATTTCCAGATGCTCCAAACTGGCTTCTGGGAGCGGTTTAGGTGGAATAAATTTATTGGCATACGTTCGCCAGCCTTCGCGGGTCGGCACACGCCCAGCACTGGTGTGGGGTTGACGCAACAAACCCATTTCCTCGAGTGCTGCCAGTTCATTGCGAACCGTGGCGCTACTCACCCCGAGTGGGTTAGCAAGGTCAAGGCTTGGCACAGGTCGTTTTTGCAAAATAAATTGCTCGACCACCATTTCAAGCAATTGTTCGCGCCTCGAGACCATAGAAGAGTTTAAGCGCCTTTTGTCTTTCGTACAAGAGCGACATTGGTTCTTCGTACAAGAGCGACATTGGTTCTTCGTACAAGCGCGACATTGGTGCATCTCAGTATTGTCGGAGAATTGTTTCTCGGTACATGGTTGCCGCCTGATTTTTATGCGATAATTCTTGGCAAGGAATACTTAGACTCGCTCCAAACAAACGCTTGTTCGTATTCTTTGGTACAGCAATTGATTGTGTAAGATGGATATGCTTTTTTAGCTCCAACGGAGGATGTATGAAGAAACTTGCACTGCTCGCCGCCCTTCCCGCCGCCGCACTTTTAATGGCGCAATCGTCCCAGCCCGCTCCTGTACGCGGTGGCAACTTGGTGGTGGCGATGAATGTCGAACCTGCCTTCCTAGACCCCAGTCAGGGCGCTGGCGCAGAAATTGTCCGCATGATGCACCAGAATGTACTCGAGGGTTTAGTCGGACTTGCCGAAAATGGGCGGATTACGCCGCAATTGGCAGCCGCCATGCCGACAGTCACACCAGACCGCCTAACCTACACTTTTAAGCTCAAGCGCAATGTTAAATTCCACAATGGCAGTGCTTTTACTTCTGCCGATGTCAAAGTTAAATTCGATGTGGCTCGAGACGAAAAAAGCGGTCATACCAGCCCAACCTATTACCAAGACATCTCGAGTATTAGTACCCCAGACCCATTAACGGTTGTCTTTAAGATGACCAAAGCCAACAACGAATTTTTATACAACTTGGCTCGAGCCGAAAGCACGATTCAACCCAACGAAATGTTTTCAACCGCAGCAGGACGCGAAAAACTCAAAACCGACCCAATTGGCACAGGTCCATTTAAGCTCGGGGCTTGGAATCGTGGGGTCAATGTCCGTTTAGACCGCCATACTTATCATGTCGCAAACCTGCCGTATTTGGATAATGTCACATTTCGCTTTTTGGGCGATGACCAAAACGCCAAAATTGCCGGTTTGCGCTCTGGCGATATAGATGTGATTGGCTACAATGTTCCAGCCGAACAAGTCGAAAGCCTGAAAAAAGATTTTAATGTCGTGGTTGGTAGCTCGAGTGGCGAAATTACCGTTTCGATGAACAACAAACGTAAACCCTTTGATGATATTCGGGTACGCCGAGCTTTTACGGCTGCAATGGACAAAAAAGCAATCGTTCAAGGTGGTTTTTTTGGTTATGGCGCAGTCATCGGTAGCTTTAATTCGCCCGGTCAACAGTATTACATTGACCTCAATAATCGCAATCCGCACAACCCAGAATTGGCGAAAAAACTTCTTGCCCAAGCGGGTCAGAGTAACCTCAAAGTCAAGTTTACAGTTGCCAACGAATTTCCAATCGAACGCCGCACCGCCGAAATTTATGTGCAGCAACTTGCCAATGTCGGGGTCAATGCCGAAATCGAACTTGTGCCATTTAACACTTGGATTCAAAAAGTCTTCTTAAATAAAGACTACGACCTCACGATTATTGGTCACGCCGAATCCTTTGACTTAGACCGCTATGCTCGAGATGGTTATTACTTCAACTGGAACAATGCCCCATACAAAGCCCTCAACGACAAAGCCCTTGTTGCCAGCACCGATTCGGAGCGCTACCGTCTGTACGCCGCGATGCAGATTATGTTGGCTGACCAAGTTCCCGGTATCTGGGCATTCAGTGCGCCGTACATCGCCGCAACCCGCAAGAATGTCTACAATTGGTGGGCTGGACAACCGACACCAAATTCCAACGCCGTGCGCGTCTTCAAAACCAAATAAAGACTCGAGCCAAAAGGAGGAAAGAGTTTATGCTCTTTCCTGTTTTTTTAATTCTGAGTACAATACTGACATGAATAGCACCACCGAAGCTGGAGAATGGGCGACTTTTGCCGAGGGTAAAGAGACAATAGAGTTTATGACCTTAGCCGAACTCGAGGCATGGAGTGGCAAAGCTGCCCCAAGTTTATTGCCATTTTCGGGCTGGGCAATTCCGCTCGGTTTGGTGTTGTTTTTTGGGCTGCAATTCAATCCAGTTTTACAACTTTTAGCGCTTTTGCTGTCCTTATACGGCGCAATTGCGGTCTTGATGAACCGCGCCAAGGCATCCGAATACAAAGCCGACCTCTATCGCCGTTGGGTACAAGATAAGGCTGCCCAGATGCAGGACGAAACCCAAGACTGAACCTTCTCGAGCCAACCCATTCGTCAGATGAGCTTGGGTATACTCGAGTATGATTATAGATGGACATTTAGATTTGGCATTTGGAGCAGTTTTTTATGGGCGCGATTTAGAACATCTAACGCCACAAGAAATCCGCAAGCTCGAGCCAAATAACAAACATGGTCTATGCACCACGACCTTGCCAGCCCTGCGCCAAGCGGGTGTAGCGGTCGCATTTGCGACCCTTTTTGCTGCACCAGCCGTGCAATGGACAAAACCAGATGTGATTGACCCACGCGGTTACAGCACCCCAGACCAAGCCCACGCTCAGGCAGTCGCACAACTAGCGGTTTATGAAGGCTGGGCGGCGCGTGGCGCAGTGCGAATAATTCTTAGCCAAACCGATTTGGCGCATCATCTCGAGTTATGGGCAAGCGATAAAATAACGGGCTTAGTGATTTTAATGGAGGGCGCAGACCCGATTCGTAATCCGTCTGAACTCGAGTATTGGCATGGGCGTGGGGTGCGAATTCTTGGCACAAGTTGGGGACGAACTCGCTACGCTGGCGGTACAGAAATGCCCGGTGGCTTAACCGCTCTGGGGCGCGAACTGATTGCGGCAGTCGAAAGTAAACAAATGATTCTCGATGCTTCGCACCAAAGCTGGGAAGCCTTTTGGGAAAGTTTAGAGGTTGGCATCACGCGCTTAATTGCCTCGCACAGCAATGCTTTTGCACTCCGCGCCAGCACCAATCGGCATTTGACCGATGCGATGTTGCAGCAAATTCTGGCTCGAGATGGGCGGGTTGGGGTGGTGTTGCTCAATAGCTTTTTAGATGCCCGTTGGACTCGAGAAGACCGCCGCGTACTGGTAACGTTCGAGCATCAGGTCAAGGCGCATTTTGAGCATATGGCAAGCATTATTGGCTGGCAGCGCCTTGGCATTGGTTCAGATTCCGATGGTGGATTTGGCGCAGAGGAAGCCCCAGAAGGCTTTGAGACGATTAGCGACCTCGAGAAAATTGGGGCAATTGTGCCACCCGAGCATCGGGCTGGGGTAGTGGGTGGCAACTGGCTGAGTTATTTACAAAAGAATTTGCCAAAATAATTTACTGACCTGTCATCACAGACGCGGCTGAAATGCTGATTGTGGCATCAAGCAGTCTGGCTCGAGTCTTGTATTTTATACCGCCAGAATCATGACTTTGTGATACCTATTTTCTTCTTTTCTTTCATTTGCTCGAGTTCTCGAGGTTTGGGCGGTTCAGTAGCTTGCTTGGTCTGCATCACGCTTTTGGCTTGAGGAGCGCTGCCAGCCCCAAAATATGCCCCGAGCACATCCGCCAACCAATCCCAAAAACTGGCATCGCGCAATGGTACAAAACTCTGGTGGATTTCATCAATAACGCCATAAAGCGCTGCCAGCAAAAAACCAAGACGCGCCTGCCCAAAGGCTTTAGCAAATAAAAAACCAAGTAGGGCAAAACTAAAAAAATGTGCCGCTTTATCGTAAGGCGGCGGTAAACCAACTTCGCTCCCCGACCGACTCGAGAACGACCAGATTAACCCGACGTGAATAAACGCGAGTAACCACCAGCCGAGTTTGACATAGGCGCGTTTCACTCTAATTTTATTGTATCAGACAGCAATTCAATCTACAAAGCGATGCTCGACCAATTCAATCAATGTGCCAGCGCTCCATTTTGGATGCAAAAACACCACCCGAGTACCCGCCCGCCCAACTCGAGGTTCTTTGTTAATAAAAACTGCACCTTGCGCCTCGAGCCGTAAAATTTCGGTCTCGAGATGTTCGACCCGAAAGGCAAGATGGTGCATTCCAGCCCCACGTTTCTCGAGGAAAACCGCAATTGGGCTGCTCGGGTCAGTAGGCATCAATAATTCAATCAGGCTGTCTTTGGCTTGAAAAGCCCGAACCATCACCTTTTGCCCACTCACTTCTTCATCGGGCAAGGCAACCAAACCCATGGCAAGATAAGGCAGACTGCCCAACTCGAGGTCGGGCGTGGCAATGCCAATATGGTCTAGGGTCATTCAGGGAAAAAGGGAAAAAGGGAAAAAGGAAAAAAGGAAAAATAACTTTTAACCTTTTAACCCTTTTACCTTTTAACCTATGCTCCTCATGCTTGGGCTTGGGCGGCGGCTGGGCTTGGAACACCCTCGAGGGTCGCGTAATCGTCTTGGAAATGCACCAGTGCGCCACCAAAAATGGTTTCAAAAAGCTCTTCTGGGAATGGCATAAACGATGGGTAAAAACCAATATACTCGAGGAACATATTGCCGTCTTCGTCCATGCTGCGGGTAAAAGCCCGTTCACGGTTGCGGACATTGAGCATCTCGACCACTTGCGCCCGACGACCACGGTACTGGTTATGGGTCACGCAGGTAATCTCGAGGCGGCTCGTGCCACCTTGGGCATCGTTGAGGCTTAAAATAACGCCAGCATCGCCCATTTCAAATTTCCAGTTCATACGAATAAAACGATTCTGTTCCTGCTGCTCGATTTCATGATTGACATCGCGCTTTTTGAGGTATGCCGAAAGGGTTTCAAGGGTCAATAATGGGGTTATGTCTGCCATAGCCCAAGAAGTTTACCAGTTAAGGGCGAAGGTTAAAAGGGCAAAGGCTAAAAAGGGCAAAAGTTATTGTTTTAACCTTTTAACCTTTTCCCCTTTTCCCCTTAATCTGTGTGAGGGCTTCTTGGAAACTCAGTTCGCCGCGCTCGAGTTGGCTTAAAACATCGTCGCTGGTCTGTGGGTCAGCATCGCCTAGGCTTTCGACAATGGCATCGAGTCTGGCTCTGGCGGTGTTATAACTGACCCCGAGGCTTTCAGAAAGGCGTTGGACATTGCCACGAAAACGCAGCAGTAATCCTGCGAACTCGAGTTGTTCGTAGGTCAGTTTACCAATCCAGCCAAAAGCAAATTCGCCTTCTAAAACAAGTCCACGCTGTTTATTCTCGAGCCGAGTGACAACCAATTCTTCGCCGGTAATTGGGTCTTTGGTCATGAGCGGGTATTTATTCATGCCTCGAGTTTACCGAGTTCGGCTTGTAATTGCGAAATCAAGTCCTGGAGGTTTTGGCGTTCAGCCACTTCTTGGGTTACACCTAAGGCGGCGTTGCTGTCCGCAAGGCGCTCTTCAAGCGCTTCTTTTCTGGCGGCTGGCTCAAGCGTGGCAAGTTGTTCTTGAAAATCATAGGCGCTGCTTATGGGTTCGGGCATTTCGGGCATGACTGGCGTGCTTGGTTTAATCAGCGTGGACAGCATCGTGACAGCCGCTTTGATGTTTCCCTTGATTTTTTGTCCTAGACTCGAGTCTATTTCAATCGAGACTTGTTCATTATTTTGTTCATATTCAGTTTCGATTTCTGCCCGCGCCTCCTCGAGTTCTTGGTGTAGCTCTGATAATTCTTCCTCGAGTTCTTCAGCTGCTTCCTGAGCCTCCTCAAGTTCGTCCTCAGCATCCGAAATTTCATCATCGAGTTCTTCTATTTGCTCCTCGAGTTCGCTACGCTTTTCGGTTTTGGTGGTTTGCTCGAGTTGAACCTTGACCCGTTGGCGCTTGGCTTCGAGCTTGGCAATTTCGCGCTGTTGCCGTGCCACTTCACGTTGCTGTTCGCTTATTTCGGCTTGTTTTTCGCTTATTTCTTCTTGTTTTTCGCTCAGTTCGCGCATTGCTTCGCGTTTTTCACGTTCGCGTTCGCGTTGTTCTCGCGCCACTTGGCGTTGCTCACGCTCAAGGTCACGGTTGCGGCGACTTGGGGCAGTCAGGCTTTCGAGGTCGAGCATTCCACTCATCAGCATTTGCCGCACATAGTCTGGGCTGATACCAGAATTTCGCAAGTGAACAATTCGTTCAAAAGAAAGCTGTGCTACACCAAATTCGTTTGCCAGTTCGTACATCTCGCGGATATAACTCGAGGAAACACCATGAATCCCAAAAGTCAGCACTTGGGCAAAAGAAAGACGCTGATTGGTCTGTGCCGCAATTTCGTACATCTCACGGATAAAATTAGGTTGGATACCATGGATTCCGAACGATAAAATTTCTTGAAAAGTCAGTTTGACCGCTTCGTGTTCTTTGGCAAGGTCAAACATTTCACGCACAAAATTGGGCTTGATGCCATGTGTACCAAGCGCCAGCACTTCTTGGAAAGACAATTGCTCGAGTCCAGCCTGATGTAACTGACTGACATAATCGGGTTTGATGCCCATCTGCCCCATCTGCACAATCTGCTCAAAACTCAGCCCACCCGTATTCAGTGGTCTGCCACTTTTGGCGCTCGGGATTCGAGGCATTGGCGGAACAGGTGGGACTGGGGGCATTGGGGGAACAGGTGGAACTCGAGGCAAGGCGTAATCTTGCGGTTCTTCGGCTTGGATTTTGGTCTCGAGTGCCGAAAAAAGTTCTTGGGCTTGCTCGGGGGTGATTGCGCCTTTTTCGACCAACTCGAGGATACGGCTTTGCTGACTCATGATTTTTCTCCTTGGCAATAATTTATAAAACTTATGCAGTATCTTTACTTATATTTTCAAATTTGTCAAGAAGCTACAATAAAAAATTTAGGTAGAAAAAGCCTAAAAACTCAATTTATCTTGTCTAAAACGATATATTAAAATAGTTCTGAGTAGATTCACTACTTTTACAAAATAGTAAATCTTATAAATCTTTTGATAATTTTTGTAAACCGACCAACTCGAGCCAGAACAAACCATGGCACAGTTCGCCTCAGAAGCCGTTCAGTGGTAATCTCTTACCTTATGGCAGCCAAATCTGGTGCATTTAGCACTTTACCGCAACGACTTTTCTGGTCACTGATTGCCTTTGGCACAGTCGTGGTCTGTACTTGGGCTGGTTGGATTACCCTGACCCTGATGATTGCTGTGGCAGTCAGTGTCGGCTTATACGAATTTCGCAACATGGCTCGCAAAGCTGGATTAGCCGTTGGCGGACGCAGTGTCTATGTTTTTGCGATGCTGATGCTGCTTGCCAGCCAGCCATGGCTACGCGATGGCATCTGGTTTATTCCCGCCAAAATCCCGTGGCGTGAAATCGTGATGTGGGCATATGTGATGTGGGTAATGATTGTTGAGGTTGTGCGCCCATCCGAGCGCCCACTCGAGCGAATCATGACCAGTTTATTTGGAATGCTGTATATCCCGTTTTTACTGTCGTTTGGCTTGTTGCTGCGTTATTACCCAAATGGTGTACTTGGTTTTTGGTACGCTATCATTGCCGCCGTTGGCGCATATGCCTCCGACACTGGGGCATATATTTTTGGTGGTTTATTTGGCAAGCGCAAACTCGCTCCAGAAATCAGCCCCAGTAAAACCTTGGAGGGGGCAATTGGCGGCTTGGCGTTTAGTGCCTTGATGGTTTTTATTCTGCAAGAAGCGATTCGCAGTTTTATACCCGAAGTGCGCGTTTGGGAAATCTGGCTTTTTGCAATACTGGTGTCATCAGCCGCCCAACTTGGCGACCTTGCCGAAAGTGTGATTAAACGCAGCCTTGGTGCAAAAGACAGTGGTACATTTTTGCCCGGACATGGTGGCTTACTCGACCGTATAGATAGCCTCTTGTTTGCGCTGCCTGTGGCATATTATTTTTTAAGCGTGGCAGTGTTTAGTTAAGGGTTAAAAGGTCAAAAGGTCAAACCAAGGTCAAAAGGTTAAAAGGTCAAACCATGGCAGTCATCATTCGTAAGCTCGAGCCAGCCGATGCCCAAGCCTTCAAGGACTTACGGGTGTTTGCCATGACCGAATCGCCTCGGGCTTTTGGCTCGAGCGTGATGGACGAACAAAACCGCAGTTTAGAAAGCATCAAAATCATGTTCTCGAGCAGCGTCTCTTTTGGGCTTGGGGTATTTGATTCGGATACTTTGATTGGCTTGGCGCGTTGCGAATGTTCAAACCGAATCAAAACCAAGCACAAAGCCGATATTTTTGGTGTGTATATTCACCCAAATTACCGAGGGAAAGGCTTAGCTCGGCGCTTACTCGAGCAACTGATTTCTCAAGCCAAAGCCATAGATGGACTCGAGACGCTGCTTTTGGCAGTAGCCGAGCATAATGCCCCTGCACTAGCCTTGTATCAATCTTTAGGCTTTCTCGAGTGGGGGAAAGAACCCGATGCACTGCGCCATGAAGGCGAGAGGTTGACCGAGGTTTATATGCGGCTCGAGTTGATTTAGCTCATCGCAGGATTGGAATAGGTTAGTTTTCTACGAATATTCGAAGGCTGCTAAGTTGATTATCTCCCTTGCCCATCGGTCAGTGTTAATTTGCGCGATAATCCATTATCAAGTAACTCGAGCAACCGAGAACCCACAAACGCCTCAGAACGAACTGGTGGGACAAACAATTTTGTCGCCAAAATGATTGTGAACATGAGTAAAGTATACAGCCTATAACCCTTGCAATTTTTTGTGGTATCGAGGAAAATGAGGAACATGAAACAACAGTTATTCAAAAGTCTGGGTTATTCAACCCTAAGCATTCTGGGTGGTTTGCTGCTCTATGCCTGCACACCATTTGCCCAAAATGTCATCAGCTATCAAGAACCGGGCATCGAAGATCATCAAATTTTTGCCAGTCGTATTGTACAAGCAGGCAGACCACAACCTTGGCAATTAGCCAGTAATTACAACAAAACTAAACTTGAAGAGCCTCTGCTGAAAACCATCGAAAGTTATGGAACAGTTGCTTATTTGGTCATCCAAAATGGCGAGTTACTTTACGAACGTTACTGGGCTGGACATAACGCCAAAGCCTACAGTGCATCCTTTTCGATGGCAAAAAGTATTGTCAGTATGCTGGTTGGGATTGCCTTAGAAGAGGGTAAAATTCGTAGCTTAGACCAAGTAGTAGCAGATTTTATCCCAGAATTCAAAGAGGGCAAAAAAGCCAGTATCACCCTGAGACATCTGCTGACCATGACTTCGGGTTTGGCTTGGGATGAATCCTATAATTCGATTGCTTCGCCAACCACAGAACTTTATTACGGCGACGATTTACGCAAACTTGTCACTGGTTTAACCGTTAAACACCCAGCAGGCAGTGTTTGGTATTACTCGAGCGCCGATACACAGATTTTAGGCATGGCACTCGAAGCCGCCACAGGCAAAACACTCAGCCAATATGCCAGTGAAAAAATTTGGCAAAACATCGGAGCAGAACAAAACGCAACTTGGAGTTTAGACAAAGATAACGGCACAACTAAAGGTAACTGCTGCTTTAACAGCACCCCAAGAGACTTTGCTAGACTTGGGCAACTGGTGCTACAAAATGGGAAATGGCAAAACCAACAACTTGTCTCGAGTTCTTATCTTGCACAAGCCACAAAGCCCAATCTAACACTCAGGGATGCCGAAAACAAAGAAGTTAATTTTTATGGCTATCAGTTTTGGCTTGGTCAATTGGAAAACAAACCGATGACTTTTTTTAATGGTATTTTAGGACAATACATCTTTGTCATTCCGCACTTAAAGGCTGTTATTTTGCGTTTAGGACAAGGGGAAAGCTCGGAGTTTAAGGACATTGTTGCTTATCAAGAAGCTGCATTAAAAATTCTGAAAGAAAATCAGAAATAACCAAAACAAAAAAGCACCTCGAGACATTAATCTCGAGGCACAATAATTCAAACAAGGTTTTTCCTTGATGTTTGAGTGCAATAAGCAGTTGTCTCGAGCATCACCGTTGCGGGTGACTCGAGCTAACTTTGAGAACTCCTTAGAAAGGAGGTGATCCAACCGCACCTTCCGGTACAGTTACCTTGTTACG
>JAYWGM010000105.1:0-11970 GCA_043778225.1 Deinococcales bacterium | reverse complement strand
ATGGGGGCAGCCCGAAAGTCGAGGGTGATATTGCTCGAGGATAAGTTAATCACGGCATACCATGAAGTTGGTCATGCGATTGCGGCGCATTTGTTGCCATTGTCGGATAGGGTGCATAAACTGACGATTGTGCCGCGTGGTGGAGCGGCTGGCTACATGATGCCGTTACCCAGTGAGACTCAGCATTACAGTAAATCCAGACTGCTCGATAGCATCGCGGTTTTTTTGGCGGGGCGGGTTGCTGAAGAACTACAATTTGATGAAGTTACGACCGGCGCACAAAACGATTTTCAACGTGCCACCAGCATTGCTAAACGCATGGTTGCCGAGTGGGGCATGAGCCAGACGCTGGGTCATGTGGCACTGATTGAGGAATCACAAAATTATCTGGGTTATGGCTCGGAAAGCCGTAACTACAGCAATGCCACTGCCCAAGCCATCGATGCCGAAGTCAAAAGCATCATCGAAATACAGTACAAAAAAGTCAAGCACTTACTCGAGCAAAACCGAAACGCCATGGATAGAGTTGTGGCTGCCCTACTCGAGCGCGAAACCTTAAATGGCGAAGAGTTCACGACGGTTTTTGATGGTGGATTTTTGCCCGAAGAACCCGAAAGTGCTAAACCCAACCTCGAGCCAGGGTTTTCACCGCCAAATTTATTGCCCAAAATCGGTGGCGCTTAAAGTAAGCCTCGAGCCATTTGACTGGGCAGCATCGGACCTTCAAAAATAAAGCCACTGTACAATTGCACCAAAGCCGCTCCTGCCTCGAGCCGTTCTTGGACATCTTGGGTGCTGGCAATACCGCCGACCGAAATAATTGGCAGCGCTTGCACTTTGGTTAAATAGCGCAGCACCTCGAGCGAGCGGGCTTTGAGCGGTTGCCCCGATAGCCCACCACTTTCGGTGGTTGCAGTCGTTAAGCCTTCTCGAGCAATCGTGGTGTTGGTGGCAATAATCGCACTTAAACCATACAGCAGCGCAAGCTCGAGGATTTCGTCTATTTGCGTCCAAGTTAAGTCGGGCGCGATTTTTAAGGCGATTGGTTTAGGTACGACTTGGGTTTTGACAAAATTCATGACCGTGCTCAGTAATTCCTCAAGCGGGGCGCGGTCTTGGAGTTGCCGTAGATTTGGTGTATTTGGACTCGAAACATTCAAGACAAAATAATCGCCATACTCCCAAAGCCGACGCAGGCTGTCTAAGTAATCTTGGGGGGCGTTCTCGAGTGGTGTGATTTTACTTTTGCCAAGGTTGACACCAACTGGCACTTTGGATTGCCCATGGGTGTGTCGCCAAAGCTCGAGCCGCGCTGCCACAATTTTTGCACCGTGGTTATTAAATCCCATACGGTTAATCAGGGCGTTGTCTTGAGGGAAACGAAAAAGCCGTGGCTTCTCGTTGCCATTTTGCGGCTGTGCCGTGATACTGCCGATTTCGACAAAACCAAACCCCAAGGCTGCCCAAATCGGCAAAGCCAGCGCATTTTTGTCTAATCCGGCAGCCAGTCCAATTGGATTAGGAAAATGTAAACCCATGCACTCGAGCCTTTGGTCGGTGATTTGGCAAAAGCGCTCGGTAAGCCCAAGCAGCGGCTTGTTACGAGCCACAAGCTCGAGTAAGCCCATCACGTGATCATGAACTGTCTCGGCATCCAGCGAAAAAAGCAAAGGCTTGAAGAGGGCGTACATTCTAGTCCTCGAAGTCGTCTAAGCCATGCCACGGGTCGGATTTTCCCGTGGCTCGGTCTGGACGGGTCTCATCATCTTGCTCGAGACTGGCATCATCATCTTGCTCGAGACTGGCATCATCATCATCCTGCTCGAGACTGGCATCATCATCATCCTGCTCGAGACTGGCATCATCATCCTGCACTTCTGGCTCGGTCATAAGGTTTTGATTAAACCCAGAATTCCAGCCCGTTTATCTTCAATGGTGGCGCTGTCCGAGGCTCGAATATCGAGGTTAATGCCAAAAGCGGGTTCGGTTGGCGCAAGCAAGGTATCGACCAGATTTTGAATTTGCTCGAGTTCAGTGCGCTCGAGTAAGCGTTTTTCGTCAGTCATTTCGTCTATGGTTGCCATCATGGCGCTCAAGGGGCGCAGCCACTGAAAAAATGGGTCGTTGGTGACCAATTGAAACATATGAAATGGTCCTTGGGTTTTGCCATTGAGTTTTTCATAGTCGGCTTTGACCGCATCCAACAACATACTGTGTAATTGACGAAGCTCGTTGACCAAAGCATCGAGTTGCCCACGCTGCGCTTGTTGCACGGGGTCTACGGGTCGGGTGTCGCGGGTAATACTCACAAGCAGTATTCTAGTCTAAAAATGTGAGCGTTGTGGGTCAAATGAGGCAATTTGGCTGCGGTAAGCACTCGAGATTTACACCACTTCTAAGCTGGTGTTACAAGCCACTTCTAAGCTGGTGTTACCTAAGCCAAAGGCGCAAGCAATTGGGTTAAGTCGTCTTGGGTCAGTGCCACGGCACTGCTCAGTCCACCCTCGAGAATACCGCGTGCCAGTTCAGCTTTGCGCTGTTGCAGCTCGAGAATTTTTTGCTCTAGGCTGCCTTGGGTAATCAGCTTATAGACAAAGACTTTTTTGGTTTGCCCAATGCGGTGAGCGCGGTCGGTGGCTTGGTTTTCGGCGGCTGGATTCCACCATGGGTCAAAATGAATGACCGTATCGGCAGCCGTTAAGTTTAAGCCGACACCACCTGCTTTTAAGCTGATTAAAAAGACACTGGTTTGTCCGTCTTGAAAAGCATTGATTTGTTTGGCTCGGTCTTTGGTCTGCCCTGTCAGTTTAGAGTATGGTATGCCCAATTGGGTCATTGTTTGCTCGAGATTTCCAAGCAACGAGGCAAAAGCACTAAACAAAAGAACTTTACGACCATCTTCGATTAACGGCGGCAAGTTTTCCTTGAGCCATTCAAGTTTGGCGTTGTGGGTCACGCTTTTGGCTTGCTCGAGTTTGACCAGACGCGGGTCACAACAAGCTTGGCGTAACTTCAAGAGCGCATCCAAAACCACAATTTGCGAACGTGCTAAACCTTTACTCGCCACTTCTTCGCGGATGCGGTCGCTGACCGCCACACGGATGGTTTCATAGAGGTCGCGCTGACTGGCTTGAAGCTCGAGTGGCACAATAATTTCGGTTTTTTCGGGCAGTTCTTTTGCGACATCGGTCTTGCTGCGGCGCAGTAAAAACGGCTTGACCCGCCGAGCCAGCACATCGCGGCGGTGGGTATCGCCACCGCGCTCGATGGGGGTGCGGTAGGTTTGCTTAAAACTGGTGTCGTCGCCCAGAAAACCGGGCATCAAAAAGTTGTAAATGCTCCAGAGTTCACCAAGATGATTCTCGAGCGGTGTGCCAGTCAGACATAAGCGGTGTTCGGCTTTCAAGGCACTGGCGGCTTGGGCGGTGCTGCTTTTGGCATTTTTGATGTACTGGGCTTCATCAAGGATGATGGTGTGGAATTTTTTCTTTTTGAGCTTATCAAAATCGCGCAGCAAAATTGGGTAGGTCGTAAGGATTAAATCTGCCCCTTCGAGGGCGCTGTGGTCACGCGATTGCCCATGCAGAATCGCCACCTTTAGACTCGGCGCAAAGCGGGCGGTCTCGAGTTTCCAATTGGTCACTAAACTGGTTGGCATGACCACCATCGCGGGGTTTTTTAAGCGCCCAGCCTGTTGCTCGAGCAGTAAATGTGCCAAAGCCTGAACCGTTTTACCCAAGCCCATGTCGTCAGCGAGTACCCCCGCCAAGTCGTATTCGCGCAAAAATTGCAACCATGCCACACCCTCGAGTTGATAAGGGCGCAAGGTTGCCTCGAGTTTTTTAGGTGCTTCTTGGGCAGCAATTCCAGCAAACGAGCGCAGTTTTTGTGCCAATTCAAGCAAGCGGTCTGCACCATGCCAACGAACTTGCAGTGCTTCTTGAAGCTCGAGTAAGCGGGTGGCATCAAAAATACTCAGTCGCAGTGCACCTTTGGGTCGCTCGGAGTAGAGTTCGAGCAGCACCCCAAGCACCACCCGCACCCGAGCAGCTGGCAGTGCCAACATTCGTTTATCGGGCAGGGTGGCATAAAAGATATGTTTATCGGGTAAGGCTTTGAGTTTTTCGAGCGTAAAATCTTTGGGTAAGCGTTCAATCATGCCACTTAAAATCGGCAGCAGACTGATTTCTTTGTTGTCCACAATCACGCCAAGCTCGAGTCCAAACCAATCGTTTTTATCTTCGATGCTACCGTACCAATCCGAAATCTGAGCAATCTTAAATGCCCAGCTATTGTCCTCGAGAATTGTCCAGCCAAGTTCTTGGAGGGTCGGCACAAAGCGGTTCAAAAAATCCAGCCACGCATCGTTGGTGTTTGTCCCAGCCCCAAAAGTCCAAGCGTGTTGCACTTTGGGAATGGTGTTCGCCACGGCTTTATTAAAACTCAGGGCTTGTAAACTCATGACCGCATTGCGCTCCATATCGGGATTGCGCTTAATTCGTTCTAAGATGCCATCTTGAAAAGACACCAGTTCGCGTTTATCGCCTTCGGGAATTCGCAACTGTCCGTATTCAAACTCGAGGGTCGCGTAGTGCAAGTCGGCTTGCCAAGACTGGGTGGCTTTTTGCGATTTTAAGGTCATGATTGTGCGGCTAGGCAGCACAATATCGCGGGTATTCATCGAATCGGGTTCTGGAATGGTCGGAAAGCGCTGGCGCAGCGCATCGCGGAAAGCAAAAAGCATTTCGGGCAAAATTGGCGGGCAACTGGCAAAGTGCTTGGCGGCGGCTGGCTCGAGTTGGCTTTCGAGTTGTCCAAGTTCACCACGTTCGGTATCGACATAGCACAGTGGCGTAAACGGCAGCACCGCATGGCTTGTGGGTGTGGTATCAAACATCGGACGCTGCGAACCGTTAGACTCGATTGCCCAAGTGGGTGTCCCCACCCGTGCCGAACCTTTTAGCAGCAGTATTTTGTGTTGTGGGTTTCCCCAGTAACAACGCTCGGTTGCCAAAATACGCTCGAGCAAATATGCCACCAGGTCGGTGTCCTCGAGAATAAATTCGCTTGAACCCCCATAACGGTTGTTGTGGGTGGCTTGAAAGGCTTGCAACAAGGCGCGGTCGCGCTTGGCATAACCGGGCAGTTGCTCGAGGCTGTGGGGCAGTCGGTACGGCTTAATCTCCGTCCAGCCTTTACTGCCCAGCCGAGCATTCCAGACTTCGTAGACCACCGAGCCATTTTTAAGCGCCAAAGAAAAAAGCAGGGTTTGTTTGGCGGCGGTGTCTTGAGAATTATTCTTTTTTGGTGCATTCGAGAGCCAAGTATTCAAAGTTTTGTCCAATTCTGCCTTAGGCGCAATGATTTCCACGGATTGATTGCTGTTCAACAATTTTAAGCGCTCGAACGGGTCGGGTCGTTCTTTTGGCTCAAGCGTCCAGACATTTCGTGCCAGCGCCTCGAGCAGCAGCGCTACAGTGTGTTTACAATCCCAACCCATCGGGCAATCGCAAACACCCTCAAGTTCTTGCAGGTCGCCATCTATATCTCGAGTCAGGCTGACTTCAACATCGTACTTTTCGTTATTTGAGCCGCCAACCACACCAACCAGACTTTCTGTACCATCTCGAGCCACTTTTAACTGAACTTTTCGGACTCGAGAGCGAATAAGTTGCCCACGCTTAAAAGTGGCTAAGTCAAAAAAAGTACGCAGCAACGCTTCGGACATAAACGCACCATTCTACGGCAATTCGATTTTTTTGCGAGGTTCAAAAGACTCATTTTTTACGAGGTTAAAAAGACTCATTTTTTGCGAGGTTCAAAAGACTCACCTAAACTCGGCATTGTCGCGCTGATGATTTTCAAAATTGATGTTTGGTCTAAATTCGCCATTTTTACCATGCAGAAAATACAGCCATTCTTGCCCGCCCGAGTTGCTGCGGTTGGCGTTTAAGACTGCCTCGAGGGCTTGTGTCCCCGGATTAGAAATCGGGGTTGGGGTTAAGCCGCGCACTTTATAGGTGTTGTATGGCGTGGTGGATTCAAAATCCCCAGCCCGACGGCTCAGTTCAGGTAGGCGCTTGCCAAGTCCGTAAGCAATGGTTGGGTCAGATTGCAGTGCCATACCAAGCTTGAGCCGATTTAAGAAAACCCCAGCGATAATCGGCATTTCGGCAGCATTGCCGGCTTCAACTTGAACAATGCTTGCCAGCGTAACCCATTGGTAAACACTCAAGCCGATTTTCTCGAGACGGGTTTTACGGGCTGGTGTAACTTCGGCACTAAAACGCTTGGTCATGGCTTTGGCAATGCTTTGGGCGTTGTCTTCGGGGCGAAACTGATAAGTAGCTGGAAACAAAAAACCTTCTAGGTTTGGTGCGCCTTTGGTGAATTCTAGCAAATTGGTTTGCCGAAAAGCAGTCTCGAGTTCGCCAAGGCTCGAGAATTTACTGGCAATTCGCGTCACAATTTCAGTTTGGCGTAAGCCTTCGGGAATCGCCACTGTAATTTGCCTAGGGCGACCGATTTTTCCAAGGGTGCGGGCAATCTCGAGGATATTTTGCTGCCCCGATAGGTCGTAATAGCCTTCGCGGATGCGGCGGTCTGTACCAACATACTGGGCAACCAAGCGAAACGCGGTGGCATTACGAACCAAGCCAGACTGCTCGAGTTGGGTTGCTATTGTGCCAATGCTCATACCCGATTTGACTTCTAGGGTTTGCTTTTTGGCATTGGTCGGCAGAAAAATATACAAAGCCACACCGCCAGCCAACAAACCAAGCACCACCAGCAGACCCAAAAGACCAAGAAAAATACGAACAGGTTTCATACTGCTCAGAATAACAAACCAAAAAACGCCACGTCAGGATAAACGCCGCGTTTTTCGAGTTTTTTAACGGTTAAAGCCGTAAGTTATGAAATTATAAATCGCACCACAAACTGGAATCAGCACCAAAGCCAACAACAACCAACTCTGTCGGTCGCCAAGCAGACTCAGGCTTTGCAGTAAACCATGGGTCTTGGTGACTCGAGCCAGACGCGGTTTGACCAGTGGCTCTGGCAGCGCAACGACAGGTGGAAGGCTGCGAACTCGAGTATTCTTGTGCGGATTTAGAATGGTGCGTTCTGTGATGAGCATATTCATATTTTGCCTCAAGCAGAATGATTTGTCAAGATTCGTTTCGCATATTGCGTAACCAAGAAAACCGCTTTCTTTATTACAAGAGTATACTAGCACAAAATGATGTTGTATGTGCAAAATAGGCACAACATCTGGTAGTTAGTAGGACAAAAGTAGATACTTGTTTTCGAGTATAAATTCGACTTTTTCTAAATTAGGCAAAATAATAGCTACTCGAGGAAAATTGTGACAGACAGTATTTTTTAACTATCATAACAGGGTATTCTGTTGTTGACAGTTTAGATTAAAGCCTAATCGAGACCGCCGGTAGCCTTTGTCAGTTTTTTGTCAGTTTTCTATGGCAGACTCAAGTTTAAGAAGTTGTACAAAAGCCTTTTGCACCAATGTAGGACTTGTGTGATACTGCCAATGTAGGACTTGTGTGATACTTTGCGTGTAGAATAACTCAACAGAAAGCGAGGTTGCCCGATTGTGACCACCCTTGAACCGTTCCAACAAGAAGTGACTGCCCTCCTCTCTCGCCTTTCGGCGAACGCTCAAGCCGTGCCGCTCGGCGAACTCGAAAGTGGCGCAAGAACCCTCGAGAAAATTGCCCAAGCCAACAGCGCTGTCTATTTGGCTCGGGTGGCGAATCGTTTGGCTGGACTTGCCAAAACAGCCGTTGAAATGAGCTTTCCTGTTTCTTTATCGGTACTTGACACGACCTTTAAGGCACTCGAACGCGCCGACCCAACCGAGAACCTTGACCGCCTCGAGACCGAACTCGAGAGCCTTGAAGAAGATGCTTTTTTGTATGCTCCACCGCTTGGCGCACTGAACCTTGACCCCACACCAGTGGTTGAACCTCAAGCCGACGATACAGCTGGTGGACTGCGCCGTATTTTATCGGTGGACGATTCTGGCTTAGTCCGCAGTGCTTTGCGCCGTATTTTTAGCGAATCTGGGGCAGGAGTTGAAGAAGCACGCAACGGCACAGAATTGCTTGACCGCCTCAAAGAAATCGGTAAATTTGATTTGATTTTGCTCGATTTGCAGATGCCAGACTATACCGGACTCGAGTTGCTGCCCTATATCCGTAAAGCCTCGCAAGATGTGGTGGTGGTCATGCTGACCGCCGCCGGCGATGTCAAAACTGCCATCGAAGCGATGCGGATTGGCGCAGACGGCTTTTTAGCCAAACAAGACTTGCCACTCGAGGGCGACCGCTCGGAGTTTTATTACGCGCTCGAGCAAGCCAAAGAATACCGCGCTGGCATCATTGCCCGTCAGCAACTCGAGAGCATGAAAGCCGATTTGTACAGCATGGTCACACACGACCTCAAAAACCCCGCCAATGTGATTGGTTTGAGTTTAGAACACCTGCTCGAGAACGATATTTCTAACCTGACCGACGAACAACTCAAAGCCGTGCGGGTGGGACAAGATGCTGCCGAAAAACTCCAACGGCTGGTGGTGGATTACCTCGATTACGCCAAGATAGACGCGGGGTACTTTACACTCGAGCCAAACCCAACCGATATTGCCGTCATTATTCGCTCCTCTGCTGAGCAAGCCCGAGTGATTGCCACCAGCAAAGGGCAGCGTCTGAATTTAACCGCTCCCGAAAAACTCGAGAGCATTGCCGATGAATCGCGCCTCAAGCAAGTCTTGGACAACCTGATTGGCAACGCCATCAAGTACACCCCCGATGATGGCTTAATAGATGTCCAACTGACCACGACTGGCGCACTTTTTCGGATTGCGATTGCCGACACAGGCAACGGCATTGCCCCAGACCATTTACCGCGCCTGTTCAAAAAATATCAACGCTTACCGGGCGAGCAGCGCCGCAGCACAGGTACAGGTTTAGGCTTGGTAATTGTTAAAAGCATCATCGAAGCCCACGGCGGGCGGGTTTGGGCAGAGAGCGCTGGTGAGGGTGAAGGCAGCACTTTTACGCTCGAGATTCCAATTCGGGTTGTCTAGGAACAAAGTGTGGATTGGTGTTCTGCTGGCGGCGACCAGCGCTTTTTGTTTTTCGACCCTTGGCATTTGGGGGAAACTGACCCAGCAATTTGGTTTTGCCTCGAGCAGCCTTTTGGTCTGGCGTTTTGCACTGGTGGCATTGGTGCTGTTTGCGGCTGGTTATAGCAGGGGCTTTGTTTGGCGTGACCGCCTGCGGATGATTATATTTGGCTTACTTTATTTTGTCTTTACGATGTTGTATTTTTCCTCACTCGAGCGAATCTCGGCGGGGACGGCTTCTTTGTTGGTGTATCTTGCGCCCGTTTCGGTGGTGCTGATTCATGCCTTGCAGGGTAAGCGCCCAAGCAAAATACAACTGATTGCCATGAGTTTAGCAGTGAGTGGTTTACTGGTGATTGTTGGCGTTCCAAGTTCTCGAGATGCCAATCTGCTTGGGGTGGTGCTTGGCGCAATGGCGGGCATTGGGTACGGGTGGTACTTGGTACTGAGCGAAACCCAACGCCATATTCCGCCGCTTGCTTTTACCGCTCATGGTGCGTTGGGTAGCGCGATTGGCTTTGCGGTTTGGAACGTATTGGCAGGCACAACCAGAATTCCAGATTCGCTGCCCGTTTGGGGGTTGGTGGCTGCGATGGCAATTATTTCGACTTTGTTGGCACTGCCAATGCTCTATTCCTCGATTGCCCGAATTGGCGCGGCTCGAGCCAGTTTAATCAGCACCCTCGAGCCAGTTTTTGCGGTGCTGCTGGCATGGGCATTTATCGCCGAAACACCACGTCTCGAGATGCTGCTTGGGGCTGCTTTGGTTTTGGGTGGGGCGGCATTAGCCAGCGCGTGTTAGGCTTAAAGGCATGATCGAATTAGATGGTCAACATTATCCAAGCGAAGTCCGAAGCAGCCAAGTGGTGCAACTCGAGACCCAAGAAAGACCGGCTGGCTCGAGTGAATTCCCTGGTTTATCCGAAGAAATGGCACTCGGACGAGAGGTGCTGACTGGTGAAGTGATCGAGACTGGTTTTTTTGCTGCCGACCTCGAGTCCTTCAAAAGTGGTTTGCACGCCCCGAGCAATGAAGGCGAATCCCACGATGGATTGCCAGCCGACCCAGCTGGCAGTGGCGGTCCAATTGCTAAGCCAAGCAGTTACACACCACATTTAGAAGCCGAGAATTTGCCACTTGGTGGCACAGAAAAAAAGACTGCCTTGGCGCTTTTAGAAGAACTCAAGACCGATTTTCCAATGGCTCGAGTCTTGCGCTTTGTGCGTTACCCCGATGATAAACGGGTCGTTTTGGTCTTCACAGACGGCGTAGATGAACTACAATTGCAACAGCAGTATGACTAAGCCTTTTTTGCTCGATTTGCATCCAGACCAATATCCACTCGAGGGCTACCGCCAAAAGCAGTTGCTCGAGTGGGTTTTTGGGCAGGGTGTAAGCTCATTTAGCCAGATGAGCAATATCCCGCAAGCCTCACGCAGCCAACTCGAGGATTCATTTGCCTTTAGCACTTTTTTGAAGGTCGAGAAATTTGTCTCGACCGATGGCAGCACCAAGTACCTGTATACCCTGCTGGATGGCAAACAAATGGAAGCGGTGCTGATGCCCTACCAAGATCGCATCACGATTTGTGTCTCGACGATGGTTGGTTGTCCGGCTGGCTGTGCTTTTTGTGCCACTGGGCGGATGGGTTTTGGGCGCAATTTAACCAGTGGCGAAATTGTCGAACAAGTGCTGTACGCGGCTCGAGACAATGGCTGGCAACCGAACATGATTCGTAATTTGGTTTTTATGGGCATGGGCGAACCGCTCTTGAATTACGACCATACCCTCAATGCGGCGCGAATTTTATTGCACCCAAACGGTTTAGGCATGAGCCAACGCCGTGTGACCCTATCCACTGTGGGGCTGCCCAAGCAAATCATCAAATTGGCTTCCGAGGATGTGGTGGTTAAATTAGCAATTTCTTTGCACGCCCCCGACGAAGAAACCCGCCAACAAATTATTCCCACGGCTCATGCCAGTAGCATCAAGGACATTCTCGAGAGCGCCAGAGAATACCAGCGCCGCAGCAAACGCCGCTTAACTTTTGAGTACAGTATGCTGGCTGGAGTCAATGACCATCTCTGGCAAGCTGAACTGTTAGCCGAATTGCTGCGCGGTTTAATTGCCCATGTCAATTTAATTCCAATGAACTCATGGGCTGGTTCTGGTTTTACTTCCTCGAGCGAAGCCCGAATCCAAGAGTTTTACAACACCCTCGAGCATCTTGGCATACCCGTTTCGGTGCGTCGTTCGCGTGGGCGCGATGCCGGAGCAGCTTGTGGGCAGTTGGCGCTTAAACGCCCCGAGGACGAAGCTGGGTTATCAAACCGCTAGACTGTATTTGCAATGTGGGGAATTTTATACTGTACTGCCCCCAAACGATTTATAGGTTGACTCGAGTCAACTGACCGACCAGCAAAACCATCTGACCGATAGCCCGGCTTCAGCTTTCAAGCCTAGGCTGTCACGCGGAGGTCTTTTATGCTTTGGGTTTTACTGATTCTGGCAGTTCTGTTGGTTGTTTACCTGTTCTATGCACTGCTTCGACCAGAGGCATTCCAATGATTTGGGGGTTTTTGGTCTTGCTTGGTTTATTTTTGTTGTGCGCTGCTTTTGTTGGCGCAGTCGAGAGGCTCTAAGTATCTCACGCCTGTCTTGACCATAAACGCGCACCTATCGGGCATGGTCGCGCATTTTAGATTTTTCACAAAACGGCAAATCTGTCATTACGGCGTGAGATACGTCACCCTTACTCCTGTTCTTGACCCCAAAGCGCCACCTGACGGGGCTGGGTCGCTTAGTCGGAAATGTTTTAGCAAAGA
>JAYWGM010000104.1:0-12179 GCA_043778225.1 Deinococcales bacterium | reverse complement strand
GTCACGACGAGCGTCTTCGAGGGTACTGAAATGTTCGATGATATTGATAATCATTCTTTAGGGTACAGCAAGCTCAACTTGGTGCGTTTGCCCTACCTCGAGCCGCCCGAGGACTTGACTAGACTCAACTGGCGCGGGTGTAGTAGGCATGGACGTACAACCGACCAGAACAGCAAAAACAGCACTTTGAACACGTAAAAAAGGCTTCATACGCATAAATTACTGCTCGAGCGTCACACGGACGTACTTTTAGACACCAGCCGAGGATTGGCACAAAGCCAATCGTATTTGGCAAAAGTGATCAAAAGTTGCATACTGATTATCGTGGATTCAATGACAGGGATTTTTGCTTTGCCTGTGACCGCCGTGCCTTTGCGCTTGTTGGGTTCGGCACGCTGGGTTGATCAAACAGCGATTCCACCCAGCCCAATGCTGTGGTTATTCGCCTATTTGGCGGCAGCCGAAACTTGGGTCGAACGTGCCGAAATCGCCACGCTTTTATGGGCAGATGTACCCGAGTCCGATGCTCGTAATAATTTACGGCAACTTTTGCACCGCTCTAAAAACCTCAAGTGGGCTAAGGCGATAGAGGGCAATACCAAGGCACTGCGTTTAAGTGTGCCATCCGATGTGAGCCAATTTAGAACCGCGATTCGTCAAGCCGATTGGCAAAAAGCATTGGCGGTCTACGGCGGTGCGTTACTCGAGGGGCTTTTAACCCCGACTGCTTTTGGAGCATGGCTCGAGACCGAACGTGCCGCACTGCATGAAGATTGGCGCACAGCCCTGATTGGACGAATCCAAGAACTCGATTCAAGCCCAGATGCCAGTTTGCCAAATTTATTGGTGCAGTTACTCGAGCTTGACCCATACAACGAAGAAGCCTTGCATGGCTTACTCAAACACGCCACAGTGCTTGGCTCAAACCAAGTGGCGCTGCGCCAATTTGAATTGTTTCAAGCGCGTTTACGCACCGATTTAGGGGTCGAACCTCAACCCGAAACACTGGCGCTGGTTGCAACCTTAAAAGGACAAGTACAGCCAGATACAAATTTGCGATTTGTCGGTCGTCAAGCCGAACAAGCCGAGATAGGCGCTCAATTTATGGCAGGCACACGTTTAATGATGTTGCGTGGACTCGGTGGCATCGGCAAAACCACCCTTGCCAAAGAAATTCTCGAGCAGCAAAAAAACCTATTTGACCGTGCCATTTGGTTGACCCTGCGCGATATTCGCAACCCAGATGATGTGCCTTTGGCAGTCGCTGCTGTGCTTGGCTTTAACTTACGGGCTGACAGTAGCCCGTGGTTACAAATCGGTCAACACTTCCAAGAAAGTCGTGTCCTTTTGGTGCTGGATAACGTCGAGCATCTTGGTGGGCTTGCCGAACCGCTCAATGCTTGGCTGGAAGCAGCCCCGCAACTGACTTTGCTTTTGACTTCTCGAGTGGCTTTGAACATCCCCAACGAATGGGTATTGACCTTAGGGGGATTGGCTTACCCAGATAACCCAGACCTCGAAGCTGCTCGGGCTGCCAGTGCAGTACAACTTTTTGTGGCACGGGCGGCACGGCGGCGTGGTGGTTTTACCTTAAACTCCAACACCTTGGCGGGTATTTTACGAATCTGTCAACTTGTGCAGGGTTTACCACTTGGGTTAGAACTGGCTGCCGCTTGGCTGGGCGAACTGAGTTTAGAAGCCTTGATTGAAGGTTTAGAAGCCAATGCCGAATGGCTCGAGGTCAACGAGCCAGAAATTCCCGAGGCGCATCGGTCTTTACGCACGGTTTTTGAGCATTCATGGGAATTACTCGAGGATGACTTGCGCCAAACCCTGAGCGCCATCAGTGTCTTCCAAGGTGGTTTTGACCGACCAGCCGCACTTGAAGGTATGGGGGTCTCGGCGCGTTCACTGCTCGGTTTGCTGGCACGGTCATTGCTGCATCAACATGGAGGGCGTTACGAACTGCACCCTTTGGTACAAACTTATGCGCTTAAAAAACTCGAGCAACCAGCTTTGAAGAAGCTGCAACGCACACACGCCCAGTATTTTGCCCATTTTGCCGAGCAAGCCGAAATAGCCCTGCGCGGCGGACCGCAACAAATCACTTGGCTCAACAAAGTCACCAGTCAGCACCAAAATATCATGGCGGTCTTTGAATACAACACCGACCCTGCTTTGGTGTTGCGAACCTTGGCAGCTTTACCACGCTATTTTCATTTGCGTTCACGCACCCTTGAAGCCTGGAACGCCCTTCAAACCGCGATTGCCCAGTACCAACCACCCAGCGATGCCTTGTTATTGGCTCGAGCCGAATTGGCATTGGGTATCCAAGGTGATTTTTTGGCACTGTACTCCCGAGCCTGTCAGCACCTCGAGAATGCGATCAAAATTTTTTCGATACTCGACCAGCCTGTGCTTCATGCCAAAGCCCTTGGGTGGTGGGGCGCAAATGCAATCATGCGCGGACAACTTCAAGCCGCCGAAATTCGCATCCGCCAAGCCCTACAAATCCAACGCCAAGAAAATGATGTTCATGGCATGGTCAACACCTTGAATGACCTTGGACGAATCGCCTGTGACCGCAACGACAAAATAATTGCCAAGCAATACTTTGAACAGAGCCTTGAATGCGCCAACATTTGTGGACACCGCAACGGACAAGCCATTGCTTTGCAGAACATTGCCGACATCCTGCCACCCAGCCCCGAAAAATACCAATTGATCGAACAAAGCCTGTCCTTGACCCGAGCGCTTGGCAACCAAACCAACATCGGCGCTTCGTTATACGGCTTAGGCGAAGCTGCAATAGCCGAAGGCAACGATGCTTTAGCCCAACAACACCTGCTCGAGGCGCTGCCACTCCTGCGCGATGGACGTTACCGTGATGCCATTTACGCCATGCTTGTTTTGACCCAACCACTGGTTCGCCAAGGCTACCAAGCCCAAGCCCTGACACTCTTTGGGGCAACAACAGTCGCTCTCGAGCGCCTTGATTCACCACTTGCCGAGCATCAGTACCAGCATTTTTTGCAACTCGAGAACCAAGCCAGAACTGCCCTAGGGCAAGCCAAAGCCGAGGCTGCCTACCAACAAGGGCAAGCCATGAGCGTAGACCAAGCGATTGCCTTTGCCCAAGGCTTACCAAAACTCGAGCCGATGCTGACCAAAAAAACAAGATAAGCTCCTGCCGTTACGAAGCGTTACGAACCCACTTAGAAACGGAGCAGCAAGGTAATCGAATTTTCAGTTATGTTAGTGACAAACGCATCTAGTAAGCCATCTTGGTTAATATCGGCAGCTTGTAATTTGCTTGGGCTTAAACCAGCCTCAGAAGCTGTTGCAAACACGGCAAAACCACCTGTCGAAAGCCCACCATAAAGCATGACATTATTGCCATTGGTAGCAAGCAAGTCATTGAAACCATCACCGTTAAAATCACCAATGGCTAGGCTGTTGGATGTAACAGGTTGAAATGGGCTATTGATGACTTGAGGACTGCCGAAAACACGTGCGCTATTTAAGCGGTACTCGAGGTTTGTACCAGTGGCGTAAATAATATCAGGGGTGTTATCGGCGTTGATGTCGGTTAGAGCAAAGGCTCGAGCCGTGGTTGTTATTGGTGTGGCAGGGGTTAAATTACCATCTCCTGAACCTAAGAACACCGCGATTTGGGTACTTTGTAATGCCAGTACGTCCATATTGCCATCGGCGTTGATGTCGGCGACCATCAATTGACTGACATCGGTGCTGGCTTGGGTTGTTCCAGTGGTAAATGCACCTGTTCCATCACCGAGCAGGATACGAAGCGGCGCAGTTCCAAAACCACTGACAATTGCATCTAAATTACCGTCATTGTTAAAGTCTGTGACAGCTAAGCCTTGAATAGTAAAAGATTCGGCTGTACCTGTACCCGCAGTAAAACCACCTGTCCTGCTCGAGAGTTGAATTCCCAAGCCAAAACCGGCAGCCACAAAAGCATCTACCCGACCATCATTGTTGGCATCACCCGAAGCCAGGGTCACTTGACTGGATTGAACAGCAATGGATTCTTGGGTTGCAAAACCATTGTCTGTACCTCGGTGCAAGTAAATACCAGAGGTTTGTACGTTTGCCACGGCAATATCGGTTTTTCCATCGTTGGTTAAATCAGCCGCCATGATGTCTCGAGGGTTTAATGCACTGACCGAAATTTTTCTGAACGAACCAATTTTTTCGTGCCGCCAGACCTGAGCGCCCGCGTCATCGTCACCAGCCACGATTTCTAATTTTCCATCGCCGTTCAGGTCAGCCGCAGCAACCCCAAATAAATTTTGGTTGCCATTATCTCCTTGTGGGGTAAGAAAACCTGGAATCATGGTGCTGAATCCAAATAACCCCCCTTCGGCTGAGTAACGCACCTCGAGTGAACTTTGTGCCAAGGTACTGGTATTGTTGATACCAACCGTAATCCATTCTTTTTTACCATCGCCGTTTAGGTCAGCAAATACACTGTTTTCAAGTATGAGCAAATTTGATTTTTGCAGCAAAGTAAGACTATTGTTTGGAAAGCGAATGGCGGAGTTTTGCCCATTGCAAGCGAAGCCAATTTCTTTTTGCGGGTCGTTATCTAAATTTGCTGTAGCAATTGTACAGCTTTGACTTTGTAAAGCATCAAGCGATTGGAATGCACCACCATTCATTGACTTGTATAACAGCGTAAAATCATTATTTCCCTCAAAAGTTTTTTGTATTGCAATGATCGTATCTGCAACCCCGTTCAAATCGAGGTCATCAATGACCAGCCGGTGTGGTGAAGGTGGGGACGTATTGGTAGTTGAATTTATCGTAATGATTTGTCTACCAATTGCCCCAAAAGTGGGTATAAAAGCCCCAGCTATGGTGCTATTTGCCCGCGTAACAACCACAAGTTCTAAGCGAATTGATGTATTTTCAAGTGTGACCAGATCGGGTTTACCATCGCCTGTCACATCACCTAGCGCTAAAACGTCCTCATTACCTGTTCCAGTCAAAGGAAAGGTCGTCAGGCTCGAGAAACCCCCAAGCCCATTTCCAAGCAAAATACTGAACGAACTTGGGCTGCCAAGATTGTGAATCACCAAATCCAACAGACTATCGCTGTTCATATCGGCAATATCCAAATCTTTGGGTCGCTCAATTAAGTTGGTTGTGGTCAGCGCTCCAAAATAAGTATTATCCAAACCCGTACCAAGGCGTGTAAAAACTTTACTCTCGAGCATACTTATTGTGACCAAATCGGCTTTACCGTCGTTGTTCAGGTCAGCTAAAGCACTGATTCGTTGCCCACCAAGCGTACCTGCATTCATGGCTATTTTGATTGGGCGGCGGTAACTCAGCACCTGATCTTTGCGGCTCGAGTCCATGCGAAACAATTTACTTTGGGCTGGTTGTCCGCATAACTGACCACCTTCGACACTGCGAAGTTGATTGGTAACACTCAGCAGCACCTCCTCGCCATGACTGAATTCTTGGGTGGGGCTGGTTGGTGTAAACTGGACACTGTTACCAACCAAGCTCAGACCCGCAAGGCGCTTACCGCTTCGTAAACCCTGGATCACCAAACCATTTCCTAAACTGCTCGAGTCCAACGGCGCATCGAAATCAGCCGTTAACGTACTGTCTGGATTAAGTCTCGCACCCAGAAAACCCAAACTCGGGGCGGTCAGGAACGCCGCGTTACCAGTTGCCAAGCGCGTCCCACACAAGCGTTGTTGTGGTCGTCCTGTAAAAGAACTGCCGCGCAAAAGTCGCACCGTGGTACTCTTACCAATCGCAGCGATTCGAGCCGAAACCAAGGCATCGTTATTTTGCTCCTCGAGTGACTGGGTAACAATATCGGTGTCGTCGGTGGTGACAATAAAAGTCAAGGCAAAACGATACGGCGCAGTGGTTGGCGCATTATCTTGCGCTGTAGGAAGCTGTACCGCCAAGGTGACTTGCCCTGTGCTGCCACTGGCAATGCTTCTTAGGTGCGAAGTGGCACTTCTACGGGCAATAAAACCGTACTCGAGGGCGGTGTCGGATGCGCCAATCACACCAGCATTACGCGCCGCTACTGTTAAATTATTTGCCTCGAGTGGTAACAAAATACCCATGTCAGCCCGAAAAGGGTCAACCGCTAACGAGCCATTCGTTCCGTGGGCTGGTTTAATGCTCTGTGCGTTGCTACTCGAGGCAGAACCGCCAAAGGTAAAAATGTTTTTCACGGCAGTTCCACCAACATTGTTATCAGCTTGGTTGTACGCCACCAGCATGATATTTTGTAGGGTGCTACCACTGGTCTGAGTAATTCCAAAAGTTGCCGAAAGGGTACGAATACCAGACGCATCTCGAGTCAGCACACTGGTTGGTGGTACAAACGTAAACGATGCTTCTGGCTGCACGGTTAGCGCCGCCGTACCGAGTTTGGCACTCGAGAACACTGCTTTAGGTGCTGCACTTTCGCTCGAGAAAACCACCTCGAGCCGCCCGAGGACTTTATCATTGGAATCGACTGGTGTAGGTATGGACGTACAACCGACCAGAACAACAAAAACAGCACTTTGAACAAGTAAAAAAGGTTTCATGAGCATAAATTACTCCTCGAGTATCGTAGCAACATCGCTCGAGTTTACGCAGCCGCCGTTACGAGCCGTTACGAGGGTTTTAGCCTCGAGCAGGATTCGCACCACTTTAGAGCTTGAAACTCAAAGCCATATCTCGAGTTGGGGTACTGAACAAGGTTTGAAGCACAAAGCCGATTTTTCCGTTGATATTATCGCCCCAGCAATAGGCTGTATTTGTGGTGGTTATGCCGCAAGTATTTTTCCATGAAGCACTTAAACCCGAGAAACTCAAGTTGCCACTGACCAAAGCTGGCGTGTTGACATTGACTGTGTTGTTGTTCCCTATTTGTCCGTTTCCGTTATCACCCCAGCAGTAAGCTGTACCATTGGTCAGTAAACCACAGGTGTGGTTTTCGCCAACAACAACCGTGCTAAAAGCAAAATTACCAGAAACAGGTGTGGCGGTCAGGCTTATGGTGTTATTGCCTGTACCCAATTGACCAAAGCTGTTCAGACCCCAACAGACAGTCGTTGCTACCGAACTGATTGTTTGTATGGCGCAGGTGTGTCCATTCCCAGCACTGACACTCGAGAAACCAGAACCAATCAGCGTCGGTATGTTTTTGGCAACGGTTGTACCATCGCCAAGTTGTCCGCTACGGTTCTGACCCCAGCAGTACAGACTGCCCGGATTTGGGCTTGGGCTGATGGCACAAGTGTGGGCTATACCACCAGTCACAGCCGTAAAAGCCGTGCCAATTTTAACAGGGCGACTGCTGTCGGTATTTGTTCCCCCGTCTCCAAGTTGCCCAGAATTATCCCGACCCCAGCAGTACAAATCCTGAGTCGGGGTGATACCACAAATGTGGTCATCGCCAGCCGCCAAACTCGAGAAAGCCAAAGGGGTGCTGCTTCCAACTGGTGCAACCACCGCTATAGGTATCAGGCTTCGGGTGGTATTGCCTGTACCCAATTGACCATAGGTGTTACTCCCCCAGCAATACGCCAAACCCGTGGTTTTTTGCAAGCCACAAGTTTGATTAAAGCCATTGCTGGTTAAACTCGAGAATTCTATGGTGGTCGAGACTTCGACAGGCACTGGGCTATTGACGGTGCTGTTATTACCAAGTAACCCCGCACTGCCATTCGTACCCCAACAATAGGCTTTGTCGAGTAAAGTTAAAGCACAGCTATGGTTATCGTTGGCATAAACACCCGAGAAGGTCAGATTACCAGAGACTGGTCGTGGTGCTTTGGTATCAAAAATTGCGTTATTACCAATTTGCCCGGCTGTATTGCTGCCCCAGCAATACTTTAGACCCGTTGGGGTGATGGCACAAGTGTGAAACCAGCCAGTCGAAAACCCAGCAAATACCAGCCCACCACCAACCAAAGTGGGTGTATTGGTAGTGGTTGTGTTCCCCGTACCCAATTCGCCATTGTTGTTACGACCCCAACAGTACAAGGTGCTGGTCGGGGTTAAACCACAGGTGTGTTGTTCGCCACCATCTAGCCTCGAGAAGCGCAGATTGCCACTGACCAGCACCGGCGAGGTACTTTGGGTGTTGTTAGCAGTTCCAAGTTGACCAAAATCATTTCGACCCCAGCAATAGGCAGTACCATCCGAAGTTAAAGCACAAGTCTGGTACGTTCCAGTGTAAATACTCGAGAAAGTTAAACTATTGCCAACCAACGTGGGTTGCCCAAGGTTTGTACCAGATGTACCAACCCCCAATTGCCCACTGCCATTAAACCCCCAGCAGTAAGCCGCCCCCAAAGCGGTCAAGCCGCACGAATGCGCCCCACCAACGCTCAGGCTCGAGAATAACTGGCTTCCTCCAGCCACAAGCACAGGGGTAAGGCTTCTGGGAACAGTTGAGTTAAAACCCAGCTGCTGGCGATCATTACTACCCCAGCAAGCGACTATACCAAAAGTCGTCAAACCACAAACAGTATTCGTATCAGCGACCCCAATACTCGAGAACACCAAACCGCCGCTCACAGGTACTGGGATTAAACTTTGGGTTTGACTGTTATTACCAAGACCACCGTCGGTATTGCTACCCCAACAATAGGCTGCACCAGCCAGCATCAGACCACAGGTTGTATTGCCACCAGCACTGATACTCGAGAACAATAAATTTCCAGCAACTGGCACTGGAATGCTGCTTGCGTCCTTGCTGTTATTGCCCAATTGTCCAAATCCATTTCCACCCCAACAATAGGCTGCACCCACGGCTGTCAAAGCACAAGAATGATCAAATCCACTGCTTAAACGTCCCAAACCAAGTGCGGTGTAATCTTCTGAGTTGCTCGAGACCGCCACAAAATCTGTACCTTGATTGACATAACTGTTGCTTGGCGTAGTGGCTCGAGCCAAACCCAACTGCATGATTTCATTGCTCGAACTTGCCCCAAAACCAACCAAACGACTTTCGGCATCGCTGAGGGTTTCAGGTGGGTACACACTGCGCGTGACTCGATTGATGGGTTCATCCACCACCGCAAAAGTCATGATGAAGTTGTACGCCGTTCCACTGCTGCGTGGAATTCTGAGGGCTATCGTGATTAACCCACTTTGTCCAGCCGGAATACTCCGAACAAACGAAGTTGGACTGCTGCAATTTGGAACACAACGCCGCGCCACAAAACCATAGCCAAGCACTTTATCGTTGCTCGAGAAACCGTTTGAAGTCAAAGCAGGGTCAGCTTGTAAAGCATTCACATCGTTTGGCGTAAAAAGCTGCATATCCTCACGCCCAGAAATTAAACTCGCACCCGTACTCGAGATGTTTAAGCCATGCGTAGCCGTGACCAACTTGGCAATTCGGGTTTGCTCGTTGACATCGGTAAGTCCGCCAAAATTAGTAATGCTTTTAATGGCTGTACCAGCAATGTTGCCAGACTTTGCAACGGCGTACAAGGTTAAATTAGCAAATGGTGTACTGCTCGAGTTTAAGACGCTAAACTGCGCTTGTACATAATCAAACGCCCCATCGTTTTGTGTGGCAACGGTCGTCAAAGCTGTAAAGGTCACATCGGCTTCACGCAGCGTCCCTTGGGTTTGTAGCCCCGAAACTTTCACTCGAGCCACTTGTCCTTTAGTGCTTCCAGAATTATCAAGCCGCAACTCGAGTGTGCCAAGGTTTTGCGTCATGGGTTGGACTTGTGTTTGCTGACAGGCAAGCAAGGCAAACAATAGTAATGGAATTGGTAAAAACTTTTTCATTCGCTTTCCTCCTCGAGAATGTTTGTACCAATTGGTAAACTGATGCCCGTCAAAACCACATAAGCTGCTTGCTGCTCGAGAATTGGCGGCTCGTATTTGGCTCGAGTTTCAGATTTTTCTTTTGTCATACTTACCTCTGGGTTTAGGTTATTAGTGCAGCGTCACACGAGCGTACTTCAAGGCACTCGAGACTGATTCTCGAGTGCCTAAAGTTTACGCAGCCGCCGTTACGAGCCGTTACGCGCTGCGCCAAGTGCCGTAAGCTCGAGCGGGTAGCCTCATAAAAATTAAGGTGCAACATTGGGATTGCTGGCAGTCCCAGAAGCCGCCTTACTGGTGTCAGGTGATGCACAAGGATTTGGTCCACCAGCAAAACCACCAATTCCGGCTGTTACCGTGTTGGTTGTTACATTGGCATTGTTGGTAAAGGCGGCACTCGAGAAGATTCCACCGCCAATGGCGTTACCACCAAGCCCACCAACGCCTGAAGGCTCATTGCACAAAAATCCAAAGAATGGTGGTCCGTCACTAGGATCAATAACAGTTGTCCCGAGACCACCAATTCCACCGCGACCTCCGATAGCCGAATTACCCGAGACTTGGCTCGAGTTTATTTGCAGTGTACCTGCATTAAAAATCGCTCCACCAGAGGCAGCCCCGCCAAGTTCTCCATTGGTTCCTGATACTCCACTACCTAGAATTGCATTCGTGCCAAACGCACCTCTGCCTGCTTGGGCAGTATTCGATTTTAATTCGCTGTACTCAATGTTAAGTACCCCAGTGTTATAAATTGCGCCGCCTTTGGCTGGTGTGAAGGGGCTTGTGGCAAAGTCAAGTCCTGCAAAGCGGTTGTTACTGAATTTCATTCCACCCAGCGTTAAGTGACCAGCGTTGCTGATTGCTCCACCGCCAAAATTTGTGGCTGAGGTACTGCTTGTACCGTTGGCGATGGTAAAGCCGTACAAGGCAACCTTAAAACCACTGGCAATCTCAAAAATTCGATTCACAAGACCGCCAGAAATAAGCGTTTTATTGCCGCCATAAATGGTGATGTTCTTCGCCAAGGTTATTACTGGCGCGAATCTTAGATCAAAACTTTGTGTAAAACAAATGCCTGTTCCGTCTGGTGCGTTCAAAACGGTCTCGCGGAAGACTGCCTCGGTTGAAAAACTAATTGGCACAATGGCATCAACACTTGGCGTATTAAAAGCATAGGTGGCTGTATCTGAGCCAGTCCCTCCAACTTTACCCGCAATTCGCAATTGATTTAAGAACCGCAACGTTATCCCAGACCCGACGATACCGCAAGCCTGACCACCGGGTACAGTCACTTTATTAAAGTTAATCAGTCCGAGTTGTCCGGCGGTTGTACCAGCCAATTGCTCTTCTTGGGTTTGCACCAAATCCACATCGCTGGTGGTACGAAGGCTAAAAGTCGCCACGAACGAATAGGCATTGCTCGAGTCTTTGGGCAACTGATACGAAATCGTAATTGTGCCAGTCTCACCAGCCGCTATGGTGCGTGGGTTACTGTCCAAATCGGTATCGCCATTGCGTTGCTGCACCAAAAAACCATAAGCCAATAAGTAATCGTTTGCGCCTAAAATACTGGTCGCCTCGGTCTGAGCAGCATTAACCGTAGCTTCGCTAAACAATTGTAAATCGGCAGCACTCGAGTCAACAATCAACGAAGCATTGCCCGTCATGCCGTGCTTAGGAATGGCTTCTTGGGCATTAAGCACAGGTTGCCCAGCAAAATTCGTGATGCCCTTTAAGGCTGTGCCTTGGCTGTTGGCTGGGGCATTGTAGGCATGGAAAATCAGGTTGGTGAGAATACCACCTGAATTGTTGGTAATCCTAAAACTACGGCGAATAAACCGCGAGTTAAAGGCAGCATCATCGAGTACACTCGCCAGTCCAAGCGGCACAAAAGCAATCTGAGCATCGGCAATAGCTGCTTGGGAACGAATAGAATCTCCAAATGGCAAGGCAGTAACCCCCAGCACTCGAGTTGGCACAGGCAAAAACTGATTTTGCTGACAGGCAAGTAAAGCTGTCATGCCAAGTAAAACGAGAAGATGCTTCATTTGCTTTCCTCCTCGAGAATGTTTGTGCCGACTGGTAAACTAATGCCTGTAATTTCCATAAAAACAAATTTCTCGAGAATCGGCGGCTCGTATTTGGCTCGAGTTTCGGTCAAAATTTCCTTGGTCATAATCACCTCTGGGTTTAGGTTATTCATACAGCGTCACACGAGCGTACTTTTAGAGCGTGTTTATAAAGTGTCAAAACGTCTCAAAATCAACTGAATATTCGCCAAATAAGCCCAAGATTCGGTTGTACTCGGTAAACCCTCAAAGTCTCTCGTCAAACGCCTGCAACGA
>JAYWGM010000103.1:0-12296 GCA_043778225.1 Deinococcales bacterium | reverse complement strand
TTCGATTTCGAGGCTGGCAGCCCACAAAAATTTCTTTGCCCGATGCAAAATTAAGCGCAAAGCCGAAAGTGCCGTAACATCATCGGTCTCAGGGCGGAACAAACACGCCAGTTCGTCTCGAGATACCCAATCGGCACGCATCACCAAGTACAGACACAACCACGCAGGTCGTTCGAGCGGAATGGACTCGAGCGACCCTTCGACTCTGGGCGAGCCAAACAACAGAAGTTCCATAAATCACTCTACTCGAGAAACGCCCATGAAACGCAGCTAGAGCAAAGTAGCCTCACCAAAGGAGTTATCTATGAAAAAACTTGTTCTGATGGCTGTGCTTTTTATGTTCGTCCTCGCTGCTTGTAACACAATTGCACCAACCCCGATTGTTGCCGAGAACGACACCGACGATACCCCAATTATCGAAGCCTCGGCTGCCGATGCTCGGGTCCAACCAGATACCAAAGTCTCGAGTAAAGTTGTGCCGATTACCGATAGATTCTTGGATGCGGTGGTCAAAGTGGTCAAGTCCACGGGCGAAATTATTTTTGACCAAGCCCAATTACCAAGTGGGGCGAGCCAAAAATTAGCCGTTGGCAATATTCTGGTGGGCAAAGCTGGCGTAAAAGCCCGCCAAGGTTTTTTACGCAAAATAACGGCGGTTACTCAAGAAGCAGGTCAGGTACGGGTCAAAACCGAGCAGGCTAAACTCAACGAGGTTTTTGAAGCTGGGGGTTTTCGGGTCAAACGCAAAATGAAACTGACCGATGCGCCGTACATGATTCTCGCCAATGGTCAAAAACAAGCCTTACAAAAAACTCGAGCCAGCAACAAAGGCTTAATTTTTCCAGTCCAAATAGATTTTTGCCCTATTAACACCGATGGCAACAAAAACACCACCAACGACCAAGTCTGCGTTTTGGGGAGCGTGGACATCAGCCTAGATTTTGATTTTGTCTTTATTTGCCAAGGTTTTCTTTGCACCAAACCGTACTTAGATACCAACGTTACCATCACCGAAAGCACCAACTTAACCGTGACGGGCGAACTGGCAAAAACAATTGATAAAAAAGTTTTACTCGGCACAATTCCGTTGCCAATTATTACCATTCCTATTGGTTTTGTACCGCTTGTCTTTGTGCCAAGCATTAAACTCGAGGCTTCTATTAGCGGGCAAGTTAGCGTTGGCTTTGATTGGACAAGCAACCAAACCATGAGTTTTACCGCAGGGCTAGAACTCGAGGACGGCAAATTTGACACCTATAGCACCTTTAGTAAGTCCTACACCTCGAGCGCCAGTGTTAGCTTGGACATGGATGTTGAAGCTCGGGTAGATGCCACCGCCAGTATTTTGGTTTACGGCATTGGCGGTCCGATTGCCACCTTGGGTGGTTTTGTGACCTTTGAGGCTGGTTTTCCACGCACCCCAACTTGGTCTTTGGATGCGGGACTCGATGTCAGCCTTGGTTTAGAACTCAGTTTATTTGGCTTATTGAGCACCGATGTCAGCTACGAAATTTTTGAGAAACGCTGGACAGTTGCCGAAGCACCCAACACCAAACCAAGCATTATTATTAAAGCCCCACTCGAGTTTGAGACCATCGAACTGCCCAAACAAACCTTCACGACTGGTGCATTAGCAGGAAACGATTATTTTATTATCCCAACCATAGACATCAACACCGACGACCTCGAGGATGGCTGGGCGTGTTGCAGTGTCGAATGGACAATTGCTGGCATTAAACAAAGTACGGCACTGGGTTCTGGACATAAATTTACTGATTACAGCTACATCGGTGCGGCTGGTCTAAAAACCATTACCGCAACCGTGACCGACTCGAGCGGCGGCAAAACCACCAAGACTTGGAATTTCACGATTAAATCTTGCACCTTAGCAGGAAAAATAGGGGCTGGACTTGCGCCAATGGCAGCCCCACCACCCTCGAGTGGCTTAAACGAGTGTGCTAACACTGGCGCAGGCACAAGCAAAAACGTTGCTTTGAAATACTAATCATGGATACCAGTCTCGAGTATCGCCTACGAATAATTCCTGCCCAAGCAGGACAACCTTGGCAAGCGATACTCGAGGGAAATGGTGTTGTGCTACGCTTCTCGAGCTTGTTAGAACTGATGAGTTACTTAGAGCGGGTCAAACCAAAAATTATTTCTGCCGACCAATTAACCATGTTGCCAGCATTGGCAATGCGCCAACGCCCAGTGCCACCCAACCAATGACTGGAAAGCCAAATGCACCCACAATTAAGCCGCCGCCTAGCGCACCTATGGCGGCGCACATCCAGACCACAAGTTCGGCACTGCCTTGCACCGAAGCACGTTCATGCGCCTCGAGTTGGTCGGTAAGCAGGGTTGTTCCAGCGACACTGCAAAAATTCCAGCCCAAACCAAGTACAAATAAACTAAAGCCCATCTCGAGTGGTCGGGTTGCAAAAACCGCCACAAATGCCGAAAGCATCAGCAGAGCAGCCCCGAGTTGAATGATGATTTTGCGCCCCCAATTATCCACCAAGCGCCCTGTCAGCCAACCAAAAGCAAACATTCCTAAAATATGCACCGAAATTAAACCAGTGGCACTTTCTTCGTGTCCAAGGTGCTTAGCGTGCAATGGCATCAAAACCATTAAGCTCGTCATCACCATCTGCCCTAGTCCCATCGAAACCAGCGCCAGACGCATTTCGGGAATTTTGAGCAATACCGCCCAATCCCGAGCCACGCCACTCGAGACCACTCGCGTTTCTTGCACGGCTAGGCTACTCGGGTCTGGACGTAACCCAAAAAAAATGATTAACGCACCGAGCAATAACCAGAACGCCCCTAAGTACCAACCGAATTCGATGGTCGGAATACTTTGAGATTTTGCCAAGCCTTGCACCAA
Source organism: Deinococcales bacterium (assembly GCA_043778225.1). Taxonomy (GTDB): domain Bacteria; phylum Deinococcota; class Deinococci; order Deinococcales; family JAAFIG01; genus JAAFIG01. The sequence continues at coordinate 9,409 of JAYWGM010000103.1, read as the reverse complement.
AGGCGCAACTGCCCAACTGAGAAGACTGCCAAAAGCACTGCCTGTGACAAGCGCACCAATCACCGTACCGCGCACATTACTCGAGACCATCTCGCCAGCCGCGTACTTGGCTTGTTGAATCGCTCCGTTGGCAGCACCGACCAATGCCCCACCAATCAAAAAACCAATTAAGTTCTTCTCGAGTGCCATGGTTGCGGCTAGAATTGCGCCAATCACCCCAATGGCGTAACCCCAACCCAGTCCAAAGCGCCGTCCTTTGGTCTGCATGATTCGCCCAGCCCAGTAGGCAGTCACGGCGGACATAAAAAAGTTAATGGTACTCGGCAATCCCGACAGGCTTTCAGAAGCTGTAATGTTAAAAATTATGATGCTCGAGAGGGTTGTGGAGACTGTGGTGGAACTGGTGGCGAGGGCTTGGGCAATAAATAAAATTATTAGATTACGTTTCACAGGGCTGCTTAAATCCTGCCAGATGCTTTGTAAATTCGGACGATTAGGAATGGTTTGAACGCTCACAATTTTTAGTCTACTGCCAAAGTTTAGGGCAAAACCCGTGCTTTGCTATGCTCGAGCCAAATCCGAATTGGAAAAGCATGAATTCCAAATGCAACCACGAATTTCTCGGCAGCATAAGCATTGATAAGTTCATAAGGACGATTTGGGTAGCGATACACACCGCGTATCACAATTCCTTTTAATTCTCGAGCTTCTGTTTGAAAACGGTTGAGTTCGGCAAGTTGAAACTTTGCCCAAGGCGTTTCGATCAGTAGCATCGTGCGTTCAGGCAAACCTTTGGGGGCTGTTGTCTCGAGCAAGACTGAGCGGTTCTGTAAGCGCCAAAGTGGTACTAAAGCAATGGCACATAAGCTCAGAGCAATGGCTATTTGGGTGGTGCGGCGTGGCAAAAATCCTCGGTAAAAAAATGGGACAAGCAACGCCATGATGGCTGTCAGAACGTGCAACTCGAGCCGAGATTCTTGCAGGATAATTGGGTTAATAGCTTGAGGCATTGGGCAGTACGGCAGTACAAATAACAGTGCAACAATACCCACGGCGAAACTGGTGTTGCGGGTGGCTAGAACAGTGGCAGCACTGGCAGCAGAAAACCAGATGGCTCGAGGGATAAACCATTCAAAACTTTCTGGTGGGGCGTTTAAGAACACTGTTAGGGCAGTAAAACAAATACCAATTATGCCAAGGCTAACGAGGCTGTGCAAAAGTTCTCTTGTACCGTCAGCTTCGGCTGCATTGCGGGTTAATTCCCAAGCCCTGTCCGTGGCGGGCGAAGGCAGCAGCGCAAGGGCTAAACCAAGTGTGGTAGCAAGAAAAATCATAATGTTTCGTACTTGAGCAATCGAGCCTTCGGTATTTAAGACCGCAAATAAAATGGTCAGAATCAAGCCCAAGCCAATGGTTGCCAAAGCAGGTATACCACTGCCACGAAGTTCGTACCAAAGCCGAATCATTGGCTCACCTCGAGCAGTACATCCTTGAATTTCATGGTTTGAATGGCAGGATTTTTTTGTAATCCCAGAATACGTTTGACGACTCGAGCATGACCGATTTTCTGACCTAAGTTCCAGAGTTGCTTGGCATCTTGAATCCCCTCAAAAATTCCCATGTACACAAAAGATGTATCTGTGCTGTCATTGATACCCGCTTGTTGTTCTGTCCAAGCCGCATCGTCACGAAGCGCTAACCACTCGAGGTACAAGGAAATAGCCAGTTCAGTCGGAAAGGATTTGTTGGTGGTCATGAAACTAGCGCCAATGTTTAGATGCTGGCGCATATTGGCAGGAAAAGTTTTCAGGTTTTCGGCTGTAACTTGAATGGTTTTTTGTCGGGGTTTACCAAATAATGTATGGTCAAGAACAGCGTGAATCAGGATTAAATCTTGTAATTGTGTAATGTGTTGCTTGATAACTTGCCCAGTTTTTACATTGGTTGTTTCACTATAAACTTGTGTAGCTCGAGCATCTTTTAGGGATGTTTCGGAAATGTAAAGCGTGGTGGGTGTTTCAAAGGTTTTGTAATCATCAATGCCCACCAAATCAGGATAGGCAATCACGTCTCGTAACTGAATTTTAGGCTGTATGGCTTTTAAGCGCAGTAAGGCATCATAAACTCGGGTAGCGAGTGCAACTTGTCCTGGCAATAAGCAAACTTTGGGCGTAACACCAACACAAGCAAGTTTTTGGCGGTACAAGGGTGTGTCAAAGGTTTTCCGCTCGAGTTTAATCCATGTTTTAGGACTGTTCCAAATTCGTTTAGGAATGCTACTTGTGACTTGCGCCAGAATCGGTAAGCTACCAACAATCAGTAAACTCGAGGTGAATAGTAGGGCAATCAGGAGTTGGGCTTGCCGTACCGATTGATTCCAAGGTGTGGGTCGGGTTACAAAAAATGTTGCCAGCAACAACAAGACCAGTAATCCAAGCCATAAACCATGATGTAAAGCATAAGGCATATTGGGGCAACCCAAAATTCGGCTGCAAGTCACATCTAAAATTGGGAGTACCGTGTAAGGCTCGAGGTTAGCGTTGCTGATCCAAGTTAAACTAAACCATGCCACGACAGGTAAAACCAGAGCCAGTGGTGAACGAAATCGGTGTCCAACCAGTAATCCAAAGGCAGCCAAGAAGAAAGAAAGTATCAGTTCGTCCAGCACAAGCCACCAATGAAAATTGGTCAGATTCTCGGGTGGGTCGCGCAAGAAAACTACCACGGTAATCGCCGCACAGAACACCAAAATACCAATCATCATGGCAAGCATTTGCCCACCCAAGTACCGCACTCGAGACAATGAACTTGGTACAAGGTACTCGGTTGCGCCCAGTAAAGTATCGCGTTGTGCCAGCATCACAGCAATAACACCACCCCAGAAACCCGCTTGTCCCCAAGCAGTTTGTAACCAAAATAAGAAACTTAGCCCATCCCAAACACTGGCTCGGTTGGCGGGTAACGCCTCGAGCAGCAACAACAATCCTGCCAAGCACCAGGCGGGAATCGAACGGGCAATGCAGCGTAACTCTGCCGTAATCATGCGGCACGACCAATCAAAGCCAAGTACCCTTCTTCGACACTCGGCTCGAGCGATGTACCAAGGTTTTTTTCTTGGGTGAGGACACGGTGCTGATTGCCAACTCGAGCAATGACTGTGCCAACGGGTTCGTTGCTGAGGAACACTTGTCCAGCCGCGTGTGTGGTTAGCCCGCCCGCAGTGCCTTGGTACAAAAGTTGTCCTTTGTTCAGCACACTTAAAAGCGGGGCAACAGCCGTCACATCTTCAACAATGTGGGTGCTAAGAATGGTGCATTTGGCTTGGGTGCTGGTTAAAAGTAAGCGAAAACGAATTCGTTCGGCAGGGTCAAGTCCTGCGGTAGGTTCATCCACCACCAGCAGTGCAGGGTCGTTGACAATGGCTTGGGCGATACCGAGCCGTCTTCGCATTCCGCCAGAAAAACCACCTGCTTTACGATGTGCCTCTGATTCTAAACCAACGGCTGCCAACACCTCGAGGACTTTTTTGCGGCGTTGCGTAATGTTTTTCATGCCTTTAAGAATGGCAATGTATTCAACAAATTCAAAAGCACTGAATTGTGGATATGGCATAAAATCTTGTGGTAAGTACCCCAATTGACGGCGTAACTCGAGGCGTTCGTGATGCTTTTGTGGGTTTAACCCAAGGATACTAACCTGACCTTGTTGAGGTGCGTGCAGGGTAGCCAGAATACGAAGCAAAGTGGTTTTACCAGCGCCATTTGGTCCGAGTAAACCATGAACACCTGCGCCCACCGAGAACTGAAAATTGTTAAAAACCATGTGTTTACCGTAACGGTGTTGAATATCCAGCATTTGAATCATAGAACCCTCCGTGGTTTATCGGCATAGAACCAGACACTGAGCAGCAAAAGAATCGTCGCAACCAGTTGCAAGGTGTTACTTGGAAAATCGGGCAGTTGCACGGTTTGCTCAGATGGTTCTCGAGGAAATTGCAACCAAACCAACCACGCCCAGAAAAATAAGGCTGTACCTAAACCTGTGTTAGAACCAAAGTGCAATCCAACCGCTAATCCAATAGCGTTCAGAAAAACAATTGGAATCAGCCATTTGGTCAGTAACTCGAGCGGAATAAAGGCAGCAAATGGCAGCACCAGCACCAGCATGAAACCGTACACCAGCATTTGCCGAGCCAGCAGCAACAAACGCAAATCGGAACTCGAGCGGATTAACTCGGCGTTAGCATCGAGTTCTTGGCGGAAACCAAGCGCACCAATTAAAGAACTGCAACATGGAGCGAGCAGCAGCAAAACCAAGCTCCAATGGCGTTCTGAACTGTGCAGGAAAATCCCCAGCAGCAACGAACTGATACTCGCCAGTAACAACACAGGCATGATGCCCACAAAACGCATGGCAGCCTCGAGTGGCGAACCACTTAAACCCCATTTTTCAAGGATTCTCGAGATAAACGGTGCAGGTGGTGGCTGATACAATTGCTGTTCGATGCGCTGCCAGACTTCACCGCCACCATCGCCGTTTTTCAGCACTTCTAATTCATTGGGCATGATTGTCTCCTAATAAAATCCGCAGGTGTTCTCGAGCCGCAAATAAGCGGCTTTTAACCGTGCCAAGTGGCACACGCAATTGCAAGGCAGCTTCTTGTAAACTCAGTTCGGCAAGGTAGACCAGTTCAATCACTGCTTTTTCTTGCACAGGTAAACGCCGTACAGCTTGCAGTGCAATTTCAAACTCGAGTTGCTGCGGTAACTTTGAAACGGTTGCTGCCACATTTTCCTCGAGTGCCAAATGATGCTTTTGTTTGCGGGCTTGGTTACGCCCAAGGTTTTTGGCAATCCCAAACAACCACGAAGCAACACTGGCTTCACCACGAAACAAATTGGGTTTACGCCAGACAGTTAAAAACACATCCTGCACGACTTCTTCGGCATCTTCTCGAGACAGACTGGAACGCAAAAAACGATACAAACCCAGATGGTACTTGTCGTACAGGAATTTCAAGGCTTCAGATTCGGTATTTTTTACCCGCTCGAGCCAACGCAAATCCTGACCAGCATCCACGCTGACTTCGGGTGTACTTTGCCACGGTGGAGCAGACATAGAAAGATAAGTATCCATCTAATGTATAAGTGTCGGCAAATCCTTAAAAGGTTCACTCGAGGCTTGAGGTACATCGCCCGAGCATATCGGTGCATCCGCCCCATGCTTTTTAGGTAAACTAGGTGCATTCAGTTCTCGAGTCAAAAGGCTCGAGCATATTTTTTGAGGAGAAAGAATGAATGTAATGATGTTTTTACCACTTTTGTTGTTGGGTTTAGGAACGCTGGTGGCGGGTGCAGTTTCGATGAGCATGGGTCGTAAACGCAAACCAATCATGATTGCCATTGGTGGGGGCTTAATCGGCTTGGCAGCGGCGGCTGGTGTTTTAATCCCGAGTGGTACGGTCACGGCGGCAGCCACACCCAATGCCAGTGGCACAGTCATGGCTTTTATCTACCCTGCCCAAGCCGAAGCGCTCGATGCCCAAGATTTTATTCTCGAGGGAACAGGCGTGAATGGCGAAAATCTCGAGATTTATAAAAATGGTGTTCTCGAGGGGACAACCAGCAGCGATGCCAACAGCCAATGGTCGTTTTATGTACCAAGCCCAGCCGTCGGCGAATATGAATTTGAAGTTCGGGCTGCCGATGGCTCGAGCATCAAGCGCAAAATTTCGGTGCAGCAGGGTTTAAGCAGCGCCAGCAATGCAAAATGCCCCTGTCGTGTGCGGATTTCAGCCTTTACTAATGGAAAAGTAGCAGTCAATGGCACAGTTATTCTTTCTAAAGATGGTCTCGAAGTGGCTCGAGGCACAACACCATTTTTATTTGGCAATCTCGAAAATGGCAGTTATACCTATAGCATCCAAGCCCAAGGCTTCAAAACCTTTAGTGCCGGTAAAGCCCAGACACCAAAAAATAAGAATTTATTGGTTTACGTCTCTAAATAAGCAGTTTGGCTTTGGTCTTTTAGAATTTCTTGTGCCAGTTCGCTTTAACGCTCGAGGAAGTTGCAGCTGCCAACATCGAAAAACTGTTCTCGAGGCTCGAGCGTGGAAAAATTGCTGGCGATAACCGCTAGGGTTAAAAGGTCAAAGGTTAATGCTTTTTACCTTTTAACCTTGCTATTATCCCCTTATGGAAACCATTGATTTTTCACACATCGAACCCCTGCGCGATATGCGAAGCGTAATCGGCTTAGCCAAACTGATTGGTCAAGTGCGTGGCACAAAACGGGTGGCGGTGGCGGCTGCCGAAGATGATCATGTGCTTGAAGCGGTTCACAATGCACGGCTTGAAGGGATGATTCACCCAATTCTTTTTGGCAACGAAACAAAAATTAAAGCGGTTTGTTTAGAACTTGGTATAGATGCCACCAAACTCGAGATTCACCATGCAGGCAGCAATTCCCAAGCCTCAGAATTGGCAGTCAAAGCGGTGCGCGAAGGTCGAGCCGACATCATCATGAAAGGTTTGGTGGACACCGCCACGATTCTGCGAGCGGTATTAAATAAAGAATGGGGACTTCGCACGGGCAAATTACTCAGCCATATTTTGGTCTTCGATGCACCCGGTAAATTTGAGCGGCTTTTTTGTATGTCCGACGGGGCAATGAACATCGAACCTGACCTCAAAGCCAAAATTGAAATTGTACAAAATGCAGTTGCGGTTTCGATTGCTCTTGGTCTCGAGAAACCCAAAGTCGCCATGCTGGCAGCCGTTGAGGTCGTCAATCCAGACATGAGTACCGCCGTAGACGACGCAATTATTTCCAAAATGGGCGACCGTGGACAAATCAAAGGCGCAACCATAGATGGTCCTTTGGCGCTCGATAATGCGGTCTCGCCAGCCGCCGCCGAAATCAAAGGGATTATTTCGCCTGTGGCGGGTCATGCCGATGTTTTAATTGTAGACAACATTGATGTCGGAAATGTCTTCTATAAGACATTGGTTTACTTTTCTGAAAGCAACGTGGCTGGAATTATTATGGGGGCAAGTGCGCCAATGATTTTAACCTCGAGAGCCGACAGTGGCGAAACAAAATTTAATAGTATTGCGTTGGCGTGCATCCTTTCTGAACGTGGACAGTTTGCTAAGCCAAGCAGTGCTTAAAAATTTGAGTTTTAAGTTAAGAAATCGAATCTCGAGTGACCGAGATTTGATTTTTTGGCCTTTAGATTTTGTTTATTTTAGCGCATTTACCATACTATATTTTAAGAAGTAATGTTTATATTATTTTTTGCTAAAAACAGAAAATGCCTTTCCATAAGGCTTATGGGCGCTGTATAGGTCAGATCAACTTTCTTTTTTTACTCGAGTAGCGAAAATATTGCACACAGGACACAAAAACGTGCTACACTCTCTGTGGTGCTTATTCCCAGTAAACCCCTACATATAGTTGTTCCGCTTCAATGCGCGGCTCGGGAAGTATCCCTAGAACCCGTATTGCCGCTTGGGAAAAGTGCGTTGACTCAAACCAAAGGGGGTGAGTGATATGGCAAAAGAAAAGACCGCCGCTCCTAAAGCGGCAAAAGCTGCTCCAAAGGCAGCCGCAAAAGCTGCTAAACCAGCAGTCAAAGCTCCAAAAGCTGCTAAGCCAGCTAAAGCAACTGCAACTGCCAAAGCAACCGCAGTCAAAGCTCCAAAAGCTGCAAAACCAGCAGTCAAAGCTCCAAAAGCTGCTGACCCAGTAGTCAAAGCACCAAAAGCTGCAAAAGCTCCTAAAGCCGCTAAAACCGCAGTCAAAGCTCCAAAAGCTGCCGCGAAAGCTGCTCCTAAAGCCGCTAAAACCGCAGTCAAAGCTCCAAAAGCCGCAAAAGCTGCTCCTAAAGCCGCTAAACCAGTAGCCAAAGCTGCTAAGCCAGCAGTTAAGGCTGCAAAAGCTGCTCCTAAAGCTGCAAAGACTCCAAAAACTGCTAAACCAGCCGCAAAAGCTGTCGCCGCAAAACCAGCCGCGAAAGCCACCAAAGCCGCAAAGAAAGCCTAAACTTTTTTTGTTTATTGTTCCGCTCTTGCCTTTGCAGGAGCGGTTCGTTTATTGAGGCAAATACGCAAATGCCCATTGTTCTTGGTTAATCGTACAACCGTTTTTCTCGAGCAAACGGCGCATGGCAGTGTTGCTAAAATCTGTACCACCGAAGCATTTTTAGTTAAACATCGTGCTTACGCTTTCGCCAGTATGAATGCGCTGAATCGCTTCGGCAAAAACCGAACCAACCGATAAAACTTTAATTTTGTCGGTCATGGCAAGTTTCTCGGGGGCAACATAGCAGGTGTTGGTCGAGACACACTCAACAATATCTAAGTCACGAATACGCTCAACGGCTGGTCCAACATAAACACCATGCGAACAAGCCACATGAACTTCTCGAGCGCCAGCTTCTTTAATCACACTGACCGCCTCGACAATACTGCCAGCCGTCGAGATTTCATCATCTACAATTAAAACAATTTTATCTTTGACTTCGCCAATCAGTCCTCGAGCTTCGACCCGCGTATCCGAAACACGGTGCTTGTCTATAAAAGCAATGCCACAACCAAGACGCTGCGCCAAACTCGAGGCGCGTTTAATGTCGCCAGCATCTGGAGCAAGCACCACCGCATCCTCGAGCGAAGGCAATGTAGTAATAAAATGATTACCAATCACCACTTCGGCACTCAAGTGGTCTACAGGGATACTAAAAAACCCATGCACCTGAGGGCTGTGGAGGGTCATCATCAGGGCGCGGTCTGCTCCAGCCACTTGGAACATATCCGCCATCACTCGAGCCGCGATGGGGATACGTGGGTGGTCTTTTTTATCCGAGCGGGCATATGAAAAATAGGGAATCACCGCCGTGACACGGTTAGCACTGGCGCTTTTGGCTGCCGAAATCATTAACAGCAACTCGATAATCGAATCCGAGACGTTATATTCGCCGTTACCGCACAACGACTGAACAATAAACACATCGGCTTCGCGCAAGGATTCCTTGAACTGCACTTCGATATTTTCGTTGCTAAAGCGTCTGGTCATCGAGCGCCCCAACGGAATACCGATATGCTCGCAAATTTCTTGGGCGAGTGCAGGGTTTGACTGACCAGAAAAAACCATCAAGGGGCGATCCATGTTCTGCATTTTAAGCGGTTATCAGTCACAAAGGGAAGCCTTGTAGCGATTAAGCTAAAATAAGGCAGCCAAAAGCTCGAGCATAGCCAAAGCAATTTTCATATGTCTCGAGTTAAATCGGCTAGGATACGAATTAAGGAAGTGGTCTTAGAGCGTGTTTATAAAGTGTCAAAACGTCTCAAAATCAACTGAATATTCGCCAAATAAGCCCAAGATTCGGTTGTACTCGGTAAACCCTCAAAGT
>JAYWGM010000102.1:0-12377 GCA_043778225.1 Deinococcales bacterium | reverse complement strand
CTCGAACATTTCTACTGTTCTTGGACGACCACCACTTTTAGCCAGTGGTAATAATGGCTCGAGACGCTTAAACTGTTCACGGGTAAGGCTACTGGTATAGGTTTTTTGTTTCACAGCTTAATTCTGACCGACTTTACCCACTTTATAAACACGCTCTAAGCTCTGACAATAGTTTAATATTCCGCGATTGATGTGTCTAATTGCAGTATTCTCAGCACCATTAACAAGTGCTTTACTTTCTTTACCCAAATAACTATTAGCACGATTTGCTAAGTCCATCTTACCACCAGGCTTATATGCTCCACTTTTAGCCAAAGCATTTAATTTATTACAATCAGCACCAAGTTGACCATTTTTCTCACAGGCTTTTACTGTGTTGACTGTCCAAGCTGCATCATGTCTGATACCCTCGAATTTATCTTTATTGGTTGCCCCAGTGTACAAGCCAACTGCTAAATCAGCGTTCATTTTGATTCGGTCTTCTTGGGACATTCCCATCACATTTTGATATTCAAAAATTGCTTTTACATCCTCTTCGGCTTTCTTTTGACACGCACCAGCCGAAGCACATTGCCCAGTGCGTAAGTACATGGCTGCTGTTTGGTTTGCCATCTCTTGTTGTGACCGTGCTTCTATTTCATCAAGCAAGAGCTGAGTTTCTTTTTCACTCAATTCGGCATTATCGGCTAAGGACATGGCGGGACTATAAATATCTTGGAGAATCTTTTTCACACCAGCAATTTGACCAGCCGTTAAATCCAACGGCTTAACAGTCACACCAACAGGCGTAACACTCGAGACCACAGAAGCCGAACTCGAGGCACTAGGACTACTAACACTCGAGACTACACTCGGACTCGAGACACTGGCATTAGGGCTGGTGACACTCGAGGCGGTAACACTTGGCGCACTTGGAACACTATTTGGACTCGAGACACTGCTGGCTGTCACAGCGACCCCACTTGGTGCAGCTTGGAGTGGGGCGGTGTTGCTCGAGGATGGGCTTGGAGCTTGGGCTGCGTCAGCTTTTAGACCTAGAAAACAATTCATTCTCGAGCTAGAATACGCCTATGGCTGCTAAAGGCGCGAAAAATTTGGATGTAGATATTAACAAAGACGTGATTACTGGTATTGCCAGTATCGCCCTCGAGAGTGTGCAAGGCGTAGTGCCAGTCTCGCCGCCATTGCAACTCGGCGAATTTTTTAATGGTAAACGCCTTAAAGGCATTAACGTCTCGAGGGACGGCAGCAATGTCGTGGTCGATTTAAGCGTCAATGTTGATTATGGCAGGGTTATTCCCGATGTGGCTAAAGAAGTCCAACGCACAGTTGCCGAAAACATCGAAGTGATGACTGGGTTAAGTGTGCAAAGCGTCAATGTGACGGTGCAAGGTGTTGTGCTGCCTATGGTTGCCAATGTCTGAAGCACTTACGCTGAATGGCAGTAACAGTTCACCTGTCTTAAATGGCAGTAACAAAGCTCGAGAACTTGCATTTCGGGTTTTGTTCTCGAGCGAACAAGGTAAACACAGCATTAACGTTGCATGGGCGGAAGCCAAACTCGATTTACAGCACGCCCTCGATGATGCCCTCGACCCCGAAACCGAAGAGGGAATGCTCGAGGCAAGCTCTGAGAGCCTTAACCCCGAAGCGATTGCCTTTGCCCACCGCTTATTGCTTGGTTACGACGAATACCGCGACCACGTAGACCAGACCTTGCAACGGGTGATTGAGGGCTGGACGTTTAGCCAAATGAGCCAAACCGATTTAGCCATTTTACGCCTTGCCAGTTTTGAAATTCTGCACTTCCCGACCCCAGCTGCTGTAGCCATCGAAATTGCGGTGCGCCTTGCCAAGCGCTACGGTGGCGACGACTCGAGCAAATTTGTCAATGGTGTTTTGGCGCGGTTACTCGAGCGTGAAGCCTCGCCAGAAAAACGAGCCAATAAAGGGCGCAGTGCCAAAAAGCGCAGCAGCCAAAGCGGAACGCCATGACCCAAATTTTAGATGGCAACCTCGCGGCGGCAGCATTACTCGAGCAAGCCCAAGCCCAAATGGCGGCTTTAGGTTTCAAACCACATTTGCACGTTGTTCGGGTTGGCGATGACCCCGCCAGTGTTTCGTATACTCGCCTTAAAGCCCGCCGTGCCAAAAAAATCGGCATGGACAGCACCCTGACCGAATTGCCCGCCGATACCTCGGAAAACACTTTGCTCGAGTTGATTAAAGTTTTGAATGCCGATAGTGGCACACATGGTATTTTGGTGCAGTTGCCTTTTCCTAAAGGCTCAAGCATCCGCGAAAGCGTGATTCTGGCAGCCATTGACCCCAATAAAGATGTGGATGGCTTGCACGTCGTCAACACTGGACGGCTCTGGGCTGGACAGGTTGGCTTACGCAGTTGTACACCAGCTGGGATTATTTCAATGCTCGATTTTTACAACATTCCACTCGAGGGTAAGCGAGTCGTGATTATCAACCGTTCGCAATTGGTTGGTAAGCCCTTGGCAGCCCTGTGTCTCGAGCGCAACGCCACCGTCACGATTGCCCACTCGAGAACGGTTGAGCTTGCAAGTGTGGCAAGGGAAGCCGATATTTTGGTCACGGCTGTGGGACGGGTGAATTTTATTACCCCAGAATTTGTCAAAGCGGGTGCGGTGGTGATAGATGTCAGCATTAACCGAATTCTGGTGGATGGTACCCAAAAACTGGTTGGCGATTGTAGCACTGACGTAACGGCGATAGCCTCCGCGATTACACCAGTCCCCGGTGGGGTTGGACCAATGACGGTCTCACATTTACTGTACAACACGGTGTTGGCTGCCAAAATGCAGGCTCAGTGACTTTCATGGCAAATCGGTTGTTCTCGAGATAAAAGCAGACCTTTCTCGAGGTAGAATTGGTTTATGACCTCATCTTGGGATACCGAACGGCTTCTGGCTTTAGATTTAGCGCATATTCTGCACCCAGTCACCAATTTGCACCGCCATGCCAAAACTGGAGCTTTAATCCTGACCAAAGGACAAGGCACTCGAGTTTGGGACAGCACTGGAAAATCGTACCTAGATGGCTTTGCTGGACTTTGGAACATCAACGTCGGACACGGGCGCAGCGTACTTGCCGAAGCCGCCAAAACCCAGATGAACACTTTGGCATTTGCGCCTAATTTTTTTGGTTTAGCCACACCACCAAGTATTGAATTGGCAGCCAAACTGGCGCAAATCGTACCGGGCAGCATCAATCATTTTCAGTTTACCTCTGGTGGCTCGGAATCCAACGAAAGCGCCATCAAAATCGCGCGGTACTTTTGGGCAATTCAAAACCAACCCGAAAAGATTAAAATTATCTCGAGACACAATGCCTACCACGGCATTGGTGGTCTGACCACAACCGCCACGGGCGTACCCGCCTACTGGAAAGATTTTGGTCCAGCCGCACTTGGTTTTTTACACGTCAGCAGCCCAAATTTTTACCGTTCCAACCCGCATAATCTCGAGCCAGAAGCCTTTCTTAAAAGCCTTGAAACCGAACTCGAGGAGACAATTGCACGTGAGGGCGCACAGACCATTGCCGCATTTTTAGGTGAACCAACCCAAGGCGCGGGTGGGGTTTGCCCCGCCCCAGATGGCTACTGGCAAATGATTCGTCAAGTCTGCGATAAATACCAGATTTTGTTGATTGCCGATGAGGTGATTACTGGCTTTGGACGCTCGGGAAAGATGTTTGGTATTCAGACTTATGACTTTGCGCCAGATATTTTGTGTCTGGCTAAAGGCATCACCAGTGGCTATATTCCACTTGGGGCGGTCGGTGTGACCGACGCGATTTATAACCAACTGATTCAACCCGACCGAATGTTTATGCACGGCTTTACCTACTCGGGGCATCCAGTGGCGTGCGCTGTGGCACTCGAGAACATTGCTATCCTCGAGTCGGAAACGTTGCCCGAAAATGCTCGAGTGCGTGGCTTAGAATTACTCGAGCAAATGCAGAGTGTACTGGCACATCCCAACGTTGGTGATGTTCGCGCCAAGGGCTTAATGATGCTGGTCGAAGTGGTGCAGGATAAAACCACCAAAGCCGCTTATCCGCCGCTTTCGATTGGCAGCAAGCTCCAAGTTGCTACCCGAAAACGTGGTTTGATTGTGCGTTGTGGCGATAATGGTATTGCGATTGCGCCGCCGCTCACCGTCTCGAGCGCTGAAATCACCGAGATTGTTGGAATTGTACAAGAAAGTCTCGAGGAGGCTTTTAGAATCTAAAGCTGACCCCAAAAGTGACTCTAAAGTTATTGCCAGCCGGAATGCCAAGGGTGGTTGAAATTGCCCAAGCATTGGAGAGGTTAAAGCTAAATTGGGCTTCTGGTTGGATAACATCAAAAACATTGAGTTGTTGTTTTGGGTCTGGTAAGAAAAATGGTGTACCAAAGCGAATTCCAAAACGCCCATCGTCGGACTGCCAATTGAGATTGATTGCGCCACCAAGTAACTGACTCGGCTTATCGGGGTTTTCTGGGTCGGTGTAAATTCGGTTGTTGTTGATTTGTACATTCAAACGCACGGCTCGAGAAAGGTCAATTCCAAAGTTAAGCGTAAAGTTAATCACCGCTTGGGTGGCTGGGTCGGTGATGTTTTGAGCCACCACTTCGATTAAATTGCTGCGAAAATCAATGTCAATACCCGTGGCAGCTTTAATTTGTCGGGTCAATTCGCCAAGAATAAAAACCGAAAGTACCGTGTCTAAAGATTGCTGTGCTAAGCCCCCAAGGTTAGCATTGCTGCTGCCTAGGGTCACCAAAGAATACAATTCGGCAGGGGTCAGTTGACGAAAATTTCCATTGTCTGGGCAGTTACCCGTGACTGTCGGCTGGACATCAATGCGTTTTAGGCTTGGATTTTTGCTGTCCGATAACCAACGCACCCGAATAATCAGGTCAATTGGAATTGCCAAAACAGTGCTTGTAATCGGTGTTGACAAGGTGGTGCAAGAGGCTTTGACTTCGCCTTTGGATTTAATTTCAATGCTTGGATAAATCCCTTCGATTGGACTAAAGCCAGCCATTGCGGTCTGAATGGTGTAATTGTTGATGCCAAGCCGAACTGTACCGCGCCCACCAGAGCCGCCAACTGCCTCGAGTGCGCCACTCAGTTCTGGGTTTGCCATTGTGCCAGTAATCACCAATTTGCCGCCAGCCTCGAGCGTTGAGAAAGATTCAGAAATACGAATGCCCTGCGGCGCAATCACTTCGATGCCACGAAAACGCACCTGTTGCAAAAACGGATTGGGCTTGGCATCGCTGCTGGGTTTTGGAGCAACTGGGCTGCTGTTTTGTTGCAATTGGGTTTGTAAACGCGCAATATTTAGTTGTCCACCAACATTGTAAAAGCGTCCGCCATCACCTTCAAAAGTCAAAATTGCATCGAGTAAGCTGTCGGCAACAAAATAATCTGGAATCGGCATCACCAGTGCTTTACCCTCGAGTTTGAGTTGAATTCGTGGACTGATGTCGCCACGCAACGATAAATCACCACCTTTTTGGGCGGTTAGGTCGAGCTTAAAACCACCTGAATCACCGTAGGCTCGAGCTTTAATGGCGCGGATTAAACCAATTGGTCGGATATTGAGGCTGCCAGTTGCCAAGGCTTCTAAGTCCTCGAGTTGAATTGGGGTGTACGAAGTCAGTTTGGCTTTGGCGGTGGTGTCCAAAGTTGCGCCAAGGCTATCGTCGGAAGTCAAAACACCACGAACCTCGAGTGCGCCATTCTCGAGGCTGCCGAGCAATTCTTTGGCGGTCAATTGAATCCCACTGATTGAAGCGGTTAAGTTTTTTAGACTGACTTTGGCGTTGGGCGCACCGTACTTGCCACTCAGTTGTAAATCTAAACTGCCTGTGGCTCGAGGGTCGTAATCTTTGATGCTGGGCAATAAATCTAGAATTGGAGTAAAAACTGTGTCCTTAAAAGACATCGCTAAATCCACTTTTTCTTTGGCATAATCACCGTTAATGCGCCACTCGCCTTTACCGCGCAAAATTAAATTGTCAAATTGTAAGTTGCCATTGCTATAAATTAAGCGTCCTTTGCCAGTTAGCGTATCGCCGCCACCCGAAATCTCGAGCGGTACAAAATCCATTTTGACGGTGGCGGCTAACAAGTTATTGATTGGAATTTCATAGCGGGCAAAACCGGTGGCAAGCGCAGTACCGGGCATTTCACCAAGCACACTTGCCACAAAGGCATGAAGTGGCGCACGGCTTAACTCGAGTGTGCCAGTCGCCACTTTGCCATTAAAGCGCCCTGTAAAACGCGATTCGCCAATGCCCGCCAAAGAAAGGGCGCTCAAGTTTGGATTTGGATTTAAGGTATCCAAAAATGAACCTGAGTAATTGATTAAATTGCCCGCCAGTGTGCCTTTAATACGAGCCGCCAAGGTGATGCGCTTGCCGTTTTGGTCGGGCAGACTAATTTCGGATTGGGTAAGCTCAAAGTTAGTGATGTCATCCACAATTTTTAATGTTCCATTGACCCGCCCACGCAAATAAGGTGCAACTGCCCGAACTTGGGCAAGGTCTTGCAAACGAACTGTAAATAAGTTGGCGGTCAGGTTGATGGGTAAGTCGCCCGGTTGGGTTTTGGTATACGACTCGAGCAATGGCAACAAATCAGACAAACCACCACCACCACTTAGTTTGACATCGCCACCAAGGGCTGCCCCTTTGCCGTCCAAACGAAACGAATCGCCTGTTAAATCCACTTTACCCGAAACTGTGGCGCGGATACCCTCAAAAGCCAACGGTAAATTCTGGGCTGTCAAATCGCCAGTGAATCCTTTTTGGTCGGCTCGAATTTTGCCTTTGACTGCGCCTTTGCCTTCTGCCCCACGTAAATCCACCAGCACATCGCCCTGCCAGAGTCCTTTTTGAAATTCAAGGTCGCCACTCGCCACGCCCGGCGTTCCAGCGTACTCGAGTAAGACCCGCACTGGTTTTGTGCTGAGTGTGGCGCGTCCAGAGCCATCTATTTTCCAACCAAGGGTCGGTATTTCCAAAGGAGTCTTGAGGTTTTTCCAGACTGCTGCTGCCCTGCCCTGCCAACCAAAGTCGCTGCTTGGGTCTTGGCGTAAATCAGCTTCGAGGTCGAGTGTACCTGCGTAGCCAGCCAATCCAGAACTATCCAGCGATAGATTCTTGACTTCCCCAATAATCCGCCCATCTTCAAATCGAAAACGCCCTTTTTGGTTGCCGTCGGTCAGGTCAAAAGCTGCACTGACGGCGTTATTCTCGAGCCTGACCTTGCCATCGGCACGAAGCTGACCAACCCCAAACTTAAAGTCTGCCCCGGGAATACTCAAAGACCCACTGGCAGTAAGCTCGAGTTTGAGGGCTTGGTCTTGATAAATAATTGTACCGAACAGGCTGTTGTCCTCGAGTCGCAGACTGCCAGAACCAGCCTCGAGCAATTCTAGGTTAGCTGAGAGTGGGCTAAGGCTGCCACCAACGGCAAATTTTGCGCCGTAAACATCGCCAGTACCCGCAATACGCGGAGCAGCAAATGCCCCAGACAGTGCAAATTGGGCTGTGCCAGTCAGGGTTTTCCCAGAAATTGGCGCAGCTTTGGGTAAGCCAAATAAATTGATTTGTCCGCCCCAGCCATTGTTTGGACTGGCGTTGGCAGTACCCGTCAAACGCACCCCACTTGAGTTCAAATCGAGTTTTAAGCCAAGCTGTTCGCCGACCAAGCGACCCTCAAGGCTACCCGTTGCCAGACCAGACACAAGACCCGAGAAGTTCAAATCAAATGGTGCAGTTCTTCCCGAGATATTGACCGCCGCCCTGATTCCAGCCACCTCGAGCGGTAGATTGCTGGCAGTAAGGCGGTCGGACTCGAGTTTTAACTGACCGCCCTCAAAATCTAAAAAGGCGCTGATGTTGCCGTCATAGTTTGCCTTGAGGCTGGCATTGCCAAGTTGAACACCTGCTAGACCAGCCGACTTTAAGCTGCCAATCAGACTAACTTTAGGGGCTTGGAGCGTCCCCGAAATTTGCCCTTGTCCTTGTAAATTGCCATCTGCCCCAGCCACCAGACCCGCTAGACTGGTCTCGAGCGGTGCATTGACACTAAACTCACCACCCAGCCCAGTCTCGAGCAAGGTCTTGGCGCTGGTCAACTCGAGTTGTCCTTGCAGCACTTTTTGTACCACCACGCGAAATTGATTTTTTCCGATGCCCTCGAGTTGTACCTGACGCAGTGCCAAGGGCGCAGTTGGCAGGGTTATCTCGAGTAAGCCAAGCAAGTCTGGAAAACGCCCAGCTAAATTGCCTTTGGCGCTTAAAAAGGGCAGTTGAACTGCGCCATCTAAGACCAAATTTGGACGGCTCGAGAAAAGCTCAGAAGCCTTAATCGCCACTTTTCCACTGCCCGTTCCTTTGAACAAAAGCGTTCCAGATAGGGCTGGATTGAATAATTCGCGGCTGACCTCGAGTTCTGAATCCACAGACCATTTTTGGTTCGCTAAACCAAGTCCAGAGGCTTGGAGATTCCCCGAGACCGACGGATTAAAAAGTTTCCCAGTCAAGTCAAAGTTGCCCGAAACCAGCCCTTGCAGCCCCAATGGCTCGAGGTTTAGTTTTTCGAGACCGAGTTGTAATTGCCCCGCAAGCTGACCGTCCAATTTTGCTTGCCCGCCAAGTGCCATGACTGCCAGATTATTGACCTCGAGCCTAGCTTCTAAATCGGTTTTTATGGCGGTCGCACTGGCGCTAAATTCGCCAATGGTTTCGAGTTTGCCCTTAGCCTCGAGTTTTGTTAGGCTGATTTCTAAACCCTGCGGGTTGCCACTTGCCACAAAGTTGAGGCTGGTCTCGAGTTCTTTAACCAGATTGGTCGGTAAGGCATTCAGTACGACTTTTTCGAGGCTGCCCTTGGCATTCCAGACTTCGTTTTTGTATTGCCCTTCGATTTTGGTTTTTGCGCCCGATAATTTTGCTTTTATCAGCCCTGCCAGATAACTGGCATTCAGGCTCGAGTCCAGCGAGCCATCCAGACTTTCTAACCTCCCATCAAAAACCAATTCGGGATTTATCCATCTGCCAGTTGCTTTTCCAGCCCCAGCAATCCAAAGTTGGTCTGGTTTTTGCCACCACGCGCCAAGGTCAAAACGTTCAAAATCCCATGAAGCAACCAATTTTTCTGAGGTCGGACTAGGCAATGAAGCCCGTAAAACCCCATTTTTCCAATTTAATTTTGCCAAAAGTTGATTTTGTCCAACAAGCTCGAGCTTGGTGTTTTGACCAAATAACTGCCCTTGCAAGTTTAGGCTGCCAGCAAAACCAAGGTTGTTGTCCCATGCCAAATTGCCCAGTGCCGTCAGGCTGGTGTCGTTGTATAAAATCGGTGCATTTAAGGCAAGCTCGACTCGAGCCAGACTGCTTAAATCGCCCTCGAGAACGCCTGAAATGGCTTCGCCGCGCAAATTCAAGCGCCACTTTGCACCATCAAAACTGGCTTGGAGTTGGGTATTTGGGGCAATCAGACCGACTTGGGCTGTGCCTAACACCCCAGAAACCTCTAGCTTTGGTTTTTCAAACGAACCAGCTAAGCGGTACTCGAGCTTAGCTGGGGCAAATTCAAGCTGACTCTCGGCTGTGCCACGTAAATCGAGTTTTGGATAAACTGACCCAGCCGCCAGCACTGTGCCATCGGCTCGAATCAGGCGGGTTTCCTCGAGACTGACCAGCGGATTTTGGACTGTGCCTGCCAAGCGTACATCGCCCAGCACCGAGGCGGACACGCCCTGCACAAAAATATCGGTATTGGTCTTGACCCGAATCAGACCAGTCAAAGCACCCTCGAGCCACGAATTTTGGGTTTTTAGCTTGACCGTGCCGTTGGCAAAATTGCTGCTACTGACTTGGTATGTGCCATCGCCAGACGCTATAATCTCGATGGTCTCGGGAAGTTGTGGGATGACCAATTCGAGTTTGCCAGCTAAATTTGGTAGTGCGCCCTCCAGTCGCCCTTGAGCGCTGCCCAATGGGATTTTAGCACTCCCGTCCCAAAGAATTTTGGGGGCATCAGACAGCACCTCAGAAGTCACCCAATCAAAACTGCCAGCGCCACTGCCTGATAAAACCGCTTTGCCACTCAGGCTAGGATTGAGTAATCGCCCCGAGGCTTGGAGGTTGCTCGAGACCGACCAATCTTGGCTGCTCAGACCTACCTTCTCGAGGGTTAAATCGGCATTGACATTTGGGTCGAGTAATTTGCCTTTGATCGTCAAGCCCCCAGAAACCAAACCGCGCAGTTGCAAATCCTTGAGTTTGGTAACATCGATTTTTTGTAAGTCAGCCTTGAGTAAAATTATGGCTTTTTCGGTCTCGAGCGGATTTTGAACTTCAACTTGCAGGCGGCTATTGCCACCCAATGCCTCGAGTTGTAAAGCGGTTTGTAGGCGCTCTGGCATTAGTTTGGCACTGCCAGTCAGGCGCACTGCACCTACCATGGCGACCTGAGCCGTGGCATCAAAGTTACTGCTGACTTGCCATATTGTAGCGTTTCCTGAAGCCGTCAACGCCCCTGAGACAATCGGTTGCTCGAGTTCCTTAGGCAGTGGCACATAAGGCTCGAGGGCGATTTTTTTAAGCTCAGCCACGGCTTGCCAAGTTCCATTTGCCCAAGTTCCATTGCCGCGCAGGTTTTTACCCATCAGGTTGAAATCGGCTTTTCCTTTGCCATACTGTAATTGCAACTCAGCATCAAGCAGCGTATCGGCACTGACCAGCAAACCCGTAAACACAAGTTCTGGATTTGCCCACTGCCCACTTGCCAGTCCACTGCCCTCGAGAAAAATGGCTTTGGGTTTGCCATACAACGCCCCCAAATCCAAACGCTCGAGTTCGAGTTTTGCCTCGAGTTCTGCCCCGATTTGGCTTGGCAGGGTGGCACGAAGTTTCAAATCACGCCATGTGCTGTTGACCTCGAGTTCTTGTTTGCCAATAATTTTAAGTTCGCCAGCTTGTCCAAAAAGCTGCCCAAGAATACCCAGACCGCCCGAAAAACCATTTTGCGTATTCCAAGCAAGGTTGCCTTTGGCGTTCAAACGGTTGTCCTCAAAAATAATTGGTGCAGCCACGCGAAAATTAGCGCTCGAGACAAAACTCAGCCCGCCTTCGGCAACCCCCGAGAGGGCTTCTCCTGATAATTGTAAGCGCCATGACTTGCCATTGAACTGAGCTTCGATGGTGGTATCTGGCGCAATCAAACCGAGTTTGGCAGCCAATAATTTACCATTGGCAAACACGTTGGGTTGCTCGAGTGAACCTGTAGCCCGCCACGTCAAAGCCGTCGGGGCAAAGTCAAAAGTGGTTTTGGCGCTGCCAGTAAGCTCGAGTTTTGGTAAAATTTGCCCACTGCCAAGAGCTTCTATATCTTCACCAATCAGCTTGAGTTGCTCAAAACTTAAAATCCCAGCGGCAAATTTGGCACTGCCCGTCGCTTCAAAGCCTGCTGCCTTGGCAAGAATACTCGAGATACTTAGCACACTGTTGTTGTACTCGAGTTTGGCACTGGCACTGCCCGCCACTCCAGCCAAACCTTGTAAATCAGCTATTTTTACAGTTCCTAAAGCCTTTAAGTTCGAGATTTCGCCACTTGCCTCGAGTTGGGCAGCATCCCAAGTGGCTTCGGCGCGAACTTGGTCGCCTTTTATTTCGGCTTTGAGACTGGTGCTTTTCTCGAGGTAACGACCCGCCAAAGCCAGACTGAGGTTGCGGTCGGTAAACTCGAGCCGACTACCTAAAACTTGCCCCTTGAGTTGCCCGAGTTGCAGCGCCAGATTAAGGTTTGGGTAAACTGCCCCAATCAAGCTGTACTCGAGATTAAGCGGAGTCTGACCGCGCAAATCGGTAACAATTTTTCCTTGGCTGGCTTGGAAAAATCCATCGGCAGATACGCCAAAACCTGTTGCTTTTTGAATTTTTAAGTCCGCCTCGAGTTGCCCGAGTTGGTATTTTGGAAGCTCGAGTTGCCCGAGGATTCGTCCATTTAAATCTAAGCCCAAAAGCCGTGCTAAACGCAAATCCAAATCGAGTTTTGGCGCTCGGATACCAGTTTCTGAAGCCTCAAAACTCGAGCGGCTTGTGCCAACTGCCACTTCGCCCTTGGCGCTCCAAGTGCTGTTTTTAAGCCTCCCAGACAAATTTAGTCGCACCGCTTGGCGCTCGAATTGGGTATACTCGAGGCAACTTGGAAAAATGACACACTGACATTCAAGACCAAGCTCGAGAATACCCAATTCGAGCGCCAAGCGGTGCGACTAAATTTGTCTGGGAGGCTTAAAAACAGCACTTGGAGCGCCAAGGGCGAAGTGGCAGTTGGCAC
>JAYWGM010000101.1:0-138759 GCA_043778225.1 Deinococcales bacterium | reverse complement strand
ACTTTGAGGGTTTACCGAGTACAACCGAATCTTGGGCTTATTTGGCGAATATTCAGTTGATTTTGAGACGTTTTGACACTTTATAAACACGCTCTAAGGCAACTTTCATACTACAGTTTACAGAAACTAAGGCAGCATTCGCTATGTTATACGTTGAAAAACAATTTGTCTTTTCCATACCGTACATATATTCCTTACTTTGAAGCATTTTGTAGCACTCTTGCCACCTCATTTTTGGCTATACTGGCTTTATGAGTAGCGTGAAATGAATGACAAGGTGGACACCCTACGCCCACAAAAGTCAAGTTTTTAACCTCTCGCATTTGGATGATTTTGAACATACTTTTGTGCAAATCGCCATAGCAACCGCTACTGCAAAACACTTCTTGGTCTTGGTGACATTTACTGACCACACATTCACCGATTCAAGCAACGAAGATAACATGCCAATCTACAGCAAAACCCATTCTCGAGAAGGCATCAAAAATAGGTACTTTAACCAAAAACGATGGGAACTTTCCAAATTGCTGCCTGACTTAATCCGAGCATTTGACGAGAGCAACAAACGATTCTATGTCCTACCAGATGGTGCGTACTTTCGCCTCGAGTTGCTGGATGTGCAGAATCAAAAAGTTGAATATGACATCTTTTTTGATATGGTGAAAGTCAAACGACAGACTGTACTCATCATCAAAAGTGCCTATGAACGTGACCCCAACAGCAACGAACGCCCTAAATTAGACCGCACCAACCATTTTGGTTTTTTCAAGCTGCTTCACGCAACCAATCAAGGTAAACGCATTCACAAAAGGTATTAACGAAAAAGCAACCCAAAAGGCTGCTTTTCCCCCTGCTTCTTTTTGTATTCCAGTCCTGGCTAGAAACCCGACCACCAATAAAGGCGGGGGGCGAGCGTCGAAGTGTTCTGCCTTGCAGCAACTCTGGGTTCGACCGCGATACGAACAGTATAGCACAAAACAAATGTTCTTTAGCGCTTCTTAAAAATCATTTCGCCCTATCTTGTAAAACCCTTACCACCTCGAGAACCCTTGCTAAACTGGCACTGGCGTACTTTGTGGCTTCGCACCTCTGATATTCTCGAGATGAACCCAAATTGTTTTTCGGCTATACTGACCCAATGAGTGTTGCTGAACTTCAAATCCAAGCCAAGCAATTATCGTACCTCGAGCAAGTCGAATTGGTGCGTTTATTATCATCTGATTTGCAATTACAACAGCCACTGGAAGCCAATAAGAAAACCCTGAGTTGGTTTGGTATCGGTGAGTCTGAAATCACGGATTTGTCTGAACGCGATGAAGAATTGCTCTTTCAAGACGAACCCAAATGAATATTTTACTCGACACAAACGCGGTACTGGCTATTTTGAACAAAAAAGACGTGCATCATTTTGAAATGAAAACCTGATTGTGCCTATGACCATACTGCCCGAGGTAGATTACCTTGCAACCAAATACATGGGTGCATTTGCGGCTCGGGCTTTTATGAGCAGTTTAGCAAATAAAGAATTACCAACTTTCATTTTCGATGACCTTGACCTCGAGCGAGCCAATGCCATTATGAAACAATACCCCAGTGTTCCACTTAGTTTTGTGGACGCAAGCGTGATGGCATTAGCCGAACGCCATAAAATCCAAAGCATTTTGACATTTGACCGTAGGCATTTTTCTTTGGTCAAACCACAAGGTTTCACGCATTTTAATTTACTGCCTTAGCGTATTAAACTTCGTAATGTCATGGTGTAATAAGCATTATCTTATGGCATTTTGCAGTACCCTCGCCGCCTCGAGAACTCTTGCTAAACTAGTTTCATTGATTTTTTGGTAAGCCTTGACATACCAAAGATTTTGGCTTTACACTATTTGTGTGGCTATCATCCGTTATCCTTGCAATCCAGAAAAACTCGGGGATGAACCACCGTTTATAACCGATATGAGAACCCTTGCTGAATCTCGAAAATTACTTGGAATGCGAGCCATTGGCAAAATGCTCAAAGACCTTTTGATTAACGGTACGCAAAGTCGTTACTTGAATGGCATTACGGGCTATCCAATTCTCGAGTTGAAAACCAGAAGTCGTGGTGGCGAAGCTGGTGGTGCAAGAATTTATTTGTATCGTGCCGATGACCAAGAATTTCATATTTGTGCAGCCGAAGTCAAAACAGGTGTTACGACCAATCTCGAATTGCTTAAACGAACTGCTTTTATTGCTTGGCATTGGATGGAAGGTTATGAGGTTTTTCCACCAACCCAAGCACTTAAACGCACCACCAAGAATTAACTCAAGCCGTGACTTTGGAGGTCAGATTATGAAAATTACACCCGAACTAGCTCTTGCTCAACTTGCTCAATTGCCACATAAACAACCAATTCGTCGGAAAAAAGTCGCTAAGAATTTACCAAAAGCCACCACAGATACAACAGAGATTGACACCATGGTCGAAGAAATTATCTTTGCCGCTAACCTTAAAGAACTGATTGTTACAGCCCGTCAGCAAAGTGGATTTACGCTTCGGGAAGCAGCAGCGAATGCTGGCATGAAACATCCTCAGCTTGTACAAATCGAACAATCAAGCGGACACGTAGAACTGCGGACTTTAGCCCGTCTTGCCCAAGCCCTTGATTTTGAATTACATATTTCGCTTGTTCCTAAGCAAGGTGGACGTTCAATAGAAACCAATTTAACGCCAAGCTAACCAAAGTCGCTGGTTTTTCATTTGCTTGAGTAAAACTATCTTGTGGCATTTTGCAACACCCTTGCCACCTCGAGAACCCTTGCTAAACTGGCACTGGCGTACTTGGTGGCTTCGTACCTTTGAATCTGCTGTGGTTTTAAGTGCAGGGTTTTGGCAAGACTGGCTTGGGTTAATCCAGCCGCTATTCTGGCTTTAATCAGGTCGTCTGGTATTTGCTCGAGACTCAGCAAGGTGTTTGGAATACCTTGGGTTTTAGTGGCTTGGAATGCCTCCAGTGAAAGGCTCAGTTCGGCAATCATGCTGGCGACTGCTTTGCGCCGCACCTCAAGTGCTTTGCCTTTGATGCCGTCTTGTTCAAGATTATTTTGGGTTTCTTGAAATTCACGCAATCTGGTTTTTGTGACTCGGTATTGCAATTCGTTCTGAATCATGGGTTGCCTCCTTGTTGGTTTAGCTCGAGTTTAATAATGCCTTTGGCTTGGTTATAACGGTCAAATTGAAAAAAGTGCTGGAAGGTTTTACCTGCGCTATCGGCTACGGCTCGAGCGGGGAAGAATTCACAACCGAATCTGGCTTTTTGGGCGGCTCTGGCATTGTCAAATTCTAGTAAGCTGGGTTCAAGTTGCTCGAGTAAGTCGTAATCAAGGTTTTGGTCGTCGTAACAGGCATCAATATCATTTGGGAATTCTTTATCGGTTACAAAACTGCCGTTAATGAG
The DNA here is from genome assembly GCA_043778225.1 of Deinococcales bacterium. Lineage (GTDB taxonomy): Bacteria > Deinococcota > Deinococci > Deinococcales > JAAFIG01 > JAAFIG01. Next base: position 135,328 of record JAYWGM010000101.1, on the reverse strand, counting down.
TATCCATTGGCTTTTAGCAGTTCGGAGTGCAAGGAGAGCTTCAAATAATCCTGCGAGTAATCGTAACCGGTGTGAATTTGTTCCGTAATGGGCAACAATTTCTTCCCAAGTTGCTATGTGTTCACCTGCGGGTAATAAACCTGTTTTGGTGAACTTTGGAATCATAATGACAATGATATTGTTGTTACGATAAATTGTCAATGGCAAGCTAAGAATTCTCGAATATGTGCGTGTACGTGGGTTCTCGAGTAAACAAAACTATCTTGTGGCAGCACCCTTGCCACCTCGAGAACCCTTGCTAAACTGGCACTGGCATTTGTACCTCTGATATTCTCGAGTGGATTACCTTGCAACCAAGTACATTGGTGCATTTGCGGCTCGGGCTTTTATGAGCAGTTTAGCGAATAAAGAATTGCCGACTTTGATTTTTGATGACCTTGACCTCGAGCGAGCCGATGCCATTACGAAACAATACCCCAATGTTCCGATGTGGGGATGAACCACGAAAGTCTATCCAATTCATTGCACCCCTGTTGTGTTGCCAACATTTTTACACAAAGTTTGGGCTTAGAATGCCAATATGCAAAATCTCGAGCGCCCAACTGTATTGATGGATCGTTTTGGGCGAATCATTCGTGACCTACGAATTTCGGTCACACCACGTTGCAATTTCCATTGTGCTTATTGCGACCCCCTGACCGATTCGCACCCCGAACCACGTGGCGGTTTAAGTGTCAAAGATGTGGATAATTTTGTCCGTGCTTCGGCACTTTTGGGCTTAGATGCTGCCCGTTTTACCGGTGGCGAGCCGTTGTTGCGTAAAGAACTGCCACAAATGATGGATAATGCCAGAGCCACCCCGGGAGTCAAAGACATTGCCCTGACCACCAATGGCACAATGTTTCGGCGCAGACACAAAGAATTACTCGAGGCTGGCTTAAACCGCGTTAATATCTCGATAGATGCCCTTAACCCAAGCATTTTTCGTCAAGCCACGGGCGGCGGCGATGTCAAACAAGTTTTAGATGCCATAGACCTAGCACTCGAGTTAAATCTGCATCCTGTGAAGTTAAACGCAGTCTCGATGCAGGGTATTAACCACACCGAATTGGTCAATTTAGCGCGGTTATCGCTCGAGCAACCACTTCATGTGCGCTTTATTGAATATATGCACCTTAATAACTCGGATTTAGAAAGTTATAACAGCGCTTTTTTGTCGGGCGCTATGGTCAAAGCCATGATTGAAGAAGTCTTTGGGGTGCTTGAAGTCGTGCCAACCGACCCATCCAGTCCGGCTCGAGTCTATAAAGTCCCAAACAGCTTAGGCACACTTGGTTTTATCAATCCAATTTCCGAGCCTTTTTGTGGCGCTTGCTCGAGAATGCGCCTGACCGCCGATCGTAAAGTTCGCCCCTGTTTACTGACCGACCGCGAACTGAACGCCAATGCTGCCTTTGACAGCCCTAACCCAATCGAGGCTTTAATAGATGTCCTGCTCGAGGCGGCGCACAAAAAAGATCGAATGGGCGATTTGCTGCCCAAAATCCGCGAACGCACGATGGTAGCGATTGGTGGCTAGACCTAAAAAGCGATTGGTGGCTAGACCTAAAAAGCCTAGCGTTGGCTCGAGACCGTTAGCGCTTTGAGTTTAGCCGCCAAAGTTGGACTTAAAACTTGGCTCGAGTAACGCCAAGCCCAGTTTGTACCACCAAGGCTGCCGGGTAAATTCATACGCTGCTGGGTTGGTAACTCGAGTAAATCTTGGAGCGGAGTCAGTGCCATGACTGCTTTTGAATTCCAAGCCGCCCGAATTAAATCCCAGACAATATCCTTGCCGTTAATACCCAAATAGGCTTTGGCTTTGGCGCGAACTGTTTCGGATTCGGACAGCCACCAGCCCAGCGTCGTGTCGTTATCGTGCGTACCAGTATAGACCACGCAATTTGGGGTATAGGTATGCGGCAAAAAGGCATCGTTTTCTGAACCGTAAAAAGCAAATTGCAAAATTTTCATGCCGGGCAAATTAAACCCATCACGCAAGGCTTCGACTTCTTTGGTAATCACGCCTAAGTCTTCGGCAATAATCGCTAAGTCGCCAAATTTGGCTCGGACGGCATTAAACAATTCGACTCCGGGGGCTTTGACCCAACGCCCATCAATCGCGGTTTCGGCTGTTCCGGGGATTTCCCAATAGGCTTCAAAACCCCGAAAATGGTCTACCCGCACAATGTCTACGGTCTTAAAGGTTTCTTCAAAACGCTGTAACCACCATGCAAAGCCATCCTTTGCCATGACATCAAAACGGTAATGTGGATTGCCCCAAAGCTGCCCTGTAGCACTAAAATAATCTGGTGGCACACCCGCCACCACACTTGGGCTGCCATCTGGCTCGAGTGCAAATAAACCTTGGTTTGCCCAAACATCCGAAGAATCGTGCGCCACAAAAATTGGAATATCGCCAATAATCCGAATCCCTTTAGCTCGAGCCGCCCGTTGCACCATTGCCCATTGACTAAAAAACCAAAACTGAGTTAAAGCATATAAAGTGATGTCCGAAGCATACTCGAGTCGGGCTGCCTCGAGTGCCGATGTTTCACGGCGCACAAGTTCGGGCTTCCAAGTGTTCCAAGGTTGCCCACCATGGGCATTTTTACACGCCATAAACAGGGCGTAATCCTCGAGCCACGACCGATTGGCATTTCGCCATACCTTAAACGCAGTCTGTTCGGATTCCGAGGCTTTAAGTTGCCAAGAATCAGCCGCCAGACGTAAAATCTGCCATTTCCAAATATAAATCCAACCGAAATCCACACTGTCGGCTGGAAAGTCTGGCGTATTTTGAAGCGCTTCCACCGACAAAAAACCATCGGCTTGTAGCAGTTCTAAATCAATCAGCAACGGATTGCCCGCAAATGCCCCAAAGCTCTGATAGGGCGAATCCCCATAGCCCGTATGACCAAGCGGTAAGACCTGCCAGAGCTTTTGCCCTGCCAATGCCAGCCAATCAATCCACTCGAGGGCTGCCAAACCCAGCGTACCAATGCCAAAACGCCCCGGAAACGACGACGGATGGAGCAGCACTCCACTTGAACGACTAAAAATTGCCATGCGGGTAGTCTATCAAAGAAATGGCATCCGCCTCAATCTCTACCAGCATCTTGGGGGCAATCAATCTCGAGACCTCGAGCATCGTAGCAGCCGGCAAAATTGTGCCAAAAATCTCGCCATGCGCCCGACCAACCAATTGCCAAGAAATTCTGCCTCTACTCGAGCCGCAGCCTACAGTCTTGCAACTCGAGCATCACGTAAACTCAAACCATGATTCTTGTTTGGCACAGAGCCGATTTACGCACCCACGACCATCCAGCTTTGGCAATGGCAGCCTCTCGAGGACAAGTTCTGCCCTGTTTTATCCTTGACCCGAGTTTATTGGCTGCACCGTATACTGGCAACAACCGTGTCCAGTGGCTCTATGCTTGTTTACAAGCTCTGTCCGAATCCTACACCGCCCTTGGCTCGAGTCTGGTTTTGTGTGCTGGCACACCCGAAAGTCAGTTGTTGCGCTTGGCTCGAGAAAGTGGTGCAAAAGCGGTCTATGCCCTTAAAAGTTATGAACCGATTGGCATGGCACGGGATGTACGGGTCAAAACAGTTCTCGAGGCGGCTGGTATCGAATTCAAATTGTTGTCTGGAGACTGCATTCTCGAGCCAAATACGGTCTTGAGTGGCAGTGGCACAACCTATAAAGTTTTTACACCTTTTTGGCGCACCTGGAGCAACATTGCCATGCCCGAAATCGTGGCGACACCGCAAAAACTCGAGCCACATGGTTTGGTTGGTCTCGAGCTTCCAACTCCTGCCGCAGGAGTTCATTTACCTAAGGCGGGAGAAGAAGCTGCGCTGTATCGTCTCGAGCAATTTATTCGCCAAATTGGGCTGTTCTACGACACCAAGCGCGATATACCGAGTATTGAAGGCACAAGTCGGTTGTCGCTCGACTTACACCTTGGTACGATTTCGCCTCGGGTGGCAGCAGCACGTGCGACCCAAGCTGGCATGACTGGTTGGGTGCGCGAACTCTGCTGGCGCGATTTTTACCGCCATATTTTGCTGGCAGAGCCGCGTCTGGCGCAAGAAGCCTTTCGCCCCGAGTGGAACGACTTCCCGTGGCGCAACGATAAGCTAGACCTCGAGGCTTGGAAAAGTGGCAATACTGGGTATCCAATTGTGGATGCCGGAATGCGCCAATTGGCGACCACAGGCTGGATGCACAACCGGGTACGAATGATTGTGGCAAGTTTTTTGTCTAAGCACCTATTGCAAAATTGGCAATTGGGCGAAGCACACTTTAATAACTTACTCTTGGATGGCGACCTTGCCAGTAACAACGGCGGTTGGCAATGGAGCGCCGGTTGTGGGGTGGATGCCGCGCCGTACTTTCGGGTTTTTAATCCCGTCACCCAAGGCGAAAAATTTGACTCGAGCGGCGAATACATCAAACGCTTTGTACCAGAATTAGCCGATTTACCCAACAAAGAAGCTCACCAGCCGTGGACAAGTTTACGCCCACCAAAGTTGTACCCCGCCCCGATATTGCCGCTTGCGCTGGGGCGTGACCGTTTTCTCGAGACTGCCAAACGGCATTTGAAACCAGTGTGAATTTTTTACAGGAATTTTTCAAAAGACTTTGTAAACTGTTGGTTATGAATCCCTCGCGTTTTGTATGGCTCTCGAGTTTTATGATTTTGGCTTTGCTGGCGTGTGGTAAACCGCCCGAACCGACAGTTGAGTCCTTCACCCCAGCCGAGGCGCAAGCAGTCGCCATGAACTTGTGGCGCGATGACGATTTAAGTCGTCATCCAAAAGGGTCTTGTGCAGGTTGTCACGGGGCAGATTTTTTTGATTTAGCCCGAATTGGCTCGAGTACCACCGACCTCGAGCGTCGTGCCAAAATAGATGGCGCAACGCCCAACGAAGCCAAAGCACTGGTGCAAGCCATTAGCCAACTTCGCGCCCAGTACAAAATGCCCAGCACCAATGCTCGCAGCTTTCGTCCGTTTCAACCGACAGGAGCGCAAATCCTACCCGATTTGACTGATGTGCCACACATTGCCAATGTCAAGCGTGATATTGCCTTTGCCAAAAGCCTCGAGCCATTTTTGCCAACCCTGTACGGCGCACCGATTGCCAGCCTCGAGAGCGCCAAAAAAGCCCGCGATGAACTTTTAGATTTAGTCAAAGGCTCAAATGCGGCTGGGGCAAACCCACAGCGCCTCAATTTACGCAAAATGCAAACTGGTATTTTGTATCCACTTTGGAGCGCCGATTTACACCACGGCACAGCCGAAGGCACATTTAACGATTGGATTGCCGACATTGCTCACGACCCCAAGCCCGAGCGCAAACTCGAGTGGCAAGCCTTGCAAGATGCTTACCTATCGAACCCAAACAACCAGACATTTTGGAAAATGTACATCGCTGCCAAAGACATGACTCAAGTGCCGCTTTTAGGGGCGTGTACGGCTGATGGTATTAATCCTCATTTGGCGTGTGGCGCAATGGACGACTTCAACCGCGATAAATTTTTAAGCGCCTTAATCGGTCAGCACATGATGCGACTCGAGACTTTAGGGCGCTTAGAAGAGTTTTTTGCCGATGGGATTGCTTTTAAGTACCTTGACCAAGACCCCAATTTTGCTTTTATGCAGACTCGAGGCAACCTTGAATTTTTGCCTGCCAACCCGTGGGAAATTGGCGATATGGGTCGCACGATGCTCGAGTCCACAGGTGCGGTTGGTTCGTTCCGCGAAAACTTACGAAAATTGGGTTATCCAGAATTTGCCCTGAACAGCATCGATGCGGCAAGGGCGGCTGGCACAGAAGAACAGGCGCTGCGTTTAACATGGTTTTGGATTGGTTTTACGTTTGACCCGAGCTTTGCCCGAATCAGTGGCTCAAATGCCAGCGCCGTGGCTGAGTATATGGTTGCCACTTTAATCGAAGAACGGCTTTTTAACCACAATGCTTTTATGACTTTAACACGCTTGGTTAGTAAAGGTACACTGCCAGAAGCCAATGCCAAAGCCCTGACCAGACCAAATCGAGTTGAGTACCAAGCCCCCAAGTTCATCATGAATTTTAGTTATTTTATTGGCTACGGGCGTGGCGTGTTGGATAAAGAATGGAATGAAGACAAAAACATTAAATTCCCGAGCGAACTTAAAACCGAATCGATCAATTTATTCTCGAGAATGGTAGGCAATGGTTTTCGGATGGCAACCTATCTGCAAATCGAATCGCTCGAGAAAGACACCTACAGTTCAGCCGATTTGACTGCTTTGCGAAGTTTCTTATCCGACAGCACCTTGAATGGCGCACCACGGTATGGCACAATTCGCACCATCCAAGAACATTTTACGGCGTATCATGCTGCTACGGCTGCTTCTGACACGGCACTGCTCGAGACCCTAAAAACCAAATCGGGTGCAACCACTTATTAGTCTAGTCTTGGGACTTGCTTCATTTTGTCTTAATCGGTAAAGTCCTAGCGATGCAGCGCATATTGATTTGTGATGAAATGAAGTTTCGCCCCGGCAGCTTTGACCGCGAAGGCTTTGCGATTGAGTATGTTGCCAATATGCCTCGAGAAGAAATTCTGCGTCGTTTGCCCGAGTTTGACGGTTTAATTACCCGCTCTCGAACCAAAGTAGACCCCGAATTGCTTGAGGCGGGTTTGCGCTTGCGGGTCGTTGGGCGCGGCGGCGTGGGCGTGGACAACATCGACCTCGAGGCGGCTTCACGCAAAGGGATTATTGTTTTTAATGCCCCAGAAGCCAATACTGTTTCGGCTGGCGAGTTGGCAATTACTTTAATGCTGGCGGCTTCTCGAGGCGTGGCGCGTTCTGACCGCCTGATTCGGGCGGGCAAATGGGACAGAAAATACCTTGGACGCGAAGTGCGCGAAAAAACCATTGGCATTATTGGCTTGGGGCGAATCGGTACGATTGTGGCGAACCGTGCCATGGGCTTAAAAATGAATGTGGTGGCGTTTGACCCGTATATCTCGGACAGAAAATTTGAATTGCTTGGGGTCAAACGGGCGCACAGTCTCGAGGAACTGCTAAAACAAATAGATGTTCTAACGGTTCATGTACCCTTGAGCGAAGAAACCCTAGACATGATTGGCGCTCGAGAAATTGCCCTGATGCCCGTTGGTGGTGTGGTCGTCAATGCGGCTCGAGGTGGCATCATCAATGAAGCGGCGATTGCGGCGGCACTCGAGGATGGACATTTGTTTGCGGCTGGGGTGGATGTTTTTATCACCGAACCACCCAGTTTAGATAATCCACTGCTTGGGCGCGACGATGTGGTTTTAACGGCGCATTTGGGGGCAAACACAACCGAAGCCCAAGACCGCGTTGGCAATGAAATTCTCGAGCGGGTCTGTGCAGCCCTGTTGGGCGATTATTCGCATGGGGCAATCAATGCCCCAAAACTTGATGCCAGTGCGCTCGAAAAACTTGGTCCGTATATGATTTTAGCCGAGCGGATGGGGATAATGCTGGCGCAACTTGAAATTGGCACAGCCACCGAAATCGAAGTTGAATTTGGCGGCAAATTCCCAAGTTTAAGCATGGGTGGCGCAAACCCAAGCGAACTCGAGCCGGTTTTTTCAAGTGTTTTGATTGGCTACTTAAAACGGGTCACCAGCGAAACCCCGAACTTTGTCAATGCTCGGGCGCTGGCTCGAGAACAGGGCATTGCCGTGAGCATCAAGCACACCGACGAATCCGAAGATTATGCCAACGAAATTAAAGTCACAATGTCCGATGGCAAACGGGTTCGCAGTTTATCGGGAACGTGCTTTGGTCGTCAGCCCAGAATTACCAGAATTCGCAATTACCGCCTCGAGATTGCCCCAGAGGGCTTTGCCTTAATTGCTACCAACTTTGACCAGCCGGGCGTGGTTGGTAAAATCGGCAGCCTACTCGGCGAAGCCAATGTCAACATTGCCAGTATGCAGCTTGGGCGCGATGCCCCGGGTGGTAAAGCGCTTTTTGCGCTCGGTTTGGATGCTCGTCCATCGGACACGATTCTCGAGACAATACGGGCGCAGGATTTTATTGAAAGTGCTTTTGTGGTCGAGTTTTAAGATGAAAATACTGGTCGCCAACGACGATGGTATCTATAGCCACGGGCTTTTGGCGCTTGCCAATGCCTTAGCTGACCTCGGCGATGTTTTTATTGTCGCTCCAGAATTTGAGCAAAGTGGCGTTGGGCATGGGATTACGATTCGCCGTCCATTGCGTTTTAAGCCCACGGTTCTCGAGGGACTGCACCCAAATATCAAAGCCTACCGTGTGGATGGCACACCAACCGATTGTGTGGTCATGGGGGTGCATCGGCTTGGTAAACCAGACTTGGTGGTCAGTGGGATTAACTATGGACCTAATCTTGGCTACGATTTAACCCACTCTGGTACATTTGCCTGTGCCATCGAGGGGACACACATTGGTATTCCGAGCATTGCGTTTAGTCAGTCCTTTGCCAACGCCATGGATTACACCCATAGCGCAGCTTTTGCTCGAGTCATCGCCCAGCAAATTCTCGAGCATGGGCTGCCTAATAAAACAGTGCTGAACGTCAATATCCCAAGCGGCATTCCAAAAGGGGTGCGCGTCACGGTGCAAGGAACACACCACTACGAAGACAACGTAGCAGAGCGCCAAGACCCCGACGGCAAAAATTATTACTGGATTGGTGGTGTGGCAACTGGCGACTCCGAAGCTGATTCAGACTACACTGCCCTCGAGCAAGGGTTTATTTCGGTCACGCCATTGCACTTGGATTTTACAGACCGTGGTTATCTGCAAAAATTGCGCGGGTTTTTAGCGCAAAGCCTCTAAATCGCGTTTGGCTCTGGCTAAGTCTAGGCGGTCGGCGGCATCGTTGGGGGTCAGTTTGACCGCTTGCTCGAGTAAATCAATGGCTTTCTCGAGGTGTTTTTTCTTATCGAGTAAAAGTAAGCCTCTGGCATATTCGACTTTGGGTAAAATCAGCTTTGGCTCGAGTTTACTGCCGCGTTCAAAATAAGCAATTGCGGCTTCGGGGCTTGCGCCGTACAACCAGCCGACCCCTTTAGCACTAATTTCGGCGTGCCAGATTCCAAAAGCCACCAAGCTGTTGGTGTGTTTAGGCTCGAGTTGCAGAGCATTTTCGAGTTGTTCACGAATTTGTGTGCCTAAGCCTTGGGTCAGGGCTGCGGCAATGCCGCGCAATTGGCTTAAACGCCCCAAGGCTCGAGCCACTTCAAAATAGGCATCGGGGTTTTTGGTGTTTAGCGCAATCGCTTTACGGGCGTATTCTTCGGATTGGACATAAATAATTTCTTGTTTGTTTTCGGCTTGGGTACTGGCATAGACACTGTTGGCTTTGGCAGCAAAGGCTTGGGCTTCTGAGGTCTCGAGGTCTTGGGCAAGCAACGCTGCCCCCTTGAAGTCGCCCTTGGTGTAAAGCGCTCTGGCAGCTTCAAGACTGCGATTTTGGGCAATCGCCAATCCAAACAGCAAAATGCAGCAGGTCAAGAGTTTTTTCATGGTTTATTCCTTAAACCTCAAAGGCTTCGACTTCTGCCTTGAGTCGGCTGGCTTGGGCTTGTAAAGTCTCGAGGCTGCCTTGGGTTTTTTGATAGCGTTCGGTCTCGGCACGAATAAACCGTGTAAATGGCGCAATCGCGTCGCGCAGCCTGCCTTGGGCGCGTTGCCCCTCGAGGTCGTGTTCGCGCAGCAGCACCTCGCTCAAGCGTTCTCGAGTCTCACGAATGCGCTGCTCGAGTTCGCTTTTGGCTTGGGCGCGGCGGCGTGGCAAAATTAAAAAGCCCACGCCAGCCACCGCAATACCCAATAAAATACCGGTAAAATCTGCCAGCAGTGTGCCAAAAACCCCAGCCAGCAGTGCGCCTAAGCCCAAGCCACCAACACTGGTTAAGCCACCGCGCACTACGGCACTCGAGGCATCGGTTGCCAGTTGGCGGGCAAATTCACCGCCCTCAAAGCGAGCAATTTCGGTGCTGGCGGCACTGCCAAGGCGCTCGAGCAAACCTTGGCGGTCGTAATCAAATTGTGCGCCACGTACCAAGGCGGCTCGGGTTTCGTCGGCTTTACCTCGGGTTGCCAAAAGTTGTACGGTATCGTTCCAAAATTTGAGATTGCGCTCTAAAAATCTATCAATGATTTCTGAAACACGGCGCTCGAGTTGCTGGGGCGCATCGGATACCACTTCGCGCTCAAAGCGCCCACGGATTTTCTCGGAATTTAGGAGTTCAAAAGTCTTAGAAACGCGCAGGGTATCGTCTATAAAAAGCTCACCGCGTTTTTGCACCCCATCCAGCACCGCATAGACTGTATTTAACTGCGCCTCGAGTTGGGTTTTGAGGTCGGTTTGATGCTCTGTAAATTCATTCTCGAGGTCGGCTAAGAGTTTGCCATCGGTTGCCAACAATTCTTGACTGGCTTTGACCCGAGCCGTCGCTCGAGTTAAAAGTTCTGTCGCTACCCCGAGCGGCGATAAAAGTTTTAAGCGAATCCGATTTTGTTCGCCCAGAACTTGGCGCAGGTGTTGCTCGAGTGCCATAAAACCCGCATCTGTCCCTTCGCGTTTGTGTTGCCGTGCCGAGACCATAAAAAGCGGCGGGTTCTCGCCAAGCGTGGCTAAAGCATTACTTTTGACAAATTCTAAAACCGCCTCGCGGTCGGCTTGGTTCTCGAGCAAATCGACTTTGTTAATCACGATCACGACTTTGCGCGACCAGGCTTTGGCAATCGTTAAAAATTGGCGTTCGGATTCGGAAAAAGGACGGTCGGCACTGGTTAAAAAAAGCAGTAAATCGGCGCGTGGCAAAAATCCTTCGGTGATAATCTGGTGCTGACGAATGACCGCATTCGTGCCGGGGGTATCCACCAATGCCACACCCTCGAGAAACCCAAATGGCAGTTCGCGCCGCACCACAAAAGCATCGGGTTCATAAGGCGTGGTTATATCGCGTTCCCCATGCACCAAAATCTGGACTTTATCGGTGGTTGGGGTCACGCCCTCAAGCAGTGCCTCGCTGCCCAATAGGGCGTTCAGCAAAGACGACTTGCCACTGTTAAATTCGCCAGCCACAACCAACAAAAAACTCTGCTCGAGTCCGGCGGCAGTGGCTTTGGCATCGCGCAGTTCGCTTTCGGGCGCAAGGCTGGCGGTCAGGGCTTGGCGCAGGTCGCCAAGAAAGGCACGATGTAGATTTAAGCGCTCGAGAACACGCGGATTGAGGAGGTTCATGGACGTATAGGGTAGCACAGCTTTTGGGTGACTTGATTATACTGTAGTTTGAATTACAATTTTTAGACTTCCAAAATCTATTCGGGTTTAATGCACAATAATTTAGGTGCTTTAATTACAAATAACGTTTACGATTGTCGGCTGGTCTACAAAAAAATATAAGTAAATCCTGAAAAAAGTTAAATTTCGTGTCTTTGACTTCCTTTTGATTGTCACTCGAGGCTGAGTTTTTAGGCAACCCAACTGCGTAGACTCTAACCCGAGGTAAAACATATGAAAAAATTCTTTGCTCTTGGACTCACCGCCGCGATGCTCTCGACTGTTGTGGCTCAAACCGCCCCCGGCACAATTGTGGATGTTGCTGTCGGGAACAGCAGCTTTGCCACCTTGGTTGCCGCCGTCAAAGCTGGTGACTTGGTTGGTACACTTTCGGGTGCAGGTCCGTTTACAGTCTTTGCTCCAACCAACGAAGCCTTTGCTAAACTGCCAGCCGGCACAGTGGATATGCTCCTCAAGCCAGAAAACAAAGCCGCTTTGGTCAAAGTCTTGACCTACCATGTTGTGGCTGGAAAAGTGATGGCAGCCGATGTGGTTGGTATGAACCGCAAAAAAGTTAAGACCGTTCAAGGTGGCGAATTTACCGTTTACGTGCTTGGTGGAGGCGTTTCAATCGTTGATGAATCCAAGCGCTTAACCCGCGTTATCGCCACCGATGTCGCAGCCAGCAATGGTGTGATTCACGTCATTGACCGCGTTCTGATGCCAAAATAAATATCCAGCCCTTGAATATCCCCTGTAATTTGGGGGATATTTTTTTGTATGTTAAATACCCTCGAGCAAGCTGAGTTAGTCACCCTCGAGCAAGCTGGTCTGGAACTCAATGGTCGGGTACTGCTCGAGAACATCAGTCTTGAGCTTCGTCGTGGCGATGTTGTACAGATTGGTGGCGCAAATGGCTCGGGCAAAAGCACCCTCCTAAAACTTTTATACGGCGACCATTGGCACTCGAGCGGTCAGCGCAGCTATTATTTTACGTCGCTCCCCAGAAGTAGCCCAATTGGGGCAAAGCAACAGATGGCACTGGTCTCGCCAGAAATCCAAGAGCGCTATCAGCGTCTAAACCACCAACAGACTGCCCTTGAAGTGCTACAAACTGGCTTTGCCCAAACTGATTTTTTATACACGCCACTCGAGCCAGCCCAAGAACAAAAACTACTCGAGCTTGCCGAAAACCTGAAAATTACAGCCCTGCTTGGGCAAGTTTTTACCAAGCTCTCCAAAGGGCAAATGCGCCAAGTGCTGCTGGCTCGAGCCTTGTTAAACACACCACGGCTGTTGCTGCTCGATGAGTTTTTTAGTGGCATAGATACCAAAGCTCGAGAACGCTTGCGCCAGATGGTGCAAGGTTTTTTGGCAACTGGTGGCACATTGGTCTACACCACGCATCGCCAAGAAGCACCTTTTGTCAAAGACGAAAAAAAGCTATTTCTTGAGCAGGGAAAAATGGGTCGGTGGCTCGAGACCAAGACGACCGCCAAAAAGTCAAAGCCAGCCAAAAACCAAGCCCAAGCGAACATCCTGATTGAAATAAAAAATGCCGATGTCTACCTTGGCGGAGATGATGCTACAGCTTTGGATGGTCATGCTTTAAGTGCCACAAAACTGATTCTCGAGCAGATAAATTTTACCCTCAGGCAAGGGCAGCACTGCTTGGTGACTGGGCAAAACGGAGCAGGCAAAAGCACTTTTGCCAAACTCTTGCGCGGCGATATTGCACCTGCCTTTGGCGGTTTGGTGCGTTGGTTTGGCTCGAGTCGAACTCCAATCTGGGAGCGCCACGCCAAAATTGCACTGGTCTCGAGCGATGCCCAAGTTTGGCACAGATTAGAGGCAACTGGTTTTGAAATTGTTGCCAGTGCTTACAGTGGCGGCTTGGGCTGGCATAGACCACTTGCGGCAGCCGAGGTGGCTCGAGTCCAAGAACTGCTAGATGTACTCGAAATTGGTTTTCTCGAGCAGCGCAATACCTTGTACGCTTCACAAGGCGAACTGCGAAAATTACTCTTGGCTCGAGCTTTGGTGCTGCGCCCCGAGGTGATTATTCTGGACGAAGCCTTTGATTATTTGGATGCAACGGCTCGGACTTTGGTTTGGCGAGTGCTGCAAGACCAAAATGCCACACTGCTGATTATCGCGCACCGCCAAGAAGATAAACCACCTTTTGCCACCCAGCATTTGATTTTTGAAGGCGGTGAATTTTTATTCTCGAGCCGCTAATGCCGCGCCAATCACGCCAGCATCGCTGCCTAAAACTGCTTTATGGATAATCGGCACAGCAAAACCTCGAGCTTCGGCAATCGCCACCGCTCGAATTTTACCCAAAAAGAATTCGCCGACTTCGGCAACCCCGCCACCCAACACAAAGACTTCCGGGTCGAGGTTTTTTTGAACATCGGCAATCGCACAGCCAATATAACGAGCCGCCTGGTCTACAATTTTTAAGGCGCGATATTCGCCTTCCTGTGCCATGGCAAAAAGCTCGCGGGTATCTACCGAACGGGCAAAGGCATAACTCGCATCTCGAGCCATTGCCGTACCACTTGCCACCGCCTCGAGCGCCCCAGAGACACCACTGCCAGCCACCACACCACCCGGCAAAGCAATCACATGACCAATCTCGCCAGCGATTCCATGTGCGCCACGCCAGATTCGGTTATGGAGAATAATTCCGCCGCCAATACCAGTCGAGATGGTGATGAAATAACTCGAGCTTGCGCCGCGCCCCGCGCCGTAGGTGTGTTCGGCAAGCCCAGCCGCATTGGCATCGTTCTCGAGTTCGATGTGTAAGCCTAAACCAGCTTGCAGTTTAGCCACCACCGGTGCATTGACCATACCGTTGATATTGGGCGCGAATTTAATTTCGCCTTTTTTGAAATCCAGTGGACCCGGTACACCAACCCCGACTCGAGTGGCTGGCGCGGTTTTTAAGACCTCTTGGGCGGCTTCAATCATGGCGGCAAAAACGCTATCCGCCCCATCTTTGGGCGTTGGGACAACCACTTTTGCAACAATGATGCCATTCTGGACGGCGGCGGCGGCGATTTTCGTACCACCGAGGTCTATACCAATAAGTGTTTCCATAGCACTTAGATTAACACGCTATAAATGATTGGTTACTCGAGGTTAATTTTGCAATCAAAATCGCTTGGCATAAAAAAGCGAACATCGAGCGGGAGGTCTCGATGTTCGTACAACAATTATTAAGTCTACCCTTGGGTTAGTGTCAAGCGATTTTTAGCTATCTCAGACACGTTTTTTAATTTGACTCGAGTTTAGCTTGTATAATCATGAGGTCAAACTAGGCTTTTCCAGCGCTGCCCAAGACCTGCATTCGGTGGGCTGCAATTTCTTTCATCATCTCTTTGGCAGGGGCTAGAATTTTACGCGGGTCAAATTCGGCTGGGTTTTTCATCAGCACCTCGCGCACGGCAGTCGTAAAAGCCAGTCGTAAATCGGTGTCGATATTGACTTTGGCAATGCCAAACTGGGTGCTGCGTGCCAAGTCTTCATCGTGGATGCCAGCCGCTTCGCCAATTTCGCCACCCGAAGCCTTAAAACGGTCGGTCAACCACTGTGGCACACCGGAAGCGCCGTGCATGACCAACGGAATCGGTGTTAAACTGGCAATTTTTTCGATTCGGGCATGGTCTATAAATGGTCTGCCTTTGCCTTTGTATGCGCCGTGGCTTGTGCCGATGGCAATTGCCAAATAATCCACGCCAGTCAGTTCAATAAACCGTGCGGCTTCTTCTGGGTCGGTCAAAAAAGCATCCTCTGCCGAGACATCGACGTGTTCTTCGATGCCACCCAAGCGTCCAAGCTCGGCTTCGACCGTCACACCGTGGCTATGGGCATACTCGACCACTTCTTTGGTGATGCGAACATTTTCCTCGAATGGGTCGTGCGAAGCGTCAATCATCACACTGGTAAAACCTGCCGCAATTGCCGATTTGCAAATCTCGAGACTCGAGCCATGGTCTTGATGAATGGCGACCGGCACACTGACACGGCTTGCCATGTCGGCAATCATGTGTGCCAGATTTTCTGTGCCAGCGTATTTGCGAGCGCCTTCGGAAATCTGCAAAATGACGGGGGATTTAAGTTTTTCTGCCGTCTCGAGAATCGCTTGGGTGAATTCTAAATTGTTGGTATTGAAAGCCCCAACGCCATACTTGCCGGCGCGGGCTGCGGTCAGGATTGCTCCACCTGTGACTAAGGGCATAATTTTTCCTCCATAAAAAAACAGCATCTCGAGTCTCGAGGCGCACTGGTCTTATCGTAACCCAACTTGGCAATAGATATGATGGTTTTGCTTTAACTCTATTTTTGAAAAAACTTGACAGAAATCAGCAAATCAAATACATTACGCCAGTGAAATTTGCCTTTAAGGATGGCAAGCTCGAGGAACTCTACTCAAGTGGGAAAGGGGCAGAATCACTCCCAGAAAGTGTTTATAGACGTTTTTTGGTTGTGATGCAAATTATCAGTGCAGCTTCGGATGAACGAATCTTCTACGCAATCAAGGGTTTACAAACCGAAAAACTGGTCGGCAATCGGGCGGGACAATTCAGTGTTCGTCTGAATAAGCAGTTTCGACTCTGTTTTGAACTCCACCAAGATGACATCGGCAATATTGTTTATATTTTGGAAATTGTGGATTACCACTAAGGAGTATATGAAAATCTATTCGGATAATCTATCTGCGGCTCGAGTTATCCATCCCGGCTTTGTGGTTGCTGACGAACTCGAAGCCCTTGGAATCAGTGCCAGTAAAGCCAGTAAAACCTTTGGTGTCAGTAAACAAGAACTACAACAACTTTGTGTCGGTCTGCTCGGCATAACTCCCAGCATTGCTCACGGACTCGAGCAATTGGGCAGTGCCAAAGCAGAATTTTGGTTGCAGTTACAAAAAGAGTATACCAAGCATCCCAAACGTGGCGGTAGCCGAATGGGGGCTGGACGAAAAAAGAAGAATTTTATCTCTAAACAAGTTCGGATTAGCGCTCCATCAGAAGAAATGCAGCAAATACAAGCGTGGCTCGAGATGCAAAGCAATACATCACGAGCTTTAGCCGACCTAATTTTACACGCACCACGCAATCGCTAATTCACCACTGCTCGAGTGCGGGTTTTTCTTAGCTCAAGCCTTATACGCCGCTTTCGTCCATACCAATCCCAAAACCCTGGTCGAGTAAATCCTTGGAGTATGCCTTAAACGCCAACATCGTTTGGGTGCGTTCGATGCCAGCAATGCCACGCAGTTCTTGGGTCACGATCTCGTCTAAATCCTCAAAATGAGGAAAGCGCAAAATACAGGCAATGTCCCAATCGCCCGTAATGCTGTAGCACTCGGCAACGTGCGGCAGCGCCGCCAATCGCTCGGCAGTTTCGGGGATTTTGTCTCGAGTGGCACGAACCAAAACAATCGCAGTGATCATGGCTCGAGTATAGCCCAGTCATGACCTCACGAGTACAGATTATTTTTTAGCGGGGTCGCTTTCCAAAAGCGGTTTTGTCCACTCGAGACCGGCATTGCTGATGTCGCCCAATAAATCGTCGCCGCGTGGTTTTTTGCCCGTATTGACCCATGCCACCAAATCAGAAAAACCTTCAATCAGTTCGGCTTCGCTAAATTGGCAATGATTCGGACGGCGTACCAAACGCTGCACCAATAAATCGCCGCGCCCTCGAGCCTCGACTTTTTTACGGTACGAAATTTCCATATTGACCGGCACAAAAGCATCGCCTGAGGTGTGGTAACTCATGACTGGCACAAGGATTCTGCCGCTCGGGATGCCATAC
Source organism: Deinococcales bacterium (assembly GCA_043778225.1). GTDB lineage: Bacteria > Deinococcota > Deinococci > Deinococcales > JAAFIG01 > JAAFIG01. The sequence goes on along the minus strand of JAYWGM010000101.1, from coordinate 118,144 downwards.
CAATAACGCCCTTCGGTAATTCGCACATCTGGGTTGGCTTCGATACGCTTGATGCCACGGTTCAGGGTAGCACTGTCTAAGCCCAGATTTGGGTCTATGCGGTACTCGAGTCCGATGTTGCTGGTGACTTGTTTATCGGTGTTGTGGTTAATCACCCCAAGCCCACCGCCACTAAACCACGCGCTGTAAAAATTGATGTTTGGCGCGGTTTCGGCAAGCATTCCCTCGAGCCTATAGGGGCGTTCGCCGCCTGACAAGTTTTTAATAATGCTGTCAAATTGTAAGCCTTTGGCGGTGTATGCCTTGGGTTGTCCAAGGGTTGGCAGCAAACCACCAAAGTATTTTTGAATGTAAAACGAAACGGGGTCTAAGGTGCTAGGCACAAGGTTAATCCCCGAGACGTACTCGCCGACCAAGGCATAAGATAAAAAGTAATCGAATAGCTCGAGACCGGTCAAAGCGCCACAAATCGGCATTGCGCCAGCATAGAGGGTTGGAAAATTGCCAAGGCTATCGGTAATGACGTTGCCACCCATCGAAGCCCCAAGAATAAAGGTGCGTTTTGGCTTGGCGATACTGCTACTCACAAACTCGGCGAGGTCTTTGGTGTCGTCTGCGCCCTGACGGACTGCCCAGCCATTGGCACTATAACTCGAGCTTGCCCAAGCGTAACCGTTTTGAATAAACCAAGCCCGAATTGGAATGATGTCGGCGTTTAATTCTGGACCAAGCCCCTTAAAACCGTGGGCGTACATCACCAAGTCGCCATTCCACGTGTCTGGCATTTCGATACGGTAGGCGTACTGCCCACCAAAAACACCAGCTCGAGTGCCAAAAAAAGCCTTGGCATTGGGGAGGGCGGCAAATTTGGGGTCTACGGTTGTCCACTGGACTGTTTGGGCAGCAGCGAGGCTCGAGGTCAGAAAACACAGCAGAATCAAAAAGCGTTTTAGCATTTCTATAGTATGCCCCGAAACACCAAAAAAAAGATGAAGCTCGAGACACATTGCCTCGAGCCAATCGGCTCGGAAAGCCTTCTTGAGCCTTTAGCATAGTCTTTGTCGTAGGGGTGGGGCTTTTTGATTACAGTGCGTTCATCTGCTGGCGCAACATCCCAACCCGCTCGAGCAGAGGCGCAACTGCACCAGTGCTTTGATTCGCCATCTCGAGTTGCACAATTGCCCCAGCGTGAATGTGATGCTCGTCTGGGTTGCCAAATAGGCTGTCCAAAAGTGTAAATTCGTCTTGGGAGCGCAAATTGGCATCGTTGCGAAACATTTCTAAGTAAGTCCATTGAAATTGACTTTCGGAAACCGCACCACTTAAATACTTATCCATTAAGTTCTTGTACGGGTCTAAACTGGTGCGCTTACCTTCTGCCACCACTTCGCCCTCCAAAGCCGGTAAGAATTTCTCGAGGTTTGGCTCGAGGTTTTCTTTGGTGATGTTCCAGTTGTCCAAGTCAAATTTGGCTTCTTGGTCGCGGAACAAAATAATCTGCGGACTCTGATGCACAATGCCCGTTAAATCCGCCACATGATTGCTGGCAGGACGAGCCTCGACCACCCGAATGATGCCGACTGGCACATCTGGGCGCTGACTAAGGTACGATTCGATATTGCCCCAACCCTGCATGGTTTTGTGGCACGTTCCAGCTTTGAAAATCGCACAGGCTGGATTCTCGGAGATAAATAAATTGACTTCTTCGGGGGTGGTTAAATTAAACATTCTTTCACGCATAGAAACCTCGAGTCTTATTGTGCAACACTCTTGACACAAAAACGGTTAGGCAGACAACAGAGGGCAAAAGGTTAAAAGGTACAAAGGTTATAGCAAAATCTCGAGCAGGATGAGTTCAGCGTACCTCGAGCAGGATGAGTTCAGCGTACCTCGAGCAGGATGAGTTCAGCGTACCTCGAGCAGGATGAGTTCAGCGTACCTCGAGCAGTTCAACATCAAAAATCAAAGCCGCATTGGGTGGAATATCTGAACCCGCCCCTGCTGCGCCGTAGCCTAGGCTCGAGGGAATAATCAAACGGCGTTGCCCGCCAACTTTCATTCCCGCCACGCCTTGGTCCCAGCCCTGAATCACGCCGCCAGCCCCGAGCGGAAAATCAAAGGGGCTGCGGTCGCAAGAAGCATCAAACTGCTTACCATCAACCAATCGCCCGATGTAATTCACCACCACGGTTTTTCCTGCGACTGCTTCTGCGCCAGTGCCGACTTTGACATCTTCTTTTTTGAGTTCGGTTACATCCGCGTCTTTTAGGCTGGTGTTGGCGGCTGGTTGGGCAGCACACATCGCACTAGCAGGTGCTTCTGGGCTTACAATAGATGGGGGGCTGCCAGAGTTTTGCGTTCCAGAGCCAAAGCTGACGTAGACATATAAAGCGCCTAATGCCAGAACAACCACGCCGACCATAATTCCAATTACATTCTTGTTCATGGCGTGTATTCTAACCGCTCGAGTGTCAATGATTCTAGTTGCTCGAGTATGACGTGCCTCTGGTTGCTCGAGTATGACGTGCCTCTGAGGTCTCGAGTATGACGTGCCTCTGCGACTCGAGTATGATGCGTGTATGAAATCAAAACTCGAGATTACCCAAAACTGGTTGCCGCGTTATACCGGAATGCCCGTGGATATGTTCGGTGATTATATTTTGCTGACTAATTTTGACGACTATGTTGCGCGTTTTGCTAATCGCTTTGGAGCGGATGTTTACGGTGAAGGTAAAGCGATGCAAGCCTGTACCAACAGCGCTGGTTTGACGATGGTCAATTTCGGCATCGGCAGTGCCAATGCGGCGACGGTCATGGATTTACTATCGGCGCGGATGCCCAAAGGCGTATTGTTTTTAGGCAAATGCGGCGGCTTAAAAAGCAGTACCGAACTGGGGAATTTTATTTTGCCAATCGCTGCCATTCGTGGTGAAGGCACTTCTAACGATTATTTTCCGCCTGAAGTCCCCGCTTTACCAAGTTTTAAGCTCCATAAATTTGTCTCGGATAAAATTGTGGAGCGAAACCTCGAGTACCGCACGGGCGTGATTTACACCACCAATCGGCGGGTTTGGGAACACGATTTGGATTTTCTCGAGCGGCTCAAACGCTTAACCTGTATTGGCATCGATATGGAAACCGCCACGATTTTTATTGTCGGGCATCACAACGAAATTGCTCGAGGGGCGCTGTTGCTGGTTTCGGATGTGCCGATTACTCCAGATGGAGTCAAGACCGATGCTTCGGACAGAGAAGTCACCAAGAAATGGGTAGATGTGCATTTGGATATTGGGATTGAAGCCATGACCGAGATTGGCGCTCGTGGTGAGCAAATTAAGCATTTTACCTATTGAGTTATTTTTTTAAGACCAGGGTTCTGGCAATTAAATCGTGCAAGGCTTGTTTTTTGGCGGTAAACGCCGCCATTAAATAGGTCACAAGTAAAAGCAACAATGCCAAGAAAGCACCACCAACCAAAGGTGCAAGTGTTGCTCTAACTGAACCCGAATTGCTGAACGAAAGGGCGGAAGCAAGGGCAGCCGCGCCCAAAGTCAAAAAAGCCCCAAAAACAATCACCACGGCTGGAATGGCTCGAGCCAAGTAGCGACCTGTGGCATGAAGAAACGAAATGCGCTGCTGATTCATGTCTGTTACTGTTAGACCCAACGCCATTTTGCCCAGTGTACCTTGGCGTTCGCCAGACTCGAGAAAAGCAAAGTACAACCAAGTAAAAATCAGGTTGGCAAACGAAGCCAAGCCTAAACCACTGGCAGCATCACCGCTCGAGAACACAAAAGAAAGCACCCCGCTGGCTAAACCCAGTACGATTAAATCAATAAAGTATGCCCCAAAGCGCACCCAGAAACCAGCATACTCGAGCCGCACAGGCTCGGACCGAGTTTCCGAAAAACGCGGCGCGACCGATGCCACCACCCGAGGGCGGTCTTGGGCAATCAAGTTTTCGTCGGAGATTCGCGGTACTGGCGGGACACCACGACCCAGAGATTGGGTTGGGTCTGGACGTGACAACAACGGCGGCAAAGACTCGATTGGTGCAACCATCACCACTGGGCGAGTGGCTACAGGCACTGGCATTTCGGCAATTGGGTCTGGTAAATCGGGTCGGACAAGACCATCTGGGGTGCGCCCAACAAAACTCGAGTCCATCGGGGTGGCACTGGGCGAATCCATAATCACGGTGCGGCGTTCTCGAGACCAAGCTGCCACTTGGCGCACTTGCGAAAAGAAATTTGCCAGAGTTTCTTTGTCGGCTTTAATTGCGCCGCGAATCAAAGGGCGGTCGGTGGATGAAATCACCAATTCGCCGTTTTCTCGAGCCACTTTAGCAATTTCACCCAGCCTTGCACGCTGCATCCCACCGACATTGATATAGACCAATTCGTTATCGGTCAAAAGCATTCCAGCATCAGGAGAATTGATTTCGGCGTGGGTATTGCCACCGACAGATTGCCGTATTGTACTAATCCAGTCACTCACGCAACCAGTCTACACGCTGGACTCAGAATAATGTGTGCAAAAACCACTTGACTTGGCGTGTGCGAAAACCACTTTGACTTGGCGTGTGCGAAAACCACTTGACTTGGCGTGTGCGAAAACCACTTTGACTGCACCTAGGATGGGGCGTGAGCGTTGCCTTGAGAAGTGAATGAATTGTGGGCGGTTGAACCTTGGGTAATCATCAGTTTGTACTCGTCTGGACTGGTGGCAGCCGACAAACCTTCCTCAAAAGAAATCATGCCCGAGAAATACAACTGTACCAAATGTTGATCGAAGGTGGTCATGCCACGGTTGTTGTCTTCGCGCATCGCATCTTTAATTTCTGGGGTTTTGTTTTCGTCTTTGATGTAGTCGCGGATAAGTGGCGTGTTAATCATCACTTCCAATGCCAGCACCCGTCCAGAACCATCGGCTCGAGGCAATAAGCGCTGTGATAAAATACCGACCAAAGATTCGGCAAACAAAATCCTGATTTGATCGCGCTCATGGGGCGGGAAAAAGTCAATAATACGGTTGACACTGCGAATCGCGTCTTGGGTGTGCAGCGTACTCAAGACCAAGTGACCCGTCTGGGCGGCGGTAATCGCGGCTTCAACGGTTTCTTTGTCGCGCATCTCGCCAATCATAATCACATCGGGGTCTTGACGCATGGCATATTTCAGGGCGCTCTTAAAATCCGAGGTATCTGAGCCAACTTCACGCTGCACCACAAGGCTGCGCTGATTGCGGTGCAAGTATTCGATTGGGTCTTCGATGGTGATGATGTTATGAGCATAGGTGCGGTTAATTTTGTCGACAATGGCTGCCATGGTGGTACTTTTGCCCGAACCGGTCGGACCTGTGGTCAAAATAATACCGCGTTCTTTGCCGCAGAATTCTTCCATCAAATCGGCTGGTAGCCCCAGACTCTCAAAGCTGGCAATCGCATCGGGGATAACCCGCATGACCAAGCCAATACTGCCGCGCTGACGAAAGATATTGCAACGGAAACGCGCCACATTAGGCACAAGATAGGCAAAGTCGAGTTCATGACGGTACTCAAATTCTTCCCATTGTTCGGTTGTTAAAAGGGTACGTCCAATCATTTTGGTCTGGTCGGGCTTTAGGGCTTCGCTGTGAAAAGCCGTCAATGTGCCATGAACCCGTCCCATTGGTGGTGAACCAACTTGCAAATGCACATCAGAAACGCCTCGCGCTACCATCGTCCGCAATAAGTCCACAATTGTCACGCTTTGCGCCATTATTTTCTCCTCGAGTTATACTGTACACCTAAACTTAGACTTCGGGTTTAATAAGCACATTACCACCGGCACGTAAATCAAAGCGAGTCAGGGCATTGTTAGAAAAAAGCGCATATGCACCTAAGTTTGGCGCACTGATGGCTTCAAAAATAAACTCCCGCCCAGCTTCGTCGCGCATTCGTACCTTTTTGACCGGACGACCATGCTGCCTGTCCCAAGCTCGTAGAATCACGTCGTCCACGCAGACTTGCATTCCGGTCATTTCTCGAGACAAACCAATCACCAAACGCGCCACCCGAGCTTTGCGCTTATTGATTTCGAGCATTCCCATGCTCGAGAGCCTAATCAGGGTTCGTTGGACTGATTCCAAAGGCTGTGAAGTGGCTTGCGAAATACTAACCACGGTGCGCTCGCCATCGATCAGTTGGACAATCGCAAATTCGTCGGCAGACATGGTTAAAGCACTCACCCTAGCGACATCAAGAATTCTGGGGGTATCGAGTTCTTCGGGAATTGGAATTTGTTTCTCGACTGTACTCGAGCCATCATCTAAGCCACGGATGACCTCGAGCATTAGGTTATCAAAGGCTTGGTCAATGGTTTTTTTGGCGGGGGCTTTTGAGGGTTGGAATTCAAAATTACCGCGCTCGTCTTTGAGCATCACGTGCAGCGCCTCGGCATCGGTGGTTGTGCCAAAAGCAACATGGGTTATCCGCCCAGAATCAAAAAAAACTCGCCCCTCGCGTTCAGACGGATGGTAAACCACCAAACAGCCTTTTGACTGATTCTGCGACAAGAGTTGCAGCAAATCCAGCAAATTAAAAACGCCAAGAGAACCACGCACAGGGTATTCTACAACCAGATTGGTCAAGAAGAGGTGACGGGTAAGCCAGACTCGAGCAGTTTAAGAATTTTACGGTCGAGGTTAGCGATGGCTCGAGTTGTCGGTCGCACTAAATCGGGGCGTTTAGACTCGAGCGCAAAGACCGAAATTTCAAACTGGCGGTGGGTCATGGTGTGCGATACCTCCCCGCACCACCCACCCAAGGAGTGTAAGGGTGTGTAGCGCTTGAGTAGCAACTCGAGCGCAGCCTCGAGGGTGGTGCTGATTGACTCGAGTGGTACACCGTATAAGCCACCCAGCAAACCGTTTTTTGGTCGTAACTCGAGGTAGACTTCGCCCCCAAAATGCAGCAATAAAGCCACCGCCTTGACCAGTTTGACTTTGGCTCGAGCTTTGGGGGCTGGCACAGACAGCATGGTATTGGCACGAAAAGCCAAACAGTGTTTTGCAATTGGACATTCGAGACAAAGCGGTTTTTTTGGTTTACAAATCGTTGCCCCAAGTTCAATCAGGGCTTCGTTCCATGCGCCAGCACGGTCTTTTTCAAGATAGCTTGTGGCGGTTGCCCAGAGCCAATCTTCAGACGGGTTAGCGTTGTTCTCGAGCCGTGCCAATACTCGGCGGACATTGCCATCCACCGCCGCCACGGCTTGGTTGGTGCTTAAACTGGCAATTGCAGCAGCCGTATAGCGCCCAACGCCTGGCAATTCGAGCCAAGCCAGATAAGCACTCGGTGTGCCACTTTCTGCCATGATTTGCGCGGCGCGGTGCAGGCTTCTGGCGCGGGCATAGTATCCAGCCCCCTCCCAGAGTTTTAGGACAGTATCGAGTGGCGCAGCCGCAAGGTCTTGCAGGGTCGGAAAAGCCTCGAGAAAAGACTCGTAATAACTGCTGGCTCGAGAAACTTGGGTCTGTTGTAATAAAATTTCTGAAAGCCAAACTTGGTAAGGTTCTCGAGAACCAGCTTTGGTTTGTCGCCACGGCAAGACTCGAGCATGGGTGTCGTACCACTCGAGCAAAAGCAAATGTAATTTGTTGCTCATAGCCTTCATTGTACTATTTCAAAAAAAGATTCTAGACTTGATTTATATACGCCAATGGCGTAAAGTAATCTATGCGGTTTATTGAAACACCTCATTTTATCCGTGCAATAGACCAGCTTTTAGACGATGAAGAACAACGAAAACTACAAAATGCTTTACTCGAAAATTTGGAACTTGGAGCAGTCATGACAGGCACTGGTGGCGCTCGAAAAATGCGTTGGGCAAGAAGTGGAGGTGGGAAAAGCGGCGGGATTCGGGTTGTCTATGTTGAAATTGGCGACACAATTTGGCTGCTGGTTGCTTTCGCCAAAAACAGTGCTGCTAATCTCAGTAATAACGGAAAAAATGAACTCAAGAAGTTGATTGAGAGGTTAAAAGATGCCACGTCTAAAAAAAATCAGTGAATTTGAAACCATGCTGCTCGAGAGCGCTAGGCAAGCTGTAGAAATTGCCGAAGGTAAGCTCGAAGGGCGAGTCACGACCCGTGAACTGCCTGTGGCAGAAGCTCGAGCCAAACTGAATTTACCTCGAGCCGAATTCGCCCGTTTGCTTGGTGTCAGCCCACGCACCATCGAAAACTGGGAACAAAACCGCCGGCATCCACGCGGCGCGGCTAAAGTCTTGATTGCAGTCGCATTGCGAGACCCACAACTGATTCTGAGCGTTTTGACTTAAAACACCACAGTTTTATTCTGATAGACCAAAACCCTGTCCTCGAGATGGGCTTTGACGGCTCGAGCCAGCACCGCCCGTTCGATGTCGCGTCCGACTCGGGTCATGGCTTTGACATCATCGCGGTGTGTCACCCTCGAGACATCTTGCTCGATAATTGGACCACCGTCGAGTTCGGCGGTCACATAATGGGCGGTTGCACCAATAATTTTAACACCACGTTGGGCGGCGCTTTTATAGGGATTTGCACCAATAAAAGCTGGCAAAAAACTATGGTGGATGTTAATCACGGGTACGGCTAACTTTTCTAAAAAATCGCCCGATAAAATCTGCATATAGCGTGCCAGCACCACAAAATCGGCTTGGTTGTGCAACAACTCGAGGATTTCGGCTTCAGACTTGGCTTTGTCCGTGCCTTTTTGCGACTCGACCAAATGGTACGGAATTTCAAAGGCGGTCACATCCGGCTCGAGGTCGGTGTGGTTGCTAATCACCATCGTGATTTCACAGTCAAATTCGCCGCGCCGCACCCGCCAGAGTAAATCCATGAGGCAATGATCGTATTTGCTGCATAAAATCGCCATGCGTTTGGGTTCGGTGGCATAGGATAAACTCCATTCCATACCAAAAGGTGTAGCCACGACTTCTTGAAAAGCCCGTTCAAATTGCGTTCTGGTCAGGTCTAGTCCTTCTAAAGAAAATTCTTGGCGCATAAAAAAACGCCCACCTTCGGGGTCAATGCTGTGCTGGTCTGAAGAGATGATGTTGGCATTGTGATTAAATAAAAACTGCGATACCGCCGCCACAATACCGCGTTTATCGGGGCAGCTAATCAGTAAACGGGCTGTATTGGGTCGGGAAATGACTTTGGGAGTCGGAAGTTCGGACATATGAGGCATTCTAAGGTCAAAAAGGTAAAGCACAAAGGTCAGAATAGAACCATGAGCCAAGCCAAGCCAAAAAAAGACTGGAATCCGCAATATGTAAAATATCTGCTCGAGCCACATTTTCGCCAAGCTGAGCAACATTTTTTAGCGCCCCTACTCGAGGTCAGCCGCGCCCATGCCCTAATGCTTTGGCAGTCTGGTTTACTCGAGCTAGACCATGCCAAAAAAATTTGTGCTGCCCTCGAGACAGTGGCGAGCGAAACCTTTACTTATTCTCAAAATTTCGAGGATTTATTTTTTGCACTCGAGGCACGTCTTCTGGCACTGGCTGGCACAGATGCAGCCGGTAATCTGCATATTGCCCGCAGTCGCAACGACACCGATGCTGCCCTGATTCGGATGATACTGCGCCGCGAAACCCTCGAAGCAATCGAAGTTGTCACCCAAATAGGAGTGGTACTACAAACTCGAGCCTTAGCAGGTCTGACTTGGCTGATGCCCGGCTACACCCATCATCAGCCAGCCCAACCGACCACCCTTGGACATTATTTATCTGGGATTCTTGGGGTTCTTGAGCGCGATTTACAACGCCTTAAAGCCGCTTATTCGAGCATCAATCTTTCGCCGCTTGGGGCAGTTGCCATGACTGGGACTGGTTTTGCCATCAACCGTCAAAGTGTGGCTGATTGGCTGGGTTTTGAGTCCTTACTCGAGAATGGCATAGATGCAGTTGGGGCTTCCGACCACAGCCTTGAGTTACTGAGCGCTTTACAGATTTGCAACACCAACCTCTCGAGGCTGGTACATGACCTGATTTTTTGGGCGACTCAAGAAACTGGTTTTTTTCGGGTGGCAGATTCATTTGTCCAAATCAGCAGCATCATGCCGCAAAAACGCAATCCTGTGGTCTTGGAACACATCCGCGCTAAGTTGGCTCGAGCCAACGGTGCAGCCCAAACGGCTTTTACGATGTGCCACCATATTCCCTTTGGCGATGTCAACGATGTTGCTGAGCCGCTCTTGCCAGTGGTGCTATCAGCCCTTGAAGATAGCCGCGCTGCCACTGGATTACTAACTGCTGTTCTCGAGATTTCAAGTTTTGAGACCGCAAAAATGCGCCATGCCGCAGGAAAACATTTTATTACTGCCACAGGTTTAGCTGATGCCTTGGTTGGGGTGGGTCTGACCTTCAAAACAGCCCATACCATTGTCTCGAGAACCATAGATAATGCAGTTCAGCACAGTTTAGAGCCGACACAACTAACAGCCGAGATTGTCCAAAGCATGACCGAAATTCGGCTCGAGCTAACCGACCAGTTTGTGCAGGGGGCGCTAAATCCACAAAACTTTGTAGAGCGCCGCACAACCTTGGGGGGCAGTGCGCCAAGTGTGGTGCAGGTGGCGCTGGAGAAAGCAGGTCTGAGACTCGAGCAAACAAAAAACTGGCATAGCCAAAAAGTGCAGAACCTCGAGATGGCACAAGAAAATCTAAAAACAGCAGTACAGAATTTACTCGAGCAGCCCTGAAACCACCGCAAAATTGGTATAAGAAGGCGCAAAAATAGGTTCTCGAGTGCCATTAAAACCAATATTCGAGCAACCCTCAAATTCAAGCTCAAACAGTTTTCCAACCAGCATCGGATTGAGTACCACTTTGATATGTTCGCAGTGCTGAATCCGTTGGATTGCACCTCGAGCCAGCCATTCTTGCCCTTCGATTAAACTCGAGTCGGCGCTCCACGCCCCAGTCCACTTGGCGGCATTGGCACTTGGCTGAACCAGAATTTGTGTGCCGGTTGCATCGGCTTTTTGGATACACGAATCAAAAAAGGCATCGTAGCAAATCAGTGTGCCAATTTTACCAATTCTGGTCTGGGTTGGTTGCCAATCCTCGAGCCGTGCAGTGTGTAAACCCAATTGGCGTTCAAACCCTTTGGTCAAGTTCATTTTAGGGCTTCTTGAGAGCAGTTTACCACTTGGAGCAAACAAAAAAGACACATTTTGGACTTGGCTGTTGGCTAAAAAGATACCCTGAGCCGCTTCTTCATCTATAAATGGCAAAAAGCTCGAGCCAGCCACAATATAGGCATTGTGTTCTCGAGCCGCCACAGCAAAAGCAGCCAGCATCGCGGTGTGCATGGCAATCGCTCGGGGTAACAGCAAACTGGCAAGGCGTAGATGTTGCCAGCCAAGCCTAAGCCCCTCGCGCCAATGGGTTTTGGCAAGTTCTAGGGCGGCAGCTTGCAGGGTTTGGGCGTTTGTCTGCCGCTCGAGAAAAAACAGAAGCGGTAAACCAATCAACTCTGGAAAAGCAATCAGGGCGGGCGTATTTGGGTCTCGAGAAGCCAAGGCTTTGGCGCTCTGCTCGAGAATCCAAGTGCTAAAGGCGTTGGTCGTATGGTATGCCTCTATTTCTAGTTGAGTTTGAATAGCAGCCAGAAAAGTCATATGGATGCAGTAAGCAAAGTTGGCTCGGCAAAGAGGTCAAATAAATCGTCCTCGAGTCGAGCTTGGGCAATGGCGGCATATTTTTCGTTAATTTCAAAACCAAGGTAGTTGCGTTCCAGATGTTTTGCCGCCAATAAAGTTGTACCACTGCCGCAAAATGGGTCTAAAATCACATGTCCCTTTTGGGTAGTCAGTTCAATCAGGGCTTGCATCAGCAAGACTGGTTTTTGGGTCGGGTGAAAACCAGTTTCATTGGGCGCAAAGCCACTTCGCAAAACATTGTCTGGCGAATCTTTATATTTCAAAAAAGCGGTTTCGTTGTACGCACCAACACCATGATGCAAAACATTATCAGCCACCGTTGTACCGATTTTATAAGGTTTTGTAAACCACAAAACCGGCTCAAAAGTTGGACGAAGATTGCCCAAACGCCAGCCAAAAAATTCATCGGCGGCTTCTTGGTTGGTGCGACGTTCATAAACCAGACTCAGGCGTTGCGCTCGGTGGGCGGCTCGAGGTTTAAGCCACGAAAGCATATCCTTAAAACTAAAGCCGACATCTTCAAGGGCAGCAATACATCGGTGCGAATAACGCCGACCTGCAAAAACAATTGCACTACCACCCGGTTTTAAGACGCGCAACCACTGGTCAGCCCACGTTTGACACCATTTGTAATACTGCAATGGAATCTCGCGGTCAGCTTCTGACCAACCGTTAATCGGTTTGCCACGGCTCTTAAAAACCGAACCTGCCGTTTGCTGGGCTGGACTCGAGCCAAGGTAAGCCGAATTGGTATTTTCGTGCAGTACATCCCAATCTTCTGCGCCAATGCCGTAAGGAATATCGCTGAGAATAAGATGCACCGAAGATTCTGGCAGATGCTTAATGGCTTGGATACCATCAGTGTGGAATAGTTGATTCATTCTCGTCCATACCTCGAGAACTGTTCAAGTAATCTTTGTCCAACGCTTAATCTTCGACGCTCACGAATAAAATCTGACACTTCACGCAAATGCTGAGGACGAGTTCCAGGTCCGTCACATCCACATGAAACATAAGTAAAACCCGCATTAAAGAGTTGCTTTACTTTCTCCCATTGTTTTTTGTCGCTCCGCTTGGGTGCTTTGAAATCAAACCCCATACTGTTCATTGGCTTGTGGCATTGTGGACAGGTTGCAGTCTGGTGCTGAATAACTCGAGTTGTTGTTCGTGCTACTCCCTGTGGTATTTTTTGAGTCATTTTTTCAATAAGAAAAGGCTGCTTGAAGGCTTTACGGCATTCAAAACAGGCATAATGATTTTTGTAATTTTTGAACGCATACCGACACATTATCTCTCACCTCGACTATGATAACGGTTTTTATGCACAAATTCATTGGCTAAATGACGTAACTCGAGTAACCTAGTGGCTCTGACTCGAGCATCTGATGCTGCTCTGACTCGAGACCTGATACAATCGGCTTATGGCATCCAATCTTTATATCGTTCGGCATGGGCAGACAACTTTTAACGCAAGCGGCACCAAAACCTTTACTGGTTGGGTGGATGTGGACATATCCGAAATTGGTGTGCAGCAAGCCACCGCCATTGCCGAGACACTCTCTGGAATTCATTTTGATGTGGCTTACACCAGCCGTTTGTTGCGCTGCCGGCATACTTTGGATATTTTGCTCGCGCCGCACAGCTATGGTGTGCCAATCATCACCGACGACCGCATTATCGAGCGCAGTTATGGCGACCTGAGTGGGCGTTTACACACCGATATTCAAACCGAATTCCCCGATATGTATAAAATTTGGCACAGAAGCTACGATGTGCCACCACCCAACGGCGAGAGTGTCAAAATGGTCGAGATGCGGGTTTATCCCTTTATTCACGAACTCATTCGCACGGCTGGAGATGGTAAAAACATCTTGATTTCGGCACACGGCAACAGCATTCGCTGCATCAGGGCGTACCTCGAGAACATGAATGTCGCCGAAGAGATGGCGCTCGAAGTGCCGCAAAACGATTACTTGCAGTACAGCTTTAAGGGCGACCTCAAGCACCTTTTTGGTGGCGAAGTGCAAAAGGTACATCCCAAAGCCTGATTGGGTTTTTGTGGGGATAGGTTTCGAGACGTATCCCCATTTTTTTAACCCAGTGCCGCTTTGAGCCACCCAAAATTGTGCTTGGCGCTTGCTATTGGGTCTGGGCTGTTATCTTGCTCGACAATTAGCCACTGGCTCGAGGTTTTTTGGGCAGCCGCCAAACATTCGGTCAGTGGAACAGTACCCGTGCCAAGATTGACGGTTTCCCATTTTTGGTTCTCGAGCCGCACGTCTTTGATGTGCAGCAGTTTTACTTTGCTGGCGTTCTGCTCGAGGTAAGCGGCTGGGCTTACACCGCCAGCCTGTACCCAAGCAACATCGAGTTCGCTGTTGCAGATTTCCAAAATGGCATCCAAAACGCGCTTACCCTCTATATTCTGACTGATTTCATGGTCGTGGTTGTGGTACATAAAATTCAGTCCAGCGCTTTGTACCTCTGGTGTTATCTTTTTTAGGGACTCGAGAATCGCTTGCCAACTTTGGGTTGGGCTGGGCATACTCCACGAGCAAACCAAGTTATCCGTGCCAACTTCTTTAGTACGGGCAATACAGGCAGCCAAATCTTTTTCGAGGTCGGGTAAAGAAAAATGATGTCCGATTATTTCAAGACCCGTATCAGCAAATAAGGCTTTGGTTTTTAAGGCAGACAGGTGTGTGCCAAAAATCTCTGCGCCTGCATAGCCGATATTTTTCACTTTTTGCAATGTGCCTTGATAATCGGATTCGAGGGCATCGCGCAGACTGTAAATTTGTAAACCTATTTTCATAAGAACTCCTGGGAGTATTCTACATCGCCCAGTCCATGGCGGCGGGTGGTTCAAATTTTGAAACCAAATCGATCGGACGACCTTCTTTGGCGCTGATGTTGGCAGCTTCAAGAATTTCAACAATATGGGCGGCTTGGGCTCCGGTCACTCGAGAAGCTCGGTTTTGGCGGATGGCGGTTGCAAAATCATCAATCCCTCGAGACCAGTCGAGTGGGCTGTTCGGTTCTTGCAAGAGTGGTACATTTTGGTATTCTTTTTTGCCAAATTCGGCTTGTTCTAAGCGGCTGTTGGCAGCAAACCAAGACTCGAGGTATAAAGAACTGTGGTCGCCGTGAAATTCAATGCTTTCGGCTTGTTTACTGCTGCCCGAGACATAGAAATTGCAGGTTAAACGCATGATGATGTTATTTGGAAATTCGAGATTGACGACATAAAAGTCTGGGCTGCTGACCGCAAAAGCCGTGCCATCTTTGGTGATTCGGTTTGGATAAAGTGTCGTAGCAAAACTGCTGAGGCGAACAGCCGCACCAAGCAGCGAAGTCACCAGTGCTAATGGATAGACCCCAACATCGAGCATTGGTCCAACATCATAAAAAGCGGCTGGGTTTGGATGCCATGATTCGATTCGTCCATGATTGACTTCGGCATAAATAACCCGCAATTGTCCGATTTTTCCTTGACGAATGGCGTGCAGGGCTGTTTGTTGGGCTTCGCCTAAAAAGGTAATTGGGGCGCAAGCCAAGCGCTTACCCACGGTTTTGGCAAGTTCTACCAACTCAAAGGCGTGTTTTGCCTCGAGTGCCAACGGTTTTTCGCTGTAGACGTGTTTTCCTGCTTGCAAACCAGCTTTAACAACCTCGTAATGGGCTTGAAAAATAGTTAAGTTGACAATAATCTCGACCTTGGGGTCTTGCAGTGCAGCCTCAAGGCTAGGGTAAACAACCCCACCGTACTTGGCAGCAAAATTTTGCGCTCGAGCCATATCGAGGTCGTAAAATCCAACAATCTCGAGGTCTGGGCGTTTTTTTAGATCATCCGAGTACGGTCCAGCGATGTTGCCACAACCAATAATCGCAAGTTTCATAGATTGCTCCAAGTCTCGAGTCGGTTTTTGCTGTACAAAATGTCATCCGTTGGGTTGTGTGTTTCTGGTTCGTGTTCGATGCCAATAACGCCGTTATAACCAATCTCTTTAAGTGTTGCCAAGCTATTTTCTAGGTCAACAATGCCATCGCCAAAACGACAGGTGTGGTGTGAACCCACCTCTTTTACATCCTTAAAATGTACAGTCAGCATATGCCGCCCAAGCTCACGCAGCGCAGTTGGGCTGTCCATGCCTTGTGTTCCCCACCAGCCTGTATCTGGGGCTGCGCCAACCAAGTGGCTGTCTGCGCCAATCTGCATAAGGATTTCTTGTGCATTTTTTTCTGGGTGGTTTTCGATCGCAATTTTGACACCAGCGTCTTGTAAAATCATCAGCGCTTCGGCTCGAGTCTGGTGCAGCACGGGCATACCGCCAGCAATTATTTTTGCACCAATGCCATTGGCAACTCGGCTAAAACCCGCTAAAGTATCCAAATCACCGCACCAAGCAGCGAGGCTACTGACGCTGATTTGCTGGTTGTGCAAGGCATCTCGAGCCAATTGCAAGTGTTCGGCAGTTGCCCAATCTGGGTGGAGGTGCGCTCCCCAAAGGTCGAGATTGCTAAACCCCATGGCTGTAATTTCTTCAAGCATGGCGATAAAACGCCCCTCAAAGGTTTTAATCGGCTTAAAAAACTCTTGGGTGGCGCTGTCGCCTTGCATCCAGCCTTGGGTCATGTTGTACTCGAGTTCTCGAGCCACAAAATTAGCCGTGATAAACGAAAGATTCATGCGTCTCCTTGCACCAAAGGTTCATGCGTCTCCTTGCACCAAAGGTTCATGCGTTTCCTTGTAAAAACTGCTTGTACCAATGGGCGGACTGCTTGAGGGTGCGTTTTTGGGTGGTAAAATCAACGTGTACCAAACCAAATCTGCGGCTGTAGCCTTCTGCCCATTCAAAATTATCGAGCAGACTCCAAGCAAAATAACCTTCGAGTTTTGCACCATTGGCTCGAGCTTGGCGGGTGGCTTCGAGGTGCTGCTCGAGATAACGCTGACGTTTGGTATCTGGGATAATGCCATCGGCATTGATGTCGTCGTCGTAACACGCCCCATTTTCGGTAATGTACATGGCTTTGGGGTTGTACTCGTTTTGCACCCGCTCGAGGCATTCACGCAGACCATCGGGGTAGACTTCCCAATCAAAATCGGTGTACTCGCTGCTTGTTGGCAAAATAATTTTTCGACCAAGCTGGGTGTCGTTTGGGTCGGCAGCCACGACCATACGAATATAGTAATTAATCCCCAAAAAATCGGTCGGTGTGGCAATTATCGCCATATCATCTGCTTCGACTTTGGGGGCTTTATCGCCGTACCACTCGAGCATATCGGCAGGGTAGCCGCGCCCATACAAGGGGTCTAAAAACCAGCGATTCGAGAAACCATCGTAACGATGGGCGGCGACTGCATCGGCTTGGCTTGAACTGGCTGGGTGAACCGTCCAGAGGTTTAAGGCAGCCCCAACTTTACTTTGGCTCGAGCGTAAAGCTGGAATTGCCAGTCCATGCGATAACATCAGGTGGTGCGCGACTTGTAAAGCCAAGGCTTGGTCTTTTTTACCGGGTGCAAACATCCCGATTTGATGTCCAAGAAAGGCTGTACACCAAGGCTCATTGTGGGTAAACCAATTTTTTACACGGTCGCCCAAATGGTCTGCCATCGTTTGGGCATACTCGGCAAAAGCAAAAGCCGTGTCTCGAGACCCCCAACCGCCTTGGTCTTCGAGAACCTGTGGTAAATCCCAGTGGTAGAGCGTCAGCCACGGCTCGATGCCACGCTCGAGTAAAGAATCTACCAACCTCGAGTAATAATCCATACCCGCTTGGTTAATTTGCCCTCTGCCTTTTGGTAAAACCCGCGACCAACTGGTGCTAAATCGGTAACTGTTTAAGCCCATTTGCTGCATCACGTTAGCATCCTCGAGATAACGGTGATAATGGTCACAAGCCACATCGCCGGTGTCTCCATTTTTGGTGCGTCCGCTGGTGTGCGAAAATGTATCCCAGATGCTTGGGCTGCGCCCGTCGGTGCTGGCTGCGCCTTCGATTTGGTAACTCGAGGTGGCGGCTCCAAAACGAAAATGGTCTGGAAATTGTGAACGATGTAAAGTCATGTGTTTTTCCTTATTTGGTCAGGGCATCGAGTAAATCTTTGCGCCAGCGTTTCATCAGGTTGTCGTAGACCCCAAAACCAGAGGCAAATTCCCAATAACCCCAGCTTGCGCCACTTGCTTCGATGGTTGCTCGAGTAAATTTTGTCCAACGCACCCGCGATGCCGCGTCGGCTTTGTTGTACGCGCCAAATTCACCCATAAAAAGTGGTTTGCCAAGGCTCTGGGCATAATCCACACCAAGTTTGATGTGTTGAATCACATTGGCTTGCTCGTCGGGTGTACCTTTCCAGAGTGTCCCAAGGTGTTTATAGCCATCTGCCCACCATTCTGCACCTTGGTGCGTAAACGGAAACGGATTGTAATTATGAAAAGTCACAATCAGGTTGGAGTCCTCTGGCAACACCAGTTCTTTTAAGCGGTCGGCGTTGTTCCAGCCATTGCCGCCAACAATCACGGCTCGAGTTGGGTTGGTGGCACGAATGACGGTCAGCACTTTGGCAAAGTAATCATTCCAATAGGGTTCGATTTTTTCGTGCGGTTCATTGCAAGGCTCAAAAATAACCGTGTCGGGCTGATTTTTGTAACGCTCGGCAATTTGTTGCCAAATTCCAAGCCAGCGCTCTAAATGTTCACTTGGTTTTTGCATCAGCTCGTCGTAATGGTGCAGGTCTAAAATAATGCTCAGACCACGTTTTTTGGCATTTTGAATCGCCCAATCTACCCGCAACATCAATTCACGCCTGAGCTTAAATGGTGCAGTTTCGGCAGCATAAGCACTAAATTTGACAGGTAAACGAATGGCGGTAAAGCCACCTTGTTTTGCCAAATCAAAAAAACGTTCCTCGAGCTTTAGACCCCACGCCCCTTCGCTTGGGGCTTCTAAGGCATTACCAAAATTGATCGTCCGAGCAAGGGTTTTATTGACGGCAAAAATATCTCGAGGCTTGTCTTGTGCTTGGGTCATGGTGATTCCTGTGAAGGTAATAAGTAAGAGGCTGCCAAGAATGTACTGTTTTAAGTGATGTTTCATTTGTCCAACCCCGGCATCGTGATGGCACGAATAAAAGGGCGTTGAGCGACTAAAAATAAGACCATCGGTACAATCGTGGCAATGATTGCGGCTGCCGAAATCAGATGTGGGGTGCTGCTGCCGTAACTCGAGCTAAACATCCGAATTAAGACCGATAAAGGCATCAGGTCGGTTTTTCCAGCCAAGTACAGCGTTGGATAGAAAAAATCGTTCCAGACAAGAATAAAGTTAAGAATAGCGACTGCAATTAAAGCAGGGCGAATAAGCGGTAGCAAGATAAACCAAAGTATTTGCAACGGGTTTGCCCCGTCCACTTTGGCGGCTTCGTCAAATTCTTTGGGAATGGCTAAGAAGAACTGACGCAGCAAAAAAATACTGTAAGCATTACCAAAAAACGATGGTACGATGAGCGGTAGCCATGTGCCAACCCAGCCGATCTTAAAGTAGAGAATATACTGTGGCACAAATAAAACGACCGTTGGTAGCATCAGTGTTAAAGTCACCAAGCCGAGCAAGAAATCTTTGTGTGGCATATTGAAACGAGCCAGCCCATAAGCCGTAAAAGTGCTGCTGATTAAAACCCCCAAGGTGCTTAAACCAGCAATAATAAAGGTGTTGCTTAAACCCCGAAAGAACCCACCGGGTAATTTATCCCAGGCTTCGGCATAATTGGCAAAACGCGGACTGAATGTCCACAAACGTTCTAAAGCACGGTATGAACCTTCGTAAGTAATGGGAACACTTGGGTCTTTTGGGTCAATAAAAACACTGCTACTGCGCCCCGGCTCGAGCAACGCCAATTGCTGTACAGCCCCATTGATTGGCACTTTATAGATTTTTAGGTCTTGGTCTTGGTACTTAAAAACTTGACCGACATAAGGACCAAAGGGTTGTCCGGGTTCTCGAGATGGTGCGCCAAAACTGGCATTGATTTGTTCATAAAAAGGCGTTAAAAAAACCCATGCCACCCAAGCAATCAAAATCGTAATCAACAAAGACGCGATTCTCGAGCGCCAAGCCCTTTGATTTTCACGTTGAACACTTTGGACACTTACTTTTGGTAAAACCAGACTCATTTTTGCTCCTCTCCAGCGTAATAGACAAACCGTTTACCCATGGCAAACAGCACTTGGGTAATCAACAAAGTAATCAGCAGCATTGCCCAAGACATTGCCGAGGCATAGCCCATGTTGCGGTAAGTAATCGCTTCCTTAAAAATTTTCAGCATTAAAAACATACCCGCGTCATTTGGACCGCCCTGACCATTAAAAAGTAAAAAACTGACCACAAAATACTGAAAGCCACCAATAATGGCGGTAATCACATTAAAAAACAGCACCGAGGACATCAGTGGAATGGTGATTCTAAAAAACATCGTCAGTGAACTTGCCCCGTCTATGGTGGCGGCTTCAAAGAGTTCTTTGGGGGCATTTTTTAAGGCGGCAATCAGTTGTAAAATGGTGTTACCAATGCTCCATAAGCCAATAATTGCAATGGCTGGCATGACCCAAGCCGCTTCGGTCAACCAAGCTGGCGGGGTAATTCCAAAGCCTTTGAGGAAACGATTGACTGTGCCATCTGGTGAAAGTGAACCCGCCCAAATTAAACCAGTGACCACGCCCGGAATGAGGTTGGGTAGAAAAAATAGAGTGATAAATAAACCTTTAAGCCAAAGTGGTTTGGCATTCAAAAACAAGGCTAAAACCAAGGGGCTGACGATTAAAAGTGGCACAACAATGGCAATATATTTGAGGGTGTTCAAAAAGGCACTCTGCATTTGTGGGTCTTGAACCATCACCACCCAGTTTTTGAAGCCGACAAAGCGGGTTGGTTCGTCTGGCACTAGATTATAATTGGTAAAGGCTAAAAATAAAGAAAACAGCATTGGAAATGCTGTAAAAAGCAGCAAGCCAAGCAGCCAAGGTGTTAAGAAAAGCCAACCCCAACGCTGGTCAGTGCGTTCAATACCGATAGGTTTTTTTGTTTTTTGACTGAGTAGCATACAGGTGTCCTATTTTTTGAATTGACCTCCGCGCTCTTAAAAGCGCGGAGGCGGAGGAGGAAGAAAGGCGCGAGAAGGTTATTTCTTTTCGTCAAAAGCGCGTTGGATTTCTTTTTGCGTATCCGAGACTTCTTTGGAGATATTTAAGGTCGGTTGGGTCAGCACTTTGGTGGCAAGTTTTGCAAAGATGTCGTCCACTTTAGTGAAGTTAGGGTAATACTGTTCGTGGCTTGGGGTGTCGGTGTACTTGAGCATATCTTTAACAACATTCCAGTTGATTTTAACAGGGGCATACTTTTTGTTGACGGCGGCGATGTAATCGTCTTGGAGATTCTCGTTGGCTGGGAAAGCACCATAAGTCACCAAGAGGTCTTTTTGGTTCATAATCCACCACATTGCTTGGAAGGCTTCTTCTTTAACTTTGCTGCCTTTCATGATGCGGAAGGTATCGGCATGGAGTTTAGCGATGGTCTTGCCTTTGTAGCTTGGCATCACACCAACGCCCCAATCTTTGACTTTGCCTGTTCCAGCTGGGTCTAAGCAGCAGGTGTACCAGAGGTGTGTCCAAGCCATGGCGACGTTACCAGAGTTAAAGGCATTGCCGCGTCCGAGTAAATCGGTGTCCATGGCAGCTTGGCTTGGCATGAATTTATCTTTCCAGATGGCGTTGTGGTAGTAGCGAATCGCATTGACCCATTCTGGATCGATTACAGCTTTGCCGTTCTGGAAGACATTGGCTGGCTTAAAGGCGGTTCCCATCGAGGTAATACCTAAGTTCCATTGGTTGACAAAGCCGTAAGTCTCGATGCTTTTAGAATCAAAGTCTTTTGAAACAGCGCTGTTGCCTTTGCTGTCAAAAGTCAGTTCCATCCCTAGCTGACGAACGGCATTCCAATCCCAAGTGCGACCACGGTATTTTTCGCCAACTTTGGTTGGCAAGTCTGGCAGTTTTGATTCCTTAAAGAGGGCTTTGTTGTAAAAGAAGAAACTTGGGTAAACTGCGTAAGGCAGACCTTCGCCGCCCTGTGATTCCTTGTAGAATTTAAGCAGCCCTTCATCAATGCCTTTGAGGTCTGGCTTAAATTTAGCGACATAAGGGTCGAGGTCAACAAATTGTCCTTTGAACCAGTTTGCGCCTTGTGTACCGACTGGTCCAACAATGTCTGGGGCGTTGCCAGCGGCAATCCGCGCCGAGAGGTTATCTCGAGCCGAGTTGTATTCGACAATCTCGAGGTTGATTTCGATTTTGTCTTGGGCTTTGTTATAACGAGCCACCGCCGCTTTTTCGGCTTCGATTTGGTCGGGTTGACCACCCGTTCCTACACCCACAAACCAAGTGACCTTGGTACGACCTGTCTGCGCCGAAGCAAACATTGCCCCAACCGCCAGCGCACCGATGCCAAATGCTGCCAATAACCGCAAATTCTTCATGACCTCTCCTCTGTAACGCTCGAGAACTGGACGTTGCCAGCCGCTCGAGTTTTTCTCGAAGCGTTCTACTTTGTTTAGTAAAATTGAACAGACATATGGTAATACAGTCTGTTGCGTCTGTCAAGAGGGTCTTAAAGGTATAGAAAAATGCTTTTAGAAAGCATTTTTCTATAAAATAAGACGCTTACCCACTATTTTTAGGCAGGTGTTTGATAAACAAAACGCAATTATTTTTGTTTTTTAGCTAAACTGCTACCGCGCACAATCAGTTCAACCGGAACAACCAAACTGTTTTCTTCGCGGTTGACCAGCATTTGTACGGCTCTGCGCCCCAATTCTTCTTTGCTGACGCGAACCGTGCTTAAACTTGGGCGAGCGTGTGAAGCCGCATCAATGTCGTCAAAGCCAACAATTGCTATGTCTTGTGGCACACGAAAACCTGCTTCAATACAGACCCGTTGTACCACCAGCGCAGATTTATCATTAAAGACAAAAATCGCATCGGGTGGTACAGCCAGTGCCAATAGCTGCTCGGTGGCTTTTTGGACTTCGGCAATATCAAAATGTGGGTCGGTGTTGACCTCGAGACTTGGGTCGGCGGGCATTCCCGCTTCAAATAGGGCTTGGCGAAAGCCTCGGGCGCGTTCGACAATCGAATGGTGGTTCATTCCATTGACATAAGCAATGCGTTTTCTGCCAAGCTCGAGTAAATGCTGCACGGCTTTTTTTGCACCACCGATGTTGTCAATATTGACGCTGGTTAAACTTGGGTGGAAATGATCGACCAGCAGCACTTGAACCCCAAGCGAAGCAATTTTCTCGAGCAATTTAGGTTGAAAATACGAAACACACAAAAGCGCATCTACTTCGTGGCGGCGAATGATTTCTAAGACTTTATCGCTCGGTCTAAAAGCCGTATAGGAAAGCACAATTTCTTGTTCACTACAGGCATCTTCGACCCCATGCAGGACTGGCGAGTAAAAAGGATTGACCAGTAAATCGGGCATTCGCCAAGTGAAAAAGCCAAGCCGTTTAATGCGCGTCTGGCGCAGATTTCCGGTGTCATAACCAAGTGTTTGAGCCGCCCGCAAAATCTCTTCTCGAGTATCGTCCGAAAGCCCGTTTTGGTTCTTTAAGGCTCTCGAGACTGTACCGATCGAGACATTGGCGTGTTGTGCAACTTCACGGATGGTGACTTTTCGGCTGAGGGTCATGGTCACGCGGCGAATCTTAGCAGACTTTTTAGATAAATACAAATGTAAAGCAAGCTCAAGGCTTGTTCGCCAGATTCCTTTTTGTGGCGTTTTAGACTGTTTATGACGGCATCAAATACCTTAACAGCCCATGCTTGCGTTGACAGTACAGACTCGAGATGTTACCGTATTGATAAATTTTACTAAACAAAGAGGTTTTTATGCCCATATCAAAACTCGAGTTGCTGCAAAAGCAACCCTTAACAAGTGGCTGGTTATTTCGGGAACGCCAAAACAGCCATTCGATGCTCGAAGATTTTGCTAACCCCAATGGCTGGCTGAGTTGCCAAGTTCCAAGCAGTACCTATCAGAATTTACTCGAGCATGGCTTAATCCCCGACCCATATTTTGACCAAAACGAAAATCTGGTGCAGTGGGTGTCTGAGCGCGACTGGTTGTATTGCCTCGAGTTTAGTGCCGAACTGGGTTTTTTGCAGAACCAATTGTGTTTTGATGGCTTGGACACTTTTGCCGATGTTTACCTCAATGGCGATTTAATTCTCGAGTCAGAAAATATGTTTTTGGGGCAGCGAATTACGGTGCAACTCAAAGCCAAAAACCGCCTCGAGATTCATTTTAAGAGCGCTTGGTTCGAGGGCTTAAAGCGAATGCAAGCCCATGGCGGCGCACGACCACTCTGGAATGGCGACCCAAGCCGCTTACACGTGCGTAAAGCCCAATACCACTACTCTTGGGATTGGGGTCCAAAATTGGTGGACAGTGGTATTTGGCAAGAAATTCGGCTCGAGCAGTACAATGCCCGAATTGCCGAAGTCCATATTCAGCCTAAGCTCGAAGCAACACTCGAAACAAGTACCATAGACATTGACTTGCAATTACACGGGCAGTACCAAGAAGCCAGAGTGGTGCTGACCCTCTGCGACCCCAATGGAATTGCGCTCGAGCAGCACATCATGGCGGCTGGTAGCAAGCTCAAACACCGCTTTTGGATTTTACAACCCGAACTTTGGTATCCACATACGCTTGGCACGCAACCTTTGTACCGCTTGCGGGTTTCACTCGAGCAGGCTGGGATATGTTTAGACAGCCAAGAACAGACTTTTGGGATTCGTCAGGTTCGGGTCGTCAAAGAAGCGATTGAAAACCAAGTCGGGACAAGTTTTTATTTTGAAATCAATGGCATAGCAATGTTTACCAATGGTGCAAATTGGATTCCCGACGATCTGATGTTGGCTCGAGTCACGGGTGAACGTTACAAGGCACGAATCGAAGCCACCAAAAATGCCAACATGACGATGCTGCGAATTTGGGGCGGTGGGATTTACGAAAACAAAGTTTTTTATGACCTCTGCGACCAAATGGGTATTTTGGTCTGGCAAGATTTTATGTTTGGCTGCGGGATTTATCCGTCCCATCCAGCTTTTCTCGAAAGTGTCCAAGAAGAAGCGGTTTATCAAGTTAAGCGCTTGCGGAGTCATCCGAGCATCATTATTTGGACAGGCAACAACGAGGATTATCCACTTGCCAACGGCTTAGGGCTATACAATATGGCGGCAGCCCCCGATGCCAATTCTGGCTTTGGCGCTCGAGTAATTTACGAACAAATTTTACCAAAAGCGCTGCTCGAGTTTTGCCCAGATGTCTATTATCAAGCTGGCAGTCCATACTTTGGGCAAGACCCCGACGACCAGACAATTGGCGACCGCCACACCTGGGAAGTCTGGGGACGGGATGCCGCGCCATACCGCGAATATGCACGTCTGGGCGGACGTTTTATCTCCGAGTTTGGCATGGGTGCAGCCCCCCGACTTGAGACCCTGCGCGAAGTCATTCCCAAAGAGGCGTGGCAACCCCACAGTCCAAGTTTTTTGCACCACATCAAGGCTGGAGAAGGGATGATGCGGCTCGAGAAATACGCCTCCGACATCCGTTCTGACCTGGACAAGTTAGAAGATTTTGTCTTTGCAACCCAAATTGTGCAGTCCGAAGCCTTAAATGCAGCCTACCGAATTTGGCGGCGGGCTTGGGGAAATGTGGGGACTCGAGCCTGTGGTGGGGCATTGGTTTGGCAACTCAACGATTGCTGGCAAGTCAGCAGTTGGGCAATTATAGACTCGAGCCAGCGCTGTAAACCAGCCTATTACACGGTCAAACGCGCCTTAGAAGCGATTACCATTAACCTCTGGTCAGATGGAGCAATTTGGGGCAGTAACACCAGTTTATTGGGTTGCCAAGCCACCTTAGAGATTCGTGTTTTTGATTTGCAAGGTCAAGCCATAGAAACCACCAGCCGCCCTGTGCAACTGCCAGCCAATGCCAGCACCGAGTTGGGGACGGTAGCGCCTATGCTCGAGCCACAAATTATTCAAGTGCGCCTACTGCAAAATAATAAAGTGATTGCTCGAGACAGTTTTTTCCCAGAACCTTATGTTAAATTTCAATTTCCCAATGCCAAAATTTCAATTGAACGCCTTGACCAACATCGCCTAAAAATCAGTACCGATAAGCCCGTCAAAGCCGTCTGGCTCGAGACTGACCAGATTTCTGACAATATGCTCGATTTAATGCCCAACGACCCGCAGATACTCGAGTTCCCAAGTATTGTGGATTTACTCGAGCTTCGTTGGCTGGGCGGTCAACACACCGTTGACCTGAGTCCTAGACTGGTGGCAGCCGATGATTAACGGCTACACTGCCTACAGGAGATGACCAATCATGCCATTATTTGACTTACCCCTGAGCCAACTCGAGCAGTATCGCCCTGATGTTCTCGAGCCAAGCGATTTTGACGCTTTTTGGGAAAACACGCTTTTAGAAACTCGATCCCACGATCTAAAAATCCAATGCCTACCTTATGCCACCCCAATGCAGACAATCGAAAGTTACGACCTGACTTTTTCGGGATACAACGGGCAACCGATTAAAGCCTGGCTCAGTTTGCCACGTCACCGACCCGAAAAAATACCCTGCATTGTTGAATTTAATGGCTATGGCGGCGGGCGTAACCAAGCCCACGATTTGCTGTTTTTTGCCAGTGCTGGCTATGCCCACCTGTTTATGGACACTCGAGGACAAGGCAGCAATTGGAGTTCTGGCGACACCCCAGACCTTGAAGACGTTGCCTCCCAGAACGGGCATTATCCCGGCTTTATGACCAAGGGCATCACCCACCAAAGCACCTATTATTACCGTCGGGTTTTTGCCGATGCGGTGCGAGCCATCGAAACTGCCAAGCATTTAAGCATGATTGACCCAAGCCGCATTGCCGTGACTGGCGGCAGTCAAGGCGGTGGTATGGCGATTGCGGCGGCGGCGCTCGAGTCAGTCCAAGCACTTGCTCCAGATGTGCCGTTTTTATGCCATTACCGTCGGGCAACCGAAATCGTGGCGACTCATCCTTACGGTGAAATCAGTGCCTACTTAAAAATTCACCGCGACCAACTCGAGCAAGTTTTTACCACCCTGAGTTATTTTGATGGAATTAATTTTGCCAAGCGCACCAACATACCCGCCCTCTACAGCGTTGGACTGATGGACGACATCTGCCCACCAAGTACGGTTTACGCCGCCTATAACCACCATGCAGGGCAAAAAGAAATTCGGGTCTATCCGTACAACAATCACGAAGGTGGGCAAAGTATTCAGGGACTCGAGAAACTCACGTTTTTTGCCAAAATCCTACAACCATGATTCAAACCCTGCCCACGGCTACAAAACCCTTGGCTCGAGCGAAAATCTCGAGCGGTACTTTTTTTGTGCTGCCTTTTTTTGTGCTTTTTATTGGTTTTGGAATTTTTAGTTTGCTGTTTACCTTCTTTATTTCGGTTTTTTTGTGGGATCCAATTCAAGGCACAGGCGAATTTTACTTTCGTGGCTTGCGTTTTTATGGCTTTGTTTTTACCGACCCAGCTTTTTGGTTGGCGTTGCTGCGCTCTTTACTCGAGGCTTTACCAGCTTTGGTTTTACAGCACGCCATTGCCATTCCTGCGGCGTTTGCAATCCATTTGGTTTTGCGCCGAGCGTTGGCTTCGCTGGGTGGTTTGCTGCTTGTGCCGATGCTGGTCGCCCCAGTGGCGGTCTCGAGTGGGCTGAGTTTCTTTTTTTTGTTGTTTAGTAATCCCTTAAACGACTTGCTTGGTCTGGTCGGTTTGCAAATACCAGCTTCGGGTTTGCAGATTTTTTCGGCAATCTGGATTGGTTTTGGCTGGAATATTTTGCTTTACCTGATGGCGTTGTCCAGTGTGCCACGCAGTATGCTCGAGGCAGCCCAATTGGATGGAGCAGGTTTTTGGCGGCAACTTGGCAGCCTCGCTTTTCCTTTGATGCGACCGATGATTTTTGTGGCGGTCAGTATCAGCATTGTCCAACGCCTACAAGCCAATGCTTGGCGGGCAGATTACTCAAATTTTGAAAGTGCAAAACTGCCTGGGTTTATTTTTGGGACTGCTTTTCATTACACCAATTTTTCGATGGCAGCCGCCCAGACATGGGTATTTTTATTGGTGCTGATGCTGTTGGTCGGCATGGCGTATTTTGCTTTTGGGCGCAACTTTACTGGCTTAGAAAGCCCTGCCAGCCTCGAGTCTGACCATGCTCCGCTCAATTTGCCGCGCATCAATGTTATTTTGATTAAACTATTCATGGTCTTTGTTGTGTTGCTCAGTGTTTTCCCACTGATTGCGCTTTTTTTTCAGACCACCCAAAATGGCTCGAGTTTTGAGTTGCCATCCAGCCGCAATTTTAATCTTGACTTGGCAGCCATGCGCGATGGCGTTGGCTTCTGGCGCGATTTTTTGAACAGTTTATTTGGCTCGAGCCAGAATAATTCAGGGCTGAGTTTAGCTTTTGGGCAAGACTTAGGCAGTAATTACGAGGCATTACAACGCGATATGCCGATGTTTTGGCGCAACCTCTGGAACAGCCTCTATATCTCGAGCCTCGCTGCCTTTGGGGCGGTGCTGACCAGCAGCTTGGCAGGATTTGCTTTTGCGGCGCTCGAGTTTCCCTATAAACGTCAATTGTTTTTGGTGGTTTTGATTGCCATGGTCTTTCCAGCTTTGTCCAGCGCCATTCCGCACCTGATGCAAATGCGGCTTTTGGATTGGATCGACACCCCCAGAACCATTTGGTTGCCAGCTTCATACAGTGCGATTGGTGTTTTTCTGGTGCGCCAATTTTGCTTACACGCCATTCCAAAATCCCTAATCGAAGCAGCGCGGGTGGACGGCGCAAGCAACCAAACCATTTACACCCGAATTGCCGTTCCTTTAATGACTCCAGTCTTAATAACGATTGCTGTCCTGACTTTTATCAGCACTTGGAATCAACTCGATGTGGCAACCTTAATGCTGCGGAGCGAAATGACCCGAGTCATTCCCCAAGTGCTGGGATTTTTGAGTAACAGCCAAGGTTTTTTACTTGCCAGTGCCATCAGCACCCTCCCGAGCATTCTGATTTTATTGTTTTTCGCACCGCAACTGGCTCGAGGTTTTGGTTTGGTTGCCGAACGAAAACTGTTTGATTTCAAAACAACAATACTCGAGTCTGGTAGCGCCCGTCTTTTGGATGGCGCAGATTTTGTGCGAACTGTGGCTTGCCTAGCGGTGGTCTGGAGTCATTTGGGGCAGCGTTTAAGCCCCGAGAACATTCCCAAATGGTTACTCGAGATTAAGCAATTTTTAATGGCTGGTGGCTATGGGGTCAGTGCTTTTTTTGTGCTGTCTGGAATGCTTTTGTCTTTGCCTTTTTGGAAACGCTATTATACGGCTCAAGCTGCACCAAGCCTACTCGAGTATGCCAAACGCCGTTTTTTAAGGATTGCCCCTGGGTTTTATGTCGCCCTGATTGTCAGCTTTTTGGTTGCCCGCAGCCTCGAGCCTGGCGAACAAATGTGGTTGCGTTTGGTCTCTGGTTTGACTTTTAGCAGTGCTTTTCACTACGTGACTTTTTTTCCAACCGAATTAAATGGTCCACTTTGGAGCATTGGTTTTGAAGTGGTTTGCTATGCCCTGATGCCACTTTTTATGCTTGGCTTGTTTGCGATTGCTCGAGTCCGCCCAATTTGGCAAATCACCCATAAGCGCACCATCACCAGAGGCGATACACAAATTGTCACCACCAAAACAATTCGCAAAACTTTTCAGACCAAAGCCGCCAACAGCAGCCCAACCCTTGCCTTTGCCTACTGGATTGCGGTTTTACTGTTGACGCTTCTGGCGCATTTTTGGATTCTCAATCATCTTGTCCCAGACAATGACCAACGTGGCTGGCAATATGGCTTAATTGGTGGCGCTAAATTCTGGATGCCCAATTACAACCCGCTTGGCTGGTTTTCGCACTATATTATCGGGGTGCTGTGTGCTGGGGCAATCTGTTTACGTCAGCAGCGACCGCGCTCGAGAACCTTCGATTATCTGGCAATCGCCAGCATGGTTTTGATTGCTGCATGGGTCTGGGCAACCCGCTATAGCCCAGAATTTGCTTGGAGTCTTGGAAGCCAGCCGTATGCTTTTCCGATCTTCCCAAGTTTAATTGGGCTGCTTTTATTTAGCGCTGCTTTTTCGGTACGCTTGCCAAAAATTCTTGATAATCCATTCAGTCGCTATACCGCCAAATTATCCTTTGGGATTTATATTTGGCATTACCTGATTCTCGAGTTGGTGCGCTTACTGCACAACTCTGATTTCAGATATGGTGGCATCCAAGACCCTTGGCATTGGGCAGCCATTTGTGCTTTTGTATGGCTGGCGAGTTACAGCCTGGCAAGCCTTTCGTATACCCACATCGAATCGGTATTTTTACCACGCAGTCAAAACCTCAATTTGCAACCAGCCGCTCCAGAGCATCGCGCAATACCAAAATAGCCGTCAGGTATTCGTCTATCTCGAGCCGCTCGGTTGGGGTGTGGTCGAGGGTGCTGTCGCCGGGTCCATAAGCCAGAATTGGACAATCCCAAAGTGGTGCAACCACATTCATATCGGCAGTGCCAGTCTTTAAGGTCAGTTGTGGGGTAATACCTCTGGCACGCATCGCCACCCGAAAAGCTCGGGTTAAAGGGGTATCTTTTGCACCTCGGTATGGTTCTTCGCGCCCAGTGTAACTGATTCTGAGTCCTTGTACATTTTGCCCAAGCCGCACCGCTTCAAGTTGGCGCATTGCCTCGTCGGGGCTTAAACGCGGTGGCAAACGAAAACCAATCGTTGCTTCGCAGCCTTGGCGCAAACCATCGTTGCTGCTCGAGATGGCTTGCAGCGCCACTTGCACGCTGTCAAAAAGCCGTTGGTCTTGATTAAAAACGGCTGCCCATGTCTCGAGTGCCTGAAAAAAACGCAGCATCTCCTCGGGAGCGGTGCTGTCCGCGCCAGCACTATGGAAATTGTCTTTCTCGAGCCGAGCGCGGATAATCAGCCTGCCTTTGTAGCCAAGCGTGACCGTATCAAAGCCACTTGGTTCGCCAATAATGCAGTAGGCTGGAGTGTATTTACTAATCGCATGGTGTGCGCCTTTAGAGGAAGGGGCTTCTTCTTCGACCGCGCCCACACAAATAAACTTGGCTTTCTCGAGTGCGGCTGGAGACAACAAACTCACGGCAGCCACAAAGGTACAAAATGGTCCTTTGGCATCGACACTGCCACGCCCCCACAACTCGAGCTTGCCTGCTTGGTTGTTTTCGATTCGCACTTCAATATCGCCCGGTACGGTGTCAATATGCCCCAACAAGACAACTTCTTTTGTGCCAGTGCCACGTGCGCCTACTGCATTGCCCGCCCCGTCCATTTCGGCACGAAAGCCGCGTTTGTGCATCCAGCGCACCAGAAAACGGCAGACATCGGCTTCTTGGGTGCTGTGGCTCTGAATCTGCACCGCTTCGCGCAACAGGGCAATAAATTCTTGGTCTTGGCTCGAGTAGAAATCGGTCACGGGTTTTAGTTTACCTTACCCACGGATACTGGTAACACTTACACAAAGGTACTGGCAATGCGTTTACCTTTCTCGAGGTACATTGTGCGGTCAGCTTGGCGCAGCACCGCATCCAAGTCTCGGTTTTGCAAGGCTGCCCAACCCGCCGAAACATCGCTAAATTTATGGCGAACCTTGGCGTACACTTCGGCAACATCGGTTGTGTCGCTATGAAAACTAACAAATTCGTCGCCACCAACTCGGTATAAGCGGTCTGGGCATTGGCTTTGATAGGCTTTGACAAATGCCAGCAAATAGGCATCGCCAGCATGATGCCCTTTTTCGTCATTGACCCGTTTTAAGCCGTTGACATCCCACATACATAAGTAACCTAAGCCCAGCAGTTTGGTAAAATCGGCTTCGAGGGCAAAACGGTTGCCCAGTTTGGTCAGTGGGTCGCTCATTGCCATCTGCTCGAGCCGAGTGCGGGTTTGGTCTACATTGGTCATCAGATGGTGAATCAGGCTGCCCGAAAAAGCCGTGGCGATAATGATCACCCAGCCAAGCACAACTGTCTCGAGGTCGCTGCTGGATTTGGTAAAAAGTACCGACAGTAATGCCATCAGTGCCAGCAATCCACCGCGCCAACCCCATACAATACTTAAAAATAGCGTCGGTAAACTCGAGATAGAGAGCACCGAAAAAGGATTATCAAAAACACCGCCGTTGATTAAAAAAGGCGTGGATAAATTGACCAGAAGTAAAAATAAACCCGCCCCAAACAACGGTTTATGCCAGAATGCCAAGCGGCAAATACAGACCAAAACCAGCACCAGCAAAACACGCAGTAAACCACTCTCGTAAAAATTTTTCTCTGGTTTAAGCACCCCATAAGAAAAAGTGCTGACCCCAACGCCAACAAACATCACCCACCAAATCAGGCGGGTGAATTGTTCTTGAAGTGTTTGCCTAAGCATTGCAGCGCCATACTAACACTTGTTAATGATTGTCGTGACCTCGAGTTTAGCCCTTTGGATTGACTTCTTGCAGCACCCGTGCGGTCGCCGCCACCACTTGGTCTATTTCGGCTTTGGTAATCACCAAGGGCGGCAAAAAACGCATTACAGTAGGCGTGGCACTGTATGCCAAAATGGCATGATCGCGCTCGAGTGCCTCGAGATACGGCGCACTGTGTTCTTTAAGTTCTACCCCAATCAGTAAGCCTTTAGCGCGGATTTCTTTAATTTTTTTACTTTGAATGGCTTGCAATTTTTCAACAAAGTATGCGCCTAATTCGCTACACTGGGCTGCCATGTCGTGCTTTTTCATGTATTTAATCGTGGCAATTCCAGCCGCCATGGCGAGTGGATTACCGCCAAAAGTTGTGCCATGTCCGCCTTTGGGCATTTTGTCGGCGACTTCGGCAGTCATGGTCATTGCGCCAAGCGGAATACCACTGCCGATGGCTTTAGCAAGGGTCATGATGTCGGGTTGCACCACACAACCACTACTTAAAGCACACGTGCCGTTGCAGTCGGGTTCGCAAGCGTGTTGATGCCCCCACCATTTACCGGTGCGGCAAAAACCAGATTGAATCTCGTCAAAGACCAACAGTGCGCCGTGCTTTTTGGTCAAGGCTCGAGCCAAACGCAAAAATTCTGGGGTGGCTGGGCGAACTCCGCCTTCGCCTTGGACTGGCTCGATAATCACGGCGGCTGTCTGGTCGTCTATCGCAGCTTCGAGTTGCTCGAGGTCGTTAAATGCCACAAAGCTGGTCTCGTGAACCAAGCCACCAAATGGCTCGCGGTACTTGGGTTCGTAGGTCAGGCTTAAAGCGCCCATCGTGCGCCCCGAAAAACCACGTTTCATGGCAACAAATTTCTCGCGCCCTGTGGCAACTCGAGCAAACTTTAGGGCAGCTTCCATCGCCTCTGCGCCACTGTTACACGGGAAAATTCTGGTGAGGTTGCTGGGCAAAATGCTGACCAGTTCGGCGTAAAACTCAGAACGTTGGTCGTTTGGGTAGGTCTGTGGGCAGACCATCAGTTTCGCCGCTTGTTCTTGAATTGCTTTGACAATTTCGGGGTGGCTATGACCAAGGTTCGCCACACTAATTCCGACCACGCAATCAATGTACTCGCGTCCGTCGGTATCCCAGACTTTTGCGCCTAAGCCGCGCTCGAGAACAATGCTATGTTTGTTGTAGACACCAGAATCGTATTGGGTTTCGGTGCGAATGATGTCTTGGGTTTTTGATGCGGTTAATGCCATGAGTACCTCCGGAAAGTTCAAATTTGAACTCGAGCCGCGATTCTACGTTTTCTGGATACAAGGCGCAATGATACTTAATTGTATTTGAATTCTAAGATGCTAAGGAGCAACAAAGATTGAGTGTGACCCAACTTCAATTTGAATTCAGATAAAACCCGTAAACTCGAGACCATGAAACGCTTTTTGCTCCTGACTTTGTTGGCTTTGGCAGCCTGTGCGCCAGCCATACAACCACTATCTGCCCAAATCCCAGAGCCAAAAAGTCTCGAGGTAATAGAAGCCCAGCGCATGACCATAACTGGCTTTGACGAACCCAACACCCCAAACGAATTTGACAAGGCTTTTTTTGTGCGCTATAGCTTGCCCAAAACCAGCAAAGCTCGAGCCGTGGTGGTACTGATGCCCGGCTTTTTGGGTGGTGCAGCCAATTTTGACCGTTTGGCGCGAAGCATGGTCGCCAAAGACCCAAGTCTCGAGGTCTGGGCAATCGACCGCCGCAGCAATCAACTCGAAGACCACAGCCGTTTGCAAGAAGCCCTAACCAAGCGCAACCCAAGGCTGGCATGGCAGTACCATTTTGCGCCCAATGGTTTTCAGGCTCGAGACCCGAAAGACTTAAAATTTATGGGCTTTTGGGGGTTACAGGTGCATCTCGAGGATTTACGACGGGTGGTGCAGTTGGCGCGAACCTACGGGCAGAAAGTCGTGCTGGGAGGTCATAGCCTTGGCGCAGTCATGGTTTCATTGTACGCAGGATGGGATTTTAACGGCACACCCGGCTACAAAGATATTGATTCGCTCCTGCTGCTCGATGGTGTGGCTGGGCGTACCACCTCCGAAAACGGCACAAGTCAAGCCGATTACCAAGCTGGGGTGGTTGGACCTTTTGGGATTCGTGGCGCGGGTCAGCTTGGTCTCGAGGCGGGTACAGATGTGCCGTATTTTAGTGCCTTTGGTTTTGACCCGTCTGGGCTGGCTAAACTTGGTGCAGCCGCGCTTTTGGCGCGTTTTGACCCCAACGGCGATAGCCCCGGCGGGGTTGTGCCGTATCCTGCCAGCAACCTTGCCGCTGCCATGATTTCTGGTGATGACCAATATGCCTTAATCAGTGCCTTTGCGATTACTGCCGGACGTGCCAGCCAAGCCAAAGTCGGTATCAATGTCTTATCGTGGTTTGTTGGCGGTTTTGCACTCGAGGTGACGGGCGTGGCAGACGGTGCAAAACGGGTCGAGTGGGAAATCCCTAGCCAGACCGACCCAACCGAATTGACCGACCCGATCGATTTTGCAACACGTTTTTACAACCCGCAAAGCGATTTTCAGGAATGGTATTTCCCAGCCCGACTCAGTTTAGATATAGGCGCGGTTGGTCTCGAGTCACCAACTTGGGCGCGGCAATTCTTGCGAGTCCAACACATTGGCAGCACCAAAATCCCAGTCATGGCAATTCGTGGTGGGCGCGGTATTGTGACCGAATCAAATGCTTATCAGCCACTCGAGAAAAAAATGCAGCAAAGCATAGATGTCCGAAATTTACCCAGCATGACCCATTTGGATGTTTTAGCGGCTCGAGCTAACCCAAGTGTTGATTGGATTATCGAACTCAGCCAGCGCTAGAGGGCAGCCAAACTCAGCCAGCGCTAGAGGCAGCCAAACTCAGCCAGCGCAAACTACGGCTCGAGCCGATAAAAAGTCTGTGTCCCAGTGTCGTGTAAATCCGTGACCAGATAACCACGCTCAAAATAATGCGGAAAAACCAGACGATGGGCGGTGCGCCACGTTTGAGCCGCCTCGAGATTGGAGGCTTTAAGCGCGTCAATGTCCCGTGGGCTTTCTATTAAAACCACGCCTGTCAAATCAAGCCTTGGTTTTCCTGCTCCAGTACCGTTGGCTTCAAGCGCAATTTCGCCACTCGGAGCAGTCTTAGAGCGCTCCGCAAAGGTTGTGGTTAAATCCCATTCGGCAAAAAAACGGTCAGCGGGTAGCCCAGCATAAATTCCGCCTTTAATCGCATACCAGTCCTCGTGGTAGGAAACGGCTCGAGCGCCAAGTTTACCCAAGTTCAGCCGTGCATTTTTGGTTAAGGCTGGGTCAAAAGTCCAAGTCATCAGGTCGTAGCCCAATGCTATGGCTCGAGTTCGTTGGTGCTGTTTGAGGCGCACCGCCAAACCACTGGCACGGTGTTCTGGGCGCAGCGCCAGCATATGCGAATGCTGTACCATTTTATTTTTGTAAAGCGCTGGAAAGCTGTAGGCAAAACCGACTGGAATATCTGAACCAACCGCAAAGGCGGCGCAAACAATTCCGCCCATGTGGGCATGAACTGTAAATAAACCGCCCGGTGTCAGGTCGCGGTCGTCGTAACCCCAAGCGCTTTGTTGGACTTCCTCGAGTCCATCCATTTCAAAAGCCTTGTGTAAATCTTTGATGATGTATTCCATACAAAGCAGTCTATCAAGAACTTATGGGCGATTTTGTTTTGAAAGCGCCAAGGCTCGAATATCAGCCACGGCTTCTTGACGAGAATCATAACTTGTAACCCGCCCTGCTTGGAAATCATCCACTCCGACTTGAATCAAAGCCCGTAAATTCTCGAGCGCAGATTTTGTGTACTCGAGAATGACTGGGGCGTGGTCAGAAAAAAAATCTGCGCGGTAAATGCTCGCCCGCTCGACTCGAGCCGCCAAACCAGCCGTACACAACTGGTAATCTATGCGCCAACCGACATTGTTTCTTCGAGCGCCACCACGGTTAGACCACCACGAATAATGCTCGGTTTGCCCGACGTGGTTTCTAAAAACATCGGCAAAACCAGCCTCGAGTAGCTTAGAAAACCAAGCCCGTTCTTCGGGTAAAAAACCACTGTTGCCGATATTACCGTGCCAATTTTTAAGGTCTATTGCTTGATGGGCAATGTTCAGGTCGCCGCCCAACAAAACTTCGCCTTGTAAACCAAGCAACCACGGCTCGAATTCGGCTAAAAAACGGTACTTGGCAGCTTGGCGCTCCGGGCTGCTCGAGCCACTTGGAAAATAGGCACTGACCACATTTAAGTCCTCAAACTCGAGCCGCAAGACCCGCCCTTCGGCATCAAATTCGGCTGAACCAAAACCGTACTGGACTGTTTTTGGAATCTGTTTACTTAAAATTCCAACGCCACTGTAGCCAGCTTTTTGTGCTTCAAACCAATAAGCATGGTAATGCTCCAAGCCCGCTAAAATTGGTCGTTGATGCTCGAGCGCTCGGACTTCTTGGAGCAGCACAAGGTCGGCATTTTGCAGCGCCAACCACTCGAGTAAACCCTTTTGGTTGGCGCTGCGGATTCCATTGACGTTCAGGGTAATGACCTTCACACTGCCCAAGCAATCAAATCGTTTGGAAATGCCAAACAAGCGGTTGGGCTGCCATCTTTAACTGTAAAACTGCTGCCATAGCGCAAGCCGTCGGGCTGGCGGTAAACCTCGAGTTGGCGCTGTGCCAGATTGACAATCCAGTATTCTATAATGTTGTCTCGGGCATAGAGTGCCAGTTTGGTTTCGCGGTCTCGAGCTACAGTGCTGTCAGAAACTTCGATAATCAAATCAATGTCTTCGGGCAACGGCAAGCGGTCTCTTGGTGTGCCAAGTTTTAGGAGCGCAATGTCTGGGTCTGGTCTGCCATCTTGGGGTAAGAAAATTGTGCTTTGATTCAGTACCACAGCGCGGTTGTAGAATTGAAACAAAATTCGGGTGTGAAGGTCGGATAAAGTATATAAATGCGGTGGGTTCATTTCTGGTTTCCTCACAATCTGACCATTGAGTAATTCCACACGGTCATCGGAGGTGATTAAGCCCAGTCTCCAAAGCTCGTCGTAACGTTCACCCGAAAAACGCATCAACTCGAGCGGCGAGAAACGTATTGACTCGAGGAGTGGCATTGACTCGAGGGGTGCTTCTACAGATTTTGGTGGCTCGAGTATGGCTGTCATGGCAGTATTGTAAAACAAAAAACAAAGGCTGTCCAAGGTTTGCCTTCATTGCCTGTGACTTAATCAAGAAATTCGTGTGCAACGCAAAAAGTCCTCCCCTGCCGTTAGCGCGAACAGCCCGATAGCGACCACGCCTGATAGGTGCGCGTATGTGGTCAAGAAGGTGCTGTCTTGTGAGCAAGAAGGTAGGTGGAGGTGGCGCGAGTGCAACGAGTGACGGATGGGTTTGCAACAGGTAGACGCTGTGCAAGACCCCTCCGACGCGCTTCGCTCGCCACCTCCCCTACTGCTTCGCAGGGGAGGACAAAATCCAAGGTTCGCCTCAGCTTAGAATCAGTTGGTGGTGATAGACTTTGTGGTATGAGATACTGTTCCACCGAAAAAAGTTGTTGCGCTCTTGCCTGAGTTTCGTATTCTGGTTGCCGATGATGAACCACGGATTCGTAGCTTTTTGCGGCGCGGATTGAGCCTAGAAGGGTACGGTGTTCTCGAGGCAGATTCTGGAGCCGCCGCCGTCGAAATGACCCGAACGGCTCAGCCAGACTTGATTATTCTTGATTGGATGATGCCTGGCATGGATGGTCCAGAAGCCTTGCGGCAAATCCGCAAGGCTGGTAGCTTAATTCCGATTCTGTTTATGACTGGTCGAGATGGTGCGCCCGAAGATGGACTGGTGCTGGGTGCAAATGACTATTTCCATAAACCTGTAGAGTTTCTTTTGCTGCTCGAGAAATTAAAGTTTTTTTTGCCCAGCAAAATTATTCTGGCATGAGCGGTAAACGCAACACGGCAGTTGTGCCAACGCCAACCTGACTCTCGAGCCAGAGTTTAGCGTGGTGCTGCTCGCTAATCCAACGGGCAATCGGTAAACCTAATCCCGTGCCGCCGGTCTGGCGTGAACGCGAGGTATCGGTGCGGTAAAAACGTTCAAAAACCCGCTCGAGGTCTGCTTCGTCAATACCCTGACCACTGTCCGAGACTCTTAATTCGGCATGGCTGGTTTGGTGCTGCAAACTCAGGCTGACTTTTCCACCTTCTGGCGAGTATTTCATGGCGTTATCGAGCAGAATCAGCACCAGTTGTTTAAGTTTATTGGCATCGCCTAAAACCAAAGCCGACTCGATTGTACCCAACTCGAGTTGGTTTTGAATATCCAGATAAGTTGCACCTAGGAGGGTTTCTGAAACCAGTGCCGCTAATTCAAGTGGCTCAAGCCGCAGACCGTCGCCAGCGTCACCTCGAGCCAGTGCCAGTAAATCATTTGCCAGTTGGGCGAGGCGTGTGGCTTCGCGGGCGCTGTCGCTGATGGCTTCTAAACGGTCTGGGGCTGGCATCTCGGGGAAGCGTTCAAGCACCTCAAGGTTGCCCTGAATGACCGCCAACGGAGCGCGTAACTCGTGGGCGGCATCGGCTAAAAAACGCTGTTGGCTTTCGGCAAGCACGCGCAGTTTTTCTTTGGTTTCGGCAACCAAGATTTCGGTTTCGTGCCGTGTGGTGACATCGCGAAAAAAAACCGTGATTCCAGTCTCGACTGGCACAGCCCGAACCTCAAATTGGGCAGCCAGCGCAGGATAATACGCCTCGAGGTCTACCGTCACCCGTTCAGTCATGGCTTTTCTGTAGCCAGTCTCAAAAACGGTGTCAATCACTTCTGGAAAAATTGACCAATAATTACGACCCAGCATGGTCTCTTTTGACCGATTCGCCAAACGTGCGCCGTTGGCATTGATATAGGTAATCATCCAATCGTGACTGAGGGCAAGTAAGCCATCGGCAAGGCTTTCAAAAACAACTTCGGTTTGTTGTTGTAGCCGTTCTCGCTCGAGTTCGGCTCTTTTTAGGGCATCCATCTCGAACAAGACCAGCACCGCGCCGTCAATATCATTTTCGGGGGTGTAATAGGGACGAATCCGCAATAAAAACCAGCGCCCATCGCGGTCACGAACTTCGCAGTCGGTTGGTTTTTCTTGAGTAATAACCGTCAAAACAAGTTCTTCTAAATCGGGTAAATTTAATAAATGGCTCAGCCGACCAATCGGCTGCCCAAGGTCAGTGTTGCGTAAACCCAAAGTACGTTCGGCTTGTGGGGTAAAACGTTGCACTTCTAAGTCCAAGCTGACCGCCACAATTGCCAATTCGGCACTGCTTTGGAAATTGGTCAAGACCGTATTTAAGCGCAACAATTCGGCGTTCCGCACCGTCAGTTCTTGGTTTAAGGTTTGGATTTCTTCGTTGGTGGACTCGAGTTCTTCTTTGGCGGTCTCGAGTTCTTCGTTGAGGCTTTGTAATTCTTCGCCCGAGGATTGCATTTCGGCATTGGCAGCTTGGAACTGTTCGTTTTCGTCTTCGTTTTGGCGCTGGATAAAGCGCACATATTCGCGGGACTCTAATAATTCGCGGTTCAAGTCCTCGAGTTGGCGGGTCTGGGTTTGTGGCTCGGCAGTCGGCTGGGCGGCTGGTAATTCTGGCAAGACCTCGAACAGCACCAACAGACAACCGGGTTGTTTTAAGGGCTGAACCTCGAGATTGATCGCAACCACTGCACCGTTGTACGAATAGCGCAGATGCTCGAGGCGCACGACCCGATTTTCTTGGCGGGCTTGGTCGGTCAAACGCCGCAATGGCAACATTAAGCCTTCACGTGCCATCTTGAGCAAATTAAAAGTGGCTTTACCGCTCGGGGCTTCTAAAAATTGACTGGTCGAGCCACGAAACTGCACCACCTCGAGCGCATCGTTGACCACGACACTGCTTGGGGCATAGCGCAAAAGCAGCAAATGGTCTACCTCGCGCCCTGTTTGTACTGTACTGGCACTGACCACCGAGGCGGTGGGTTCTTGTTTACTGACCACCGATTTGACAATTCGCCCCTCGAGTTTTGGAATTCGGCTGCTGACCAAGCGCTTACTATAAAACCGGCAAGACTGGTCAAGCACGCCAAATAAATCCTCAAAGCGCCCAACCGTTTCCGAAGCGCCAAGCAGCAAGACACCCTGCGGTTTTAAGGCATAGTGCAGGGTTGGAATGACACGGCTTTGCAGGGCTGGCTCGAGGTAAATCAGTAAATTTCGGCAAGTAACCAAGTCCATACGCGAAAAAGGCGGGTCGGCAAAAACATTTTGTTTTGAAAAGATTATTTTTTCACGCACCGCTTCGCTGATGCGCCAACCATCTTTTTCTTCGCTAAAAAAACGTTTGCGGCGCTCGGGCGAAACATTCTCCATGCTGGCAGCCGAGTACCAA
Source organism: Deinococcales bacterium (assembly GCA_043778225.1). Classification (GTDB taxonomy): domain Bacteria; phylum Deinococcota; class Deinococci; order Deinococcales; family JAAFIG01; genus JAAFIG01. The sequence continues at coordinate 77,321 of JAYWGM010000101.1, read as the reverse complement.
CCCGCACGGGCTTTCTCGAGCATTGGGGCGTTTAAGTCGGTGGCAAAAATTTGCAGTGGGATATTGACTTTGGCAAGTGCCATACATTCCAAGTACGCCATCCCCAAAGAATAGGCTTCTTGTCCGGTCGAGCAACCACTGACCCAGATTCGCAGCACATCATCGGCGGCACGGTCTTTAAGCAGTTCGGGGAAAACTGTTTTTTGTAGGCATTCAAAAACATGGGCATCACGAAAAAAACTGGTCACACCAATCAGCAAATCTTGATACAGCAACTCGAGCGCGGCTGGCTGACTGCGTAGATGTTCGATATAGCGTGTGGTTGAAGTCATCGAATCGAGCAGCATCCGCCGCCTTATTCGCCGCCCAATTGTGGTTGAGCGGTACAAAGAAAAATCCACGTCTTTGGCATCTTGGAGTAAATGTAAAATCGCTTCAAAGCCATCATCGCTGCTGGCTGCCGCACTTGGTTTGGCTCGAGCCTGACGCTTGTTGGCTTTTCCTAAGTATGGGTCTTGGGCTAAACTGACCAACTTGGCGGCAATCTCTTCGGGCGACAGCACAAAATCCACCACACCAGCTTTGATGGCACTGCGCGGCATGGCTGGCGAACGTGCCGACTCTGGACGCTGGGCAAAAGTGATTCCGCCGGCGGCTTTAATCGCTTCTAAGCCAACTGTGCCATCCGAAGCTGTGCCGGACAAGACCACACCAATTGCCTGATGCAGCCGTGCCTGAGACAGCGAACTAAAAAATTCATTGATGGGCTGGTGTAATTCTCGCCCCGCAGGACGCGGCAAAAGCCGTAAAACACCGCGCTTCATGACCACGCTAACATTGGGTGGAATGACATAAACACAATTGGCGAAAAGGCTGATGCCATCTATAATTTCGATAACCTTCATGCTGGTGGTGCGTGCCAATAATTCGCTCAGCAAGCTATCGTGACTGCGCTCGAGGTGTTGCAGCAAAACAAAAGCCATGCCCGTGTCTGGTTTAAGCGCCTTTAAGAGTTTCGAGAATGCCTCGAGACCGCCAGCCGAAGCGCCGATGCCAACCACGACAGGTAATTCTTTTGGTTTGGGCTTTATCACGGTACTCCTTCTTACGCCCGAATAACTTTATGAATCGTTTCCACCAAAAAATCAAATGCCACAGGTTTGACCAAAAAACCATCCGCCACCTTTGCCCTTTGTCTGTCCTCGAGTTCGTCTCTGCCCGAGACAACAATTACTTTTGGGCGTGGCTCGAGTTTTAAGAGTTGCTCGAGGGTCGCAAATCCATCGAATACCCCCGGCATCATCAGGTCGAGCAGCACTACATCTGGCGGGTTTTGGGTCACTGCCAATAAACCTAGCTCACCATTGTCAGCCGTCTGTACCTGAAATCCAGCCAAACCAAGCCCACGCTGCATCAGGCTACGCATTCTTGGTTCATCGTCAATCACCAGAACGCGGTATTGACTCACAAATTTCCGATAAAGTTCATAGTCGTACTCTACACTTCTTTGAAATATAAGCAAGTCTTTACATTTTTATGGTTTCAGCGATTCGCTGAATTTAACCAGTGTTTCTGCCGCCGCTTGGCTTTCTTCTTGGCTAACTTTGGTCTCGCTGACTTTAATTTCGCTGACCTTGGCATCCGATTCCTTGGCTCTGGATTTTTGTGAGACATACCAACCCAAAGCCGCAATCACCGCCCCAACTCCACCGCCAATCTCGAGTAAATTATGGTCTGGGTCATCGCGGATAAAAACCCCTAAAAACAGCACCGCCATTGCCACCACAACCACGCCAATCAAGTTTTGTTTTAAGTCGTCCAGTGTTTCGACCTCGAGCCAACGGGTGACCGCCGCATCGCCGGCTTTGGCTTGTCTACCCATAAAAAGCGCATACAACCCTGCGGCAGTCACAAATAAAACCACCGCCACCAAAAATAAATCAGCGGTTTCGACCGCAAAAAGCATTAAAGATTTAGAACTGCTCGAGGTAAATTTTGCCAGCAAACCCGGCAACATCACCGCCGTTTTAATGGTCGCATAACCGAATAAAGTCATGGACAGCAAATACAACGTGCCAACCGCTAACAAAACAATATAGCGGCTTTTTAATAAAGTGGTCGAAATACGTTGTTCTGAAGTTTTCATGTTGCACCTTTACCCGTTTTTTGACTCGAGCCAAGAAAAAAATCCTAACTCGAGTTAAAAAACGCTCCCGAAGTCAAGCCAGCGCCAAAGCCCTGAATATCCTCGAGAACCACTCTAAACTTGGTGGGTGCAACTTAACTTAAACCAAAGCTGAATTTTAGCTGAATGACTCGAGATTAGACCTTTTGCATAAATAATTTCTGTCGCTGAAAGCAGGGTGATGACAAGCATCACCCCTACAAAAATCAATGATTTGGACTCGAGGTTTATGGTTTAACTTTTGGTAATTTTGCCAAATCTAATTTAATCTGTGTCACCAGACCTTCGACCGAAACCAGCACACTTTTTGCGGTCGCATCCCACGCAATGCTGACCCCAGCTAAACCATTTAAGGCTCGTAAAGGGACATACATTTTGCCAGTGTATAAAATCGGCGCACGATAGCCAGTTCCAGCTTTGCCAAGGGTTAAACTGATGCTGGCAGAGCGCCGTTGAATCGTGGCAGTGCCAGCTTCAAAACGGGTCACTTGTGCGCCAACCAAAGCCGCCAATTCGCGGACTGGCAACATAATTGTGCCATCCACCAAAATTGCTTTGGCTGCCAACGAACTGGTGTTCACTTGGCTCGAGACTGGGACTATAGGGTTACTCGAGACTGGTGGAGTTGCGGGTCTCGAGACTGGCACTGGGGCGATGACGACCGGTGTGGCGGTCTGGCTCGGTGTGGTCTCGAGTGCCAACAGTGCCTCGAGTTGGGTAGGGCTTAACGCCCGTCCTAGCCCAAGGTTACTGCCCTTAAAACGTCCCCAAGGTGCAATTGCCCAACCCGCCGAGCCTTGTAGCGCATAGACAGTACCCGCCAAATCCGAAATATAGACTGTGCCATCTTTGGCAATCACTGGCGAGGCATCTATTCGTTTACCCAAGTTCTTCTTCCAAAGTAACTGCCCAGTTGCGCCGACGGCATAAAAATAGTTATCAAAAGAACCAAAGTAAATTGTGCCATCAGCCGCCAAAGCTGGCACAGACGAAATATAACCATCGGCTTGAAAAGTCCAAGCTGGGCTGCCATCAGCGTTAATCGCATGAAGTTTTTTGTCGTGCGAACCGACATAAATTGTGCCATCGGCAGCAATCACTGGACTCGAGAGGACATAAAAACCAGTTTTGTACTTCCAGCGCTCTGTACCGTCGGGCAAAACCGCATATAAAAAAGAATCGCTCGAGCCAATGTAAATCGTGCCATCGCTGCCAATCGCGGGCGAGGAAAATAAAAAGCTGCCGGTTGGAAATTTCCAGCGCTCTGTGCCATCGGGGTTAAGCGCGTGCAGGGCTTTATCGTGTGCGCCAATATAAATTGTGCCATCTGAACCAATTGCGGGTGATGAAAAAATAGACTGCCCGATTCTGAATTCCCATTTTGGCTGCCCACTTGGATTTAAGGCAAAAAAAGAACCTTTGCTGTTACCAAAGTAAATTGTGCCATCTTGGGCTAAAGCTGGACTCGAGTAAATATCGCCGCCCGAAGCAAAAGTCCATTTCAGTGTCCCGTTTGGGTTTAGGGCATAAAAAGACTTGTTGTACGAACCAAAGTAAATTGTGCCATCGTTGCCAATTGCAGCGCTTGATTTAACAATTCCACCGACCAAAAATTTCCATTTGACCAGACCATTTGCCGAAACCGCATAAAAGTTTTGGTCGTTGCCACCAAAGTAAATTGTGCCGTCCGAGCCGACGGTTGGCGAATTTGAAGCCGCACTAACCAGCGACCATTTTGTATCGCCTGTTTTTGCTGCCAGTGCTGTCATTGCCAAAAGCAATACCGCAACCACCCAAATAAATCTACTTTGCATCCGTTACCTTTTCACAGAAATTGAATTTTGTCTATGTATTACTCCACAGGTCGTGTCTATGTATTACTCCACAGGTCGTGTCTATGTATCACTCCACTTCGCACACAGACATAAAAATTACCCTCAGGAGGATGAGGGTAAATCTCGAGCCATGAGTGCTTATTTAACTTGAGCGCGTTTCAACATGGCGCGAACAACGGGATCGTCTTTCCAGCGCAACGAATCCATCAGGTAAGGAATTGCTTCTTGTTTGAGGTTGCGTTGTAAACGCAAGTAGCCCATTTTCGCACCTGTTCTGGCTGCCCAGCTTAGGGCTTCTGAGTCCAATGCGCCTTTGGCTTCGTACAATTTCCAAACATCGTAGCCTTCAGACCACCATTGGGTTGTGGTAAATAATTCGCCAAGGTAACGCAAATAAGGTAACTGTGTCGGCTCGAGGTCAACGGCGGCAGCAGCATTATTGACCGCATCATTCCAGAGTGGCAAATCAATAAAAGGCACTGGGTAAGCAATTTCTGCTTGGGCTGCCAAGGTGCGAGCCGTGTTGTAATACTCCTCAGCACTAACTGTACTTTGTTGGGCTTGGGTGGTCACAAGGGTTAAGCCTAATGTTGCGAGCAGTACCTGAGTCAATAGTTTTTTCATGATTTTTCTCCTTTGTAACTCGAGTAGGTTCTTTCCAACCGATGCCAGAAGATTATCCAAACGACTTGAAACTGGTCTGGTCAGTAATTGAAGCCAAGCTGAGGAAGGGCATTTGCTGCACCGAACAGATTATGATGAGGCGTTACTGTTGGCGACTCGAGCAGACTCGAGCGCTTTTGGAGGAATTTATGAAAGCTCCTGTTCGTGTTGCGATTACTGGTGCGGCTGGTCAAATTGGCTATAGTTTACTTTTTCGGATTGCCAGTGGCGAAATGCTTGGCAAAGACCAGCCGGTTATTTTGCACTTGCTCGAGATTACCCCCGCCTTAAAAGCCTTGCAGGGCGTGATGATGGAACTCGAGGATTGTGCTTTTCCACTGCTTTACGGCATGGTGGCATCCGACGACCCCATGGTTGCTTTCGCCGATGTGAACTACGCACTGTTGGTTGGTGCAATGCCACGCAAACAAGGCATGGAACGCGGCGACCTGTTGGCAGCCAATGGCGGTATTTTTAAGCCCCAAGGTCATGCCCTGTCCGAAGTTGCGGCTCGAGACGTAAAAGTGCTGGTGGTCGGTAATCCAGCCAACACCAATGCTTTAATTGCCCAAAGCCACGCGCCAAAACTCGACCCAAAGCAATTTACTGCCATGACCCGTTTAGACCACAATCGGGCGCTGTCGCAACTGGCTGCTAAAACCAATTCGCCAGTCTCGAGCATCGAAAAACTAACCATCTGGGGCAATCACTCGAGTACCCAATACCCAGATATTTTCCATGCCACGGTGGCTGGCAAAAATGCCGCCGAATTGGTCAACGACCAAGCGTGGCTCGAGGCTACGTTTATTCCAACGGTGGCTAAGCGCGGCGCTGCCATTATCGAAGCCCGTGGTTTATCGAGCGCTGCCAGTGCTGCCAATGCCGCCATAGACCATATGCACGATTGGGCATTGGGTTCGGCTTGGACAAGTATGGGCATTCCATCCGATGGCAGTTATGGCATCCCCGAAGGCTTAATTTACAGCTTTCCAGTGACTTGTAAAGATGGGGCATACAGCATCATTCAAGGACTCGAGATTAACGATTTTAGCCGTGCAAAAATGGATGCCACGGCGGCAGAACTCGAGGAAGAACGCCAAGCCGTGCAAGAACTAGGGCTACTCTAAATAACGTCCGTTAGATAAGAACAGGGAGACCACAAGGGTCTCCCCTACAAATGAAAAAACTCGAGGCTAGTATCGCAGCCTCGAGTTTTTTATGTTTATGTACCGATGATACCGCCATCGGTTTTCTTGATCGACATCACACTTGGACGTGGTACACCAACGCCGTCTGGGAATAAGGAGACTGGCTTATCGACAGTGCCGCCTTCGCCGGGGTGTTGAATTGCAGCAAAGAAATTGCGGTTGTCTGGGGTAAAAATCGGTCCGCAGACTTCTGCACCCTTGACGGTACTCATAAATTGTTGAACCTGACCACGGTTTGCGCCTGTGGTAGGGACTGCAAAAACGCCGTCGTGGGCTTTAACGTTGCTGTTTTCCATACCGTCGGTGGCAATCCACATATTGCCTTTGTTGTCAAAGGAAATGTTATCCGGTGTGCCGACTGGCGAAACCTTGTCTTTGGGGAAACCAGCAAAAAAGGTGGTTGGGTCGCTTGGATTACCGCAAACCAAAAAGATGCTCCACTTAAATTTGGTGGCGGCGGCATCGTTGCCGTCTTCGAGAAGCTCGATGATATGACCATCGCGGTTGCTGGCTCGAGGATTGGCAGCATCAATCTGGGCAGCAGTGCGGTTGGAGTTATTGGTCAGCACGCAGTAAACCGCGCCAGTCACAGGGTTGCGCTCGAAATCTTCTGGTCTATCCATTTTGGTCGCACCAAGTAAATCAGCCGCTTGGCGGGTTTTAATGCAGATGTCGGCTTGGGTTGCAAAACCATTCTCGGCAGTCAGTTTGCCATTGCCCACGACGAGCGGCATCCATTCGCCTGTACCGTCAGCGTTGACTCGAGCCACATAAAGCGTACCCTCGTCGAGCAAATCCAGATTAGCAGCGCGGTTGGTGGGATTAAATTTACCCTTGGTGACAAACTTGTACATATAGTCAAAGCGTTCGTCGTCGCCCGAGTACATCACCACACGACCATCATTGGCAAGGCTGGATTCTGCGCCTTCGTGCTTAAAGCGCCCCAAAGCAGTGCGCTTTTTTGGGGTCATGTTTGGGTCGTAAGGGTCAATCTCGACAATATAGCCAAAGCGAAATGGCTCGTTCGGGTTGGCTTCTAAGTTAAAGCGCTCGTAATGATTTTCCCAAACGCGCCCAGATGCGCCGCCCGTCACACCATAACGGGCGTGTAAGGCTTTGATGGAGGCATCCTTGACGTTGTTGTTGTAAGCAAAGTATTGGTTAAAGTTTTCTTCGGCAGTTAAAATAGTTCCCCACGGGGTTGTACCACCAGCGCAGTTATTGAGCATTCCCAAAACACGCTTGCCAGTTGGGTCGGCACGGGTTTGCAACAAGGGATGTCCAGCCGCAGGACCCGTAATTTCCATTGGGGTATTGGCGGTAATACGGCGGTTGTACCTCGAGACTGGCAGGTATTCGATGTTGCCCGAAGTATCGCGGAAAACCTGAACCACTGTGCCACCGTGGGCTGCCAATTCAACATCCACTTGTTCTTTGGTCGCTTTGCCAGCCGCATAACCACGGAACATCAGTTCTGGATTGGTGTACTCGTGGTTGGTCCACAAAAGGGCTTGGTTTGAGCGCTTGGTCTGGTAGCCCGGCAAGGGCAAAAATGAGACATAATCGCAGTTGTAACCAAAGCTATTTTCTTGGGTTTTGGCATCGAAATTGTTCACATCAAAACGCTTTGCACCACGGCTGATTGGGTCGCCCCAACGAATCACGACATTGGCTTCGTAACCCTGCGGCAAAATGGTGCGGTCTTCGGTGGACAACTTAATTGGGCTAAAACCCAGATTGCCACCTTGGGCGGCGGCTGGCAGCAGGCTCGAGGCTCCGGACAGCATCATCAGCGAAGCAAAGCCACCTTTTAAGATGCTGCGGCGGTCAATGGCTTGTTCGATGATGTCGCGGCTGTAGATATTTTCGGATTGGTTCAGCACTGGGGTGGCGCAAGCGTCGCCGCATTTCCAGTGACAGGTTGCGCCAGTACGATTGCCCGAGGTGTCGAAATCTTGAGTATCCAACATCAGTTTCATAAATGCTCCTTGTGTCACAATTGAGAATCCTTTATCATTAGACAGCGCAATTGTCAGCCGAGTTTCAGGTCTATTGTTGCTTTCTTGAGTCTCGAGCTTGTTTTTAATGATAATAGTTTTTCATTATCATTAAACTAAGCTGTCTATAACGTGGTTTCCTGACGATTGCCTGACATCGTGCGCTTAGGCTCAGCGCTCGGAGGCAACATGAAAAAAATAGTTTTTGGAATTCTTGGAACAGCCCTGCTCGCCAGTGGCGTTGAAGCCGCAAAGGTCACGATTCTGCCGGTGCAAGGTGCAAAGTTTTTGGCTGGCGCAAAGTTTGATTTTCGGGTCGAGTTGTCGGAATTAAAAGGCACAGCCCGTGAAGTGGCAATCACGGTCAACGGACGCAATGCAGAGCAAGTTTTTGGTAAGAAACTCGAGATGTCGGCGGGTGCAGCCGGAGTTCAAAACTTTATGGTGCGCGATGTGATGCTTAAAACCACTGGTAAAGTCGAGGTTATCGCCCGTGGTGTAGACGACTCGGGTGTTTTTGTACGCCAAGCCAACTACGAATCGGTGCGCGGCATGGCATCGGGTAAGCGCCCTAAAAATGTGATTGTTTTTGTTGGCGACGGCATGGGCTGGAATACCGTGACGGCGGCTCGTATCGTCATGCACGGCATCGAAAATGGCAAACCACGCGACTTTCTGAACATGGAAAAAGCCGATAGCGTTGCCACTGTTCACACCAGTGGTTTAGATGGATTAGTGACCGACAGCGCCAACAGCGCCAGTGCTTTCAGCACTGGTCATAAAGCCAGCAACAACGGTTTGGGTTCTTACCCAGATAACACTGCTGACCAATTTGATGACCCTAAGCAAGAACACCTTTTTGAAATCCTCAAGCGCACCCGCGATTATGGCTTTGGTTTGGTCACCACCAGCTACTTGTCGGATGCTACCCCAGCCGGTTGGTTAGCCCATACCCGTCGCCGTGGCAACTACAGCGAAATTGTCGAACAAATGTTCGATTCTGGCGCTCGTCCAAGTGTGATTATGGGTGGCGGTAGCCAAGACTTTATTCCTAAAGCCACAAAAGGTTCACGCCGTAAAAACGAGCGCGACATGATTGGTGAGTTCCAAAAAGCCGGCTACCAATTTGCCAGCACTGCCAAAGAACTCGAGGCAACCAAACCGGGTAAAGTGCTTGGTCTGTTTCAGTTGGCTTGGATGAACGCCTACCTTGACCGCGCCCAATTTAAGAACCCAGACGTGCTTGGTGCATTTAACGACCAACCTTTGCTCTGGAACATGACCAACAAAGCCATCGAAAGTCTCGAGGCACTGCACCCAAATGGATTTATGCTTGTGGTTGAAGGCAGCAACTCCGATGTCTTGCAACACGCCCTCGATTGGCAACGCGCCACTTGGGATGCCATCGAAATGGATGTTGCGGTTGGCAAAGCCAAAGAATGGGCAAAAAAGCGCAATGACACCCTGATTCTAACGACTGCCGACCACGCCCACACCAACAGCACCTTTGGTACATACAACACAGCTGCGGGTGCAGGTAGCCCCACAGGTACAGCTGCTGGTGTTGGTTTGTACGAACAATACGGCTTTCCGACCTACCACAATGCTCGAGACAACAATGGTTTGCCATTGGCACGAACCGATATTGGTTTAGCCATTGGTTACGGCGCAGCCCCAGCCCACTTTGCTAATTTCTTGGTCGGCGACAAACCATTTGTTGCGGTGGCTGCCCAAGGCACAACCCTTGTTCCAAACCCAGCCAATGCTGGTGGCGTTTTAACTGGTGGTAACATTGGTGGAAACAGTGGTCCGCACAGCGTTGACCCAATTCCACTCTTTGCGTGGGGTCCTGGCAGCCAACACTTTAAGGGCAGCATTGACAACACCGAAGTTTTCTTTGGCATCGTCAAAGCCCTTGGTGTAGACCCACTGCGCGAAGCCAAGTAATTTTCGCCTAAGCAAAAGATACCTTCTCGAAAACCCTCCCCAGTTTTGGGGAGGGTTTTTTATGCCAGACAAAAAGCTGACGATTGTCTGACAAACTAAACTGCATGAAACGCCTTTTTTTGTCTATGCTGATGTTTTTTGGTGTGGCATTTGCCCAGCCTACCGCCCAACCCATGACCTTTAACGAACTCTACAATACTTCGATTCGCGGTATGGAATTCTCGAGTAAAACCATGCAGTTAAACGGTAAACGTATCGAAATGAAAGGCTATATGGCACCGCCGCTTCGTCCACGCCTTGACTTTTTTGTGCTGACCAAAGCCCCAATGGCAACTTGTCCTTTTTGCTCGAGTGCCGCCGATTGGGCAGCCGATATTGTGCTGGTCTATTTGCCCAAAGGCAAAGAAGTGACTGCCAGCCCTTATCCAGTCCGAATTCGCGGGCGGCTCGAGGTTGGTACAAAGGAAGACCCCGAGACTGGTTTTGTCAGCTTGGTCAGGATTTATGCCGATGAATACAGCGAAATTAAATAATAAGGTTGCCAGTGTGCCAATGGTCAGCCTTGCCAACGCCTCTGTGGCGTACTCGAGCGATTACCGCGTGGCACTACCAGATATTCAACTTGGTGCAGGGCAAGAACTGGCGCTGGTTGGGGCTTCTGGCAGTGGAAAAAGCACTGCCTTGCACGCACTGGCGGGCTTAGTGCCTGTGGTTGGGCAAGCCTTGGTGGCTGGCACAAACCTCGAGCAAGCCAACCAGACCCAACTCGAATTGCACCGCCGTAAAAAAGTGGCGATTTTATTCCAAGATTTTTATCTGCTCGAAGGCTACAGCGCCCTCGAGAATGTGATGGCGGCTTTTGGTCTAACGGGTTCAAAACTTGGTGCAGCCCAAAGCCAAGCCAAAGCCTTGCTCGAGCGGGTGCAAATGCCGCGCTTTTGGGCAAAACCAACCCAGCTATCCACAGGCGAACGGCAGCGCGTGGCGTTGGCTCGAGCCTTGGCGGGGCAACCGCAACTGATTTTAGCCGATGAACCAACCGCCCATTTGGATGCAAGTCGCAGTCAGCTTGCATTAGCATTGCTGCGTGAAATTTGTGCCGAACAAGGCACAGCCCTGATTGTTGCGACCCATGATCCTGTGGTGATGGCTGCCATCGAGAACAAAATAGAATGTGGGGTCAAAGCATGACAGGCTGGCTGCTTTGGCGCAATCTGCGGACTCGAGCCGCCGCCAATAGCCTGACGGTGCTGGCAATTGCCGTCGCGGCGCTGATGGGTTTGGCTGTGCCGTTGCTGCTCTCGAGCTTCCGTGAGGGTGTAATTCGGGCTGCCAACAGTTTTGATTTATTGATTACCGCCAAAGGCAGTCAAAGCCAAGCGGTCTTAAATACGATTTTTTTACAAGAAGCACCACTTGGCAATATCCCGTACAGCATTTTTGAAAAACTTCAGCAAGACCCACGCACCAAGAAAGCCATTCCACTTGCCTTTGGCGACAATTACAACGGCTTTCCTATTTTGGGTACAAACAAAGATTTCTTTGAGCTACGACCTTCCCAGACCCAAGCCGCGTTGTACCGTTTGGCTCGAGGGACAGTTTTTGAGGATGAATTCGATGCGGTGCTTGGCGCACAGGCTGCTAAAATCAGTGGCTTAAACATTGGCGATACCTTCAAAAGCCAGCATGGTGTAACGCCGACCCTTGAACCAGAGGAACACGACGATAAATTTAAGGTGGTTGGTATTCTCGAGCCAAGCGGTGCGGCTGGCGACCGAGGGATTTTTGTGCCACTCGAGGCGGTCTGGCATTTGCACGAAGAAGAAGAGGCATTGGAAACAACCGCCCTAGACCAAGACCACCAAGGCGAACACACTGAAGGCGACAAAGAGGTCACGGCAATTCTTTGGACACCCACCCGACTTGGCTATGTCTACCAACTGGCAAACGAACTGAATCAAGGGCAATTGGCACAGGGGGTTTTTCCCGGTCAAGTGATTGGGCAATTGTTTAGTTTTATGGGGCAAGGGCAAGAAGCCTATACCCTGATTATTTGGTTGGCTTTATTTTTGGCAATTTTAACGATTGCGATTAACACCCTCAGTGCCAGTCAAACCATGCAGCGCAACTTGGCAGTTTTACGCGCTATTGGGGCAAGCAAAAGCCAAGTTGTGGTCTTGGTCTTTCTCGAGGCACTGGTTATTACCCTGCTTGGGGTGCTGTTGGGTTTAGCCTTGGCTTACTTGGCAACCAGCCTTGCCCAACAATGGCTCGAGCTTCAGACGGCTGTGACCTTGCCCAGAATGTCGCCAAAACTCGAGGATATTTTGCGGGTGGCAATTGTCATTCCAGTCGCCTTGGTGTTTGCGCTACTCCCAGCCTTGTGGGCAATCAGGAATTCGCCACTGCAACAAATGAAACGGTAGACTAAAACCCATGCGAATTAAAATATGTGGCATCACCCGACTCGAGGATGCCTTAGTGTGCGAAGAAGCCGGCGCGGATGCGATCGCTTTTAATTTTGTACCAAGTTCTAAGCGTTATATTTTGCCAGTCAACGCGGCGCGAATCTCGAGCCAAGTCAGTGGGCTGGTCTCGAGAATTGGCGTTTTTAGAAATGTTTCACTCGAGGAAATTTTGCACACGGCTCGGCTGGTGCAACTCAGCGCGGTGCAATTACACGGACACGAAACTGATGATTTTGTAGCAAGTCTCGAGGCGCATTTTCCAGTCATTCGAGCGGTTGGGTATCAAGCTGGAATGGTTATTCCACCAGCCCAAACCCTGATTCTTGATGGTCTCGAGGCTGGTTCTGGAGCAGTTTTTGATTGGGCAAGCATGGACACCTCGAGCCTACAAAATCGGCGTTGGTTGCTGGCGGGCGGCTTAACCCCAGAAAATGTTGGTTTGGCAGTCCAGCAACTCCGCCCGTGGGGCGTGGATGTTGCCAGTGGCGTAGAAAGCGCCCCCGGAATCAAGGACACCGCCAAAATAAAAGCCTTTATCAAAGCGGCTCGAGCTGCCTAAAGCTCATCAACTGTGGCTCGGGTTTCATATTGCCCTGACAACCAGTCCCTATACTTTGGGCATGAACTCGAGAATTTGGTCGTTGGGCTTGGTCGCAACCCTGATTGCAAGCGGCGTGGTTTGGGGTGCAACCCAGAACAATGGCGCATCCGAAACCCGCTCTAAGCACGGGCATGGTAAGCCCGTGCTGATGCAGCAAGCCCAGCCGCCGTTGTTGTCGTATATCCCTAAGTATTACGAACACGTCAAACCAATTTTGGATCGCAGTTGTGTTGGTTGCCACAGCGCTGGCAACATTGGACCTTTTGCCCTCGAGACCGCCGCCCAAGTGACCCCGATGGCACGCACCATCCAAAAAGCCGTACAGAGTAAATATATGCCGCCAGTCACGGCGGGTGGTTCAACCCCAGCCTTGTGGCATGATAAACGCCTTAGCCCCGATGAAATTGCAATTATTGCCAATTGGGCGTGGGCGGGTGCGCCGCTTGGTAAAGTTGTGGCAACCCAAGCCGTCTCGAGCAGCCAAAAACGCCAACCCGACATGGTTTTAAGCCCAAAATCGGAGTTTCTGCCCGATGCCAGCCTGACCGACGAATATCGCTGCTTTATTTTTGACCCTAAATTGTCCGAATCGCGTTTTATGAATGCCTATAACATCGTGCCAGCCAACAAAAAAATTGTGCATCATGTGGTTATTTTTCAAATAGACAAGACCAAAGCCGAAAGTGCAGTACAACTCGAGAACAAAGCCACCGATGGACGACTTGGCTACCCATGTTTTGGTGGACCGGGCAATAACCTTGGCACGCCCAACATTGTTGGCGTTTGGGCACCCGGACAGGGCAGCGTTGATTACCCCCAAGGTACTGGCACACAAATCAATCCCGGCGATGTGCTGGTTTTGCAACTGCATTACAATTTACTTGGTGGTAAAGGTTCTGACCAAAGCAAAGCCGAATTGTACTTTGCCCCCAAAGAAGCCCCAATCAAACGTCTGAACTCGGGGATTATCCTTGCACCAGTCGAAATTCCATGCCTTGGCGCATACCCAACCGACCCAGCCGACCCATGCCACCGCGATGCTGCCTATGCTCGAGCCTCCCGCATGGGCGATGGGACTTCGGCATTGTTCAAAAATCCAGTTTTTGTTAATTTCTGCGGCAGCAGCCTCGAGCAATTTACTTCTGGTTCGGCTGGAAAAGTGATTAACAAATGCACTTTCCCGATGCGTTTAGCCCCAGATGCCAAGCTGGCTATTTACGGGATGCTTGGACATATGCACTTGCTTGGGCAAGCGATTAAACTCGAGCTAGTCCGCGAAAACAAAAGTCAAACGATCCTCGAGATTCCACGTTGGGATTTCCATTGGCAGAGCAGTTACTGGCTCGAGAAGCCGATAGACCTACAAAACGGCGACCAAGTGCGGGTGACCTGCCAATACGATAATGCACCCGAAGTTCAACCCGAAATTGGTGGTACTCGGGTCAAACCGCGCTACACCGTTTGGGGCGAAGGTACAGTGGATGAGATGTGCCTTGGGATTTTACAAATCGGGCAGCGTTAGCGCCAGACAAGCCCAAAGACCCATGCGCCGCGACTCGAGTAACCAAGCTCGAGTCCAAGTGTAAAAACCGTGTTGTAATTCAGTACGCCATCCAGCAGAATTTGCAACCAAAAAGCCACTTCTCGACTCGAGAGTGAACCAGAAGTGTAGAACGTCAAGCGCTCAAAACTCAGCACACCATCACCAAAGCGCCAAAAGATAGGCAAGGAGGCTCGAGCCGCCAAACGTGCTGACAAGACTGGCGCAGCCCCCAATGTGCCAGAAGCGCCCAAACTGGTCTCGAAGGTCGCGCCTGCCAGAGAATCAGCCAGACCTAGACCAAGGCTGTATTGGGCTTGGCTGTTGATTCGGGTAGAAAGTTGCCAGTTTTGGGTGATGTAGCCCCAAGCGTCGCTCGAGCCAGCCCCCAGCCCAAAATCAAACCAAACAATTGGTAGACCATTATCGAGCGTGATAAACGGCGAAAACACCACGCCGACCCTTTGCGTAAAAATTTCGCCAGTCCCAGACCATGTCACTCGAGCCAAAATGCCATAGCCTCGAGCCTGATTGCTGCTGCCGTTGGCGGTCAATTGCCAGCCTTGGAATGGCGCAAAACGCAAGGAAAAATCCGCGCCAAAACCAGCCACACCAAATAAGTCGTAACCGCCAGCCAGACGATATGCCAAAACACCATTGTTGCCTTTAGCTTCTAATCCAATCCCGCTCGAGAAACCAATACCAATATCTGGCAGCAGGCTTGAGGGGCTTGGGACTGGGCTATTGGGAATTTGGGTTTGCGAAAACTCAAGCGCGACAGCAAGACCGTTCTCGAGACTGACCAAGCGGGTTTCTGTACCAAGTCCTGCAAAGCTCGAGAAACTGTACAACCCGTTTGGCAGCAGCTTGGGGTCAAATGCACCACCCAGAATGGCGGTGACTTGTTGGCTGGCTTTTTCGCCCAGCCGAATGCGCCAAAGTTGCGGTGTGCCAAGGCGGTCACTCGAGTAAAGTAGGGTTGTTGAATCGAGCCAAATCGGTGTTTCATCGTGGGCTAAATCTGAGGTTTGCAACTCGAGAACGCCATTTTGCAGCACTGCAATATCCCAAAAAGTGCCACGAACCACGGTCATGGCAATTTTGTTTTCTCGAGCCGCCAAATGCCCAATGCGCCAGCCTTTTGGGGCAGTCCAAAGCAATTTTTCCAGACCGTTGCACCAATGCCATAAGCTCGAGGCGGCTTTAGCATAGATAACACACGCACCATCTGCCACAGCCTCGGTGGAATTTGCGCCAATGGTCAGTTGTTGTTCTTGACCATTCAAAAACCGAAAGACTTCGCCAGAAATTGTGCCGTAAGCTCGAGGTCTCGAGTAAATTAAAGCACCATCGGTCGCCAAACTCAGGCGCGATGGTACGGATGGTAAACGAGCCAGCAACTCGAGCTTGGGTTGATTGATTTGCCCACGGTACAAGCCAGTGCTTTGAACAGTGATGAAATCCGTATCCGAAAGCCAAACGGTTGTACCCAAATCCTGTGCCACCACCTCACCAGTCGGTAAGCCAGTTGCCTCGAGTTGGTCAGCTTGTTGGGTGGCACGATTAACCTCGAGAACCCGCCAATCCTCAAATAATTGCTCAAGCCGAACGCCCAGCACCTCGAAGAAAGCATCGGATAAACTCCAATTGGCATAAAAAAACTTCAGGATGGTTTTAAGTTTATTTAGCCCACAACGCTGGATTAAATACTCAGCAAAAGCCCTGCCAAACTCGGCTCGAGACTCAAAAGCGTTGCTACTAACCGACAGGTTCAAATCGGCTAAACTTGGGAATTGCCTAGCTTGTAGCCACGCCATGCGTCGCGCTGCTGCTCGAGTATCGGGCAAAGTTAAACCCGCCTGAGCCTGAATAACGCCGCCCAAAAACCAAGCTGGCGGCGGTCGAGCCACCTGCTCGAGCAACCATGCCACAATGCCACGTAAACCATCTGGCTCGGGGTTTTCTGGTATTTTTTGACCAGCCACCTCGAGCATCACGGCTTGGGCAGCTTGCCATAATTGGGCGGTGTCTTGGGTTTCGAGCGTTTCGGCTCGGGCAGCACTCAAGAAAAAGCAAATAAAAATCATGATTAGGCGGGTCACGATAAATCCTCGAGATAATTGGCATTCAAAAAAATATCGCTCGGGAAAAATGGTTCGAGTTCTTGCCATGTTACAACCCGAACGCTGAATTCGGTCTGGGCTTGCCACCAGCCCGAAAGTTTTAAGTCGCCTCGAGTAATTGCGTTTTGCACCAGCCCCAAACACGCCCTTGAGTAAATTGCCGCCAGTGGCTCGAGTTGCCCGTTTTTATTTTGGGGAATCACAATATCGGCTTTATCTGACTCGAGAAACCGCCAATAGGCGGGGCTGAGGTTGGGCATATCACACGCCATGATGGCGACCCGAGGGTAAACTGCATTCTCGAGGGCGCTTTTTACACCATGGAGCGCCCCAAGAAATGGCTCTGGGTCGGGAATCGTGGCACTCGAGCCGCCAATCACCATCACGTCTTCTAAGCCTATAAAACTACCCAACGCCCACTCGAGCAAGGTTTTTTGATGCCATATAAACTGGGCTTTGTCTGTGCCAAAACGGCTCGAACGCCCACCCGCCAAGACCGCCCCAGAGAGCTTCATTTTCGGCTGGGTACAAATGCCAATAAAGTTGTGCCAGCCATCCAGAAAGCCTGACGCGCAAGGTCTGGAATGATTGGCAGCACCGCTAAACTTGGGATGACCGCAAAAGCCACTTGCGAAAAACTCGAGACCGCAAAAGCAATCGAAAGCATCCGCAAAACCCGCCCAATTGCGCCACCCGCAAAATCTTGGCTCTGCATGATAAATAAGCTCGAGAGAAATAAGCCTGTGGTCTGGTAAGCAATGCGGAGCATCGGTGGCTGGAATAAAATCGTCAGCAGTGCCGAAACAAGGATGGCAACGGCTGCCGCAATCAAAACAATTTGTAAGGCAAAACCTTTTTTGTACATCCCTTGGCGCTCAAGCAGCATCGGTAAAGCCAGACTGGCAAGCAAAAAAAGCAGCGCCCCCAACAGACTCAAAGGCGGCTCGAGGCTGTCTAAGCCAGCCAGCACTGCCAAGTCGGATAAGCCAATCACCAGCATCCCAATCACAAAACCAAAAATGGTCTGTTGCCAGGCTTTTGGGGTGCGGGTCGAAATCAGATACAGTAAGTAAACCGCTAAGAAATCGGCGGTAATTGTCCCCAAGGTCAGCAGGGTCACTTGGTTGGCAACCACACCAGCCACAAGTAAAGCCCAACCAAGCACAATAAAAATCCACTGCAAAGGCGGTACTGCCTTAACAAATTGCATATTGGGATACTAACAAATTGCGTCTTGGTCTGCCAACAAAATGATAAGCTGTGCTTGTGGCACTGGCACTGGTTGGCAATGCGTTTTTGATTCACGAAGCGGCGCGAGCCTACCTGATAAAACGGGGCTTGTCGCCTCGAGATGTGCCATGGCTGGACGAAGAATTGACCCAAGCTATGGTCTCGCCGCATTTACAGGGCGGACTATTTGGGGTTGCCAATGTGGTCTTAGATGTCTCGAGTACCAAAGACTACAAACCGATTGCCGATTTGCTGGCAACCGCCCCAGAGGCGATTGCCGTGCTTTTGGACAGCGAAAACTGGACAAGTTCGGAATCGAGCAGTGAAGTGATGCGAAAGAAAAAAGCCCAAGAAGCTCGCGCCAAACACTATGAAAAACTCGGTTTTGAACTGATAGCGCTGCCGACTCCAACCAAAGGCGGACTGATTGCTTGGGTGGCTGACCGCGCTAAAAAAATGAAATTGCCGCTCGAGAAAGACGTGCCAAAATTATTAGCCGATACTTTTCCAGACGAATTAGCGATTCTTGCCAGTGAACTCGAGAAATTGGCGTTAATCGAAGTTAAACTCGATGTGGTCACGGTTGCCAAAGTGGTCAATGCCGTCCAACCGACCACGATGTTTGTGGTCACGGATGCACTGGTGGCGCGAAAGCCCAAAGAGGCTTGGGAACACCTCGAGCGGCTTTTGAACACCGGCGAAGACCCTTTTAAGCTGCTTGGCGCACTCCAAGGGCATTATGGGCTGCTGGCTCGAGCTTATGCCCTGAAAGCCCGCGATGGCGTGGTTAGCCCCAAAGAAGCCGCCAAGACCTTAGCGGTGCATGAATTTCGCGCCCAGAAAGCCCTCGAAGCCGTGCGGCGCTACAAAGAAAGTAGTGTGCGCCAAGAACAAAAGCTGCTGCTCGAAGCCGATGCTGGCATGAAAAGTGGACTCGAGCCACGGCTGACCTTAGAGCGTCTGATTCTCGAGTTGTGCGTTTAGGGCTACACTTGTCTATTGAAAAGCGGTTATAAATATGATACCGTTGATGGGTGCAGGCGGTTCTCGATACAAATGTTCTGGTCTCTGCGGTGCGCTCATCCTTAGGGGCTTCCTATCAACTTTTACGCCATGTTAAAGCCGATTCGTTCCAGCCGATTATTTCTATTGCGCTGATTCTCGAGTACGAAGATGTACTTTCCCGCAAAGGTCTGCACTCTTTGTCTGCTGGAGATATTCAGGTCTTGCTTGATTTTATAGTCCTGAAAGCTAAACACCAACCTATTGATTATTTATGGCGACCTTTTTTATCCGACCCAAAAGATAACATGGTTCTTGAAGTGGCTTTTAATAGTGCTGCAAAATGTATTGTCACACATAATTTACGTGATTTTAAGGGCTGTGAACAACTCGGGATTAAAGCAGTCACACCGAGCGATTTTCTAAAAACATTAGGGGGTTCTTTATGAGCGCGATGACCATTCGTTTACCAAATTCTTTGCAAAAAAACTTAAAAGCCTTGGCTGACCAAGAAAACATCAGTATGAACCAATTGATTGTCAGTGCGGTGACTGAAAAAGTCAGTAGTTTAATGACCGAAGATTATTTACTACAACGCGCCATTCGAGCAAGTGAAACAGCATTTACAGGTGTTTTATCTCGAATTCCTTCTCGAGAACCAGATTTTCTCGATCGCATTCAAGATTCTTAAAGCTCGCCATGATGCTCAACGATTACACCCTAAAAATAGCCCACCGCGACGACTGGAACGTCTGGGAAGCCTCCTTGCTCGAGTTTTACGCCCTCATTGCCACAGGTCAAACCCAAAACGAGGCGCTGCAAGAATTACAACGTTTATACGATGAACGGCTGATTTATCATGCGGCGGTTGGTAAACCTCTGCCGATTCCCGGCGAAGCCCCCGAAGAAATGTTCTCGAGTACATCTCGAGTTGATGCTCAGGCAGCCTTGGCTCGAGATTTTTTTGCCAAGGTGCTGCACTTAGATTACGACAACGTATTTTTGAACGATGCGACCACGCTCGAGGAATTTGGGGACGTAAGCGCCATTCGCAATCGTGCCTTTTCGGTGTACGGTGTAGATATTGGCTTTGAGGCAGAACGACCACTCTGGAGCATTTTAGAGTTGATTCGAGCCTCGAGCCGCTAAGGAGTTTTTTATGTCAATTCAAAAAGATGATGTGGTCAGCCTCGAGTATCGGCTGCGGGTCGAAGAAGAAATTGTGGACGAATCCGAAGGCGAGCCACTGCTTTACTTGCATGGTTATGGCAACATCATCGTTGGACTCGAGAAGGCGTTGGCAGGTATGAAACTGGGCGAAGAAAAAACAATTTATATCGAACCAGACGAAGGCTACGGGGTCTTTGATGAAGAGATGATTCAGACCATTCCGATA
This sequence comes from Deinococcales bacterium, assembly GCA_043778225.1. GTDB lineage: Bacteria > Deinococcota > Deinococci > Deinococcales > JAAFIG01 > JAAFIG01. The sequence continues at coordinate 57,126 of JAYWGM010000101.1, read as the reverse complement.
GACAGTTTTGACGACGAACTCGAAATTGGTGGGCATTATACGGGCGAAAACGAAGACGGCGAAGCGGTCAGTTTTGTGGTCTTGGAAATCGAAGGCGAAGAAGCCTTGGTGGACTTTAATCACCCCTTGGCGGGTAATTCACTCGAGTTTTGGGTCAAGGTTGTCGGCATCCGCGAAGCCACCCCCAGCGAACTCGAGCATCGTCATGCTCATGCCAACGCCGTGATTGTGGCTTAAAGTAAATCAAGCAACGTGTCCCAATTGCCCTCGAGTGTTGTCCCTAAGCGCTCGAGGGCGGCTTGTAGTTGCCAGTTTTGCCTATCTGTCACCATGTTGCTGATACTGCGTAGCTCGAGGGCTGGTACAGCCAAACGCAGTCCAGCTTGGGCAACCCCAGCCCCTTCCATGGCTTCGGCTCGAGCTTCAAATTGTTTTTCAATAGCCTCGGCTCGAGCCATGTCGGTGGTCACGGTCTCGAGCGTGGCAATTGTGCCACACGGCAACCCCGCCGCGCTGGATAAGGCTTGTGCGCCCTGCCAAGCGGGTAAAATCTGGAAAATATCTGGGGCAATTGGGAAGGTTAGGGCATCTACTCGAGACCCATTTTGCACCCCAAGCCCAGCGTAGACCATTTGGCTTGAGACAATGCAATCGGTCAGTGCCAAACCCGAATTTGGGTACGCTCCAGCAATCCCAACCGACAAAACCAAATCGGCGGGTTGCTCGAGCAGGGCAGCATAGGTCGTCAGGGCAGCGTTGACTGCGCCAATTCCCGAAACCACAACCCTCGAGTTTGGCAATTCTGGCAAGCGCTTGGCTTCGAGTGGTGTGGCAACAACAATCAGCACTTGAGGCATGGCAGACGTTACCAAGAAAAAATCACCCCAACAAGTGAGGTGACATCCCTACAGGCTATGAGGTGAACATTCCTACAGGCTATGAGGTGATAAAACTATTTTGCTGCGTGGTAATTCTTTTCGGCAACATCCCAATTAACGACATTCCACCAAGACTCGAGGTACTTAGGGCGCAAGTTTTGGTATTTGAGGTAATAAGCGTGTTCCCAGACATCCACACCCAAGACTGGTTTTGCACCTAACTCGAGTGGGGTGTCCTGATTGGCGGTGCTGACCACTTCAAGCGCTCCATTTTTGACCACCAACCATGCCCAGCCTGAGCCAAAACGGGTTGTGCCAGCCGCATTGACTTTTTCTTTTAGGGTATCTAAGCCACCCATTTGGGTAATTGCCGCCGCCAAATCGCCAACCGGGGTACTCGAGCCACCGGGGGTCATCAGTGTCCAGAAAAAGGCGTGGTTGTAATGTCCGCCGCCGTTGTTGCGAACCGCGCCGCGAATGTCTTCTGGTACTTTGGAGAGGTCGTGCAGCATTTCCTCGAGTGGCATGGTCAGTTCTGGGTGCTTCTCGAGGGCAGCGTTTAAGTTATTGACATAGGCTTGGTGGTGCTTACCATGATGAATCTGCATCGTGGCGGTGTCAATGTGTGGCTCGAGGGCTTCGGGGGCATAGGTCAGGGCTGGTAATTCGTATTTCATGATTTCTCCTTTGATTTTTTTCCGCAACTCGCGGCTTAGTTTAACCAGTGCAAGCTACAGCCCACAGATTCGGTTATGACTCAAGTTTACACCACCAAGCTGAAGCTCAAGTGGGTATTTTTTCTTGGCTCGAGCAAAATAAAGGCGAGCTAGGCTCGCCTTTACTGACCCCTTAAATTTACTTCTTGAAGAACATATCGAGCAGTTTTTGTTCGCCACTTGCCGAGGCTTTCAGTGCTTCGCTTGGTGCAGCTTTGGTCAGCCAAACGCTATTCATCGCGTCCGACATGGCTTTGCGTTGACCGGCTTCGTCCACAAAATAGGTGGCTCGAGCAAACGGCAAACTTGCCACAAATGGTCCAAACACGGGGTCGTTACGCAAGGCTTTATCGCTTGCCAAAGTAGCACTGGCTGGGATTTCGCCAATTTTTTGTAACCAACGGCGCTGGACGGGGTCGGAAGTCAGAAATTTAAGCCATTTGGTGCTGGCTTCAAGTTTTGCACCTTTGGCATTGGGGGTTACGCCATGCACCCAGTACGAACCAAAGTTTGCCCGCACGCCACCAAGTTCTTTGGTTGGCAGTTCAAATACGCCCCAATCAAACTTTGCGCCACTGCGGATTGCCCCAATCGCAAACGAACCGTCGACAATCATGCCCGCTTTGCCAGAAATAAAAGTATCGCGGTACGCATTGCCCGAACCGGGCAGCATATCGAGACCTCGAGTGGCTGCACCACGTTCAATCAGACCAGTGTACCATTTGAACGCCTCGAGACCAGCGCTGCTGTTGTACGTAATTTGCTTAAAGTCGCCCGTGTATGGCTTACCGCCCCATTGACGGCTCAGGACTTCGCGGAACAGATGGTGGTCTTGACCTTCAGGCTGAATCGCAATACCAGCAATTGTGGTTTTGCCATTTTCGGTCTTTTGGATTTTCTTGCCAGCCGCTTCAAATTCTGCCCAGGTGCGCGGCGTTTTTGTGATACCGGCTGCCTTAAATAAATCCTTGTTGTAAAAAATTGCTAGGGTACGCACGGCGGTTGGCACTGCCCAGTATTGGTTGTTGACTTTGCCAGCTTTTGCCAGTGGTCCAACGCTTTCCTCGAGGGCTTTGGCACTAAATGCCGATGTCGGTAGGGCTTGCAAATAACCGCCAGCCACCCAATCTGGAATCCAGCCGTAAAACAGGTTGACCACATCTGGTCCTTGTCCAGCCCCGACCGCGCTTTTGACTTTAGCGATGTAATCGGCATACGGAAAGTTTTCTTGTTTGACTTCGATGTCTGGGTTGGCTTTATTAAATTCTGCCATCAATTCGTTGACAAAATTGACTTTGCTGTCAAATTGATATTGCCAGTACAAAACAGGGGTTTTGCTGCCCTGAGCGCTGACTCCCATTGCTAATGCCGCGCCTAATGCCACCACACCAACTGCATATCTCTTTTTCATACCGCCTCCAGCGAGCTTTTGTTTTTGTGTTGCTCGTTCTAAGATTATACGTCGCCTTGGGCTATGATTGCATGATGCCCAGACTACTTGCTGTTTTTGCACATCCAGACGATGAAAGTTTTTGCTGTGGCGGCACACTGGCACGGCTGGCAGCCCAAGGGGTTCACATAGACCTGCTGTGCCTAACTCGAGGCGAGGCGGGTCATGTTGCCCCACAACTGCTGGCTGGACGCACCATTGCCCAACTGCGCCAACTCGAGTTAGAAAAAGCCTGCCAGATTCTAGGCACACAAGCACCGCGTTTTCTCGAGTACCACGACAGCGGTTTTCGTCGCCCCAGCCAATTATCAAATCGTTTGGTGGATGCCGATATATTTGCCGTGGCTCGAGAAGTGGCAGCCGTGATTGCCCAAACGCAGCCAGATGTGCTGCTGACCTTTGACCCACGCGGGTTTTATGGACACCCAGACCACATTGCTACGCACCGAATTGCCAGTGCGGCATTTTTCTCGAGCCAAGCCCCCAAGCAGTTGTTGTACATCATGCCAACGGTTGCAATGCTCGAGCGCTTTAACCAGGCTGGCTTTGGCAGTTTTGACAGTGCCGAATTTGCACTTTCAGACCCATTTTTAAGCATCGATTGCACGGCAGTTCTGGAGTCAAAACGCCAAGCCATTCTGGCACACCAAAGCCAGAGCGCGATTGGCAGTGGCATCGATAAACTGCTGCCTGAACTGCATAGCCAAAGCTCGAGCCAAGTTTTTAGCCAAGAAGTCTTTGCGCTTGGCGGGACTCGAGTGGCTGTGCCAAGGTTTGGAATCAGCCAGATTGCTTGGGAGGATTTCTAAAAAATAGCCAAATCACCATCTCCTCCCAAGGTATATTGACCAGCATGAAGCCACTTTCTGTTGCCAGCAGCAAACTCAAACCCTCGAGTACGGTTGCCGTGACGGCTCGAGCCATGGAATTAAAACGCTCGGGCATAGACATCATTTCGATGTCGGTTGGCGAACCCGATTTTGACACCCCCGAACACATCAAAGATGCGGCTCGAGAAGCCTTGGCGCGTGGCAAAACCAAGTACACCCCAAGTCTGGGTGTACCAGAACTGCGCGAAGCGATTGCTGCCAAATTTAAGCGCGAAAATAAACTCGAGTATGGCATTGGGCAAATTCAAGTTACGAGCGGCGGCAAACAGGCGTTGTACAATGCCTGTTTTGCCCTGATTAACCCTGGCGACGAAGTGATTATCCCCGCGCCATTTTGGGTCACCTACCCCGAGCAAGTTCAGATGTTTGGTGGAATTCCTGTTTTTGTGGACACCGAAGCTGCTCATGGCTATCAGTTAGAACTCTCGGCGCTCGAGAACGCCGTGACCGCTAAAACCAAAATGATTATTTTGAACAGCCCAAGCAATCCATCTGGGGTGGTTTATTCGGACCAAACAATAGCTGGCATCATGGAAATTGCCGAAAAACACGACCTTTGGGTCATGACCGACGAAATGTACGAACACATCACCTATACGGGTGCGTTGCCCATCAGCGCTGGCAGATTGAATCCAGAACGGGTGATTACGATTAACGGGGCTTCTAAAGCCTACAGCATGACGGGTTGGCGGATTGGTTTTGCCGCCGCACCAGCCCATATTATCAAAGCCATGGATGCGATTCAGGGGCAAACCACCAGCAGCGCCAACAGCATCGCCCAGTGGGCAACGATCGCCGCCCTCAACGACACCAAGGCATACATAGAAATGGCTCGAGCCGCCTTTTTAGAACGGCGCAATGCGATTGTGGCTGGCTTAAACGCGATTGGTTGCCCGACCCCGACCCCAGATGGCGCGTTTTATGTGCTGGCAGACACGACCCGCATACATTCGGACGAAGCCGAGGCAGCCAAAATCATTCTCGAAGAAGCCAAAGTGGCGGTTGTTCCCGGTACAGATTTTCGGGCATTTGGCAAAGTGCGCCTTTCCTATGCCTGTAGCCTCGAGCAAATCGCCGAAGCAGTCCGACGTATTGGGGCATTGTGATTTACGGCTTTAGGTTATAAGTCAGATACACTTCGTCTTTGACAAAGCCAAGCCGCTCGTAGAGACTTTGAGCAATAAAATTATCCTGAGCCGTTCGCAAGCGCAAAAAAACCGATTTTTGGCTCTGGGCATAAACTCGAGCCGCCTCGACTAAAGCCGAAGCCAAGCCCATACCTCGAGCTTCGGGGACGGTGTAGAGGTCGTTAAGAATTGTCAAGTGCTGCATCGGAACACTCGAGAAGGTGTCGTATAAAAGCGCAAATGCCAAAACTAGCCCATCCTTTTGGGCAAGAAAAACAGTGGCTTCTTGGCGCTCAAGACGGGCTTGTAAGTAAGCTCGAGCGCCCGCCAAATCTGGGGTTTGTTTATAGAATTGGCGGTAAGCATCAAAAAGCGGCACAAGAATCTCGAGGTCGGCAAGGGTGGCTTGGCGAATCTCAGCCAGGGTAGTCATAAGGGCAGCATAGCAAACTTAGCGCTTTTGCAGCACAACTTCTGTCCAGCGCTGCACCCAGCGTTTTTCGTTGGCGGCAATCGTACTTGGCGATAGGCTCGAGATTTGTAGCGGTTTTTGGGCAAACTGAAAGACCTCTGGCAGGGTAATACCGCGCCGACTTGGATACACCCACATCTGGCTTGGAATATCGGTTTGGGTGGCTGGCTCGAGCATAAAGTCTATAAATTTTTTGGCAAGGTCGGGGTTTTTAGCGCCTTTCAGCATCGCTACCCCTTCAATTTGCAAAAAGCTTGAGCCGAGCAGCAGTAAATTAGCCGTGGTGGCGGTTTTTCCGTCGCCATAAAAAACTTCGGCGGCTGGACTCGAGGCATACGAAACCACGATTGGTCTCGAGCCACCATTGCGGCTAAAATCGGTGTAGTACGCGACTTCCCAGCCCGAGGTGACTTTGAGGTCGTTTTTTTGTAGGGCTGCCCAAAAATTAAATGCGCCCTGTTCGCCAAAGTGCTTGATTGTGCCTAATAAAAACGCCAAGCCCGGACTCGAGGTGGCAGGGTTTTGCAGCACCAGCAGCCCTTTATAGGCGGGTTTGGTCAAATCCTCAAGGGTTTTTGGCAATGCCAGTTTATTTTTTTCAAACCACGCCAAATCATAATTCAGCGCAACATAACCATAATCCACTGGGCTGATGCGCCATTTTGAATCCAGCAGCGTGTTTTTCTCGAGCAAAGCAGCCGCTTGAGGGCGGTAAACCTCGAGGATGTCTGCCTTTAAGGCTCGAGCCAATAAAGTGTTATCAATCCCGTAGACCACATCGGCAATCGGGCTTTCTTTGGTTAAAACTAAACGGTTGGTCATTGCGCCAGCATCGCCACCTTTGATAAAAGCAATTTTGATCTTTTCTCTTTGTTCAAAGGCTTGCACAACTTCTTTAGAAAGATTAAATGAATCGTGAGTGATAACCGTTACGGTTCTTTGTTGGGCGCTCGAGAAACCAGCCAAGAGCGCTACGACACCAAAACAAACTGCTTTTTGCATAAAAAATCCCCTTTCGAGCGAAAGAGGAAGCGTCAGACCTCGAGTCTCCTCGGGTGTCTGGTCACGCTCCCTACGGCGGTATTAACCGCGTCAGGTTCAGGGGATATTTCTCAGCCGTGTTCTAAGGACGGCACTCCCGTTGACCGCTTCATATATTATGAAAACCAATCAGGTATAACAAGGGGTGTTGCCTACAGTTTTTAATGCTCGAGACTGAGCTTGGGCATGACCTTAGCAAGGCGCTTAGGCAGCCACCAGTTCCATTCGCCAGCCAGCATCATCACGGCGGGAACAAGCACCAAGCGCACCAGCGTCGCATCTAAAAAGACCGCCACCGCCAAGCCAAGCCCAATCGTTTTATTGGCAACCACCTCGCCAGAGACAAACGCACCAAAGACAATCAGCATAATCAGTGCCGCACTGGTAATCACGCCAGCCGTACTTTGCACCGCACTTTTGACCGCATCGTGGGTGTTCATGCCAGCCAAGTGTGCCTCTTGAACCCTCGAGAGCAGAAAAATTTCGTAGTCCATGCTCAGCCCAAAAGTAACGGCAAACATCACCAACGGCAGGCTCGAGTCTATTGCGCCAATGTCGGTCGGAATCTTGAAAAAATCCGCCAAGAAACCATTTTGGAAAACCAAGGTAATCACGCCATAGCTGGCAGCCACAGTCAGGGTATTCATGATGATGCTTTTAATCGGAATCACAATGCTTCTAAACGCGATGGCTAAAAGGATAAAGGTGGCGATAAAAACCGCAATAATCGCAATTGGCATGGCGCTGACCAGCGCATTGGTAAATTCTTGGCTGCCAACTGGAGCGCCACCCAACAGCACTTTGTCAAAACCAGCATTTTTGCCAGCGATGCGTAGTTTCTCGAGCCAAGCTGGAATTTCGGTAGGACGAACCGCATCTTTTGGAATCACCGAAAGGCGTAAGTATTTGCGGTCTTTGGAGATGCTGCGCTCGGTCAGGTTGGTCAGGGCGGCTAAGCTATTGCCACCAGTATCGGTCGAAAAATCGGCTCGAGAAGTCAGGAACGGTGAAATCACCAAGCGAACTTCATCCCATTTGGCAATGTCGGCATCCAAAGCACGCCATTTATTGCGGGCTTCACGGAAATTATCGGTCTCGAGAATGATTTCAAATTGGTCTAAACTGCCACCGAGTTCAAGTGGGCGAATCAGTTCTAAACCACGCCGTGATTCAACGCTCGAAGAGAGCCCAAATGCACCCGTATAACCAAGCTGCATATTCAGGGCTGGACTGGCAACCAAAAGCAGAAACGCGACCACGCCCATCACCCAAGGAATTGGTCGCTGCATGACCTTTTCGGCGACATTTGCCCAGAAAAAACTGCCCTTACCGCTCGAGGTCAGCTTAAATTGTAGTTTGCGTGGACTGTTGACGCGGTCGCCAATTAAAGCCAGCAAGGCTGGTACAGCCGTGGTGCTGACCAGCACCGTCATTAAAACCACCAGTACACCCGCTATTCCCATGCTGCGAACAAAAGTCAGGTTGGGAATTAAAAGGGCAGCCATGGCAATCGCCACCGTTAAACCGCTAAAGCCAACGGCTCGTCCGGCGGTGCGGGTGGTGTTGGCGGCGGCAACTCGCGGGGCGTGTCCGTGGGCTAATTCTTCGCGGAAACGATTGACCATCAAAAGCGCGTAATCTATCCCAGCCCCCAAGCCGAGCATGGTAACAACTGCTTGGGCAAAACTCGAGACTTCAATAAACTGGGTGATACCGTAAACAGCCGCCATGGTGATGGTAATCGAAACCACGCCGACCAAAATTGGAATACCCGCCGCCACCAGTGCGCCAAAGGCAAAAACCAAAACCAGTGCAATTAAAGGTAAGGCTGCCAATTCGCTGTTCTTGGTGTCCTCTTCGGATTTCTCAAGAAAATCTTTGGTGATTGCACTTGCACCCGTTACAAAAACCTTGGTTTCTGGCAGGTTGGCTTCAAGTGCAGTTTTGCGAATCGCCTCGAGAACTGGGTTGGGTTCGGTCAGACGGGTGCTGAGAATTGTGGCACGAATCAGTTTGCCACCAACTTCGCCCGTCAGTTTTAAGGGGCTGTCGGCATCAAAGCGCGTGACGCTGTTTACGCCTTCGATTGCCTCGAGCTTAGTCACCAGCAACTTGTACTGCTCGAGGAAAGCTGCGTTATCGGCTTGTGGAGTGCTTTCGGTCACAACCAGTGTCGTATCTACGCGCTCGAGCTTAAATTCATTTTCGATAATTTGATTGACCCGTTCGGCTTCGCTGCCCGGTAAAGCACTGGCATTGCCAACCAGATTTTTACCCGTCAAGGAAGCTGGCAAGATACAAAGCAGCAGCACAATTGCCCAGAATCCAAGTATCCAAACAGGGCGAGTGGCAACCAAATCAGCTATTTTCTTGAACATAATTTATCCTTAAAGCCTCGAGTGGCGCTTAACCAAGAGTTTAACGCCTTGGCAGAAGGCATCCGCCCTCAGTGCCAATAGCTTGCACTATTTATCACAAGTTGTCCAGACACAAACGCCCGTTTAATCAAGAATTGCTTGAATCTCAGCCACAAACTGCAAGGCTCGAGTCCGACACAAAACCGCATCGGATAATTCAAATGGCTCGAGGGTACACGACACAAGCTCGAGGCAATCGCCTAACCAGACAGCTGCCACCCGCCCGCCGCAGATTTGCCCAACACTGACTTCAAGACCCGAGACCACCTCGAGCAATGCAAGCACCCCGACTTGGTTCATTTGACCCGAGGCACAATCACGGTTTCGCCACGCCGCACAAAACCCTGTTTACGCGCCAAGCGCTCGAGGTAGAGTTTATCCTCACGGGCTTGTTTAGCACGCTCGGTCAGCAATTTAAGCTCGAGTTTTAAGGCACTGATTTTTTGCAGTTCTAGGTTTGAGGCTTGGGCAGCATCCAAATGACGATACAAAGTTGCACCTGTCCAGATGGTCAATTGCACCAAGCCAGCCGCTAAAACCAAGGTTAAAAGCAACTGTGGTACAAAAGTCCGCAATGGACGAATGGTTTTTAATTTGCTCAGACCAGTCATTGTGGCGCAGTGTAGCACACCTTGGCATTGTCTATCACAACTGCAAAAATGAGTACCACGTGCTGGGCATCGTAATGAGGAATAAAACTGCTGGGCTTGGGCTATGAAGACTGGCTCTGATAAACTAGGCAATGCCCAATCCAGACCAGCCAATCATCAATGCGGTGGCTCGAGCCTATGCCTTGTATGGACAGCAAGCCAGCACATGGATGACAGACTTTACCCGTCAAGGCGGCAAAGTTCATTGCCACGCTGGCTGTATGAATTGCTGTAATTTTCCAATTCGTGTCAGCCTGCCCGAAGCCCTCTTGACCGCCCAAAAACTCTCGCTCGAGCAACAAAAAAGCATGGATATACGCGCCAAAGAAATCATTCAAAATGCCAACCGCGCCACCAGTTGGAATCAGTATTTTCAGCAGCACCGCGAGAAAATCGGCTATTGCCCACTTTTAGACCAAAGCACCGGGGCGTGTACCGCCTACGAAGCCCGCCCAGCCCGTTGCCGCGATACCTTTAGCGCCCTCAGCAACCATTACTGTAAAGTTGGCACACTCGAGCAAATGAACCGCCAAGAACAAGCTGCTTACCGCCGCCAAGTCAAAGCCAACCCAGCCACCGATGGGCAAACGCACTATATTGCGGCACTCGAGGACATGGGACAAAATATCTGGGAAGTTGCCAGCCGCAGCATGAAAAGTGCTTGGGGTCTCGAGGTTTGGGGCGATTTTTGGGTTTTAACAGCACTTTCTCAAAATCCAGACTTTATGGGCGCAATTCGGGCTGGGCAAGGCAAAAAAGCCATCCGAGCCGCAAAAAAAATCGGACTTTGGAACATCGAAATTGTGCAGGTCAGCCAATGAACCTCGAGCAACTTGGGCAAATGTGCAGCACTTGCACCACTTGTAAACTTGCCAGCACCCGCCAAAATGTGGTTTTTGGGCAGGGAGACCCCGATGCCCGTCTGATGATGATTGGCGAAGGACCTGGGCAAGAAGAAGACCGTACCGGCAAACCATTTGTTGGACAAGCTGGGCAACTGCTCGAGCAAATTCTCGGGGCGGTTGGCATGAACCGAGCCGATATTTACATCGCCAACGTGGTCAAGTGCCGCCCACCACAAAACCGCAACCCAGAACCCGAAGAAATTGCCAGTTGCGACCATTGGCTACTCGAGCAAATTAAGTTAATACGCCCACAAATTTTAGTGACCCTCGGCAATGTACCAACCCAATGGGCGCTTGAGACTAGCCAAGGCATTACCAAAACCCGTGGACAGTGGACAGAATTCAAAAAACTCAGTACCCCGATACCTTTACTGCCGATGTTTCACCCAGCTTATTTATTACGCAATGCGGTGCGAACCGTTGGTGGACCCAAATGGCTGACTTGGCAGGATATTAAGGCGGTTAAGGCTGCACTCGAGGCGCTGCCAGACAAAACCGACAGCCAACTCGAGATTCCACAAACGACTTTGTTTTGACTTAGGAAAGCGCAAAATCGGTCAAGGCTAAAGCAAGTGGTGGTCGGAAACCAAATATAATCTTTTCCGAAAAGTTGAACAAACATTATTCAAGCAACCTGACTAATTCGAGGTTGAATTTGCTTGTGCTTGACCATGTATTTCTCGAGAACTTCACGCATAATGATGTCGCTATGATACTGAACCTCGAGTTTCCAATCTTTTGGGACTAAACTTGTGCTGAAATTAACTTCTGCATCACTGCTGGCAACGGTGTACATTTGATCAAAACTCAGAGCTGTATTGCCAACAAACCATTGTTCATTCTTGCGTTTCATGTTCGAGAGGTGCAGCATTCCGCGCATTGCTCCTCGGTGATGCTTGGGTTTCTCGGCGGCTTCTTCAGTGTCCAAACCAAGGGAAAGCATCTCGAGGATTTGCCAGCCAAACATGGTCGTGATTCCCGGGTTAGCGGCACTGGTCACACGTTCAAAAACATCGCCTCGAGTCACAATACCTGCTTTTATTTGGCTGCTAAAGCCGATTAAGCCAAGGCAAACGCCAATGTCGGCATTCCAGTAATCGCGCAGGGCATCGGCGAGTAAATTCCCTGCGGCACATTCGGCACTTGGAGCGTGGGTTAAATCAGACTCGAGGGTGCAGAGCGGTTCGGCTAACCAAGTCTCGAGTTCGGCTTCGATTTTTGCGATTTCCTCGAGAATGATAGCAGCAGGTTTTACACTCTCGAGAATCGCTTGGGTGCTGCAAGATTTGACTTCCCAACCCATGTTTGTTTGCTCGAGTTCGATTCGTCCCAGATGCTCAGCATAATTGCCTGTTTGCGCCACCCAAACCCGCCCGATGCGTTGCCCGTTCTCGAGTAGATGATGTGTATGAGCGCCGATAATCAAATCAATTTCGTTTTGTAAAGCGTTTGCAAGTTGCTGGTCATTGAATCTCTCGGCATGAGGTTCGCCATGTTGCCAACCCAAATGCGAAAGGACAATAATTAAATCTGCACCTTGAGAACGCAATTCATCGGATAGTTTCCTGGCGAGCGGAATAATCTCGAGTTCAGTCAGTCCAAAAAAACTTGTGTATGCGTCAAACGGGTCGGTTAGTCCAATAATCCCGAGCTTGACACCGTTCACCTCGAGTATTCCACTTGGCTGCACACCCGCAATACTCGAGCCATCTGCCATGACCAGATTAGCAAGAAAAAGCGGGTAACTCGCGGTTTTGGCGTACTGCTCGAGAATACTTTGGGAGTAGCGCAGTAGCCCGCCATTGCCAACGGCAGCAGCATTACAACCTGCTGCACTGAGTAAACGGTGCATTGCCACGCCCTTGGTTAAACTCGAGAGTCGTGTATTGGTTTCTTCGATGTCACCAGCGTCAAAGTACAACACAGGATGATTGGTTTTCTCTCGAGTTTCTTCCACCAGTGTTGCCACTCGAGCCAGCCCCTCGGTACGTCCGTGAATATCGTTGGTGTGCAGAATCGTAATTTGCTTGGTCATTGCTTAAAGTTTAACTGGTAAGGCATGAGACAAAACTTAGAATGCGATGCCTGTGTAGATTTGCTCGAGTGTTAAGTATCTACCGCCTTTGTTTTAGATTTTTCAAAATACGGCAAATCTGTCACTTCGGCGGTAGATACGCTGTCCTTACTCCTTCTAGTCGCAAAATGTTTTAGGAAAAACACCTAAAACATTGCGGGGAGATACTTAAAACGATGTCCAAACATGGAATGTCAAATTCGCCTTGTTCTTCTAAACTTTTGGCGATAAACCACCACAAATCTCGAGTCCGAACTGTCACGAGTAACCTTATTGCACAGGTAGCCTGTATTTGGTTTTTATTAGCGCAGCCTTTGATCGTTTGGATGGACAGCATAAACCGCACCCCAAGGTTGATAGACACTTTTTAGGGTGTCTTTACTCACCTTGCCATCTTTGCGAATTGTGCGGATAATCAGGCTGGTCATGCCCTGCATTGGGCTGTCAATTTGGCGTGATGCACCCAGCCGCATCTTGGGGTCGGCACTAAAACTCGGCGCGGCTGCGGCTTTGAAATCGCTGATGACTGGCGCAGAAACACTCACCTGACGGTTGGGGGCGCGACCGAAAAAGAAGAAGCCAAGCGTTTGGGCTTTTTCGTTCCATTCGGCTTGAATCAGCAATGTGCCACCTGAATCGTTCTTAAATTTAAGGTTTTTACTTGGTGCATAAACCGTGGCTTCAAAACCAACTGGGTCGTAGTACGAAACACGGTGCGAATGCTCATGGCGCTCGGTTATCGGTAAGCCACCATTGTAAGCGGCTCGAAATAAAGTCGTACTGACCTGACAAATCCCGCCACCATCCTCTTTTTCGAGCGTGCCGTCGACAATCACAAACCCTTCGACAAATCCTGTGGCTTTATTGATTGCGCCAATCGAATCGTTAAAATCCAGTTCTTGGCTTTCCTCGAGATAATCGTTATCGAGTTTTGAAGCCGCGACAATAATGTTCTTGACCCGAAAACTTGGCGAACCCTTGAAGCTCGAGCTACCTTTGGCGAACAGTGTGGTGATTCCAGACTCTGCCCAATTACGAACATTGCGTTTTGGGGTGGTCACATCCAAGCTAATTTCAGCCGTGGCTGCACCCGATTCAATGGCTTTAAGGATATTTTCTCGAGTTTGTGCTTGGTTGACTTGCCAAGCGCTGCGCTGACGGGCGACCCAAGAACCTTTTTCGTTTTCAAAACGAGCATCCTTGCCAACGCGGTTAATGCCCTTAAAAATAGACTCGAGTTTTTGGCTCAGCTTGGCAGTTATTTTATTGTTGGCTGATAATTCTTTTGGCTCGAGTAAAAAACTTTTTTGGATAATCTCGAGCTTTAGCTGACCTTTTTGAATAAATGGCTCGGATGTTTTTAGGGTCAGTTTTAATCCTTTGGCATTGGCTGCTTGTGGGGCTTGTGCCAAGGTCAGACTCGAGACTGCCGCCACCGAAAAACCGATAAAAAACTTCTTCATGGCTTTTAATTTGCCATTTCAAATTGAAGTCAAGCTGAACACAGCCTAAAACATCCAAAGAAAATTGCGGTGTAGAGTTAATTATGATTGCTTTGCTCGAGCAAAAATTTTCCAAACTGGCTTCCCGACGTTTTGGTTTGGTGCTTTGTCTGGTTGGTCATGCGGGCATTGGTAAAACCCATACTGCCCAGTTGGTGCTAAAAGCCTTGCCAATCAAAAGTGTCAGCCTTCATGCGATCGCCAATTCTGACCAGTTCTTTTTGCGTCTACCTCGAGTTGGACGAGTGGCTGGTCATGTCCAAACAACCTTGCAACGTTTGCAGCGCAACGAAATAAAATTAACGGCTGCTGCCGAAGCCGTGGCGGCATGGCTTGTGAGCCTTGCGCCATTTGTGCTGCATCTCGAGGATATTCACGAAGCCAGCCTCGAGCAACAAATCTTTTGGAATAGCGTAGCTAAAGCCATAAAAACAACTCGAGGCGTGGGGATTTTGGCAACCAGCCGAGGTTTGCCGCCTTCCGAATTCGAGGCTTTACCGCTCGAGGTGTTGAGTTCCGATGCCAGTCAAGCCTTACTCGCCACTAAACTCGGAGCAGCCTTACCAAAGGCTACGCTTGATTGGATTTTACCTCGAGCCAGTGGAAATCCGCTCTTTTTACTCGAGTTTCTAAAACTCTTGATGCGTCAAGGTTCAGTTTGGAGCGATGGTAAAGACTGGCATTGGCGAGAACCGACTGCGCTCACCATGCCGAGCAGTCTCGAGGCATTAATTGAGAATATGTTAGAACCAATTGTGACCGACACGGTACTTTCTGGTGTTTTTGGCTTACGAATTTTAATTGCCGATTCGTTCGAGTTATGGCAACCCGCCAGTCAATTACCAAATCAGCCTTTTGAAGCGGCGCGGCTGACCTTGCAAAATCATGGGGTTTTGGATTCGCAGTTTAGCATTGCCCACCCGTTATTCTCGGAAGTTTTTCGACACACCCAAAAACAGCTTTTGCAGTTGGCAGCCCGAAAATTATTGCCAGTTGCGCCTCCAGTCATGGCGGCGGCATTGCTCGAGTTCGCCAAACTCGAACCGCTACACGCCAAGGCACTGCTTGAAAAAGCCATTGCTGAACTCGAGCAGAACAAAGAAGTGCCTCAGGCATTGTCCTTAAAAGTACAATTACTCGAGTTCATAAATAGTCCCGAACGTCCGAAAATGGCGTTTGAATTGGCTTTGGTTTTGGTCAATCATGACCCAAAAGCGGCACTTCAACTCTTAGATGTGGCAATAGAAGCCCCTTTACTAGAAGTACCAGTTTTGCTCAAAAAAGCCAATTGGTTAGCGGCTTTTGGATTGTTTGAGGACGGAAAACGCACCTTAACTTTATTGCCAAATCACTTAACAGCCGAGCAAAATTGCCAGAAAATCTACCAAGAAATTCTTGTCTGGTTTGCCAAAAAAGATAGCGTGGGCTTTCAATATCTTACCCAGCTTTGGGAAAACCATCCTGAAATTCATGCCAGTGCCAGTTTTAACCTGTACAGAACCGTTGCAGAAGCCTATGCCAACCTAGGGAATACCAAAAGAAGTTGGTATTGGCTTGAAGTCGCCAAAGCCTTACCCTCTCTTTCGTTCATGGCACAAGCGGTTATCTTAAACTCTATGGCAAATCTACTTAAAACCGAGCGGCAGTATCCAAAAGCGGTTATGGCTATAAAAAGCGGTATTGCTTTGCTCGAGCCACAAGTGAAAATCGCAAAAGCTGACATCAACGAATTAAGACAATTTGCAACCTTGCAGGCGAATTTAAGCAGTTGCTACCTTTGGACAAAGCAATACCAAGAGGCTGTTGTGGCTGCTCAAAAGAGTATCAAATTAACGCTTGAATATAACCTCGGTGAAAGCATGGCAGCCGAACTTAACTTAGCCGCAGCTTTGCGTTGGCTAGGTCAGTTTGAATTAGCCGAACGGTATTTCCTTGAGTATTTACAAACTGTACGGGTCACTCAAGCTGTTTTTGCGCCAATGCTTTACGCCCACCTGATGATGCTCTACAGCCAACGGGCAGCCGCTTTGGATGAGCTACTCGCCATAAAATATGCCCGTGAAATTTTACGAATAACTGCTGCTACTTCCGATATTTATAAAGAAGCAAAGTTAAAACTTATTGAACTCGAGGCGCGGTTTGGTCATCTCGAGATAGCCAAAAAGTATGCCCAAGAAATTCAACTCGAGACGGGTTTTACGCCGTGGCAACAAGCCTTTATTCTCGAGCGACAGAATTCTCGAGATGCGGCTGTAAAAGCCTTATCAGAAGCTCAGAACGCGCCGCAGTTTACAGAAGAAAAAGATTTCATCGAACTTGAGTTGGTTCGTATGACCCAAGACCGCACGTTAGCCCTTGACCTCGAGCAGCGCTTAAAAACCCAAGAACTGGGTGGTTTATTGTTTGTGCTGTACCGCTTTATGCCAGACCTCGAGCAGCGACAAAAAGCACCTCTGCAAACCAGTTTTAGAATTGCCAATCTCGGTTCGTTACAATTTGAACGCGACGGCTTACCCATAAATTATAAAGCTGCCAAGGGACGTGAATTGTTGGCTTTACTGTCCGAATTGCGCTTGCGCGGACAAGGCGAAATCAGTCAACTCGAGTTACTGGATTTACTCTATCTAAATTTTGAGGAAAGCGCCGCCATTGCTGCCTTACAACAACTGATTTATCGTTTACGCAGCCATCTTGGGCAGAATGTGATTGTGCGTACCAGCACGGGTTATGCACTTGGGGATGAGGTTCGTACCGATGCCGAAACTTTTTTACAGACCGCCGATTCTACTTTGTGGCGTGGTGCATGGCTGGCAGATTTCGCTGGTGGGCAGGATTCGATGGCACGCAACCGAATTTATCAGGCTTTGACTGCCTATATCGAAAATGCAATCATCAAAAATCCTGATGAAGCCGCGCGATTAGCCCTGATTTGGCTCGAGGCAGAACCGTATGAACTCGATGCCGTGATGTTAGCCAGAGATGCCTTGTTAGCCTCTGGGGATGCGCTTGGGGCAGAACAGTTATATAGCCAAGCCCAAGTGCGTTTTCATGAGGTCGGGGTGCAGTTAAGCCCACTTGAAACTCGAGCCATAACCAGCCGTTAGTCAGCCGTTAGTCTGATTACCAGATGCTATTGGCATGGTACTCGAATCGGTCAAACCAGTGCAGCCTCAGATAAGTCCTTCTCGTACCTCGAGACTACGGACGGCTGTCAAATTCGAGCGCATCGCTCGAGTTATACCTCGGTCTGGTCTCGAGCCACGTGCCGAACTTGTTGCTTGGCAGTTGATTGCCGAGTGGCTTGTTCGGCAATCCCACAGTCCATTTCGCCTTTGGTTTCGACAGGAGGTTTTGTAAAAAATTTGGCAGTTCGTTCTTTAGCCCTCGCGTTTTTTAAGGAGAAAATCATGAAATTAGGACATCAAATCAGTGGCTTGCTTGCCTTTGGACTCTTGATTGTGGCTTGCAACATCCCTACACCCATTCCGCCACCAGCCGCCACCTTTAAGCTCAAACCCGCCGAAATCAGCCTCGAGATTCCAGTCGGCGGCGAAGCCACCAGTTTTGTGGCGCTCGAGCGAGAGGCTGGCTTTACTGACCTTGTACAGATGACTTTCGAGAACTTACCGACTGGTTTTACCCAAGAATGGACCCGCGACTCGAGCAACGGCGACTGTGGTGTGCGCCTTAAAGTTGGTAAAAATGTTGCCCCCGGTACATACACCTTAAAAGTGCTTGGTGTTGCGATTGATGGCATATCCGGAAAAAACCTTAAAGCCCAAGCCGCAGCCATCACCGTCAGTACCAATATCAACGTCGTTGTTCCAGCCCTCACAGGTTTGGTCTACACCCTGACTGCAACCCCCAATGTGTTCAGTGCCGAACCCGGTTTTACCGCCAAATTTGGCATTAACGTCAAAGAAATAGACCCAGCCTTTAGTGGCAATGTCCAATTAACGCTCGAGAATTTACCGCTTGGAGTCAGTGCTGTTTTTAATAAGAACCCTGTGCCGACAGTCAATCCGCCCAATCAGAATACTTCGCTGGTCACATTAAGCCTTGCCAATAACACCCTGCCCGGAGTCTATGCCATGAGAATGGTCGGTGTGGCAAACGGAATTTCCAGAAGCACCGTGGTGCAATTAACAGTTCTGCCAGCCAGCACCTTGGGCTTTAGGCTCAGTACCACTGCCATAGAAACGCCAATTTTACAAGAAGTTCGCAGTAATTTTACAGTCAATGTCGAACGCAAAGCTGGTTTTACGGCTGCTGTGGTGATTAGCGCTCAGGGCGTACCACAAGATATGCGGGTCGAAAACGGTACAAATACCAATATGTTTATGACTGCGGGTTTGAATACCCCTTCTGGCGCACAAAACTTTACGATTAAAGGCACTGGCGGTGGAATTGTACAAACCCTTCTGGTTGAAACCAGCGTGCTGAGTCGTTTTGAACAACCTAAAGCCACCAACCTTGGTGACAGCGCCTTGGACTCGAGTTTCACCAATCTGCCATTGGCTGGTTTTAAGACCACCCCGAACATCAATGGTCGTTTTAATCTAAGGCAACCAGATGGCAAAATACTGGTCACGGCTGGCACTTTTGGCATCGCACGCCTTAACGCCGATGGGACGCTCGACAGCACTTTTAATCCTCCCACGGCACTAGGGTTTGTGAGTCCAAGCCAATTTGTACTCCAAGCCGACAATAAAATCTTTGTTCACGACAATCGGCAAATTATCCGTTTGAACCCAAATGGTACTTTGGACTCGAGTTTTGGTACAAATGGTGCAACCCAACTGAGCAGTGGTGTGATTGGTGCAGGCGTGGGCGATGTCTTAACCTTTGCCCAAGTTGAATTGGGTCGCTTCTTGTTTATCACCCAAAACGAATTGATTCGCTTAACCCCCGGTGGCAACTTAGACCCAGACTTTGATGGTGATGGACGCAAAGCAATTACGATTCCGGGTGTGCTTTCCACAGACTCAGCCATTGCTTTAACCGATTCGTTAGGGCGCTTTATTGTCATTAAAGATTCAAATCCTGGTGTAACCCCAGCGATCAATATCACTCGTATCCTGCAAGATGGCACGGTGGATGCAAGCTATCAAAGCCGACCAATCAGCAATGCAGGGCTGATTTTAAGTTCAATTAACGCCCGCAGCCGTGTAACTTTGGATGCTCAAGGCAGATTGCTTTTGCTGATTCGTGATGTCACCACCGAATTGTACAGTGTGGTTCGTTTGGCAGCCGATGGTAGCCTCGACCTCAGTTTTGACACCGACGGACGCATAGACGTGAGCTTCAATGCAAACCTGCACCTTCCTCGAGCCATCACGGTTCTGGCAAACAACAAAATCATGATGGTCGGCGCAGCCAACACCAACGACTTTGCGGCTGTGCGGCTCAACCAAGATGGTAGCTTAGACCCTACCTTTGGGGTCGGTGGCAAAATGCTGCTCGGGTATACCAACCTAAGTAACAGCCTCAGCTTTGATTCGGTTTTTACAGGTGTGGTTGGTTTACCAGACAGCAGTGCCATGGCATTTGGCACTGGCTTTGGGAACAATACACTTAATGCGCCATTTACAGTTGTGGCTAAATTCAAACCCTAATCTTTGTTCGTCTCGGGGTGCAAGTTTTGCACCCCGAGATTGACTCGAGCAAGTAATTTAGGAATAGCCCATGACCATACCAATCGCCCGAAACCGACAATTGGCGAATCGCTACCAGTTTTGTAGCAAAATTCTCAGAGCGTGTTTATAAAGTCGTCGTTTGTCACAGGCGAACACAGTTCTTGACCCCAAAGATACACCTGTCAGGCTGGGTCGCCCCTTACTCTAGGGACAGACCCTCGTGTCTGTCCTGCTTTTTGGTGTCTAAAGACATTCCACCCCATCTTAGTTTGCTAGACTCAAAAGCATTGTGAGCAACATCCGTAATTTTTCTATTATTGCCCATGTAGACCATGGGAAGAGTACCCTTGCGGACAGGATTCTTGATGTCTGTGGGGCAATGACCGACCGAGACCGCCGCGAACAAACCCTCGATACCCTCGACCTCGAGCGTGAGCGTGGCATCACGATTAAGGCAACCCCAGTGCGTTTAGATTATGTCGCAAAAGACGGGCAGAGCTATATTTTTCACCTGATCGACACCCCCGGTCATGTCGATTTTAACTACGAAGTCTCGCGCAGTTTGGCTGCCTGCGAAGGCGTGCTGCTTTTGGTGGATGCCAGCCAAGGAGTCGAGGCACAAACGATTGTCAACGCCTATTTGGCGGTCGAGAGCGACCTTTTAATTGTGCCAGTCGTCAATAAAATTGATTTACCCAGCGCCATGCCAGTTGAAGCGGCAATGGAACTCGAGCAAGTGATTGGTATTCCAGCCGAAAATGCGCTCTTTGCCAGTGGTAAAACGGGCGAGGGTGTGGTTGAAATTCTCGAGGCAATTGTGGCGCGGATTCCAGCCCCATCTGGCGACCCTGCCGCACCGCTTAAAGCCTTGGTTTTTGATAGTGTCTACACCAGTTATCAGGGCGTGATTCCGTTTATTCGGGTTCTCGAGGGCAGCATCACGCCCGGCGACCGTGTGAAATTCTGGAACACCGAAAAAGAATGTATCGTGGATGAAGTCGGGGTTTTTCGCCCCGCACTCGAGAAAATTGGTTCGTTGAGCGCTGGCGAGGTTGGCTGGTTTACCGCCAGCATCAAAGACATCCACGATGCCCAAGTTGGCGATACCGTGACTGGCGCAACTCGAGTCACAGCCTCGCCTTTTCCGGGCTTTAAGCCATCCCAGCCTGTGGTTTTTAGTGGTTTGTACCCAACCGAGACGGCTGATTACCCACGAATGCGCGACGCGCTCGAGAAACTACAACTCAACGATGCGGCGCTGCATTTTGAACCCGAAACCTCCGAGGCGCTGGGCTTTGGTTTTCGCTGTGGATTCTTGGGTTTACTTCATGCCGAAGTGGTGCAAGAAAGGCTCGAGCGCGAATTTGACTTGGATTTAATTGCCACCGCGCCAAGTGTGATTTACCGTGTCACCAAAACCGATGGCACAATTTTTGAAATGCAGAACCCAGCCCATTTGCCAACTGCCGACCGCATCGAAAGAATCGAAGAGCCATACATTAAGCTATCGGTTATTCTGCCCGAAGAGTACGTTGGCAGTGCTATGCAGTTGTTGGTCGAAAAGCGCGGCAACATGAAAGATTTGGTCTATGTCGGTAAGCGCGTAGAACTGCGCTATGAAGTGCCGTTTGGCGAAGTGCTGTACGATTTTCACGACCGCTTGAAGAGCCTGTCGCGAGGTTATGCCAGCATGGATTACGAACAGATTGGCTATCAAGAAAACGATTTGGTCAAAGTTGGCATTTTGGTCAACAACGAAATTGTGGATGCCTTAGCGATTATTTGCCACCGCGATAAGAGCGAATTTATGGGCAGAAAAATCGTTGAAAAAATGGCAGAAGTGATTCCGCGGCAAATGTTTCCGATTCCAATTCAGGCGGCGATTGGCGCAAAAATCATTGCCCGTTCAACTGTCAAAGCCTACCGCAAGGATGTGCTGGCAAAATGTTACGGTGGCGATATTAGCCGTAAAAAGAAACTCTTAAATAAGCAGAAAAAAGGACGCAAACGCATGAAGTCAATCGGTACAGTCGAAGTGCCGCAAGAAGCCTTCTTGGCGGTTCTCTCGAGCGACGAGTAAAGCGGCTCTCTCAAGCGACGAGTAAAGCGGTTCTCTCAAGCGATGAGGTTACTGGGAGGAGCGGGGCTTGTTTTACTGACCACCTTATACCGAATTAACTTAATCACTCTTATTTGACCATCTTGACCCTGAACACGCACCTCTCTTGACCACAAACGCGCACCTGTCTTGACCCTAAAGATGCACCTTACGGGCTGGGTCGCTGACGGGCGTGGTCGCTCACGGGCAGGGTCGCTTAGTCGGTTAATCAGTCAAAATACACGTCTGGGTTGTCGTGTGCAAAATTTTCATATCACAAATTTACAGGCTTGCCATGATTTTTTCTGACTCGAGCCAAAGGTGCTTTTGACTGGTCTGGTCGAGTGCGGCGGCGCTGGGTTGAACAGGGCGTTTTTTATCCCAGTACATCGCGGTGGCACTTTCGATTTCGAGGCTCGAGGCTAAGTAAATACTGGTCTCTGCGCCTTTTTCTGGGGTGATTAAAAATGGTTTGGCAAGGCTAAAAAACCATTTCCAAGCGCCAGTCGCGTTCTGAGCAAAACCGGTCGAGACCACACCCGGATGAAGCGCGTTGCTGGTCATGCCAGTCCCCTCAAGTTGCCGCGAGAGTTCGTTGCTAAAGAGTAAATTCATCAGTTTAGAATTGCCATAGGCAGTTGTGCCATTAAATTTTTGTTTGGCTTGGAGGTCGTCCCAACGGATTCGCGCCATCGTGTGGGCGTTGCTCGAGACACTGACCACGCGGGCGTTACCAGCCGCTTTCAGGTTTGGTAGTAAGAGCGTGGTTAGGGCAAAATATGCCATATGATTGAGCGCAAAAGTCATCTCTAAGCCCTCTTTGGTCTCGAGCCGTTCGGTAAAAATACCACCAGCGTTATTAACCAACACATCTATGCTTGGGGCAGCGCGGCTGATTTCTTCGGAGACACGGCGGGTTTCTTTGATAAGTGATAAATCGGCTAAAAATAGCTCGGCGCTTTGCCCTGTTTGGGTTTTAATCTGCTCGAGTACCGCCTTTCCCTTGCTTTCGTTGCGAACCACAAGCAGCACTCGAGCGCCCATCCGTGCCAATTCGAGGGCGGTAACTGCCCCAATACCATTGCTTGCACCCGTAACCACGACTGTTTTACCATTCATGGTCTTAGACTACCCTAAGAGACAAGTTTTAGGATGCTTTCGTCGCCGCGCAAGACCACAACCTGTACGCCAGCCTCCTCGAGAACCCCCGCTTTGCGGTTGAGTTCGCGGATTTCGTCGGGTGGCGCATGGTGTACAGCCCTACCCGACTCGCCCGGCTCGAGATAAAAGCCTTCTGGCAGAGCAATCACGGTCACTCGGGCGGCTCTAGCTCGGGCATGAATTGCTCCAGTGATCAAATCGCTTGGGGCGCGTTCGGTGATTAAAATGAGGTTTGCCCCTGCTTCGGGTAATGGTACGGTCAGTGGTGCATCTGGCTCAAGTTTAAGCCTTGCTAAAAAAGCAAAAGCCCATTCTAAAGCCTGAAAACTCGAGCCGCTTTCGGTGTTGGCTAAGGCGCTCGAGACACTGACCCGCAAGTTTTGTTGGTTGGCGCTTTTGAGTAAACTGGCAGCCAAACGGGTGGCACTTTCTAAGAAAATCTCGCCAATTCTTCCACGACTCGACACATCGAGGTGAACATGAACCCCAGTGGCAGCCACCCGTTCGTACTCGCGCACCACAAGGCGCTGATAACGCCCGTTGTCTGTGCCAAAGCGGGCGGTTTGTTTCCAATGAATACGGCGCAATTCGTCACCCGCCACATAATCACGCACCCCACGCAAGGAGAGCGCATCCTCGAGACCAAAAAACTTGGCTTTTGGACCATCGGCTAAAAGTGGACGCCGTAAATCGGGTAATTCAAGCGGATGCAGTCCCGGATAGACCAATAGGGTTGTGGTATCGGCATGGATTTTGCTGTACCTTAAAAATAAGCCAAGTGGGTCGCTCCAATCGAGACTGAGCGCTGAAAAAACAAATTCACCACGCATATTGGGCAAGACCCGATACTCGAGAATGTGTTTGCTGTTTCCCCAAAATAAACCACTTAGCGCCACTTGTCGGTCTGGAATCAGGGTCAGAGGTACGTTTTCCGAGAGGCTAAAAAGCACCGGTAGCCAACTCGAGCTTTGCACCTCTAGGCGCACCGCCACAGCTTCTTTGGTAAATGTTTGGGGGGTCTCGAGGTGGCGCTGGACTCGAATTTTTGGGGCTGAGCGGTATAAAAACCAGAATAAACCAGCCAAAAAAGCAATCCAAATTAGCCATGGAGCGCTACTCGGACGAAAAACCAAGTAGATTACCAAAGCTGTTATGACCAAAAGCCAACGCCACATTGGTTGTATTCTACGCCGATGTCTAAAACCGTGAGCGATTTGGCTCAAATGTAGCCTTAAACTGACAATTCATACCTTTGCCACGTTTTATGGACTGCGCGATTCAATGGCTCGGGCGTGGGCTTCTAAACCCTCGGCTCGAGCCAAGCGTGCTGCATCTTTGGCAGTTGCCGCTAAGGTCTGGCGATTGACTGCCACGACACTGATAATCTTTTGGAAATCGCGCACATTGACGGGACTACTAAACCGGGCTGTACCCATGGTTGGCATCACATGGCTAGGTCCTGCCAAATAATCGCCAAGGGCTTCCATGCTGTACTCGCCAATAAAAACCCCGCCAGCGTGTTTGACAAACCCTAAAGCATCCCACGGGTTTTTAATCAGTAAGCACAAATGCTCGGGAGCATAATGATTCGCCAACTCGAGGGCAGTCTCTAAATTTGACTCGAGAATAATTTTGCCGCGCTGTTGCCAAGCGTTCCGTGCCCAAGTCTGGTTTGGCTCGGGTAGGCTCGCCAGTTGTTGCTCGAGTTCTAACAAAGTTGCTTTGAGAATGTGCTTAGATAAGGCAATCAGCACTGGCTCAGCCTCCACGTGTTCGGCTTGTGCCAGTAAATCGGCGGCAACATGAACAGGATTAGCGGTGTCGTCTGCCAGCACCAGTGTTTCAGTTGGACCGGGCAGCGAAATAATCCCAACTTGCCCATAGACCTGTCGCATTGCTAGGACAGTATAAATGTTGCCAGGACCGCCAATTTTATCTACTCGAGGCACAGTTGTAGTACCAAATGCCATTGCCCCAACCGCCACCGCGCCACCCAGCGCAAAAACCTTGGTCACGCCACTCTCGAGCGCCGCCACCAAGGTTGTTGGGTCTACAAAACCAGCTTTATTGGGTGGAGTACACAAGATAATTTCTGGTACACCCGCCACACCCGCTACCACGGCGGTGTGAATCACGCTTGAAGCCAGTGGATTTGCCCCAGCCGGGGCGTATAAGCCAACTCGCTCGAGCGGACGCACCAACTGCCCCAGCGCTCCAGATTCGGTATGCTCGAGAAAGCCATGGGTTGGCTGGCGCAAATGAAAATCTCTGACTCGAGTTACCGCCTGACGAATGGCTTGGAGTAAGTCTGGGTCTAGGTTTTCTCGAGCCTCGAGCCAAGCTGACCTTGGCACTTGGATACCATCTTGCGGGATTCCATCCAGTTTTGTGGCATACTCGAAAACCGCCTCATCACCATGTTTTTGAATGTCCTCGAGAATTTTTGTCACGGCTTGGTCTGGAGTCAGCGGTTGCCCAAACAAAACTCGGTTGCGCTCGAGCATGGCGCTTGTCACTTGGGGCTGACCAAATGAACGGGTCAATGCCAATTTTGCAGCCGAACCAGAAAGAATCTTGGGGTGCTTCATGGCTCGAGTCTATGGTTTTGCTACAATGACTTTCAAGAGGTGGCGCAATGACATGGCAAGAAATTGTGAATCACAAGGATTTAAGTCAATTACCCTTCAAAATTGAAACCAATGAATACGGGCAGGTGGTTATCAGTCCAACCAAGTATCTACATGGAATCTATCAAACTCGGATGTGCCGAATCATTGAACAATATCTTCCACAAGGGATTGTCAGTACCGAAACTGCTATTTGGACGCGCAAAGGCGTAAAAGTACCCGATGTCGCTTGGTCAAGTTATGGATTTTTTAAGCTACACCGCGACGAACTCGACTTGACCCAAGCGCCAGAACTCTGCGTCGAAATTATATCGCCAAGCAACAGTCTGCGTGAAATCTCGAGCAAACGAAAATTGTACTTTGAACGCGGCGCACTCGAGGTCTGGACTTGCGATTTGAATGGCGCAGTACGTTTTTATGATGTCGGTGGCGAACTCGAGGCTTCGGCATTGGCAGTGGGCTTTCCAAAGCTGGTTGAAATTGAGATACCCTAAATCTGAATCAATGCTATGCTCGAGTCCATGAATAATTTTGTCATCAATGCTTTCTGGGATGAAGAAGCCCAAGTTTGGGTTGCTGAGCGTACCGACATTCCTGGACTTTGTACCGAAGCCAGCACCCTAGAACTGCTTGGTCAGAAAATTCAAATCATGATTCCAGAATTGCTCGAGTTTATGCCAAGTCTCGAGTTAAATCGTTTGTGCTAACCTAAACCCAAGGTCATCCACACAAAAAGTTGGATGGCTTTTGCGGCGGCATGAAGCTCGGCAACTGCGGGCAGGGTCGCTCCAACCACCGCCTCGAAAAACCCGATAATCGCCGTAAACCTTGGCATCGAAAACATCCCAGCACCATTCCCAGACGTTGCCAATCGTATCGTAAAGCCCTAACGCATTTGGTTTTTTTGCGCCTACTGGATGCAATTGTGCTTCGGCGTTTTCTTCATACCAACCAATCTCATTTAACTCACCGTACCTGACCTCGGTGCTGCCAGCCCTACAAGCAAATTCCCATTCAGCTTCTGAGGGTAAACGGTATCCATTGGCTGTCCAGTCGCATAAAACTAGACCAGTCGAATCCCATGAATAACATCTTGTTAAACCAGCCTTTTCGGATAGAAAATCGCAAAAAGCAATTGCCGAAAGCCATGAAACATCCACAACTGGCTTTTTACTGTCCTGTTCTTGGATAACCAAATCTCGAGCAAAAAGTTGGTACTGCTCTTGGGTGACGACGAATTGACTTATGGCAAACGGCTGCACTGGTACGATCCAACGAAAGTGGCTTCTTTCGTTCTTCAAGATGATCTTACCTGCCTGTATTTGAACCATTTGGGCTGCAATTTCTTGAATCATGTCTCGAGTTTCCAGCGTGTGCCAACCGCCGTATCCTCGAGCGTTACGCCTAGGCTTTTGAGGCGGTCGCGCAAGCCATCCGAGCGGCTAAAATCGCGGTTTTGACGGTAAACCCCACGGGCTTCAATCGCAATCTGCATTAAGCCCTCGAGCAACTGGGCATCATCTCGAGCCGAGTTCTGAGCCGTGTGGTACAAACCAAGCACACCACCGACAAAGGTGTTATAGAAATTCAGAGCATTCTCGAGGCTGGTTTTTCCAGCGCCAGAGGTCAGTGCTGTGTTGACCTCCCTCGTCAGGTCAAACACCGCCGCTAAACCTTTGGGGGTGTTGAAATCATCGTCCAGCGCAGCTTCAAATTCGGTGGTGGCTTTTTGTAGGGCATTCTCGAGCAGTAAAGTAGTGCCAGCCACTGCTTCGGGGATACGCCGCTCGAGTTCGCGTTTGACTTCGCGCAGTTTTGATAAAGCTGTTTTTGCGCCTTCGATCGTTTCATCACCAATTTCGGCAATGCTGCGGTAATGACTTTGGATATAGGCAAGGCGCAGCACCATCGGTTCAGCTTTGGTGGCGTAAAAATCAGCAAGGGTGATAAAGTTGCCTTTGGACTTGCTCATTTTTTCACCGCCAATGGTTAGCATATTGCCATGCAGCCAATACTTGGCAAAGGTGTAGCCAGCCCCTTCGGCTTGGGCAATTTCGGCTTCGTGGTGTGGGAATTGTAAATCTAGACCGCCAGCGTGAATATCAAAGCCTTGTCCAAGGTATTTGAGTGCCATTGCCGAGCATTCGATGTGCCAACCGGGAAAGCCTTCGCCCCACGGCGAATTCCAGCGCATGATGTGTTCGGGTTCGGCAAATTTCCACAAGGCAAAATCGAGCGGGTCTTCTTTGTCCTCGCGCACGCCTTCGCGTGTGCCATGCTCGAGGTCATCTATTTTTTTACCGCTCAGTTGTCCGTACTTGGCAAAACTTCGCACCCGAAAGTAGACACTGCCATCCTGCTCATAAGCATGACCGTTCTCGATTAAGCGCTGCACCATTTCGATTTGCTCCAAAATATGACCCGTTGCCCTTGGGGTGATGCTTGGTTTTTGCACCCCCAATGCCTCAAGATCTTGAAAATAACCCCACATATATTTGTCGGCAATTTCCATTGGCTCAACGCGCTCGAGTTTAGCGCGTTGCCCGATTCGGTCTACGCCGTCATCGTCGGTTTCGGAAGTGATATGCCCGACATCGGTGACGTTAGAGACAAAACGCACCGCAAAGCCACGGTAAGTAAACCAGCGCCGAATGACATCAAACGAAACCCCAGTACGCCCATGCCCAAGGTGCGACTCGGAATAGACGGTTGGACCGCAAAGGTACATTCCAATATGGGTTGGGCTACTTGGCACAAAAACTTCTTTGCTGCGGCTTAACGTATTAAAAACAGTAATCATAAGACCTCTTTTTGGGAATTCCCAAATAAAAAACGCTCGAGAACAAACACTCGAGCGGACGCGATTCAAACCACAACTACGCCACTCGAACTCGAGGGCAACAACACAACGCTAAAAACTTCATGGGCGCAGTATACATGATTTAGAGTTGTGTGCCAGTCCAATGGGCTTCCCAAATTTCGGGTTCAAGTGCATCGTCCCAGTCTTTTTTTGAAATTGGGAAAATTGCCAGTTCGACTTGAAGACTCGAGTGCAGCCGTGCAACTGGTTCGACCCGCAGAATTTCGCGCACCGTATTGACTTCGCCGTTCAGCACCAATAAGCACTCGAGTAAACCCTGCTTTTTGGTCTCGAGCAGCACCAGCATCAGGTAGCGCAAGCCATAATGGGCGCGTAAAGTACGCGCTACACCACGAAACTGCTCTGGCTTAACGGTGTTCATGGTTTATTCTAGCATCAAATAATAGATTCGGGTATCGGTTTTTTATTAAAAATAAGCCGCACCAATAAGCCGCCTTGCTCGGCTCGAGTTGGCTCGAGGCTGCCAGAATGTTGCTTAACAATGCTGTCCACCAATGCCAAGCCCAAACCCGAACCCTCGATATTTTGTAACCCCAGCCCACGCTGAAATGGGCGGCGCAGACGCTCGAGTTCGGTTTCTTGTATTCCCAAGCCATCATCGGCAACCTCGAGCCAAGTACAGTCTGGTGTTTGCCCTGTACCAACCCAAATCCTCGAGCCAATTGGGGTATGAAGCATCGCGTTTTTAAGGACATTGCCAATCGCTAGACGCAGGGCTTCAGGGTCGCCAAGCATTGGAGCGCTGGATAAATCCAACTCGAGGTGCTGCTTTTTTTCTTGTAAGGTTTCAGAAGCCGCTTCACAGATTTCTAAAGCAAGGTCGGCTAAGTCAAGCGGACTTTTTTGAGCCGCTTGGCGCTCGGCAAAAGACAGCAAGTGCAGCACCAAACGCTTCATCGCGCTTGCCGATTTCTCGAGTGTGGTCAGGGCTTTTTGGTATTCGATTTGGCTGCGTGGCTGTTCTAAAGTTAATTCAATTCGCGCCAGCAGCTTGGTTAAAGGGGTGCGTAACTCGTGGGCGGCTGCCAAGGCAAAAGCTCGTTCGTGCTGCAAACTCAGTTCTAAACGCTCGAGCATTGCATTGACGGTCGAAGTCAAGCGCACCATTTCATCTTGTCCGCGTGGCACGGGTACACGTTCTTTGGCTTCCCCAGAAAGCGCAATTCGTTTTGCCATTGCCGAGACGGCATCTATCGGTCTAAAAGCGCGTCCAACCAGCACATAACCAGACCCCAAACCGACCAAAGTTAAAATCGGAATTCCCCAAAGCAATAAGCGCTGCACCGACCCGAGCGTGTTTTGAGTATCGGTCTCGAGCCGAGCCGCTTGCACCCAGTAGCCGTTGTTGGCTTGGAGCATGGCGACTCGATAGCCAGCAATGGTGCGGATACCTTGGTCAAAAACGGGTATCACTGGACTCGAGTCCAGATATTGACTGGCAGCAGAAGCCTTGGTAAAAACCGTAAAAAAAGCCTCGTCGGCGGCTTTGCCATTTTGACCTCTGGATGGAAGCGGCTTATCGTCGTTTTTAGATTTGTATGGGCGAGCAAAATCTTGGGCGGCTTGCCACAACCAACGGTCAAGCACTTGGTACAAACCAGCCTGCACTGTCAAGAATACCGCCGTGCCAATCACCAAACCAATCACCACAATCAGGGCGGTATAAAGTAGGGTTCAACGCCAGCGCAGACTCATTCTGCCCCCAAGCGGTAGCCACGTCCACGCACCGTTTCCACGATATTATTATGCAGTTTTCGGCGCAGACTCGAGATATAAACATCCACAATTTTAGAAGTGACGCTCGAGTCCCCAGACCAAATGCGTTCGATTAAATCGTCGCGGCTAAAAATTCTGCCCGTGTTTAGTGCTAAATACTCGAGCAGTCCATATTCCCTTGGGGTCAGATGAATCGGTTGCTGCCCCAAAAGTACTTGTCTGGTCTCGAGATTGATTGCAAAATCAAACGGCAATTTTAAGAAGTTGCTCGAACGCCCACCCGAACGGCGCACCAAGGAACGCAAGCGAGCCCGTAATTCGCGGAAATCAAAAGGCTTGGCTAGGTAATCATCGCCACCCAACTCTAAGCCACGCAATTTAGAAGTCATATCGGCTCGAGCCGTCAAAAATAAAATTGGGGTGTCTAAACCCGCTTGGCGCAAGCGCTGGGCAAGTAAAAAACCGGCATCCAGCCCTTCGGGCAGCGTGGCATCTAAGACAATCACAGCAAAGGTCTCGAGGCTGCCAAGGGCAAAACCTTGGGTGGCATTGGCGGTGTGTTCGACCATAAAACCATCTTTGGACAGTCCTTCAAGCAGCAGCGTCGCCAATTCTTGGTCATCTTCAATCAGCAGTAGCCGCATTTTAAGCGGTCACTCGTTCGATAAACCAGTATGTACCCATGGCAATCACGCCCACCGAAGCCAAGCGCACCACCAAGACGGCATTGTGCAGCGAACGCCGACGCAACAGTGCCAACAAAGGTGCAACCAGCAAAACAATGCACATCTGTCCCATTTCTACGCCAAGATTAAACGCCAATAAAGCCCAAGCTAAGGCTTTTTGCGGTAACTCGAGTTCGGACAGCACACTGGCAAAGCCAAAACCATGAATCAGCCCAAAACCAAAAGCAAATAAAATCCGCAAATCGGTTTTGTTTTTGCTGGCTAAACTATGTACCCCGACAAAAACAATGCTGGCAGCAATAATCGGCTCGACAAGACTGGCTGGTAAATTCAAAATGCCAAGCGTTGCCAATGCCAAGGTGACGCTGTGCGCCAATGTAAACGCCGAAACAATTTTTAAGAGTTGCAGTAAATTCCCACCAAGCAGCATCAGGCTGACAATAAAAAGAATATGGTCTGGTCCAATATAAATATGGCGGATACCCTCGAGCAAAAATGTCCAAAGCACATTCCAAATCGGTTGCTCGGCTTTGGTGATTTGATGTTCAGTTTTTTGAGCGTCAAAAATCAACTGCTGCTCGAGTTGGTCGTTTTTGTAAACATCTAAAAAGGTTTTATGCAAAGGATTATCGGGGAAAATTTGGCTTTGCACTAAAAAACTTGAATCAAAACCAAGTCCAGTCAGTTTCCAACTGGCACGTACTTCTTGACGGCTGGGCAATGGCTCGAGTTTTAGCCCAGAAAAAATAAGTCTCTGGTCAGCCAGTGTAAAAACCAGCCTTGACTGAATCAGCTTTGAAATTTGTGGCTCGAGTTGCGCTAAATCCTTGAGGTTTAAGAGTTGGGCAACACTGACCCGCTCGAGTTGCCGCGCTAAATCTTTGACTGGTAAATTAAACTGCACTTGGCTTTCTTGGGCTTGTTGCTCGAGCTTAATTTGACTGAACGAAATTTCGTGGGCTTGGGTGTAGCCAAGGATGCACCATAAAAAAAGTACGATGATTTTCATACCTGAACCGCCTTTGGGCTGCGAACTCGAGCAAACCACCATGCCAAAATGCCAAAAATTGGAATCAAGCCAAGCCACCACGGAAAAACTCGAGGTAGGACGCTCTGGGCAATCGTATACGCCACTGTAAAAGTCTGCTGGGTTTGGTCACGCTGTTGCGAAATAATTTTGATCTCGCCAGACTGCACAAAGACGTTGGCAAGATAGGCACTTTTGACTGGGGCGTAGCCATTTTTGAAGACAAACTGATTCTGACCCACGGCGCGTGGCGTACCCATAAAAACCAATTGCAATTGTCCACCACCTAATTTAACTTGGGCGACGGTCGGAATTTGACTTGACTCGAGTTGCAAGTTTACTGGTTGGTTATTGACCTCTAGACCTATTTGCTCGAGAACACGGCTCGAGAACTGTTTCACTTCTTCGGGGCTGATAACGACGTTTTGATTCAAGTCAAGTTGCGCTAAAAAATCCTTTGCCACCAATTCGCCAGCAGTCTGGTCTAACTCGAGTCTGATGGCTGTTGGGCTGATGGTAATGTACGCCGCCTGTACGAGCATATCCGCAGGGTGAGCCACTGCTACTGGCAGCAGCCACCCTAACAAAATCAGTCTCCGAATCAGGTTCATTTGTAAAGATTCACGCCGTAGTCGTTGGTTGGGTCGCGGTACATCGAATGAACGTGGTTATTGGCATCGTCGCCACGCTGTGGCGCAAACTCGAGAATCAGGGTCGGCGCAGTAATCCGAAAATAGGCAGCACTGCCCGCCGTGGTTGGACCAGCCCAAGCAAAATAAGTCTTGGCGATGTTGGCTTTAATTTCTGCCATCTTTACGGCTGCGTCTTCGTCGTTCAATATGCCAACTCGAGTTGCCACCAAATCGAGCAGCAAGGTTTGCTGGGCTGCGCTTAAACTCGAGGCTTGAATCCCTTCGGGTTGTAGGCTTTTGCCGTCCTTGCCAGGTCCAAGGATTAAATCTATAAAACTCGAGCCAATAATCGCTTGTTTTTGTTCGGCACTACTGAGGCTGCTGAGTAACTTAAAGGCGGCGGTTGGTTCGGCAATAATTGGCTGAACTGTTTTGCCATTTAGGGTGTACTTGGTTGGTTGCCCGCCAGTCAAACTGGGGGTTAAAACAATATCTGCACCAGCCACAGTGGCGTTAATCGCCATATGGTGTCCACCGAATTGTAAAATCCACGGACTGGTAAGACTAGGCAAGCCAATAAAAGAAACGTAGTACAAGTTTTTTCCAAACAGCGCTCTGCCGCCGCCATTGGTGGTTTGGTAGACTTCATCGCCATCCATGACTTGAACAATTTGCTCGTAGCCTTTTTTACTCAGCACAGTTTGCAACAAATTAAACAATGCCGTCTGTTGGGCGTTATTCATCTGGGCTAGGGTCATGCCATTGCGTTGAAAAACAGAAACAGGAAAATTAGACCACTGGGATCGTTGCTTGGGGTCGTCCCAGTCGAATAGCACTTTCTTTTGGTCAGCCGCGCTGAGGGTTTTTAAGAAAACCTCGGCAGCCGCCACCACTTTTTGGCTGGTGGCATCAGCT
Organism: Deinococcales bacterium; assembly: GCA_043778225.1. Taxonomy (GTDB): domain Bacteria; phylum Deinococcota; class Deinococci; order Deinococcales; family JAAFIG01; genus JAAFIG01. Next base: position 23,625 of record JAYWGM010000101.1, on the reverse strand, counting down.
TTTGTCTTAACACTTGGGGACAGCGAATAGGCTTGTATGCTCGAGATGCCAACGGTTAATAAAGCACCCGTCAGGGCTAGACTTGCCAGTAAAATTTTCTTGTTCATAGCTCTCCTTTGGTTACTTATAAAGATTCACGCCATAGTCATTGGTCGGGTCGCGGTACATCGAATGGGTATGATTGGTCGCATCGCCACCCATGGATTGTGGCGAAAACTCGAGTACCAGAGTTGGCGCAGTGACACGAAAATAGGCTGCACCGCCAGCCGTGGTCGCGCCGCTCCAAGCAAAGTAAGTATTGGCTAAATTGGCTTTAATTTCGTCCATTTTGGCAGTTGTATCGTCGTCGTTTAGAATTCCGACTCGAGTCTTGATCAAGTCGAGCAGCAGTTGTTGTTGGCTTTGGGTCAGGCTGCTGGCTTTAATGCCTTCGGGTTGCAAGGTTTTACCGTCTTGTCCGGGTCCAAGAATAACATCAATCACTTGTGAGCCTAAAATTGCGCTACTTTTTTGGGTGGTGTCCAAGGCATTGAGTAAGGCAAAAGCCGCATTGACTTCGCCAATAATCGGTTGAACTTGAACGCCATTTAAGGTGTACTTGGTCGGTTGTCCGCCGGTTAGGCTGGGCGTTAAAGTAATGGCTGCACCAGCTACGGTGGCGTTAATTGCCATATGGTGTCCGCCAAATTGCAGAATCCATGGGTTGGTGGCTGAAGGTGTCCCTAAAAAAGAAACATAATACTCGGCTCGTCCAAAAATCAAGTTGCCACCATTGGTGCTTAATCTAAGCACCTCATCGCCATCTATAACCTGCATGATTTGTTGATAACCTTGGCTGCTCAAGACACTCGAGAGCAAGGCAAAAAGGGCAGTTTCTTGTGGGCTGGTTAATTCACCGATTTTTACGCCATTGCGCCCAAAAATTCCTGTCGGCAAATTCGACCATTTGGTCTTTTGGGTTGCATCGGTAAAAGCAAAAACTGTTTTGCTGCGTTGGGCAGCACTCAGGGTCTCGAGAAAAGCATTGGCATTTGCCACAACTTTTAAGCTGGTGGCATCGGCTGCGACTTTAACCGTTTGGCTTTGCGCTGCACGGATGCTGTATGCGCCTAGAAAGAGAACGGTGGTGATTGCAGCCGCGAACAGAACTCGATTGGATTTTTTCATGGTGACTCCTTTTCATAGATTAGCTGATGAAGGTAAAAATTTGGTAAAGACCAGTTTTTCGTCCCCCACTTGAGTCCTATAATCTGTTTATGACCAGCATCAGCATTCTCGGCAGCACCGGCAGCATCGGCACACAAACGCTCGAGGTCGTGCGCTGGCGCGGTTGGCGCGTGATGGGGTTAGCGGCTGGGCGCAACCTCGAGTTAGCAGTTGCCCAAACCCTCGAGTTTCAGCCAGTTATGCTCAGCGTAGACCCAAGCATCCTAGCGGCGGCTCGAGCCGCCTTACCCAACACCAAAGTGGTCTCTGACCCAAAAGAAATTGCCACGCTTCCTGCCGATGTGGTGGTCGGTGCAATTCCCGGTTTGGCTGGACTCGCGCCAACCAGAGCCGCGCTCGAGGCTGGGCGGCACGTGGCGCTTGCCAACAAAGAAGCGATGGTTTGCGGCGGTAAGCTGATGTGGCAGATTGCCAAAGCCTCTGGCGCAAAAATAACCCCAATGGACAGCGAACACAGTGCGCTCTATCAGTGCCTTGTCGGCGAACGAATTGCCGAGGTTGCCGAGTTAATCCTGACCGCCAGTGGTGGACCTTTCCGTGATGCCCCCGAAGATTTAAGCCAAGTCACGCCGCAAATGGCGCTCAAACATCCCAACTGGGTGATGGGTGCAAAAGTCACGATTGACTCGAGTACATTAATGAATAAAGGGCTAGAAGTTCTCGAGGCGCATTATTTATACGATTTTCCACTCGAGCAAATTAAGGTTTTGATTCAACCCGGTAGCCTTATTCACAGCATGGTGCGCTTTAAGGATAACCAGATTAAAGCCCAATTGGGTGCGCCCGATATGCGCCTGCCGATTCAGTATTCGATTTTAAGCGCCCTCGAGACTTTGGGCATCGAATTTCCCGGTGCAGAACGCCCAAGCACGCCGCTTGAGCCGTTAAACCTGATTGGTAATCTCGAGCTACGGGCGGTCAATTTTGAGCGGTTTCCGTGTTTGGGCTTGGCTTACGAGGCTGGGCGATTAGGCGGAGTTGCGCCAGTTGCCTTAAATGCCGCCGATGAAGTTGCCGTAGAAGCCTTTCTCGAGCAACGCCTGAGTTATTTGGGGATTCCCAAGCTGATTGAAAAAGTGTTGTCCGAAGCGCCAAAAACTGATTTAAGCTGGGAGAGTATTGCGGACACCGATGCTTGGGCGCGTAACCGAGCCAAGGAATTAGTGTCCACGCAATTGCTTTTGTAATTTCTCGAGCATCGCTAACCCCTCGAGTGGCGTAAGCCTAGAAATCTCGAGTTCGAGAATCTGTCCCGAGATACTTTGGGCGCTGTCTTTGGCATTATTTTCTAGCCCGCGTAAAATTGCACTGGCTCGAGCCGTGACGCTTGGCGGTAGCCCCGCCAGTTGTGCCACATGAACCCCATAGCTTTTGCTGGCAGCCCCCGGCATAACTTGATGATAAAAGCGCAGTCCATTTTGGGCTTCTTCTTCGGCAGCCACGTGCATATTGACCACCCCTGCTAAACTGGTCTCGAGCTTGGTCAGTTCAAAGTAATGGGTCGCAAATAGCACCGCCGCCCCTGTTTGGCTTAAAAATTCGATCGCCGCTTGGGCAATGGCTAAACCGTCGTATGTGCCAGTGCCACGTCCGATTTCATCTAAAATGACCAGACTTTTGTCCGAAACACCATGCAAAATCTGCGCCAGTTCGCGCATCTCGACCATAAAGGTACTCGCCCCGCCCGCAAGGTCGTCGGATGCCCCAATGCGGGTAAAAATTCGGTCAAAAATCCGTAGCTGGGCGCTTTTAGCTGGCACAAATGAGCCGACCTGTGCCAGCAGCGCAATTAAAGCAGTCTGGCGCAAAAAGGTGCTTTTGCCGCTCATGTTTGGACCGGTAATCAAATGAATTCGGCTCGAGTCGGACAACAGCACATCGTTTGGTACAAAATTTTCGAGGGTCGTTTCGACCACTGCATGACGTGCCTCGAGAATCTGAATATCGCCCGTCTCGAGCAGGGTTGGCATGGTGTAGCCACGGCTGGCGGCAATTTCGGACAGGTTGGCAATCACATCTAAATCGGCAATCGCACTGGAAAGTAACTGTAAACGCTCGGTCTGGGCAGCCAATTGACTGCGAAGCTCGAGAAAAACCGTGTACTCGCGGGCTTGGGCGCGTTCCTCAAAATGCAGCACTTCGCGCTCTTTTTCGCGCAAGTCTGGGCGAGTAAAACGCATTCGGTCTTTTAAGGTTGCGACCGCACGGTAATCTTCGGGGACAAGATTTTTATGGGCATTGGTAATCTCGAGGTAATAGCCAAAAATATTGTTAAAGCCAACTTTGAGGCTGCCAATTCCCGTGCGGATACGTTCAGATGCCTCGAGATGGGCAATCCATGTCCGACCTTCAAGGGCGCGAGTGCGGCATTGGTCAAGTTCGGCATCAAAACCATCTTTGATAAACCCGCCTTCGGTTAAGCGCAAGGGCGGCGTTTCGATTAAAGCCGCCCGCACCAATTCAGCAGCATGGGCAATGGGGTCAAGGCGGGTTTGTAAATCCTTGAGTAAGCGCGTTTCCAGTGGCTCGAGCAAGGCTTGGAGTTCTGGAATCAGTTCGAGGGTGCGAAGCAGGGCGTTCAAATCTCGAGCATTGGCGCGTTGCATTGCCACTCGGGTCGCTAGGCGCTCGAGGTCATGAGCGCGGTAGAGGGCGGCGCGAATGGCTTTGCGGCTTTCGGACTCACGGTAGAGACACGCCACCGCCTCGAGCCGCTCGCTAATCAGGTGGGCATCCAAGAGCGGCGCTCGCAACCACGCCTTTAAGCGCCGCCGACCGGGGGCAGTGCGGGTATCGTTGAGTGCGCCAAACAGCGTCGCGCTTTCGGGGGCAGTCGGTGAAAGTGGCGTAAAAACCTCGAGCGCCCTGAGCGCGGCTTCATCAAGCCGCATTTGCGCTCCGGGGTCGTAACGTTGGACACGCCGTACCGATGGCAAATTCGGATGCTCGAGAACCCGACTGGCATATTCTAAAACCGCACCGCAAGCACGGCGTAAAGCGGTGGTCTCCAGCAGGCTGGGTGGTGTGCCAAACTGCATGGTCAAGGCTTTTTCGGCATCGGCAAGTAAAAAACTGGCACTCGAGCGCATAACCGGAAAACGGCTATTGAATTCCTGCATAAAAATCTGATTGTCCTCGAGTTCAGGCGCAAGTAAAACCTCGGCAGGACGATAGCGAGCCAGTTCGTCGTACAGCGCCCCACGGCTCGAGACTTGACAGCAGCGAAATTCGCCAGTTGAGACATCCAAAAGCGCCAGCGCATAGCCGTCACCACTGGCAACACTGGCTAAAAAATTCTCTTCGCCGCGCAAAATATCCTCGAGTGCCACTGTACCGGGGGTAATCAGTTGGGTCACGGCTCGCTCAACCAAACCCTTGGCGGTGCTTGGGTCTTCGACTTGCTCGGCAACTGCAATTCGCTGCCCAAGTTTTAAGAGCCGTTCGATGTGGGTTTCGGCAGCCCGAACCGGAATTCCAGCCATCGGGGTCGAGAAATCCTTGCTGGCTTTGTGGGTCAGGGTAATGTTCAGGAGCTTAGACAAGCGCTCGGCATCTTCGCCAAAGGCTTCAAAAAAATCGCCAACCTGAAAAAGCAGCACATATTCGGCGTACTGGTCACGCAATTTGACATACTGCTCGAGTAGTGGTGGTAAAACGCCAGAACCTGTTCCTTTTAACGACACGCTTTGATTATAGCCCGAGCGAGCGAGGGGTTTTGAGGTTTGAGCTATTTTGCTCGAGTAACCTTAAAAAACCCCACACAAACCATCAATTTTTTCGTACAATGGCTGACATGAAGGCAATAGTCCAAGCTGAAGTGCTGGCGATTCTCGAACCAATGCCCGAGGAAGCCAATTGGCATGATTTCAAGCGAGCCATTCAAACCTTTGAACGCATCCATCAGGGGGTGCTTGACCTCGAGAACCAACGGGTTTGGAGTACCGAAAAATTACGCAATCACTTTCGGAAGAAGACTTTTTCATGAGCGACCTCACCGCTCCTGTCCGTATCGAATGGGCTGACCGCGCCCGCGAAGACCTCGAAGAGATTTATGACCACCTCGAGCAGCACAGCATTGATGCTGCCGACCGCACCGTCCAACGGCTGATTGGCGTAATCGAAGATTTGGTGCGCGACGCAAGCCTTGGGGTCAAAGTCCCTAACCCGCGCTACGATAATTTATTTTCTTTTGGTGAGCGCCCCTACCGAATGTATTACCGTCAGACCGAGCATAGCCTCGAGATTGTGCATATCGAACAAAGCACTAAGCGCGAGGCGCTTTTGAATAAGCCACTTCGTTAAACTAAAATTTTGCAGTTTTGAATCACAATTAAGGGTGTTAAAAAAAGCGCCCGATAAACCCGAGAAGTGTTCTAGGGTCAAGCGTCCGAAGCCGCCATTTGCCAATTTGTCCATGCTGCCCACTCCCAAGCACCGGTCATAAACAAATCAAAAGCTGGGTCTTTAATATCGTAGTAGGCTTGGGCATTATCTGGAAAATACCTAGCCAGTTGACGTTTAACCTCGGCATAGGCTTGTCTTGTCCCTGCATGGGTTCGTAAATAATCACGGCACAACAAAGCATACGACTGATTAAAGCGCCCCATCTGGCGAATATGAATATGAGCTTTGCGCTGTGGCGCTAAAAGCTGGGCATACCGTTTCTCGAGTTGGTCTGGCTCGAGGGTCATGGCAGGTGGACAATGGTCAAAACAAATCTCGTCGCGCCACACAAACCCCGCTTCTTCAAGGGCTGTTTGTAGGGCTGGATGCTCCAAGTCAGCCACCGTCACTTGAATGTCAATAATGTCCTTGGCAATAAGCTCGGGGACGCTGGTACTGCCAATGTGGTCTATGCGTAAAGCCATCTCGCCAAGGGCTGTGCGAAGACTCGAGCCGAGCGCTTGAAATTCGAGTTGCCAACGCGATTGGTAAGGCATCATCTCGAGCGGCATAAGCTATGCGCCAACCAGTTCTTGGTCAGCGTACTGCAAGTTGTAGAGCGTGGCATAATAACCGCCCTGACGCAATAATTGGTCGTGGCTGCCCTCTTCGACAATTTTGCCTTTTCGCATCACAATGATGCGGTCGCAGTTTTTAATCGTGCTTAAACGGTGGGCAATAATAATGCTAGTGCGCCCGTGCATGACTTTTGCCAAGGCATCTTGAATTTGAAGCTCGGATTCGGTGTCTATATTGGCGGTGGCTTCGTCCAAGACCAATAAAATATCTGGATTGGCAATTAAGGCTCGAGCAAACGCCAAAAGCTGTTTTTGCCCAGTCGAAAGGGTCGCGCCGCGTTCTTTGACTTCGGTTTTATAACCATTGGCAAGACCCGATATAAACTCGTGAACCCCAACGTATTTGCAGGCTTGAATGATTTTCTCGAGTGGAATGGTTTCATCGTTCATGCGTAAGTTCGATTCGATTGTGCCACTAAACAAATAGACATCTTGTAAAACCACACCAACGTGTTTACGCAAATCTCGCTGGGCAATCTGGCGCACATCTGTGCCGTCCACCAGAATGCTGCCTTTTTGAATATCGTAGAACCTCGAGAGCAGACTGATGATGCTGGTTTTACCCGCCCCAGTTGCGCCAACCAACGCCACACTCTGCCCCGGCTGGACGTGGAGATTGATGCCACGCAAAACCCAATCGGTCTCGAGAACCTCTTCGCCCACGGGTTTATAGCTAAACCAGACATCCTTAAATTGCACTTCGCCCTTAAAGCCGCCGACAATTTTTTTAGCGTCTGGCGCGTCGGTCACGACTTCGGGTTCATCCAAAATACCAAAAATTCGTTCGGCACTCGCCATCGCAGCTTGCAAGGTGTTTAAGACATTGCTTAAATCCTCGAGCGGACGAAAAAAATCAAAGACATAGCGCGTAAAAGCGTACAGTACGCCAATACTGACCGCATTCTGAACCGCATCGCTGCCACCAACCCAAATCACGACTGCCAGTGCAGCATTGCCAATAATACCGACCGTCGGGAAAAAATAGCTGTACCACTTGACGCTTTTGAGGTACTCAGCCAAAAAAGCCGAATTGAGTTTGTCAAAATCACGGCGCTGCCGAGCTTCGCGGTTAAAAATTTGAACCGTTCCCATACCGGTGATGTTTTCGTTGAGGGCAGTGTTGACAATGGCTTGTTTAATCCGAATCTCGCGGTAACTTTTACGAAATTGGGTCTGAAAAAAGCGCATTGCCACAAATAAAATCGGCACGACTGCAAACGCCACCAGTGCCAGTTTGACATTCAGGGTCAGCATCAAAACCGCCGTTGCCAGAATCACAAAAGTGCTTTGCACCAAGGTCATTAAGCCGTCGGTGATAAAGCTGTTGATCGCATCCACATCCGAAGTGACTCGAGTAATCAAGCGCCCGACGGGGTTACGGTCAAAATAGGCAAGCGGCAAGCGCTGCAATTTACTAAAAATATCGGCGCGAATATCAAACAGCACGCTCTGCCCCATCCAAGAAAGGGTGTAATTAAAAGCAAAGCGCACCACAAACTCGAGCAGTGCTACCAAGCCGATAATAATGCCAATCGTGACCACGCCATTCCACCGAGCATCGAGGCTGAGTCCAGCAAAACTCGAACCAGCTTTTGGAATCAGGTACTGGTCGATGACTTGGGCTTGTAAAAACGGGTAAAGGCGATTTGTGCCACTGTTCAAAAATGCCAGCACCAACGCGCCGATGGCGACCCACTGATAGGGGCGTAAATAGCCAAAAATTCGTTTGGTCAGTTGCCAATCAAATTGTTTTTGGAAAGCGTCTTCTTCTCTCATGATTGTAAGCTCCCGACTGGCTGATGACCCGCAACTGGCAATTCGGTCTCGAGTTCGGATTGCAGGCTTTGTTTGCGTTCCATTTCGGCATAATAGCCACCTTGGGCAATTAAATTTTCGTGTGAACCCTGCTCGAGAACCCTGCCGTTTTCTAAGACCACAATGTTGTCGGCAAAGCGCAGCGTACTGACTCGGTGACCAATTAAAATCACGGTGCGCCCCTCGAGAACGGTGCGTAATTCCGATAAAATTCTGGCTTCGGTCTCGGTGTCCACAGCGCTCATGCTGTCGTCCAAAATCAGAATCGCGGGGTCTCGAGCAATCGCCCGAGCAATGGCGGTGCGTTGGCGTTGTCCACCGCTCAGGGTAATGCCACGTTCGCCCAAAATGGTCTCGAATTGCTCCTTGAAATCGGCGACATCCTTGGATAAGCCAGCAATTCGGGCTGCTTTTTGTACCCTTTCTAAGTCTGGTATGTTGGGTTCAATAATTTGGGTACTGTTAGGTAGACCAAAAGCAATGTTCTCGGATAATTTATCGGAAAACAAAAACGGTTCTTGGGGTACAAGTCCGATTGCGCCACGCAGGGTTTGAACTGCAATGGTGCGGGCATCTTGACCATCTATCAACAGCACCCCAGAACTTGGTTCGATTAAGCGCCCAATCAGTTGTGCCAACAAAGTTTTGCCACTGCCAGTTCGCCCTGTAATGCCAACCGTTGTACCTTTGGGAATACTCAGGTTGACATGAGACAATAGCGTGCGCCCATCGGCTTTGAAACCGACATCCTTAAATTCGATTGCGCCATGAACCACTTCGATGCTTGGGTCAGCACGGTTGTCGGTGATGGCGCTTTTGGCATCGAGAATTTCTTGTAGACGTGTCCAACTGCTCGAGCCACGCTGAAAGATGTTGGTCATCCAGCCAATGGCAAGCATCGGCCAACTGAGCTCAAACAAGTAGGTAAAAAACTGCACAAATTTACCGGGTGTTAAACCAGCAAAACTTGCGGACGCATTACCGCTCAGTGCGCCCTGAAAAATCAGTTCTCGAGAACCGACCAACAGCACAATCACAAAAACCGTATTCATCGCAATACCAACCGCCGCCCATTGTGGCGCTTCGACAATCGCCAAGCGCAGGCTGCGTTTTTTGTACTCAGCATTCATGTTTTTGTACTCGAGAATTTCGCGGTCTTCGATGGCATAGCCTTTAACCACCCGAATGCCACTAAAGTTTTCTTGGGCTTTGGCACTGATTAAACTTGCCTGTTCTTGCACCGCCACATAACGCTTGGCAATCACGCCAATCATTAAAGCCAGTAAGCCAGCAATCAATGGAAAAACCGCCACCACAATTAAGCCCAAAGTTGGCGATAACCAGAGCATCAAGCCCAAACTCATAAATAAGCGCAGCAGTGTTTGCGAACCCGCGTTGATGCCAAAACCAAGCATTTCTCGCACCATGTTCAGGTCTGAGGTTAAGCGGCTCATCAGGTCGCCAGTTTTATTGTTATGAAAATAGGTCTGGTCAAGTTGCGTCAGTTGGTCAAAAATGGCTTTTCGGACATCGTAAGCCACCCGAAAACTCGAGACGACATTAAATTGGCGTTGCACAAAAACAATCACATTGGCTGCCAGTGTGGTTAATAAAATATAAAAGGCATTCCAAGCTACCGTCTCGAGGGTTGCCCGACCCGCATAGAGTTCGTCTATCACAAAGCGAACAAAAAATGGCGGACCCAATAAGGAAATCCCAACCGAGAAAAAAACGCAGACCATCCCAAGTATCCACTGCAACCGATAACGCAAAAAGAAAAAACCAAGACCACGAAAACCTTTGAGCATCTTACCTCAGCGACTCGAGTTGAGCGGTCTCGAGCCATGTTGGGCAAAAGCCTAACACTGGGCAACTTGCATCACATACGCTTTTTGAACTATAGAGATTTAGCGGTCACTTGGACTACAATAGTTTAGCTTGCCCGTTTGCGACCGCGCTTTTTGGGTTCTTCGAGGGCTGGTTCTGGTATTTTGACCTCGAGACTGGGTTTTTTGATGACTGGCGCAGCTAAATTCGAGACTGGCGCAACAACTTTACTCGAGACTGGCGCGACAGCTTTTGGCACAACCACCACGGGTGTAACCGCCGCAATTTCTTTGGGTTTAAGACGCTTTCCAGCCCGAGTTTGCTTGGCAAGTACCTTGGCGGCTCGCAGGGCTTCGCGTTCGATCAAAATTTCATAAATCACTTCGTGCTTGAGTTCTGCGCCTTGTGCGCCAATCGCTTGGGCAGCCATCGCGCCAGCAATGTTGGCATAGGCGACGGCTCGAGATAGCGTAAAATCGCTTAACACCGCATGAGCAAACGCCACTGTAAAGGCATCGCCAGCCCCAGTTGTGTCCAGCACATCTTCAACTGCGTAGCCCTCGAGTAATTCAGATTCTTTGGGAGTCCATAAAATTGCCCCAAGCGCCCCAACTTTAATCACCACGGTCTGTAAACCCAAGGCTTCTAGTTGCTCGAGGGCTTCGGAAATACTGTTTTCGCCCGTAATTCTAAATAACTCGAGTTGATTCATCAGTAAATAATCTGCACCCTTGACCATCTCGAGCAGACTTGTTCCCGCCGCATTGACTGCGCCCGTGCCGAGGTCTATAAAAACGGGGATATTGGCTTTTTTTGCCATCTTCATGGCAGCCACAGTGTATTCGCGCTGCGCTCCGCTAATCAGCGCATAGGCACTGACCACCACCGCATCCGAAGCCTCAAGATTTTTTTTCTCGAGATTTGCCGCATCGAGTAGGCGATTTGCACCCGTTGCCGAAATCATGGTGCGTTCTGCGCCGGTTGTTACTAAAATCGTGACGGTGCTGGTCATGACGCTTGCATCGTATTGTAGGGCTTTAAGATTGACTCCACTGGTTTTTAAGTTCTCGAGCGCCACCGAAGCAAATGGGTCTTGTCCGACTCGAGCCGCCAGTGTCACAGAATGCCCCAAGTGTGCCGCGTGGTATGCCATTGTGCCACCTGCTCCACCGGGTAACAAGACGGTGTGCTTTGGCGTGACATCTTCGCCAGCCACGGGAATACGTTCAAGAAAGTGCATATGGTCAACGGTGACATCACCAATAACGTAAAACTTCACGGATTTGCTCCTCGGTAAAAACACATAGAATGACCATATTGTACTGTATTTGGCTGATGATTCAAAAGCCAAAATGGGAAGCTCGAGGCAGCATCAATTTTTTTGGTTTTCTCGAGCCACCAGAAATTCCTCGAGTGCCTGTTCGACCAGCGAAGCTACTGTTGTCTCGAGTTCTACGGCGAGGCGCTTGACTCGTTTTTGTAGACTTGGGCGTAGATAGGTACTGAAGGGGACAACTCGCTCTTCAGTAGTTAGTTGTAATTCTGTTTCGATCCGAGTTTTTTCCATATTTATTAACCTTCTTAGTAGTGTACTTGCTTTTGAGAAAATTATAGAGAACTCTTCTTCATAATTAAATGCTTGCTTGCTTGCAATTATTGTGTTATACTTTAGCCCATGACCAATAATCTAATCTCAGTTGTGTTTACGAAAGCACTTATTCCATCCGAAATTCAAGCTCTGAAACTTACAAATCGCCAAATTGGGTTACAGTTGGTTTCAGTGGGTGTTTGGTACGATAGAGAGGCATTGGTATATCGACTTAGTGACGATATTGACTTCTGGATAAATGATGATCTTCAAATGGTTTGCAAATTACGTGTGACCGCTTTGTACTGTTTACCTAAAGGGCTGGTGTATGGGTTTTACATTCCCTTGCTTGAGCTACCCGTAGAGGAACTGGTATCAGAAATACCTTATTGGTTAGTAGAGATAATGCCTCAAACTATTATGCTGGCTGTGAGAAATGACTTGGTGCATCAAATTAGATAAAGCCCCTTAGGGACAAAAAATCTGGCAAATAAATCAGTAAAATACAGAAACCGACTTAAATTTAGTGTCTACCAGCAGCATATAAAAAGCTATGCTAAGGTAGTCACGAGGTGATTTATGGCGGGTAAAGGATTAGCAGTCAAAAGTGGTAAAGAGCTTCAACAAAAAGTAGTAGAGTTGGCTCACGCTCTCGGCTTAAATGCAAAAACGGAAGTAAAAGCGGCTCGACGAATTTGGGGGGCAGAACGTTACATTGATGTAATTGTTAGCAACACGTCAAATACAAAAACACTAGGAATTGAATGCAAGTATCAAGGCACAAGTGGTTCAGCCGAAGAAAAAATTCCATCAACAATCGAAGATATTCAATCTTGGCCCATTGCAGGACTGGTTGTGATAAACGGAGATGGTTTTTCCACCAACATGGTTGGTTATTTATTATCTACAGGTAAGGTAGTCTGGTTCAAAGACTTAGAAGACTGGCTTAGACTCTATTTTTCTTTAGTCTAAAATGGTTTTCATCGCAAGAATTTCACGTGCTGTCGCCCTATTTCCGTCACAAGAAATTCTTCGTGGTGCGTCAACTATTGTAATTTGAAATCCAAGGTCACTATAGAGTTCAATAATTCGTGGTGTAGCTTGGTTAGAAGCAATTACTGTACCTGGGTGTGCTTTCAACCATATCGCAAGTCGTAACTGGTCATTCCATGAAAAACCGCCAGCATTATAGCTTGTAAACTCAACATCGTATGGTGGGTCAGCATAAATCAAATCATTTGGTTCGATATTCATTGCACTAAAGTCGTCAACAGTAAAAACCCAAGAGGCTAAATAATACCTATATTCGAGTAAGTTTTTTGGATAGGTGATATTGGTGTATTTACCAAAAGGAACATTAAACTCGCCGCTTCTATTAAATCTACATAAACCATTGAACCCCGTGCGATTAAGATAAAAAAAGAGTTCGGCCGCCTCTTTAGTTTGTTCGAGTTTTTTATGTACTAAATCATTGAACCGAGTACGATGCTCGAGAAACAATGACCGCTCGTAACGCAGTTCTATTTCAAAAACTAAGCCACGTTGTAACCAGTGATAGAAGTTGATCAAATGAGGATTAATGTCATTGAGTAATGCAGTTTGAGGCATCAAACCAAGTGAGACTGCAAGCCCACCACTAAATGGCTCTACTAAACGTTGCTGTGGGTTTTGCTGCCAAAGTGATTGTAATTTAGGCACAAGCCAACGTTTCCCGCCAGCCCATTTCAAAGGTGGCTTCAAACGATTTAGCTGAACTATTTGTGGCTCAAGATAATGTGACCGAATCACGCTCTCAGTCTACTACTAATGTCGCCTCTGCCGAAATACCTCTGCCCTTAAAATCTGTGCTTGGCTCAAGGTAGAATACCCCCATGGCTCGAGTCACGCCGCGACTTACCTTTGACCGTGGCACATTGCTGCTGCATCCGCCGCCGTCCAGTGGCGCATGGGCGGGCATTGCTGAATGGGACGACCGCATCGAGCGGCTTCGCGCCCCTGCTTGGCAGTACCGACGCTTACTCGAGGGGCTGCGAAAAGACAACGTGCTGCTCGAGGATAAAGCCAAAGCCTTCGAGAACTTAGATTTGCAGCTTGCCCTGACCCAAAAACCGTTTGCCCACCAAAGCGCGGCGCTCGAGGCATGGATAAAAGCTGGGCGGCAAGGTGTGGTGGTGCTGCCAACTGGCAGTGGCAAAAGTTTTCTGGCGATGCTCGCCATGCAGCGCACCCAGCGCAGTACCCTGATTTGTGTGCCGACTTTGGATTTGATGCACCAGTGGTTTGCCAATTTACAAGCTGCTTTTCCGAATACCGAAATTGGGCTACACGGTGGCGGCTCGAAGGATTTATCAAACATTTTAATCAGCACCTACGACAGCGCCCACAGGCTCATCGAACACAATGGCAACCGTTGGGGCTTGTTGATTTTTGATGAAGTCCATCATCTGGCGGGTGATTTATACAAAACCATTGCCGAGTATAGCCTTGCACCGTACCGCTTGGGCTTAACCGCCACGCTCGAGCGACCCGATGGGCGACACTCGAGTATTTTAGAACTGGTTGGGCAAGTGGCTTTTCGTGCCAATCCCGAAGATTTGGCTGGTGGGGCGCTTGCGCCTTATGATTTGGTGCGGCTGAGCATTGATTTATCCAGTGCCGAGCGCGAGGAGTACACCATGCACCTCGAGACGCGCACGGCTTTCTTGAAAAAACGCAACATTCGTTTATCTGGCTTGGATGGTTGGTCAAGGTTTATCCGCGAATCGGCTAAAACCCCAGATGGTCGCCGCGCCATGTTGGCACACCGCGAACTCAAACGCTTATCCAAAGCCAGCGATGCTAAACTTCGGATGCTTGACACGGTGCTGCAAGACCATCTCGAGGAACGAACCCTGATTTTTACCGACGACAACGAAACGGTCTACGATATTTCTAGAAAACTCTTGATTCCAGCCATCACCCACCAAACGCCAGTCAAAGAACGCCACAGCATCCTCGAGAACTTCCGCAGTGGCGTGTACCCAGTCTTGGTGGCTTCACGGGTTTTGAACGAAGGTGTGGATGTGCCAGAAGCCAGTCTGGCGGTGGTGCTAAGTGGTACGGGTTCGCACCGAGAACACGTTCAGCGCCTTGGGCGAATTTTGCGGGCGCGTCCTGGCAAACGCGCTAAGTTAATCGAGATGGTTTCTAAAGACACACTCGAAGAAGGTACAGCCAAGCGCCGCCATCAAAAACTCGAAGTAACCCAAAGCAAAAAACCACGCGAGGGACTCGAGAAAATCCAAGCAGCGCTCAGCTTTGACGATTTGCTGGGCTTGTAAATAACTCGAGCCACATCCTGCGCGACAATTCATATTTAGCAAAACGGCGCTTGCCAGCGTCGCTTGTGCCAATAAAACGAAAGCCATTTTTTTCAAAACTCGAGCGGGCGCGTTGGTTGTCTTCTAGGGTCTCGAGGCTGATGCGCTCAAAATCTTTGTTAAAAATAAACTCGAGCGCCAAACGCAAGGCTTGTGTCCCTAAGCCTTTTCCCCAAAGCGATTTTTCACCAATCAGCACCCCAAGCACTGCCGTTTTGGGCTGCTGACGAATATCGTAAAATTCGATGCTGCCAATAAAAATCTGGTCAAAATAAATCGCTAAGCCAATGCGCTCACCACTTTTTTCTTCGCCAACAACAATGTTTTTGAATAACCAAAGCGGCATAAAAATCGGATTCGCACCGTTTAACTGGGCGATTTCTTTATCCCGAAAATACCGATAGAACTGCGCCCAGTCTTTGGGCTGCATCTCGAGCATTGGGCGCACCTCGAGTTTCGGGTTCACGAACCCATTGTAAAGCACCCCAGCAATGACATATACTCCTGCCCGCGTCATCGGCGTTATGCGGTGATGGCTCTCGAACCAAGTCAGGTCCGGAAGGAAGCAGCTTTAAGGGATGCCCATCAGGTGCCATGACCCACCGATGACGCACTATAATTTGTGCATGACACCTCGAGTAAAATGGATGCTGTATTCGCCGCTTGGTCTAAGTTTAATTGGCTTTGGCACAAGTTTAGCGCTCGATGCGGCTCGAGCTAAAAATGCCAATGAGCCGTGGTTTTGGTACGGCACATTGGCGCTGTGTGTGCTGAACGCGGGCGTGGTCTTTTTTGGTGAAGGTGTTAAAAACGCGGTGCTGCTCGAACTCAAAAAAGACTAACCCATCTTGATAAACATCTGTGGTTCAATTCCAACCATCCGTGCCATCATCCAGACCTGTCCTTTGTGGTGTGCTTCGTGTTGGATTAAAAAATCAACCATATTGGCGATTGGCATTTCACGCCCACCAAAGGCTGGCACGATTTTTTGTAAGCCCTCGGGAGTCATGCCCTGGAGCATCGCTTGGGTATCGGCTAGATTTGTTTTGAGGCGTTCGATTGCCGCCGCAAAATCGGGGCTGGGTTCGATTGGCTCAGGTTTTTCGCCATGCAGCATTTTTCCCATTCGGATGCTCGAGCCAGATAAGTGGTCGGCAAGTCGGGTAAAGCTCATGCCACCGTCCCAAGCCTTAAAATCAGCCTGTTCGGCTGGAATTTTCTCGAGCAATTCAATCAGCGCAGCGCGGTGCATGGCAAAACTACGGGCATAAGATTTTGGAGTCATCAGACCCTAATTCTACAAGGTTTTATGAAAGACACACGCCCTTTGCTTTCTCGAGTAAGCTAGGCGCGTGTTTGACCGAATTACACCCCTAGAAGCCCAAAGCCGTCTCGAGTCTGGCGCAGTCCTTGTGGATGTCCGCGAACAAGACGAATGGGATGCGGTTCATGCGCCCAACGCGACCCTGATTCCGTTGTCAGAATTTCAGACCCGCTACAGCGAAATGCCAACCGAAAAGGAAATCGTGCTGATTTGTGCGGGTGGCGTTCGCAGCGCCCAAGCTGCCCAGTTTGCTGCCCAACATGGCTATAAAGTCTCAAACCTCGAGGGCGGCATCAACGCTTGGATAGCCGACGGTCTACCAACTGAATCCTAAACCGTAGAGGTGAGGCACGCCTCACCTAGGAGCAAATATGACCCAAGCAACAGCAGAACCAACCATCCCCCAAAATCATCCTATCCCCTCCGAGGAACAAATTCTCGAGGCAATGAAAGTCGTTAAAGACCCCGAAATCCCCGTCAATGTGGTGGATTTGGGCTTGGTCTACAAGGTTGTGGTTAGCGATTCTGGCGTGGTGGATGTCGAAATGACTTTAACTTCGGTTGGTTGCCCTGTCCAAGACATGATTCGGGCTGATGTCGAACTTGCCCTGATGCGGCTCGAGGGAGTCGAAGCCGTGACCGTAGATTTTGTCTGGACTCCACCATGGACCCCCAGCAAAATGTCCGAGGATGGCAAGCGCCAAATGCGGATGTTTGGTTTTAATATGTAAATTCAAAAGCAGCAAGCGATTTGCTTGCTGCTTTTTTTGGCTCGAGAATTTACAAAACGTCGTCGCGGATACAGGCTTTGAAATGCCCCGGGGCAACTTCTTTAAGTTCTGGAACGGTGTGTTCACATTCGGTAATTTTATAGCGACAACGGGTGCGGAAAACACAACCACTGGGCGGGTTGATGGGCGAAGGAATATCGCCCTCGAGAATAATTCGCTCACGTTTGATGGTCGGGTCTGGAATTGGCGCGGCACTTAACAATGCTTCGGTGTAGGGGTGCTTAGGGTTGGTGTACAACTCGCGGCTAGGGGCAACTTCCATGATTTTACCAAGGTACATCACCACCACACGGTCGCAGATGTACTCGACCACACCAAGATCGTGGGCAATAAACAAGAGCGTTAAATCCAAATCGCGCTGTAAATCCTCGAGTAAATTCACCACTTGGGCTTGAATCGAAACATCCAATGCCGAAACTGGCTCGTCTGCCACAATAAACTTAGGGTCAACTGCCAAGGCTCGAGCAATCCCAATTCGCTGGCGCTGACCACCGCTAAATTCGTGTGGATAGCGGCGCATATGGTCGGGGCTAAGTCCGACCCGCTTGAGCAAATCAGCAACGCGGTCAACTCGAGCCTGCCCTTTGGCGAGATTATGAATTAAAAGTGCTTCGCCAATAATATCGCCAACCGTCATGCGTGGGTTCAGGCTGGCAAATGGGTCTTGGAAAATAATCTGCATTTCTTTGCGGTACTCGCGCATCTCGGTTTTTGAGAGCTTTACGACATCCACGCCATTAAACTTGACTTCGCCCGAAGTTGGTTCAATTAAACGCAATAAAGCCCGTCCGGCGGTGGTTTTACCCGAGCCAGATTCGCCAACCAAGCCCAAGACTTCGCCTTTGGCAATCTTAAAGCTAATGTCGCTGACTGCTTTGACATTAGCCACGACTCGAGACAACAAGCCACCGCGAATCGGAAAGTATTTGACCAGATTATTGACCTCGAGAAGCGGCACGTCCGAAGTCGCTATCGGTTTTTTATCAAGAACAGGTGCAGTCATCTTAAAGCTCCTTCCAACGAATACAACGGCTCATATGTCCGGTACCCGTGTCCTCGAGTGCTGGAATCGCTTCTTTACAGGCATCTATCGCATATTTACAGCGCGGATGAAAAGCGCAGCCACTCGGTAAGTACAGTGGGTTTGGCACATTGCCGGGGATTGCCTCAAGCCGCTTTTGATCCATAATGGCATGGTCTACTCGAGGAATGCTGTTCAGTAGACCCATCGTGTACGGGTGCTTAGGGCGCTTAAAAATCTCGACCACATCGCCTTCTTCGACCACTCGACCGCCGTACATCACGACCACGCGGTCTGCCATTTCGGCAACCACCCCAAGATTGTGGGTAATAAACAAAATACTCATGCCGATTTCACGTTGCAGTTTACGCATCAGGTCTAAAATCTGGGCTTGAATCGTTACGTCCAGTGCTGTAGTTGGTTCGTCGGCAATCAGCAGGGCTGGATTGCAACTGAGCGCCATGGCAATCATTACCCGTTGGCGCATACCGCCAGACATCTGATGTGGATAATTGGTTACACGGCGGCGTGGCTCGGGGATACCAACCAACTCGAGCATCGTGATGGCGACTTCCATGGCTTCTTTTTTGGATTTATTCTGGTGCAGTACCACCGCTTCGGCAATTTGGTCGCCGACCGTATAGACCGGATTTAGGCTGGTCATTGGTTCTTGGAAAATCATCGAGACTTCGTTGCCACGAATTTTTCGCATTTCGGCTTCAGAAACCTTGGTCAGGTCTTTAGCAACCCCATCTCGTCCACGAAAAATGACCGTGCCATCCACGATTTTACCGGGAGGGCTAGGGATGAGACGCATGATGCTCAGGCTGGTAACGCTTTTACCACTGCCAGACTCGCCGACCACCGCCAAGGTCTCGCCTTTTTGAATGTGGAAGGTCACACCGTCTACGCTTTTGACCACGCCTTCGTCGGTGTAAAAATAGGTTTTGAGGTTGTTGACCTCAACCAGCGTTTCGCTGCTGCTGGGCGTATTTGCCATAATTAGAATCCTCCAAAAAAGAATATCGGTCAATCTACCATGATTGGCGCTTAGATAGTCGGCTTTGTGGGCGCTTGCACCATCAGCCTTACTGGCGCTTTCGAGGGTCTAGTGCATCGCGCAAACCATCGCCCAAGAATTGCCAGCACAGGACAGCAATCACAATAAAGAATCCGGGGATTAGCATCCAAGGTCGGTAAGCAATGCTAGAAAATCCACCTTCTTGCGCTTGGGCAATCATTGAACCCCAACTCGAGTATGGCTCACGAATTCCCCTACCCAAAAAAGACAATCCTGATTCTGCCAGAATTGCACCTGGAATGCCAAGCGACAAACCGACAATTAAGAGCGAAAAAGTAATTGGCAACATATGAACAGCGATAACTCTGGCTTCTGAAGCACCTAAGGCTGTGGCAGCTTGGACCATATCCGATTCACGAAGCGCACTAATTTGCGAACGAACGGTTCGTGCTAATCCCCCCCAACCAATTAACCCAAGCAAAAAAATGATGCTGTAAAAAACCAGCAAAGGGTTAATGTCTTGGGGTAACACCGAGGTCAATGTCAGCAACAAAAATAATCCTGGAATTGCGCCAATAATCTCAATAAAGCGCATCACAAGGTTATCTATCCAACCCCCATAATATCCAGCCAGACCACCCATGATTAAACCAATCACAGTTGAGAGGGTGACTGCAAAAATTCCAATCGTCAGGCTAACCGCCGCGCCGTACCACAAACGTGTAAAGACATCACGTCCATACAAATCTGCCCCCATTAAAAAGATATTGCAAGGCTGGTCTACTGCAAAAAGCCGAATACTTGTGGGAATCACAAAAAATAAGTTGTAAGGCTGTTCGGGGCGCGATACAAAAAAGCGAATTGGACATTTGATATTTGGCTGTTCTACATAGGTTTGGGCAAAAGTCGTCATGTCTAGTTCTGATTTTGTGGCATAGACAAAAGGAAAACCAAATGCACCCTTTTCATCAAAAAAGCGCACTTGTGTCGGAGGATGAAACCGAGTGATGTTGCTGGTACTGTACTCCGTTAATCCATAGGGACTGATGAATGGAGAGAAAATCGCGCCAACATACATCGCAAACAAAATCAAAGCGCCAAATAAAGCCAATTGATGCTTGCGAAACTGCTCCCAAGCTACCTGTAAACGACTCTTGCTGTAGGCAGCCATTCCCTCTCGAGCATCAGGGGTCGAAATAGAATTGACAGTAGAGTTATTCATTAAAAATACCTAATTCGTGGGTCTACGACAGCGAGAAGAAAATCTGAGATTAAATTGCCAATAACCAATAAAACCAAGGAAACAGCGGTTGTGCTTAACAGCACATATAAATCTTGGCTATTAATAGCTTCTAAAAAAACGGGGGTTAAACCAGGCCAATTAAAGACCACTTCGATAAAGCCAGCCCCCGATAAAATAGCTGGTAGCAATGCACCAATACCCGCAATAAATGGCGTTAGCGCATTTCGTAAGGTGTGCTTATAAATGACAACCCGTTCAGGTAAGCCTTTGGCTCGAGCCGTTCGCACAAAGTCCTGACCGAGAAACTCGAGCATCTGAGCGCGGAAGGTGCGCGATAAACCCGCAATATCCCCAATAAGTAAAGCCAACATTGGTGCAATTAAATGCCATAAAATATCCAAAACTTGACCGATAAAACTCATGGAAGCATGATTTTCAGAAGTCATACCACCGACAGGTAGCAAAAACGATCCTGTTCGCAGCTTAAACCAGACCAGCCCAAAGATGATTAGCAGTGCCAAGAAAAATGATGGAAAGCCAATAAAGAAGTACGAAACCAAACTCATCACTTTATCGCCGAGGCTATACTGTCGGACTGCACCATAAATACCAATAGGGACGGCAATTAAGTAGAGTAAAATCAGTTCGCCAAAAACCAAAATGGCGCTGTTGCCAATTTTCGGGGCAATTAAATCCCAAACGGCGATATTGCTATCAAAAGAAATTCCAAGATTGCCAGTTACAAAATTTCCCAACCAAAGCGCATATTGTTCTGGCAAACTCTTATCTAAACCAAATTGTCGCTCGAGTCGTTCAATGGTTGTGGCTGTGGTACGGGCATCTAGTTTACGTTCATCCAAAAAATTGCCGGGGGCTGCCTGAATCAATAAAAAAACCAGCATTGTAGCCCCGATAAAAACAGGGATTAAATTAAGAAAACGACGGGCTATAAATCCAAGCATTTAAGAACTCTCTTTTTATTTAAGTGGGGCGGAATTTTCCGCCCCACACAGTAGTAAACTTATTGTGCAATCCAAGTCAAAGCCAAATCATCGGTTCTTGAACCGTTAATCGAACTGGCAATTGCCGTTGGGAGTTCGCCACGCACACGGGCATTCCAAGTGAAGTGAACGTTTGGTGAAACCAAATACACCCATGCTTGTTCATTGCTTTGTACATCTTGGACTTGCTTAGCAATCGCTACACGCTTGGTGGTGTCGAGTTCCTGACGACCACGGGCGTAAAGGGCTGTGACTTGGGTTTCCCAAGGAGCAAGGCACTTACCCGAAGTGTTAAAGGCGTGGAGGTTTGTACCGCATGGTTCAACATTCTGACCCAGTGGGTAAATACGGCTTCCACCAGATAAACCAAGCAGAATCGAATCAAACTTACGGTCTTCGCCTTCTGAGGTTAAGCTCGCAACCAAAGTATTAAAGTCAATTGGACGGAAATTGACCTTCACACCAATCTTTTTAGCTTCGTCGGTGAAGATTTTACCGTAGGCTTCACGGGTGGTGTTTCCTGCGTTGGTGTTCAAGTCAAACTCGAGAACCTTACCTTCGCGGTTGACCAAGTAGCCATCGCTGTTTTTCTTGGAGAAACCGATTTTCGAGAGCAAACCAGCCGCAGCTTCAAGATTGTAATCAAATTTCTTGGCTGTTGGTGAAATCCATTGGGTAAACGCCGCATAAACGCTGGTGTAAGCTGGTTGACCCAAACCACCAAGCACAATAGTTGCCATAGCAGTGCGGTTGGTGACGTGACTCATGGCACGACGGAAGTTAGCATCGCGGAAAAGTTTTTGCTTGAAAGGATCAGACTTACGATTCCAGTTCCAAACAATCCATTGGCTCGAGGCGGCTGCACCAATGTTAGGACGCAAGACGGCTTTCAGACCACCACTGTCGGTAGCAGCCTTAATTTGACGCAAATCATCTGCTCCACGAACACCAAAAGTATCAATCGAACCAGACAAATAAGCTGCTAAAGCTGCGTTTTGGTCTTTAACGATATTAAAAGTATAGTTTTCTAAGTACGGCAATGCACCACCAGCACTGTCTTTATTCCATTCGCCATAAAATGGGTTACGTTCGAGTGTTGCACGTTCGCCAGTGCGGTAACTCTCGAGTTTGAAAGCACCACTAGAAATAATTTCAGATGGTTTGGTGGAC
Organism: Deinococcales bacterium; assembly: GCA_043778225.1. Classification (GTDB taxonomy): domain Bacteria; phylum Deinococcota; class Deinococci; order Deinococcales; family JAAFIG01; genus JAAFIG01. The sequence goes on along the minus strand of JAYWGM010000101.1, from coordinate 1,217 downwards.
AATGACCACATGGCTTTGATACCTGCTGCACCTTTACTGGCATATACAGGTGCAAAAATATGTGAAGGCCAAGGAGCAAAACCCGCTTGGGCGACTGCTGTCGCATCCACAGTTGGGAACAAAATACGCACTGTATCGTCATCTACTTTGGAAACAACAATGGGCTTATCGTTGATAAAAAAGCCGTCGTAGCTGTTAGAACCCACATCTTCATCAGTGTGAATCTTAAAAGTTGTGACCCAATCATCAGCTACAATTGGCTTACCATCAGACCACTTCATACCTTTACGGACGTTAAATGTCCAAACCAATTTATCTGGCGAGACAGTGTACGACGAAGCCATGAACGGCACGTAATCATTGGCTGCCGTATCAAATCTCAAGAAACCATTACCATTAGATGAGATTTCATCTGGAATATTGGAGGCTTCTGATGATGTGAACGGGTTAAAGGTCTTAAATTCCGAAATCGAAAAATCGCGAAGTGTACCACCACGTTTTGCTTCGGCGGGCGTTGTGGCGCTCCACTTTGCGGGGTGAACAAACGCTTGTGCTGCGGCGCTGCTCCCAAACGCCAATGCAGCTATTGCTACCAATGCTTTCTTCATGCCATCCTCCTAAAGGTGTAGCCATTACCAAAAGGCTCGTCTCGAGTATTTTGGGTCTCAAAGCAAAAGCCTGAGTTGTGCTAACCATGTAAACATATCAGGCTGCCCGATGAACGTCAAGCCATTTGGCTTAGGCTTTTTTAACGTATATGACGCGCCGAAACGCATTTCTTGACACAGCCTTGACACAAAAACAAAGCCTCGAAGAAACTCGAGACCTAATAGTGATAGCCGTTATTGCTTTACAAACGAATTAAATTCAGCGCAATTGCTAAAACAATGAAGACCGCGCCACCATAAACCGTCAGTGTGACCAAGCCACCCGAAGCGCCGCGTCCGCTCATAAAATCCGAAGCACCGCCGCCACCCATGGTCGAGGTCAAACCACCCTGCTTGGGTTCTTGGAGCAGCACCAAATAAATCAGGCTGGCAGCCGTGAGGATAAAAATAAGCAGTAAAACCCAAAAAATGATTGTCATGATTGTCCTTAAAAAGGCTGGTGCCGAAGGGGGGACTCGAACCCCCACGGTTTCCCGTCCGATTTTGAGTCGGGTGCGTCTACCATTCCGCCACTTCGGCATAGCTTTAGAAGTGTATCACCTGATTGGT
>JAYWGM010000100.1:0-12492 GCA_043778225.1 Deinococcales bacterium | reverse complement strand
GACGCTTAAACTGTTCACGGGTAAGGCTACTGGTATAGGTTTTTTGTTTCACAGCTTAATTCTGACCGACTTTACCCACTTTATAAACACGCTCTTAGCCTCGAGCCGCCGCACACTGCGGGCAAACCAGTGCTTCTCGTACAATCTGCATTCCAGTACCACCGGGGTCGTCGGCATATTCTGGAGCGTTTTTCTTGCGTTTATGCTCGGGTACGAAATGGACTTTTTTGCGCTCTGGGAATTGGTGTACTCGAGACTCGAGGGTGATGCGCTTGGCTGGGGTGCGGCTGGTGGTGTTTGAACCACAAATTTGGCATTTGAACATTTTTTGGCAACATGATTTTTAGCTCGAGACCATAAACTCGAACGAGAGGATTTTGCCGGAGTAAAGTTTTTTTGGTGGCGCTCGTACATTTGGCAAGTTTTTTGGTTGCTCGAGGGAGGGCGTTCAATAAAGAGCAACCCCATAAATTTATCATCTACCCTTCTGGTTGTGATGCGTAAAATGGCGGATTGGGGGCTATAATGCCCGCAATGAAACTAGGCGTGGTCGGAGTCGGCAAAATGGGCGAGGCAATTCTCGAGGGCGTAATTGGCTCGAGGTTGCTCGAGGTCTCGGAGGTTGGGGTGGTCGGTGGCAGTAGCCGTAAAGCAGCAGAAGTTGCCGAACGCCACGGCGTAAAACTGTTGGCTCGAAGCGATATTCGCAGTGCCGAACGGGTTTTAATTTGCGTCCAGCCCAAGGTTTTCCCCGAAGTTGCCGAGTGGATTGCTCACCCCAACGCGGGGTACATCAGCATCATGGCAGGTGTGAACCTCAATTCGTTGTCCAAGCGCATCGGCTCGAGACGGGTGGTGCGTGCCATGCCAAATTTGGGCGCAACCATCCATAAAAGTGCGACTGCCGTGGTTGGTATGCCCGAAGCTGCCGAGAGCGGCGACCTCGAGTTTGCACAGGCTTTATTTGCGGCGGTTGGCGATGTCTACGATTTACCCGAGACACTGTTTAATACCTTTACGGGCATGGTTGGTTCAGGTCCAGCCTATGCCGCGATTTTTGCTGAGGCACTGGCAGACGGCGGGGTTCGCATGGGGCTGAGTCGAAAGTTGGCCATCGAGTTAGCTGGTAAACTACTGATTACGACTGGCGAATTGTTGTTGCGGCGGGTGCATCCAAGTATCCTTAAAGATGAAGTCGCCAGTCCGGGCGGCACGACCATCGCTGGGATTGCCGAAATCGAGCGCTATACTTTTCGGGCTGCCGTTATCGAGGCGGTTCGGGCAGCCACCGAGCGCGGAGAAGCATTAGGAGCAGACAAATGAAACGAGCTTTAATCGTGTTGCTGGGCTTTTTATTGGTCTCGAGCCAAGCCCAAAATAATTATTATCCAACCCGAGTTGGAATGCGCTGGGTTTACTCGAGTGGCGAAATTAAAGAGTATTCCCGCGAGGACACAGTTTTTAACACCAAAGTTTTGGTTCTACAAACCACCATCAAAGACCAATTAGCTGGCGAAGACTATATTGTCTCCAATGCCAGTGGGGTAACGTTTTTGGGCAACAAAGTCGGGCAGCAAATCAATAAGTTTAGCCCGCCGCTCATACTCTATCCAAAAGCACCCTTAAAAGTGGGGATGCAGTGGCAGAGTGTTTCTGATGTCGGTGGCGCAAAAATCACGATGGCAACCCAAGTCATCGGCACGGCTGGGGTCAAGGTCAAGGCTGGGCGTTTTAATGCTTTTATTATTCGTTCGACTTTTTATCAAGCCGACGGCAGCAGCACAACCACCGATTTATATTTTGTACCAAGCATTGGCACAGTCCGCACGATCAACGAAGACGGCAGCAGCATTGATTTACTCTCAAGAAAGTAATGGCGTAAGCGCTTGGGCTTCCTCGAGCAAATAAGCAACTTCTTTGTCCGAAATTTCTTCGATTGGCTGGTCGGTGATTGCGCCGTGCAGCCTCAACAGGGCATTGTGACTCACTCGAGACTTAGCTTGGAGTAAACGATGATAGGTCTCGAGCGCACCAAGTTCAATCAAGTCGGTGCGGGTTTTGATGCCAATTTTCTCGAGTTCTTGAGTCAGCCATGGGTTGATGTTTTTGAGTTTGCCAATGGGTATTTGGGAGTGGTCTCGAGATTCAAAGCACCGAGCAACAAAAGCGCACCACCACTTGAATAACCTAAATCCTAAACCCCGCATTAGGGCAGTTTACCTTGGGTGTTTGAAGTTAGCATGAAATTGTGACTTATTCCCTTGTTTATTTATTTCGAGTTTCGTACTATTCTAGGTATGAATGATTCAGACTACGAAAAAATCGTAACTCGAACAATCCTTGACCCACCAGAGCCTCGAGGGGCGCTCGAGAGCAACATTGTGACCTTGCTGCATCAGATTTCGCATCATGGACGGCAGATGTTTATCGAAGGGTTAGGGCGCGATAAATTGTCTTTGTCACACTGGATGATTCTCGAGGAGCTTTCGGAGGCTGCCAAAACCATGCGCGAACTGACCGAAGTGCTGGCAATGCCACCCTCGAGCCTGACTGGTTTGGTAGATGGACTGGTCGAACGCCAAACCATCGAGCGTTTTTCTGACCCCGATGACCGACGAATTGTACGGGTGCGTTTAACCCAGACTGGTTTTGATTACGTGGCACAAATCCGGACACACCTGATGAACCAGTACCACATGGCGATGCACGACCTCGACCAAACCGAATTGCTGCTTTTAGAACGAATGTACCAAACGATGCTTAATCGAATGCTCGAGTACCGTCAAAGCACCGACAAAAGACGCAACGCTGAATAAGCCGAGCCACAATAGCTTCAAGGAGAGACTTATGAATTCGCTGATTAAATTTTCGCTCAAAAACGCCAGTGTGCTTGTACTGGTAACAGTTTTGATTGTTTTAGCTGGGGTTTTTACCAGTTTTAGCATCAAACAAGAATTACTGCCCGAAATTCGTTTTCCAGTCATTACGGTCATTACGCCGTATCCTTTGGCGGGTCCTGAAATTGTGGAATCGCAAGTCACTCGCCCGATCGAAACTGCCTTGCAAGGCATCGCCGACCTTGAATCTATTTCCAGTACCAGCAGCCCCAATGTTTCGGTGGTGGTGCTGGGTTTTGCCTTCAGTGCCAACTTACGTGAAAAAGAACAGCAGATTCAACAAGCCATCAATCGGGTGCGCGGTAATTTCCCAGATGGTGTCCAAGAAACCAATGTTTCAGCAATTCGCTTTGGCGATGCTCCCGTGATGCGCTTGGCACTCTCGAGCAATATCCCAGTCACCCAACTTAAAGAACGGGTGGACACTCGGGTACTGCCAAAACTCGAGGGGATTGCTGGGGTCTCGAGGGTCGATGTGACTGGAGCGCCCAAAGCTCAAATTCGGGTTACATTGGACGAACAAAAAATGAGCAAGTACAAACTCGATGCCAATGGGATTAACCAAGCCCTTCGCGCCTCGAGTTTATCGTTTCCTGTCGGCAGCGTTCAGGATGGCGGCTTAAATGTGCCAGTTAAACTTGATAGCGTGGCGCAAAGTGTGGCTTCCTTGGCAGGTGTGGTCGTGACCGCCCAGCCAGACCCCAAAGAAGTCGAGAAACTTTCTAAGCAAGCTCGAGAAGCCGCAATTGCTGCCGCCAAAGCCCAAGCCCAAGCGCTCCAAGGTATCGCCCAGTTGGCGGGTACAGCTTTACAGACTGCCGGGCAAGCCGCCGGTTTAGCAGGTCAAGCTCTTGGGCAAGCTGGCGCAGCGCGTGGCATTGCCACGGGTGCAGCCGCCGCCGCAGGGCAAGCGGCTGGTTTAGCGGGTCAAGCCCTTGGACAGGCAAGTGCGGCTCGAGGCATTGCCACAGGTGCAGCCACTGCCGCCGGTAAAGCCACAGCCATTGCTGGGCAAGCCTTAGCCACTGCTAAAGCTGCCGATGCCAAAGCCACGGCGGCTTTGAAAGCTGCTCAAAGTCCAGATGGTGGAGTGGGTCAAGCCCCAGTAACCAGTCAGCCCCCAGCCGGATTTGCTGGACAAGCCCCAACAGGGCAGCCACCAGCAGATTTTGCTGGACAAACCCCAACAGGGCAGCCGCCAGCAGGTTTTGCTGGACAGGCTTCTGCTGGATTTGCTGGACAAGCCCCGACAGGGCAGCCACCCGCAGGTTTTCAAATGCCAAGTGGTGACGCTCCCAGTGGTTTCTCGAGTGTTGCCACTCAGCCAGCTTTTCAATTGCCAAGCGGTGGCGCTCCTAGTGGTTTTAGCGCTCCTAGTGGTCTCTCGAGCGGTGGCGCTCCAAGCGGCTTTGGTGGTGCGCCAAGTGGTTTTGGTGGAACAACGACAGCTTCTGGTATAAAACTTGTGCCAGTCACACTCGCCGAAATTGCCAAAATTGAACTGACCACCGAAGACCCTAAGTCGTATACCCGCCTCAATGGTGTGACGGCGGTTGGTCTGAGCATTTTTAAGACCCAACAGGGCAATACTTTAACCGTTGCCAATGCGGTCAAAAAAGAAATTGCGGAACTCGAGAAAGCCTTGGATGGCAAAATTACGGTTTTATCTGACCAAGGCGAACCGATTGCCAAAGGTGTCGAATCCTTAATTAAAGAAGGTATCGCCGGTGGTTTGTTTGCGGTTTTGGTCGTCTTTATCTTTTTACGCAATTTACGCAGCACGATGATTACTGCCATTTCAATTCCACTTTCGATTCTGGTGGGCTTATTGTTCTTAGGAATTCAAGGCTTTACCCTGAACGTTTTGACCCTTGGTGGTTTAGCGATTGCGATTGGTCGTGTGATTGACGATGCAATTGTGGTGATCGAAAATATCTATCACCGCTTGGCACTGGGCGATGCACCCCTCAAAGCCTCTTATGAAGGCGCTCGAGAAGTGATTGTGCCGATTACTGCCAGTACGATTACGACCGTTGCCGTGTTTTTACCCTTGGCTTTCGTGGGGGGAATCGCTGGCGAGTTCTTCCGACCACTGGCGTTAGCCGTAACCTATTCGATTCTGGCAAGTTTGGTGGTTGCTTTTACGGTCATTCCGTTGTTCTCGAGTCTGTTCTTAAAAACTGCACCCAAAGAAACCGACGAGGACAAATTTACCCGCACCTACCGCGCTGCCATCACTTGGGCAACTGGTCATAAAGCCATTGTGCTGATTACCGCCGTGGTGCTTTTAATTGGTACAAGTGCCTTAGTGAGTGGTATTCCAACCAATTTTGTTGGTGGTGGCGAAGCAGCAACCGCCGAAGTCAGCCTTAAATTCCAAGATGGCACACGTTTGGCACGGATTAACCAGAGTTCTGTGGCAGTCGAAACCAAACTCGAGGCGTTGCGCCAAAGTGGTCAGATCAAAGCCTACCAAACCGTCATTGGCAGTGCTGGCGGAAACAATGGCTTGGGTGGCGGCGGCGGCGGAACTTCAAGTGCCTCGTTTACGATTTTACCGGGCGAATTAAACGGTAAAAAAATCAATATCCGCAAAGAACTTGTGCCACTGCTCGAAAAAGAACTGGCTGGAATCGTGCCGAATACCAAACTCAGTGTGCAAGCTGGGGCGGGTGGCGGTGGTTTCTCGCAGAATTTAGAAGTGCAAATTCAAGCCGCCAACAACAAAACCCTGCGGTTAGCCACCGAACAAGTGCTGGCAGCGGTTAATAAAGTCCCCGAAGTACGGAATCCCTCGAGTAACCTTGATGCCGTCAATCCAGAATTTGTAGTCCGAGTCAATCAAAAACTGGCTTACGAAAAAGGTATTATTCCAGTGGCGGTTGGTGGCACAGTGCGTCAGGCACTGCAAGGCGCTCAGAGCATCAATTTAAGTGTCAACGAAAGCAGTGTCGAGGTCTTATTGAGCGCTCCAAGAGGCGCATACCAGACGCTCGAGCAACTTAAAAACCTTAAACTCCGTCCGATTTCAGGTGGGACAAGCATTCGACTTTCCGAAGTTGCCGAAGTCACCCAAGAACCCGCCCCAAGCAGTGTGCGCCGTATCGATGGCGAGCGCACCGCAATTGTAACGGCAGAACCTGTCGGCAATAACGTCGGCTCGAGTACCAGCAAATTACGCGAAGCCGTAGCCGCTTTAACCCTGCCCGAAGGCGCAACTTGGAAAATCGGTGGAGTCAGTGCGGCTCAAGCCGAATCTTTCCAAGCCCTTGGCGTGGCGATTCTGGCAGCAATTGCGCTTGTGTACGTGATTATGGTGGCGACTTTCCGCAGTCTTTTAACGCCGTTTTTGTTGCTGGCTTCGATTCCATTGGTCGTGATTGGGGCGTTTCCGTTGTTGTTTATCACCCAAACACCGATTGACTTAGCCGTTTTCTTTGGATTTTTGCTGCTGGTCGGTATTGTTGTGACCAACGCAATTGTGTTAATAGACTTGGTGGACACATTACAGCAAAAAGGCATGGATTTACGTCAAGCAATCATCGAAGGTGGCTCGAGACGGGTTCGTCCAATTGTGATGACTGCTTTAACCACCATTTTAGCCTTGTCGCCAGCCGCACTCGAGTTATTTGGACCAAGCTCTGGCATTGTTGGTAAACCACTGGCTTTAACCGTGATTGGTGGCTTGACCGCCAGCACGATGTTGACCCTATTTGTTGTGCCAGCCCTGTATTTGGCGGTCTACGGCAGACGCAAATCCAAAGGGTTAGAAGCCCAAGCCGCCAAGCAACAGCAAATGCTCGAGGTCTTTGGAGATTAATTCAAAATTATGTCAATCAGTCGTGTATTTTGACTGATTGACCGACGAAGCGACCTTGCCCGTCAGGTGCGCGTTTAGGTCAAGAACAGGAGTGATAACAAAACCGAATTGGCACAAGAACGACAGTTTGACTGTTTTTTAGTCAAACGAAAGTGATGAAGTCAATTCGGTATAAGGTACAATAGCTTCACGTGAACTTGCGTCTGAAAACAATTCTAACGGTCAGCATCGGTGTTTGTATCCTGATGCTGACCGTTTACGCTTTATTGGCAGAACGCAGCCTGAGTGCCGCTCTGCAACTCGAGCGCGACGACCTGAGCCGCAATTTAACCCGTGCCAAAAATGCTGTGACTGGCGAACTCCAGCAACTCGAGACCACCACCCTTGATTGGTCGGTTTTTGATGAGGCTTACGAGTATGTGCTTGGTCAAAATCCTCGCTTTGTCGAGCGCAACCTGACTTCTAATCTACAGATACTCAATGTTGAATTTTTTATCATCGAAAAGCGTGACCGTATTTTATTAACCCGCCAACGCTTAAATTTAACCGAGTATCGCGCCTCCTACGAAGCCTTGGGGGTATTTATTCACCCAGAGCGCTGGCTTTGGCACGAAACCACCCGAAATTTACGGCGCATGACCAAAATGCCAATCAAAAGCGGTTTGGTGACTTTCCAAGATGCCCTTTATTTTGTTGCCCAAGCCCCGATTATTCCCTCGAGTCAAATGCGCCCTGCCATTGGGCAACTGACCATGGTCAGAAAACTCGATTTGGCAGCCTTGAAAAAATTATCTGAACTGACCCAAGTTAAAATTCAATTGGTCGAACAACAAATGCCAGATTTCAGTCCAATCCAACAAGCCATTGTGGCACGTTTACGCAATGGAGAACAACAAATTTTTGACCCAATCAGCCAAGCCAAAATAGACGGCTATACCCTTCTGACCGACCCCAACCAAGACAATGTTTTGTTGCTCGAGGTGCAAACCGAGCGAACTACTTTTCAGTCGGCACAGGATAACCTCGAGCGCCTGCGCTGGTCTTTATTGATTGCTGGGATTCTGGTGACCGCCCTGATTTTTGCCCTTTTGGAATTTGGCTTACTCTCGAGGCTAACCCGCTTACATCAAGAACTCGGGCAAATTGCCCTTTCGGGCGATGTCACCCACCGCGTTCAGGTGCGCGGCGCAGACGAACTCGGGGCATTGGCAAAGCAAATCAACGCCAGCCTCAATCAAGTCGAAATCACCAAAGTCCAAACTGCCCAACTCGAAGCCCGAATTGAACGGCTTCGCAACATCGAACTCGAGGCGAGTTTAGAAGCCACCCGCTTAGAATTGTTTGAGCGCTTGGCTCGAGTTGCCGAATTTCGGGATAACGAAACTTCTTTGCACACCAGCCGCGTTGGTGAAATCTCGGGAGCGATTGCCCAAGAACTTGGACTCAGCCACGAAGAAACCGAGCGCTTAAAATTTGCGGCTCGGCTGCACGACATTGGTAAAATTGCCATTCCAGATTCGATTTTGTTTAAGCCATCTGGACTCGACCGCGAAGAATGGACTTTAATGCAAACCCACGCAGCCCTCGGGGCGCAGATGCTCGAGGGCAGTGGTTCGCCGCTCCTTGAGATGGCACGAATCATTGCCCTGACACACCACGAACGCTGGAATGGTTCGGGTTATCCTAGGCGTTTACGCGGCGAAGAAATCCCTTTGGTGGGCAGAATTGTTGGCGTGGCGGACACTTTTGATGCCCTCCTCAGCCCGCGTCCCTATAAGCCCGCTTGGACTTTTGAAGATGCCTTGGGCGAAATCGAAGCCCACAGCAATTATTTATTTGACCCAAGCGTTGTGGCTGCCCTGACAAAAATCAGCCAAAAACTCAATCGAGAGCGAGCCAAAACATGAAACCACGCTTTACCCACGGTACAGAACTGGATGCCTACTTGGTTTTTGTCCAACCCATAGCGACAAACACCATTTTAAACCCGCTCGAGCCTTGCAAACTCGAGTTGTACCCCCACGACCAGACCCACACCCGAGCGATTCGGATTTACGGCGACACCGACCATCAAAACGCCCTCGAGACCCTACAAGCCCTGCTCGAAAACAAGACTGTGCGCTGGCTCGAGCTTGGAATGCGAGGTTACGGACTGATGGAAGGCAAACGCGAGTACCGCCCGTGGCGAAGTCACAAGCACCTGACTCGAGAAGCGTTTTTGGCACTTAGCCGACTCGAGGCTGAGGTTCGTTATCATGCACCTTTGGAGTGAGTGGAAAAGGTTAAAAGGTTAAAAGGTTAAAAGTTGGTCTTAGCTTTTGACCTTTTCTACTTTTTCCCTTTTAACCTTCGCTTTAACCTTCACTCATCGTCAAACTTAAATTTCTTGAATTCGGTATCCTCGCGTTGGCGGACATCATCTGGCTCGATGCCCATTTTTGCCATTTGGGCTTGTCCAACCAAGCCACCAAAGGTTGCCCCATCGTCCATGGCTTGTAAGTCGGTTTCGCTTCGTTTGACTTTTAAGCCTTTTTTTTGCTCATAGCGCAGCAAAAGCAAAAACAGCAATCCAACCACCAAAAACGCAACAACAATCGGCATAGAAAGCAGTTTAGCTCTTGGCAAGAAAAACAATCAATGCTACAACTAGACCATGCCCGTTTATTTGTACCAAGGAATCGAAAGTGGCGACACCTTTAACCTCGAGCAGCGTATCAGTGAAGCTGCCCTGACCCATCACCCTAAGACTGGCGAACCGGTCAAGCGCTTGATTGGCAAACCTGCGATTTCTTTTAAGGGTTCTGGCTTTTATGCCAACGACTCAAAAAACACCGCCAGCAGCAAGCCCGAAGCCGCCAAACCGGAAGCCAAAACCGAAAGCCCGAGCGAGCCAAACACCCAAAGCGAAAGTAAACCAGCCGAAAGCAGCAAACCAGCCGAAGCACCAGCCGCCGCACCAACTCCAGCCCCAACGGTCAAAAGCGATGCAGCTTAGTGCTGGGGTGCATTTAGGGTTAGCCCCAAATCACTCGAGCCTGAAAAACCTCGAGTTTTATATTTTGGTTGGCGTAACTGGGGTTGGCAAAAGCACCACTTTAGAAGCGCTGCACCAGCTTGGGGTTCATTTCTCGAGCCTGCCCGACCGACGGGTTGTGACTGATGCGGTTATTTTTGGTGGCGAAAAAATTTCTGACCGCGAAAGCCGTTTTGAACGCACCGCTACCTACCGCCAGACCCACCCCGGCGGCATGGCACAGGCTTTAGAGCAGATTTATGTGGCACTGGCTGCGCCGATTTTATTTGATGGTTTGCGCGGCTTAAACGAAGTCGAATATGCCGCCAAAGCCTTTCCTCAAGCCAGATTTATTGCGCTCGATGCCCCAGACCTGACTCGAGTCGAGCGTCTTTTAGGGCGCAACGATGGTTTTGATGCGGTGCAACGCCGCAACACCAATTTGGCACAAATAGCAGGAATCGAAAACATTTTTTCAGTCCAAGAAATTTCTCAACTCGAGGCAATCAAGGCTGACCCAGCCGAACTCGAAGCCAAGGTGCGAATTGTCGTGACCGAGCGCCAAAATTATGACCCAAAAGCCGCCAATACGTTTTTGCAAACCCTCGAGCCACGCCGTGTGCTGTACCAAGACACGACCCTCGAGCCAGCCGATAAAATCGCCCAGCATATCCGCGATTGGATGCAAACATGAAAATCTCTAAACTCGAGGTGACTCCATTTTCTTTGCGCCTCAAAAGTCCTCTAGCTTGGGGTAAACATGGGCAGTTGGCTCGAGCCGAGCATTGTTTAATTCGGGTTCACCTCGAAAATGGCATGATTGGTACAGCCGAAGCGCCACCACGCCCAACGATTTATGGCGAAACAATCGACAGCATCAAAGCCGCGATTCGACTACTCGAGCCACGGCTGTGTGAACTCGAGATTACTGATGTGGCAGGACTGCAAAATATACTCTCGAGCCTACCAAACAACAATTGCGCCAAAGGCGCACTCGATATGGCACTCTGGGAAGCTCGAGCCGCCTTTTTGGAGACACCACTTTTGGCGTTACTTGGTGGGGTACAAACCAAACTCGAGACCAGTTTTATTTTGGGTATTGCTAGTTTTGACACAATGCTGCAAGAAGCCAAGGAAGTCGTGCAAGCTGGGGTGCGGGTCTTAAAAGTTAAGGTTGGGCGCAACACCAAAAGCGATCTCGAGATAATTAAAACCTTAAAATCCGAGTTTGGCGAAATGGTCAAGCTCTATGCCGACAGCAACGAAACACTCGAGCCAGAAAAAGCTGCTCTGGCTTTAGCAGCCATGCAGAAAGCTGGACTTTTGTATGTCGAAGAGCCTCTGCCTGTGCGGCAAATCAAAGCCAGAGCCGAATTAAAACGCCAAGCAATTTTGCCGATAATTGCTGATGATTCTTGTTTTACACGGCTCGACTTGGAGCGCGAACTCGATTTTGACACTTTCGATATTTTGAACATCAAAACAGCACGCAATGGTTTTACCGAAAGCCTCGAGATGATTAGCCTAGCCCAAAGCGCCCAAAAAGGCATCATGATTGGCTCACAAGCCAGCACCAGCACAGGAATTCGCCATGCGGCGATGCTTGCCAGTCGCCCCGAAGTGACTTACCCCAACGAGTTGGCGTTCTTTTTGAAACTCGAGTCGGATATTACTGCCCGCTTGCCCAAACTCGAGCATGGATATTTAGACATGACGGATGTATTGACCCTGCAAATAGACCAAGCCAGACTCGAGAACGCGAGATAAAATGCTAGACTACAAAAATGCTAAAAGGACTGTTCCCGCCTGTTCCCACGCCCTTCAAAAAAGATGGTTCGCTCGATTTGCCCGCGCTGCAAAACTTGATTGCATGGCTCGAGCCAAATGTCGATGGCTTCTTGATTCTTGGCAGCAACGGCGAAGCTGCCTACCTCGATGAAGCCGAACGCCAACTGGTGCTGGCTGCCGCCAGAGAAGCCATTCCAGCCCATAAAACCATGATTGCTGGGGCTGGTGGCGAAGCCACGGCTCATGTGATTGAACGCTGCCGTGATGCCTCTGAGGCTGGCGCAGATGCCGCCTTGGTGATTGCCCCGTTTTATAATCGTGGCAGCATGACCCCCAATGTTCTCGAGACCCATTTTATGACGGTGGCGAACTCGAGTCCGATTCCAGTCTATGTCTATAACATTCCACAAGTTTCTGGAATTAGCCATGCGCCCGCTTGGTTTAGCCGCATGGGAATGCACCCCAATGTGGCTGGGGTCAAGGATTCAAGCGGCGACATCATGAATTTTACCGAAATTGCTCGAGTCACTCCAAATGGTTTTAATCTATTAACGGGCAATGCGCCAACCCTTTTGCCCGCCTTATCGGTAGGAGCGCATGGCGCAATTCTGGCGGCTGGGAATATCATTCCTAAAGTCTTTCAGGCGATTATGGCAGCTTATGATGCTAAGGACTTGGAACGCGCCCTCGAGCTTCAACGCCTCAGCAACCCACTGTCGTATGCCGTAACTCGAGATTTTGGTGTCCCCGGCTTAAAGGCTGCTTTACGTTTACTTGAGGTCAGTGCTGGCTATCCTCGAGCGCCGCTTTTGGATGTCGATGCCGAGACCAACATTGCCATCGAAAAATTGCTGCAAAGTGTGGCTGATTTAGTTTAAGTACATTGTTTACTAAATGCTTTGACTATTTTCCGCTTCGCTCCAAAGAGTCTCCGCACTCGTCAACAATGTACTTTGTGTTCACTCGCATAGCTC
>JAYWGM010000099.1:0-62271 GCA_043778225.1 Deinococcales bacterium | reverse complement strand
AACGGCAAACTGCCGTTCTCGCGTTAAATTCGGTATCGTTAATACTCCCGTTGGTCGGGTAAAGAATCAAAAAGCGATTCTTTACCTTAATTTGGTATCAATTGCTGCTTGTTGCTGATTTGCACTGAACTCGAGTAAATTCTCAATCAGTATGGGATGTTCGGCATCGAGTCGGTTTGGATGACGAGCCAGCAAAAGTTGCACAAAAGAAGTTTAGTATAGCTAGTAGGTCAAGTCAAGACTTTACTCTGAATATCGTAAGCCGCCATTTCGAGGCACTGTATGCCTTTGCTTAGATTTATAAATCGCCACGCAACCAATTTTCAATCATTGCCAGTGGTTCGCGCAAGGCAAATCTCGAGAACAACCCAAAGCGCGACCAGCATGGGCTTTTTGGCGCACCAACCACGGTTGCTTGCAGCCCCAGCTTACGCGCCAACGCCGAAGCTCGAGCCAAATGAAACGGGTCAGAAACAATCAAGACCTTTTTGCTGCTCAATAAGGCACTTGAAAAACGCAAATTCTCGGCGGTGCTGGTACTGCGTGGCTCGAGCAGGGTTTGTTCGGGCAAAGCACCAAACGAAATCGCTATTTCCTGCATCACTTTGGCTTCGACTGCGCCATCTTCTTGGTCTACCCCGCCGCTTAACACCAAACGCGGTGCAAAACCAGCTTGGAGTAATTCGACCCCACGCTCTACTCGAGCCACCAAACATGGATTCCAACGCCCCGCCGGGTAGTACGCCTGAGCGCCCAGCACAATAATCGCATCAGCATTTTGAGGGGTTTTACTTTCGGAAACCAGTGCCACCCAAAAGAGTAAGCTCGAGTAGAGCAGAACCCCAAACAATAAGCAGCCAAAAAACGCTCGAGTCCACCATTTTTTCATTTCAGCACAAGTGGAATCAGTACAATAATTTCAAAGGCTTCATACCAAGCTGCCAGCACCAGAAAACTAATCGCCATGGGTAAGCAGCGCGTGTACTCGAGAAAGGCAAAGCTAAAAGGTGTTTTTTTAATAATTCGGTAAAGCATCACGCCACTCGAGGCAACGATAAAAATATATGCGCCAAGCTCGATTAAAATCGTCGGAATATGCAGCAGCCACGCTGATAAAGGCAATGTGCCAACTGGGGCGAGTGCCAAGCCATAAAATGGATACTGGAAAAGCCCAATTAAATAGGCTGGCACGGCAAACAAACTGCCCGGTACAAAACTGGTCAAAAAAATCCCAGAGCGCATATTGTTCCATGTAATCCCAAAAGCTGCACTGGCAACGTTGGTTTGGGTCAGTTCAGCCACACCATTTGCCGACAAAACCGTGCCAAGAAATTCACCAATTGCTTTGGTGATGCTTGGGTTGGCTAAACCGACCAGTGTTCCCAGTGCAAATAAACCAAACAAAAAGGCAAATGTGCCAATGTAAATACCTTTATAGGCTTTGATTGTTTGGACATTCTGCTCGAGTAAGGCTCGCCATGGGGTTTTGGCAAGGCTTGCCCAAAGCAGCAATGCCGAAATGGCGGCAAACAACCAAGCACCCCAAATGGTCTTGACAAATTCTGGAATTAAATCAGCATTTGTGCCGATTTGAACACTTTCGGCTTTCCAAGTGCTGGCATCTTGAACCAAGGTCACGGTCAGGATTTCATCACCCAGCGAATCAGAGGTGACAGGATAAGTATAGACTCGAGTTTTTTCTTCTTGGGTGACACGGCGCAGGTTAAAACTGACTCGAGCGTCTTTCGGGGCTGGGGTAAACTGAACTTGTTGTGACAAGGCACGCAGTTGTTTTTGCAGCAATTCGGTCGGGCTTTCGATCGCGGCAACGGCTTTAGGGTCAAGCACGGCTGGCTTAAATTTCCCCGCTTGCCAATCGCGCACCGTTTGGTCAGCGATTTGGTCGGCACTTGTATTGGGCAAGGCGGCTGGTTGCTCGAGTTGCGCCAAAGTCCCCGAAGCCAGCAGTACACTCAAAAATAAAGACAGAAACCATTTCATGACCCAGATTCTAGCGTGGAAAGCCCTAAGGATTTGTCTTATCAAATTTGGTATCACTCGAGCAACCCAGCCGTTTCAAGGTCTCTATAAAGTTTTTCGGCATCGGCTTGGGCTTGAGCAAGTGGCACGTTATATTTTTTAACCACCGCTCGAATACCCATCTCTAGGTCTGGCTGGCGTTTCCAAGTGTTCCAAAGTAAAATTGCTGCCCCCGAGATTTGGTGTCTGGCATGGGTATTGGGCAGGCGCAACTCGAGAATGCTGTCGGTAATATCGGTTTCGATAACCAAGCGGTGTGGACGTTTCATAGCACTCCATTCAATCTGGGGTAAAAATTGTGCCAGCTTCGCCACGCAAGGCAAGCTCGAGAATCCCAGCCTCCATCCCACTGGCAATTGTGGCTTGGGGTGCGCCCATGGCTAGGGCATTCAAGGCAGCTTCAACTTTGGGAATCATGCCGCCGCTGATGATGCCTTGGTCAATCCACGAAATCGCATCAAGTTCGTGTAAATTCTTGCGTAAGCTGCTTGGGTCTTTGGGGTCGCGCAACACACCAGCCACATCGGTTAAAAAGATAATTTCGCTGTTCAGTAAGCCTGCCACTGCCCCAGCCGCCCAGTCGGCATTGACATTTAAGGGTTCGCCGCTTGCATCTAGCGCTATACAACCAATTACTGGGGTGATGTTTTGACCAAGTAGTGTCTCGATTAAGCTGGTGTTGACTTCAAAAACCCGCCCAACCCGCCCATATTCTGGCTCGAGGATTCTGGCTTTTAAGAGGTTGCAATCGCGCCCCGTTAAACCGATTGCCTCGCCAATGTCTTGTGCCAATTCTTTACTCAAAGCAGTGATGGCTTTTTCGATGACCTCGAGGGCTTCTGGGGTCGTAATCCGTAAGCCACGCAAAAAACTTGATTCAATCCCGACTCGAGCCAAATCTTTTTCAATCACAGGACCGCCACCATGCACCACAACCACGGCTCGAGTCCGACGCAAATTGGCAATTTCTTGGGCGATGGCGCGTCGCAACTCGAGCTTCTTCATCGCATTACCACCGTATTTGACTACGACAATCGGATTCATGAAAGGCATCATAACCCGATTAAACACCAAAAAGACAAATTGCAAATAGAAAATACGGATTAACATTTTTATTATATTATCAATTTTACTTGACAAATTAGTAAATTTAGTTTTATAATCTATTTTAGGAGGTAGCAAATGAACCAGTACACCACCATTTTCACAGTCGGTCAGGAACGCCTTGGTTGTCTGCACCACGAAGCCCGAATTGCCGAACTGCAACCCAAATCCAGGTTGCGCCGCCAAATTGCTCGAGTCCTAAAGCGTTTAGCCGCCTACCTCGAGCAAGAACCGATTTTACAAATGCCTTAATTCAAACGCTTTTTAGATTTGCGCGGCGCTTGAGGTAAATCTACCCGTGTGATGCTCATGGTCGCATTGCGGTACTCGAGTTGAATTTTAAGTGCTTTGGCTTTTTGTTCGACCAACAGCGCCCGACGGATATTGCTCTGACGCAGCACCTCGAGTTCTGCCAGTTCTTTTTTGGTTAAGAGTAATTCGTTGACTCGAGTCACTGCCTTTGATTGCTGACTGAGTTCGGCAATTTTGGCACGGCTGGCTTCGAGGCTGATTTTGAGTGCCTCGAGTTCTGCCCGCATTTTATCGGCGGCGGTTTTTGGGTCTACACCAAAACGCTTCAAAATCGCATCAATTTTTAAGCCTTCGGTTTGCAGCACCAAAATTTGCTCAAGCCGCTCATAAGCAAAAGCGTCAAAACTTTTTTTACCATCCACCACTTGTGGCTCGAGTAAGCCAAGTTGCTCAAAAGTTCGGATAGAAGCAGTGGTTGTACCCGCTATTTCTGCCAGACGGGCTGGGGTGACACCATCGGTCAATTCGGTTGTGTGGTCTTCTTTCATCGTCTTTAATTGTACCGTTTTTGTTACTCGAGCAGTAGTAGCCGATTCGGGCGTATGCTTTTGTGGTGTCTGACTTATCTTCCAGACCCCCGGCGGGTATTTTTGCGCCTCTTGTCGAGGCATTAGAGAAGCGCTTTGCGTGGTCGCGCAGTTATACGGCAGGTGTTCTCAATGGCTGGTTCTGCTCGATGGGCGATGCCTTTTTGAACCCCGGATTGGTGCTGACCAGTTTTGCGGCTGCCTTACTTGCGCCCAATTGGGTGATTGGCTTACTGCCCGCGATTGCCGTTGGCGGTTGGTTGCTGCCACAGATTTTTGTCAGTGCAGCCGTGCGCCATATTCCCAAAAAAGTAGATGTTTACCGCGCTGCCAGTTTGGTGCGCTCGAGTGCTTTAGCCACCATTGTGCTGTCCACGATTATCTTTGCCAATTCGCCCGAGTTTATGCTGGTGGCTTTTTTACTGGCATTAATTGCCAACAGCCTTGCCAGTGGCGTGAGCGGTTTGCCGTGGCTCGAGAGTGTCGGTAAAACCATTCCAGCTGCTGACCGACCAAGATTTTTTGGGACACGCAACCTTTGGGGCGGTTTGTTGGCGCTTGGGGCTGGGTTTGCGATTCGTGCCATTTTAGGCTCGAGCCTGACTTTTCCGCTCGATTACACTTTTATTTTTTTATTGGGCGGGATTACCTTTAGTTTTGGTTACTATTTTTTCGGACTCTCCGACGAACCGCCCGATAATCCACCACAAGCAAGAGCCAGCAACATCTGGGATGATTTATTGGCAATCCCGCAAACCCTTACCGCAAACCCAGACTTTAGGGCATTTGTGCTGTACCGTATTTTATTTGCCGCCTCAACCATTGGCGATGCCTTTTTTACCGCCCATGCCTTGCGAAACATTGGTGTCGGCAAAGAAGCCATCGGCACATTTTTAATTGCCGTTGGGATTATCGCGCCACTTTCAAACACCATCTGGACAAGGGTCGCACATCAGTATGGCTCGAGAAGAATCATTCGGATTGCGCTTGGTTTTAGTCTGGCTGCACCCGTTTTGGCGCTCTTGATGCCCAAAGGGGCTGGATTGATTTTTGCGCTTGTTTTTGTTTGTCAGGCGGTTGGCAATACTGGAATCATGCTGGGCAACGCCAATTATATTCTGTCCTTAGCGCCACCTGAGTCTCGAGGAAAATTTATTGGCACAAGCAATACACTGGTTGGGATTGCGGTTTTTACCCCGATTTTTGGCGGTTGGTTGGCGGATAAAACCAGTTATCTGCCTGTTTTTGCGATCAGTGCGGTGCTGTACGCTTTGACTTTTCTTGGTGCTGGACGTTTGCGGCGCGATTTGTGATACAAAATTGCGTCAAGCAGTCGTGTATTTTGACTGCTTGACCGACTAAAAGGAGTACCAAAAAAACTGAATTTACGCATGAGCGACAGTTTGACCGCTTATTTGGTCAAACGAGAGTGAATAAGTTAATTCAGTATGAGTTGTATCTCATGCACTTTTGCTAGACTTTTTTGGTGCGCTATTTGCTTACTTTGCTGCTGCTTTCGAGTACCTTAGTGGGGTGCGCTCGAGAACTTGACCAATTTGTGCCGCAAATTGTGATTGTGCGCCCCAAGTCAGACATCACCCCAAACTCGAGTGTCACGATCGAAGGCTATGCGTGGGACGACAAAGGAATTATTAAATTAACAATTAATGGCAAAACCGATTTACTTGCCAAGGGCGAATTTGCCAATCAGTACGGGCGTAAAATTGTGCGCTTTAAGTTTGCCGCCAATAAAATCGAAAACAATGCCCTAAAGTACGAACTTCGCGCCGTGGATGCCTCGAGAAATGCTGGCACACGAACCATTTTGGTGACCATAGACACCAAAAAACCAGTTATCGAAATACAAGCCATCGAGTCGCAAACCGATTCGATCATTATTCGCGGGGTTGCGACCGATAACCGCAAAGTCCAGACGGTTTTTATGAATGGCGAACCAATGAATGTCTCGCCTGGTGCAGAAGTTCAGTTTTACCGCGTGGTGCGTCGTTCTCGAGCCAGTACGATCAGTGTTCGCGCCTTGGATGGGGTTGGCAACGAAGCCATCCGTTTTATACGTGTCCCAGCCCCACCGCCACCACCTGAACCAGTGGTTATCCCAGAAAACAACAGCAACACAACCACCACGCCAACCCGCCGTTTAAGAAACCGAACCATCACCACGACTCCGGCTGTTCGCACCCCATAAAAAAAGACGAGGCTCGAGCCTCGTCTTTTTTTAGGTACTTACTTTGCGACCACGACCCAGTTGGTTGGCAGTTTACGCATGGCTCGAGCCGACAGCCAGACCAATTGTCTTTCGCCATTGACCATGACTGCTTTTTTTTGCAAGTTGGCGTATTTACGAACCTTTGAGATGCCAGTGGTTTTCTTACCGACCCCACCTTGGGCTTTGGCTTTACCGCGACGGCTCACGGAATTGATTACGATGCTGGATTTACCACTGATTGCACAAGTCTTCGCCATATAAAAAACCTCATTCCACGAAACTCCCTTGGGAGTCAAACTTGGGGAGTGTATCACACCCGCCTCGCTCTGGCAATGGTTTTTGTACCACACCACAAGTTGGCTTGTACCACACCACAAGTTGGCTTGTACGCTTCAAACTTTCCCCTGTGAGAAGGATGACCAGATAAAAAAAGCATAATCTCGAGCAGTGACCAGTCCCTAACATGATTTTTGCCCTTTACAGCCCCAAACTTTTACAGTACACTTTTAAGGTTGCGTTCTCTACAGAAACCTCTGAGGGAGTGCCTAGAATCCTTAGGAGGAATTCGGAATGGAAGACACGGCTCACAACCCGGTTGCAGCCGCAACCACAACAGCACCAGAAGCCCCAATCACAGAAGCAGTCGCACCAGTTGTCGAAGCGCCAGTCGCAGAAGCAGTTGTAGAAACACCTGTGGCAGCCGTAGAAGCAGTCGTAGAAACAGTTGCGCCTGTAGCAGAAATGGCTGTCGAAGCGCCAGTTGTAGAAATATCTGTAGAAGCGCCAGTTGTAGAAACACCTGTGGCAGAAACAGTTGTAGAAGCGCCAGTCGCAGAAGCAGTTGTAGAAGCCCCTGTGGTGACTGCACCAGCACCCGTTGTCAAAGCAGTCGAGGCACCCGAAGAGTACCCAGCCATGACGATGGAAGATGTGATTGCCTCAGAAGCTGATCGCGTTTCCGAACTCAATCGCGGCGATGTTGTCGTTGGTACAGTGGTTTTTGTCGGTACAGAAGGCGTTAGTGTAGATGTCGGTGCAAAGATTGAAGGTATTATTCCACTCAATCAACTTGCCGAAGATGCCCTGACCCTCGAGCAAGCCCAAGAGCAATTCAAAGCCGGCGATAAACTCGATGCTTATGTGGTTCGCAGCGATATTGCCAATGGCGTGATTATCCTCAGCAAAAAACGGGCAGAGCAAGACCGTGGCTGGCGTAAACTCGAGCAAGCCGTCAAAGATGCCACCAGCATCACGGTGCATATCGAAGAACAAGTCAAAGGCGGTTTGGTTGCCAATATCGAAGGGGTGCGTGCCTTCTTGCCCGCCAGCCAACTCGATGTGCGTCGCATCAACGACCTGACTCCTTTTGTCAATCAACCGCTCGAGGTTCGTTTAATCGAGTTAAATCGTAAGCGCAACCGCGTGATTATCTCGCGCCGTGCAATTATCGAAGAACAAAAGAACAAAGCCAAACTCGAGACGATCGAACGCCTTGCTCCGGGCAGCATTCTCGAGGGCAAAGTCGTCGAAATCACCGACTTTGGTGTCTTTGTGTCCTTGGGCGGCGTAGATGGTTTGGTGCATCGCTCCGAATTAACCTTTGCCCGTTTTGGACATCCAAAAGAAGTTGTTAAACTTGGCGAAGCCGTTAAAGTGCAAGTTATGGACGTGGACAACGACCGCGACCGCATTAACTTATCGATGAAAGCCCTGATGCAAGACCCATGGACTGCCGCGATGGAGAAATTTACCATTGGGCAGCGCGTTACCGGCAAGGTCACAAACCTGACCAACTTTGGTGCTTTTGTTGAACTCGAGTCTGGCTTAGAAGGCTTGATTCATGTTTCCGAGCTTAGCTGGACCAAGCGTGTGCGTCATCCAAACGAAGTCTTAAAAGAAGGCGACGAAGTAGAAGCCGTGGTTTTACGCATGGATACCAAAGACCGCCGCATTAGTCTTGGTATGCGCCAAACCACCCCAGACCCTTGGAGTGCGCTGCCAGCCAAGTACCCACCGGGTACACCGGTTAAGGGTAAAGTCACGGGCTTGACCGACTTTGGTGTCTTTATCGAAATTGAAGACGGTATCGAAGGCTTAATCCATATTTCGGAGCTTGCCAACGAGCGCGTCACCAATGCGTCTGAACTCTTTAAGAAGGGCGACGAGGTAGAAGCCATTGTCCTGAACATTGACCCAGTTGACCAACGCGCCAGCCTGAGCCGTAAACGCGCCCTGCCGGGTGCAAACAACGCCCCAGTCGGTGCGCCAGACCCACAACAGCAACAACAGCGCAAATCCAACAACTTTGGCAGCGCCCGAGGCGGCAAGAAGCGTGATTTTGATTACGACTACAGCAGCAACTCGAGCAATCTTGCCAATGCCGATGCTGGCGGCGGTAAAGTCACCACCAAACTTGGTGATGTTTACGCTGATTTGTTTGCCCAATTTGGTTTGGGTGGCAAAAAAGACGAAAAGACAGGCGAGTAAATTCTATATGAAAAGGCGCGAAGAATTATCTTCGCGCCTTTTTTAATTCTGCTAGACTTTAGCCATGACTTTACTAGCAAATCTGAGCGCAACAGAATACCTAAAGCAAGAAATAGAATCCGAGATTCGGCACGAATACGTGGACGGAAAACTCTACGCGATGGCAGGCGAAAGTAAACGCCATGAAGAAATTGTTTTGAATATCACGCTTGCCTTAGCGCCACTTGCTCGAGCCAAGGGCTGCCGCTTTCAAACCAAAACCATACAGTTGCGTGTCTCGAGTACCCGTTATCGGTATCCAGACATTATGATTAACTGCCTCGACAATGCTCACCCTCGGCTTGAGGACACACCGTGTTTTCTGCTCGAGGTGGTTTCGACAAGCACGGCTGATACCGACACCAACAAAAAATTAGCCGAGTACACCCGAATTCCAAGTGTACAGCGTTATGTTTTAATCGAGCAGCACACAAAGTTGGCGGTAGTCTACAAGCGTCAAGGCGAAACGTGGTTGCTCGAGACACTCGAGGAAACGGGCGAAATTGATATTCCGTGCATTGAAGCAACATTAACTTTGGCGCAAATTTACGATGGACTCGAGTTTTAGAGCGTTTCGCTTGGCATTTGCGCCAAAATTTTCATGGTTTCACAACTGACCGTACAAACCCGACGCAGTAAATCCAGCACCTGAATTTTATAATCGGCAAAGCGGTAAGTGTTAAAACGGGCTTTTATCGTTGGGTCTTTGGGCGTGGTTTCTTTGTAGCGCTCGAGAATCCATTCGAGCGCACTGCGGTTGCCCAGCTTATAGCCCCATGCCTCGGGCGGAACACCACGCAACGTGCTGATGCCATCCAAAATAATTTCGCCACGCAGCACATCGGCTTTGAGTTTGGCTTTTTGTAAGCGCTCGAGTGCTTCGGGGTTTTCGGTCTCGGGCGGTGTGATCATTTCCTCGAGCGGGTACGGCGTGGCGCTTTCAAAATCCAGATGCAAGGTTAAAAGCTGCTGCCCCCAAGCCACCCAAACCATTAACGAATCATAAAACGGAACTCGAGGGAATTCTTGGCGCAGATTAAGCGCGTACTTTTGGCGGTACGCCGAATGATGCAGCACCGCGTAAACATAGGCAAAAATATGTTCTCGAGAAATGCTGGTATCCGCATAATGATTTTGGAAAGCCAACAGCGCAAAATCGGTGATGTTCTCGAGGCGCTGACCGTTTTCATAGCGGTAAAGCGGCAGGCACTGAGAATCGCCGTTAAAGTGAAGGTCGGGCGGATAATTTGTTGCCAAAACGCTGCTGGCTCGTTCGCCTTTATCGAGTGCCAGAACAGGATTATTTCCTTCTGTACCCATTTCCGAACGAACCCCGTCTTCGTCTACAAATAAATCAGAATCATAAAACCAGTAGCTCGAGTATGGGCGGTAAGAAAAGCGCTTGGCTCGAGATGCCAAAAACTTCTCGCGTTTGCCCTGAGCCAAGCGCCGTTTGAGATTACGAGACCATTTGATGACATCCTCGAATTGCTCTGTCTCAGAAGAATGTTTTTGATATTCGGCAATAAAAAATTTCATTTTGGCATTGACTGTTTCTGCCGAGAAATCCACAATCCATTCATCGCGGTTGGTCGAAACACCTGTCGAAAAAAACTTAAAAATGGTTGTCTCGAGCGAATCTGTTTTGGCGGCTTTGCTTTCTTTGCTGGCAATGGGTAGAAAGGCTTCCCAGTCGTGTTCGGGCTGGTTTAGCCAGTTGTGCTTCTCGTCGGGGTGGATTTTTTCAAAAGTCAGACTCGAGATGCGGTTGTCTTGAAAAAAGGCTTTTTTCTGGTCTGCACCCCAATAATCTGGAATCTCGAGATAGTGAATCTGACAGCCTGTTTTTCCTTCGCGTTTGACTAAAAAATAAACCGCAACACCAACTTTAATCTGGTCGTTAAAAACATTTCCGCCCTGACGCTTACGCCTTTCGCCGCTCGTGTTGGCGTTGCCTTTCATATTGATGATGTAAATATCGTTAAATTCTTCGGCAACCACTTTACGAAAACCGTCAAAGGTACGGCTATCTATGAACGAACTATTCGAGACAAAAGCAATCATTCCGTTGTCTTGTAATCGGTCGGTTGCCCAACGCAGAAATCGGGCGTACATATCGTAGAGTTTTGTCTTTTGCGCCGTGCTGGCGGCAATGTAGGTTTCTTTAATTCGCTTGTCTATAATTTGGTACTCGCGGTTTTTGTTGTTGTCGTTTTCGTTGGCTTGGTTGGCGCGGTAGGGCGGGTTGCCGATAATCACATGAATTGAGCGTTGGTTTTGGCGTTTGATTCGTTCTAAATTTTCTTCGGTTAAGCTGGTAAAAAGGTCGGTCTGAGCGCCTTTAATGCCAAAACCAGTGTTGTCTAATGTATCCACCAAAATGATGTTTTGGAATTCTTGGTATTTGCCCATTTTCTGGGCGTAGGTCGCTTCGATGTTCAGGTTGGCAATGTAATACGGCAGTAGTGCCAACTCGTTGCAGTGCATTTCAAACTTGTACTTTTGCTCGAGTTTGGATTTTGGTAGGTACTCGATTAACTCGGTAATAAACGTGCCTGTGCCAGTGGCAGGGTCGAGGATTTCCACGCCTTGGTCGGCTAGGTTTTTGCCAAAGTGTTTCTCGACCAGTGCATCGGTGGCTTCAATCATAAAGCGCACAATTTCGTTTGGGGTATAAAAAATGCCTAACTTGTCTGCGCCGGCTGGGTTATAGGCGCGGTAAAAAGTTTCGTACAGCACTTTTAAGAATTTTTGTTTTTCGTGGTGGTCGGCAATCTGGGCAGCCGCCGCCTTAATTGCGCCGTAATACGTTTTGGTTTTGCTGTCCACGTCGCGCCGCACTGCGCCAACATAAAACGATTTACTTAAAGCCTCGAGTTGCTGGGCGATGTTATTTTCTTCAAAATACTGGGCGTTATCAAAAACGCCCTTAAAAATTTCGCCCGTTAGAATATGTTGAATCAGCATTTCGCCCGCGTCTTGGTCGGTAAAACTTGGGTTCATGGCTTGTTGGCAGAGCAGCACAAAAGTGGCGCGTTTTTGCTTAAAATCCTTGTTTTTGCTGGCAGTCGCCAATGCCAAGCGCAGCACCTCGAGTAAATCGGGAAGGTCGGTTCTAAAATGCTCGATGGCTAACCTAAATTCGGTCACTTCGGTCGGTTCAAAGCTAAAAAAAGTCTCGAGCAATTTGTGCAGCGCCACGTTGTCCGACATCTCGGCTCGAGCCACTTCTTGGGCGTGTTGAATCAGCACGGCTGTCTGGGTGTCCTCGAATAAAATGTTGTCCTTGGGGTAGCCCTTGGCAAATTTTTTCTGGATTTCTGTCTCGAGGTCGTCCGATTCGTCTTTGGATTCCCAGTAGCCGAGGCTTTGGCGCAGGGCGTTTTTCAGTGTGCCATCGGGTCGGATGGTGTTTTTACCAACTTTAATACTGACTTCTGGCACAAGCTCGAGTTCTTGCCCTCGCGCCCAGTGGCTCAGCAGTTCTTGAAAAGCGGCTCGCAGACTGGTTTCGTTGCGTGTGCCGCCGTACTGCACAATTTTCTCGAGGTTGCTTTGATATTGGCGAATAAGCTGTAAGGACACGCCTCAGTATACTGGGTTAAGCATTTGCGGCTGAAATCAAATTTTGCTACGATTTTCCAATGAGCAATTTCGAGGCTATCGAACACGATTTTGTTTCTCGACACAAGCGCATTGGTCAAATTCTACGCCTAAGAGACACGCTCGAATCTGGAATACGTTTAATTGTGTAGCTGTAATTGCCGACTTTGTAAAATTTCACCTTCGATATAAGAAGACCTTATATCGCCAGCCAGTCGCCGCAATACGAACTGTTGGTCTGAATCAAACTGTTGATAAAAATCAGCGTCAAGGCTATTCATGACTGAATCTTTCAAATCCAACTCTGAAGATAGCACTGCGTTTACTAATTTTGTCCGAGCTTGTTCAAAATTCATATCTACCTCGTTTCAACCATATGCTTGACATCTTCTAGCCAAAGGTCTTCAAAGCCAGTATAGCTCAAAACCCTGTTAATTGTCTGTGCCGAAAACCCATGCTTTGAAAGCGTGACCCTTAACCATTCTTTGACATCAACTTGTTTTCTGGACTCAAGATACCATTCTGGATTCTCGAGGGGTTTGCCAATGATATTGATGGCTTCAGACAATTTTTTGTAGGGCTGCCATTTCTTGGGTATGTCAACACCAAATAACTTTTCTGCCATCTGTGCAGCAAACACATCGGCTGTACCTTCTTCAAATGGAAAAAAGGCTTCGGCTTGAGTCCGAGCGCTATGCCACCATTCGTGTAAAACAACGGATGCACCTCGGACTCGATCATACATATCTGATGAACTAAGATACCCAACTATGTCAGGAGACAGTATGACATCTCCTAAAAAGCGAACTGCGCTTGCGTCTCTATCAATCTTTGCTGGGCTTGTTATTCCAAGGCTTTTTCGGATTTGCGTCCAACGGCGCTCTATTTTCATGTAGTCAGCTTCATCTCTAATCAATAAAAATTGAACGCCTTTTGGGGTTGGTGTATCGGGGCTAACGGCTGCGCGAATTGCGCCAACAACCTCTTGTGGGCTTGCACCACGAAGCAGTTTATCTCGAGGCACTTCAATACTTTTTGGTAATTGGTCGTTACTGAGTCGTGGAGATTTTTCCATACGGTGATACTCGAGTATATCCCACATCTCAAGTTTAAAAACCGTTGCGCTAAAGTAGCGCAACGGCTAAAAGATTAGAAATTAAACGAGGCTGGCTTTGACTACGCTTGCCCATGCGCTGCCAAGGTTACACCAACCGCAAACAGTCACCCAGATGGCACTCTTGTTAAGGTGACAAAAAATAATAAGCCCCGTTGGATGGCTTGCGGTTAAAAGCTATTATGTTAATTGACCAAATAAGTTACTGATACGCCGTCAATAATTGTTGTGCGTGTCAGTTTTCTTGCCCAAATGCCTCGAGCATACTTAACAATTCGTTCGGCTTCACGTGGGTCATCGCCATCAGTAATAAGTCTATCAATAGCTTGTTCAACTGTTAAACTTGGGTCGGCAGGGTCAAAATAAATAGCTTCTTCTTTGTCTAAAACTGCATTCATTTTAACCACTTCCTTTTAACCAGTAAATTCTCTACTGCTTGTCCAATATCATCGTAATCATTAACTGACCACTGTCGAGGGTACATCACTTGGCGTATTAAAGAATCGGACTGTAGAGCAATCCCTTGTTTGTATCCGATACCATCATGCCAATTGAAGACTCCAAGGACACGCTGCTCAGTCTACAAGAAAAAACACGACCCCTACAAAAGGGTCGTGTCATTTGGTGCCGAGGAGGGGACTTGAACCCCTACACCCTTGCGGGCGCTAGTCCCTGAAACTAGTGCGTCTACCAATTCCGCCACCACGGCACTCAGGGCATTAAAAGATACACGCTATCGCCAGCAGCGTCAAGTCCCTTTTGGCACAAGTCTCAAGCGGGGGTATTGCGTTTTTTGCAAACCCATGATAAATTTTCGCTCGCGTTACCGTATTCGGAAGTAGCTCAGCGGTAGAGCAATCGGCTGTTAACCGATCGGTCGTAGGTTCGATCCCTACCTTCCGAGCCAAGAGAAAGCTCCCACTTAAATGGGGGCTTCTTTTTTTGCATATAAGCACCGTACCGCACTCGAGAAACCAGCCTCGTTGGCAAGCCGATAAAAGCGCAGAAAACTCTGGATGCGGTAAGCCTCGAGTTCGTGCTGGCGCAGCATCGGGCTGGTTTGATAGGCTTCAAGTGTGCTGATGCCCTTGACTTGCTCGAGTAAGCGCTTGGCGTTAGTGGGGGCAGCCTCGCCTTTTTTGACACGGCTCTCAAGCGCTCGTAGTTGCTCGAGGGTATAAAATTCGTGGTTTTCTATTTCTAGTAAAGTTTTTGGCGTAAAAGCAAAGCGGATTTTGGTCTTGGCAGCAATCCAAGTCTCGAGTAAGGTGCTGTTCGGCATCGAAAAAAGCGTAATTTGCTCGGGCGGCTCGAGGATGTCGGTCAGTAATTCTGGATAACGACTGACCAGAAACTCAAGGGCAGTATGGGTTGCAAAAACAGGGTTGGCATTGGTTTTTAGGCGCTCGAGTTCGGCTTTGGTCTCGAGCCGTGGGTAAATAAGTCCAGCATCTGACCCAAGAATTTCTATCGGGCTTTGGTAACGCATTTTTTGGGTCGTAAATTCTAAACTCGAGCGTCCGTTAAATTGGTTGTCCTCGAGCGTTACGGCGGCATCTATGGCATCGCCGTTTGCAAATGGTAGCCCGACACCCCACTGCTTTCCTTTGATGCCAGAAACACGGTACTGAAAGTGTTTGCCTTCTTTGCCAAGGGTGCTGGCTTGCTCGAGGTGTTCGCGCAGCCAAAAAAGTGGAGCGCGGTGTCCTTGTCCAAAAGGCTCTAAGCTCTCGAGTTGCTGGATTAACTCCCTCGAGACTTCATGTGGACTTAAAAAGGCATCGGCAAGCACGGTTTCTTTGGGGTCTGGGCAAGTGGCGGTGTACTCGAGAATTTTTTCGGTAAAGGCTGGGATATTTGGCTCGAGCAAGGCAAAGCCACCGGCTTGCGAATGTCCGCCGTAGCGCTTTAAGGTATCGTGGGCGTGGGTCAACGCCAAGACCGCACTGATGCCTTCGGTGCTGCGAACACTGCCTTTGCCCTCGGCAATAATAAAAACGGGCTTATAGAATTGCTCGAGCAATTTGGAAGCCACAATCCCCATCACCCCAGGATGCCAACCAGCTTTCGTCACCACAATCGCGGGGGCTTCGGGGTCGGCAAGCAGCAGGGCTTCTTGGTACATATCGTCTTGAATTCGTCGCCGCTCGAGGTTTCGGGCATCCAAATAGGTGGCTAACGTTAAAGCACGGTTTGTGTTGTTGGTGGTCAGTAACTCGAGCGCCATTTCGGCTTCGCCCAGCCTGCCAGCCGCATTGATGCGTGGCGCAATAATAAAGCCAACATCTTGAGCGGTTGGACTGATAATACTTTTTTGACGCAGCATGGCTTGGATGCCAACCCATCTCGAGTGCTGCATCTGACGTAAACCAGCCCTGACCAAAGCACGGTTTTCGCCCAGAAGTGGCGCGAGGTCGGCAATTGTGCCAATCGCGGCAAGGTCGCTGTACTCGAGCGGGGGTGGTGCGCCAAATTCACGACAGACTGCCCAGAGCAAATGAAACGCCACACCACTACCGGTTAAAGCCGGTAAATCATGATGATAATTGGGCGCAAGCGCTGGATGCACCACCAAACAACCAGGCAGGATTTTACCAGGCGCGTGGTGGTCGGTGACAATTGCCTCGAGTCCGGCTTTGACCAAGGTCTCGATTTCGTCGAGGTTGCTGACTCCGCAATCCACGGTTATAAATAAATCACAACTGGCAATGTGTTCTTCAACCCGCTCGGGGTTAATGCCGTAGCCATCCAAAATTCGGTGTGGAATAAAAGCGTGAGCGTTTGCGCCAAGTTCATTTAAGCCAGTCACCAAAAGGGCTGCCGCCGTCACACCATCAGCATCGTAATCGCCATGCACCCGAATTCGTTTTTTTGCCCGAATAGCCTCGGCAATTATTTTAGCTGCCTCGAGCAAAGCTGGATTGGGGCTGAGTTCAAAAGGCGGCTCAAGTGCCTCGACACTATGAATCCCTCTCGAGTACAGCACCGCCGCCAGTTTGGGCGACAAGCCAAGAATTTTCGAGAGTTCCTCGAGTGGCGCTAACGGGGCGGGTAAGCGCAATGCCCACGCGACAGGACGGACTTTTAGACTGGGGATACTGGTATTCGGGTTATTCATCTTGGGGTTTAATCTAACATGATTCAAATTCTGCTACACTCTTTGTATGGCACAACCACACAAAATCGAACTTAAAACCATTTCCTCGAGTGGGCAAATTTCGTTGGGCAAAGCCCACGCGGGTAAACACATTCAACTCGAGCAATTCGAAGATGGACGTTGGGTGATTACACCTGTACAGGTTATTCCAGAACACCTCAAATGGGCGCATACCGCAGAAGTCACGGCTCGGCTCGAGCGACATCTGGCATGGGCAAAAAATCATGTCCCAACCGAAACAAACTTGGACGCACTCGAAGTAACCTTGCTGGAGCGTTCTTAAATGCCTTTGGTGGATTTGAACGTGGAAAAACTCGAATTATTTAGCGCCGCTTGGGCAGCCCAAGCCGAACTTGCTTTACAAAACAGCCTCGGTTATCAAAAAGCCGCCGTCACTTGGGAAGGCACGATGGTTTTTACGCTCTCGAGTCCAAATCTCGAGCCGCGCAGTGTTTTCTTTGACTTATGGCACGGAGAATGCCGCCTTGCTAAAGTTGCCGAACAAGCCGACCTCGAGAATGCCCAGTACATTATTGCCGCCAACAGTGCCACATGGCAAGAAGTTTTGGGCGGTAAGCTCGAGCCAATTGCCGCCTTATTGCGTGGCAAATTAAAATTATCCAAGGGCAACATTGCGGTTTTGGTGCGCCATGTGCCAGCCGCCAAAGAATTGGTGCTGTGTGCCTCGAGTGTGCCAACTTTATTTTTATAGCTCCGACAACGCCAATTTGCACCACTGGCGAATTTCTTGATTGAGGGCTGGATGCGCCAAGTCAGACAGCCAAAAAAACGGCTCGAGGACAGTCCCAGCAAATGGCTCGAGTGGCTTGGCAAAGTAAATCAGGTCGATGTGTTCGTGACCAATGCCAATTGATTCGAGTTGTACCCCTCGCGGTCGAATCAGTGGTCTTGGAGCGCCAAGCTCTAAACTTTGTGGCGCAAGTTCGCCAATCAGTTCAATCTGTATGCCAGTTTCCTCGAGTGTTTCGCGCTTGGCAGCATCATCGGGCAGTTCGTGGTTTTCGATATGTCCACCGGGTGGCAAAATCAAACCAAGTTTAGGATGTAAATGCAGCAGCACTTGACCTTGCCAGACCACAAAAACAGCTACCACGAAATCCCTTGTCATGTTTTTAGTATATTGGCTTATGGCTTTCGGCGAAAAACTACTTGAAATAACCAACAATTTCTCTGGCACAATTGGATTTGGCGCAGTTCGGCTTGAGGATGGTTTTACGCTGTCCCACAATGCCAGCGAGACTTTTCCGGCTGCTAGTGTGATTAAACTGCATTTACTGATTGCTGCCTTGCAACAAGTCCAAGCGGGTCGGCTCAAGCTTGGGCAACGCATCCCGCTACCAGCCGAAGAAATTGTGGCTGGCAGTGGCTTACTGCAAAAACTGCAAATTGGAGCGCTTTTAACCCTACAAGATTATTTGACATTGATGATTATTGTCTCCGATAACACCGCTACCAATATGGTGATTGATATTTTGGGCGGACGCGAAAGCATCAACGCCCGACTCGAGGCTTGGCAACTGGGTAGTACGCGGGTGGTCGGTAAGCTGATGCTGCCGCCCGAACGTAAAAACCCAGACCAATTGGCAGGAAAACTTGCTGAAATCAAACCGCTTGAGGTCGTGAGGATGCTCGAGGCACTGCATCAGGGTTTGCTGCTCAATGCTGATTTAACCGCTCTTGCGCTCGAGATTCTTAAAAAACAGGAGTACACCGAAATGATTGGGCGCTTACTGCCCGAAGGCACAGTTACCGCTACCAAAAGTGGACAGATTATGGGGGTGCGAAACGATGTCGGTTTTGTTTTTGCGCCTCGAGCTTATGCCGTGGCAATTTGCAGTAAAAATTGCAGCGATTTGCGCTATCACATCGATAACGAAGCAGTTTGGGCAGTGGCTAAAATCTCGAGACTGATTTTTGATGAGATGCAAAAATAAAAAGAGCAACTATTAAAGTTGCTCTTTTGCCAAAGGCAGTTTACTTGGTTGGAATCACTTCTGGTTTCACCTTTAGCTCGAGTTCCTTGCCACCGCGCACCACGGTCAAAACAACTTCTTCGCCAGCCGTTGCATTAAAGACAATCCGTTGTAAATCTGAAGCGGTTGAGACATCGCGCCCGTTGATTTTGGTAATCACATCACCGTTGACTGGCAGGTTATCCACTTCTCGAGTTGCAGCCCGTAAACCAGCTTTGGCGGCTGGGCTGTTGGCTTCAACGCCGCGCAACATAATGCCATTGCTCGGTAAGTTAAATTGCTTGCGAAAGTCAAGCGGAAACTGCGACATATCGTATTGAAAAGTCGAAACGCCCAAGCGCGGACGGGTCGAAGTGATGGTGTTTTGGTCTAACACTTTTCCAGCTTTTAAGTCTGGCAAGATGCTGTTGACCAAGTTCATTGGCACAGCAAAAGCAATACCCGCAAATTGTCCTGTGCCGCTCGAACTGGTGCTTGGCGACAAAATCGCGGTGTTAATGCCGATGACTTCGCCCGAAGAATTCAAAAGTGGTCCACCCGAGTTGCCCGGATTGACGGCTGCATCGGTTTGAATGACGTTATTGGCTAAGTTGCCACTGCCTTCAAAACTGCGCCCTGTCGCCGAGATAATGCCTTCAGAAACACTAAACTCGAGTCCAAATGGGTTGCCCATGGCAATCGCTTTTTGACCAACTTTGAGGGTATCGGAATTGGCAAATGGGATGGGCGTGAATTTTTTGCCGGGTGCGTCTATTTGGATTAAAGCCACATCGTAAATTGGACTGCGCCCGACGACTTTAGCAGCGTATTTTTTTGGGTCGTTATGGAATTGTACTTGCAATTCGCCTACCGTATCCGAGTCTAGGGTCACGACATGGTTATTGGTCAGCATCAAACCAGATTGGTCAATCACAAAACCACTGCCCGAACCGCCACTCGAGCCACCGCCTTGTTGTTGCTGCCGACACATCATGTACTGCATCCAGTCAGATGGGTCGCATTGCCCGGAAGCTACTTGTTTGGCGCGAACTTGGATAAAGCCAATGCTCTGGTCAAAACTTTGAACCACTTCGATCGTGTTGCGTTCGTTCTCGAGTTTGGCTTTGCCATAATCAAAGCCAGCGCTCGGTCTTGGTGTCGTCGGGGTTGTACTTGAACTCGAGTTTAACTGCGCGTTGCCGACTGGCGGCGCAAAGCTCTGATACAACAAGCCACTGCCAACCAGTGCCGTAAAGACCATTGCTAATGCCAGAAATCGGTTTTTCATGATTGTCTCCTCCAAGAGATGCTCGAGTATCACTGCACAATGCCATAACTCGAGGTTTTTTGCTGTATCCAGCCTACCTAAAGCATCACAAAATCATATGAAGCCACGATGAACCCAAGAAGAATACTGTTAAGTACCTCCCTGAAATGTTTTAGAGTTCTTTGCTAAAACATTTCCGACTAACAGGAGTAAGGGCGACGTATCTCACGCCGAAGTGACAGATTTGCCGTTTTGTGAAAAATCTAAAATGGAGGCGGGAGATACTTAGCTATGAAGTCTTACTTTCAATGTGTGCTAAATTAGGACTGCATGATTATCTACGTGCTGAATCCCGGCTCGACCAGCACCAAACTTGGCTTAGCCACAGTGGTGCAAACCCCCAAAGGGGTCAGTGCTTTTGTCGAAAAACAAGAAATTCAGCATCAGCCTAAACCCAAGGATGCCGAAGAATTGATGTTTAGCCTAGATGGAGCAGCCCCCAATATGTCGGCTGGCTTAGATGCCAATGCGCTCGATAAAATACGTGGCGCACTGCGTCAAAGCACTCGAGAATGGCCCAAGCCCGATGCGATTGCGGCTCGAGGTGGCTTAATTGGGGCGTGCGAGGCGGGTACATACAAAGTAACTCGAGAACTTGCTCAGCACAGCCTCAAGCACCTCCAAGGGGTTCATGCTGCCAACTATGGGGCGGCACTGGCGCTCGAATGGAGCATGGCACTGCGAATCCCAGCTTTTATTGTTGACCCACCGACCGTGGATGAACTGCTGCCAGAAGCCAGAATAACCGGAGTGCCAAATGTCTTTCGGCGCTCGAGATTTCATGCCCTTAACAGCCGCATCTGCGCTAGACGGGCTGCCCTTGAAGTTGGTAAGCGGCTCGAGGATGCTGTGGTGGTGGCAGCCCACCTTGGCGGCGGGGTTAGCGTCACGACTTTTGATAAGGGTAGAGCCGTAGACACGACTGGAGCATTGCTCGATGAAGGTCCGTTTAGCGCCCAACGGGCTGGGTCATTGCCGACCGAAGCGCTTTTAGACCTTGCTTATAGCATTCCACGCCCAATTCTCGAGCAGCAACTGACCAAAGAAAGTGGCTTTCAGGGTTTACTCGGCACATCCGACCTAAAACTGGTACAACAGCGCGAAGCCGAAGACAAAGTGATTAGCAGCGTGATTGCCGCTTTTGTGTTGCAAGTTTCTAAGTCAATAGCCGCTCAAAGCAGCGTCACCACCCGCCCAGACGTGATTGTTTTAACTGGCGGTATGGCACGTTGGACAGAACTGGTGCAGCGTTTGGAGCAAAAACTCTCGTGGATTGCACCCGTAATTGTGATACCCGGCGAACTCGAGATGGAAGCCCTTGCCGAAGGCGCTGGACGGGTGATGCTTGGACTCGAGGAAGCCAAAGAGTTTACAAAAACTTAAAGCCCGACTTCTTGTAACCACGCATCCAGTTTTGCCCTCGAGAAACCGCTCATGCTGGCAGCCTGCCCGTTGTACTCGAGCGTCGGCACACTGCGTTTGCCATTGTTGACTTTCATCACGATTTCGGCGGCGTTGGGGTCTTGTTCGATGTCCACTTCGGTAAACGCCAAGCCCTTTTGCTCGAGAACGCGCTTGGTTACGCGGCAATCGCCGCACCAACTGGTTGTGTACATCGTAATCATGGGTTTAGGTTAGCATTGGCTCGAGCCTAAGAAGGTTGTTTGGCGCACATGGCAAATTTTAATCTGGTGCGATTGACTCCACGCTATTGCTAAACTTATTAACGATTTGCATTCGAGTTTTGTATTGATTGGCAAGTTTTTGACCCGCCTCAAACGCTTGCCTCAGTGTTTCAAAATCAAGTCCATCAAGCATTTCTTCATCTTCATCAAAGTCTGGGGATTTATCGAGGCTGCGAATCCGAAAAGGAGCTAATGGACGACAATCTTCGCTATCAGAACGCTCATCAGAATTTGGTCTGGTTTGCATCAAACCAGCATAGCATTTTATAACCATTGCATAGGGCAAAGGTTATAAATTAGAATGTAGGCTATGAATGGCGTAAGTATTTCCAGTGCAGCCGAACACCTTGCAATTTCCCCCGACACAATTCGGCGCTGGGAGAAAAAAGGCTTAATTAAATCGGCTCGAGACCAGTATAACCATCGGGTTTTTTCGCTCGAAGAAATAACCAGAATTCAACTCAAAACCGAATCAGCACAGGGTTTTCAAGTGCTACAAACCAAGCAAAAAAGTAAATTTAGCACACTGGAATTATTTGCTGGAGCAGGTGGCATGGCACTTGGCTTAGAACACGCAGGGCTTCAGTCGGCAATGCTGGTAGAATTTGATAAAAACCCAGTACAAACACTGAGAACCAACCGACCAAGCTGGAATGTGATTCATCAAGATGTCCGCGAGGTGAATTTTAAGCCTATCAAAGCCGAAATTGTGGTGGGTGGTTTTCCATGCCAAGCCTTTAGTTACGCTGGTCAACGCCTTGGTTTTGAAGACACCAGAGGCACACTGTTTTACGAATTTGCTCGAGCCATTCAGGAAGTAAAACCTAAAATATTGGTTGGTGAAAATGTCCGAGGACTCGAACGTCATGATGAAGGACGCACTCTGGCGACAATGGTGGACGTTCTCGAGCAACTTGGATATAACGTTGCATATCGGGTTTTGAGAGCGCAGTATCTTGATGTTGCCCAAAAACGTGAACGTTTAATTGTGCTTGGTGTTCGTAAAGACCTTGACTTGCCAGTTTTATTTCCTAAAGAACAAGACTACACAATTTCAGTGCGTGAAGCGCTACGCAATGTGCCAGACTCGGCAGGTCAACAATATCCGCCAAAAAAACGTAGCATTCTCGAGCTAATACCCGAAGGCGGCTACTGGAAAGATTTACCCGAAACGCTACAGCGCGAATTCATGGGCGCAAGTTATCACCTTGGTGGTGGAAAAACAGGTATGGCACGGCGTTTAGCATGGGATGAACCTTCGCTGACCTTAACTTGTAGCCCAGCCCAAAAACAAACCGAGCGTTGCCACCCGAGCCAGACACGACCGCTTGCCATTCGTGAATACGCCCGAATACAGTCCTTTCCAGACGATTGGCAATTTACAGGTTCGCTTGCCAGCCAGTACAAACAAATTGGTAATGCTGTACCTGTTAATCTTGGGTATCACATTGGGCGATGCTTAATTGCAATGCTCGAGAACAAACCAGATTTAGGCACAATGGAACAAGTCAGCACCAAAAAATCACTCGAGCTTCAAACCAGATTATTCTAAAATCTTCCCTCAAGAATACCTTGAATTGTTTTGCTGGAGGCTAATTCTGTAATCGTCTCTTCAATGATTTTCTGAGATTCGGCGTTATTGGCGGCTGATGCCATTGCCCAAATCAGGTCTGCATAAAAAGTCGTATCCCCAGTTAGGCGATACCAAAATTCTTGACCAACATACAAAGCATAATGGTAATCGTCACGCAAGCGCTTGTAATGCCCAGAGATTTCTGATGTTGTGCCGTACCCAATTCCAACAACAAAATCCTCGAGTCCAACCACAAGACTATTTTGTTTGGCTAACCGCTTAGACGCATCAAAATGCTGATGAATGGTGGTTACATCATCTTTGTTGATCGTATTTGGACCCAGTTTGACTTGGCAGAATTTTTTGCGTCCATCAACTGCATCTGTAAATTCGATGTCTAAACCGGGAATCATTGAACCGAAAACCGGACCTAGTACGTCAGTCATGAATTGCTGCATATTCTGCCCAAAGGAAGTGTTAATCGAAGTTGACATGATACGCGGAACAATTAAAGCCCGAGCCAAAGTTTGTGCTGTGACTTCGCCGTAAGCAAATTGCGCTAAATAGGAAACCAGAAACGGATTGATGTTTAATTCTTTTGGATTTGCTAACTTTTGGGTATTTTCGATATGATTTTTGACAATTACTTCTTCAAACCAAGTAGTTGCGCCCTCCAAAATTAGCTTTTTTTGTTCAACAGTTATCATCTCAGAACTATACCTCGAGTGCCGCCCACAACGCCGCCACCCCAGCCCCTCGAGTAAAAACCGCGCCACAATCCAAAAGCGCTTCCTCAAGTAACCCCGCAAAACTGAGTGCGTCGTAGCGGTCAAAATGCCCCATAAAAGAAATGCGGCAAATAACATCTTTAATCGCGTCCTGCCCCGTTTGCGCCCTTGCGCCACGCTTGAGCAAAGCTGCCCAAAGCTCACGCCCACTGATTGGCGCAGGTGGCACAAGCGTCACACAAGCTGGACTCGGGACACTGGCATAACTGGTGCAGCCAAGCGCCACAGCACAAGCCAGTAGCGCTTCGTTCAAGGCTTTTTTATTTTCCCACCACGTCTCGAGTCCATGTTCTAAAATTTCAGCTGCCATCGGCTCGAGGGCAGCATTTAAGCCCACAATTAAGTTAATAGCAGGGGTAAAAGCCGTTTCGCCCGTGGCTTGGACTTTAACCTCACGGCGTAAATCAAAATAGTAGGGGCGAACCTTGTGTTCGCCCTGCCCCAAAACCGTCAAGGCTCGAGGGGCGAGAAAAGCAAATGCCAGTCCCGGAGGTGCGCCCGTGGCTTTTTGTGAACCACTAATGACCGCATCTAAGCCCCATGCCTCGAGTCTGAGTTCTGCCACGCCAAGACTGGTAATCGCATCCACCAGCAGCAAAATGTTTGGGTTGATGGCTTTTGCAGCTTTAGCAATACCCTCGAGGTCGTGCAGCACACCTGTACTGGTCTCTGAATGGGTGATTAAAAGGGCTTTGGCATCTGGGTTTGCTTGGAGTAAGGCTTTTACAGCAGCAATAGAAATAGCCGTTCCCCACTCGAGCCGAGTTTCCTGCACTGTGTACCCAAGGGCTTTTGCCATGTCTGCCCAGCGTTCGCCAAATTTGCCGGCGCTGATGCTCAGCACTTTGTCCTCTCGAGCCACCAAACTGGTCAAAATTGCCTCAAATGCACCTGTGCCACTACTGGTCAGGATAATTGGTTCAATCGCCTCAGAGACACCCGCCACGACCCGCAGCAATTCTCGAGCGCGTTTGACCACGACCTTTGCCTCGGGACTCCGATGATGCAATTGGCGGCTGGCGAGGGCTTGTTGTACGGCTGGGCTAATTTCCACAGGACCCGGAGCAATCAGGCGTTGACGATACATGACCCTAATCTACTCGAGAAGCCTTGGATTTGCAGCATGGTTGCACAGACAACTCAAGAGAGTTGGTTAAACGTCGATTGACTCGAGTTGCTGTTTATACAAAATACTAGCCTAAGAATAATGCTAAAGCGGTCTGCTGTGCATCTTCGAGCGAGTCAGCAAAACCCAAATGTGAACGCCCCGCCAAACCATTTTGACTGACCCCACAACGGTAAGCAAAAACTTTTTCATTCCACTCGAGCCAAACCAGAGTGCTGCCATGCTCGAGTTCGCACCAAGTTGTAAATTCGCGTTGCTCGAGTGTCCAATCCATAATAAAGAATAGCTCGAGCCGCTTGGACTCGAGCTATTTTATTTCGGTTTACTCTGCGACGCTGACGTTCATGGCTTGCGGACCTTTGCCTGTTTTGCCTTCTTCGACCTCAAACTTGACCCGTTGCCCCTCGAGCAGTTTACGAAACCCACCCGCAGCAATGGCACTATAATGCACAAAGACATCCGCGCCACCCTCGCGGGCAATGAAACCGAAACCTTTTTCTGCGTTGAACCATTTGACCGTACCTGTTTCTTGTGCCATAAACTCTCCAGACGGATAAATCCGCTCCTGCTGCCACAAGGCTTGGAACTTTTGAAAAGCCTCTGCGAGGAATTGACAGTCTACCATAATTGTAAGGCAATAGCCTATTTTTTTCTCATATGAGCTACATCTGCTTTGTTTTTTCTGGACTCGAGTTACAATGTGGAGATGAAGAAAATCTTTTTTGCTTTGGCGATTGGCACAGCCGCCTTGGTCAGTATTGTTTCGGGGCAAGCCCAAGTCTCAAGTGGTTTATTGTTGGGTTATAAAGAAGGGAGCAGCTATAAAACCCTATGGATTGCGCCGCAAAATGGTAAACTTAGGATGCTAAACCAAGGAGAGAATCTGCTTGTGCCGCGCAAAATTGGTTGGTGGCGGGTTAGCTCGAGCAAGGCTGCGGCTCAAGGTGGGCAAAGCAATCAACAATTTTTCTTTGCTGCTCCTGTAGGTACTCCAAACCTAAGTAAACCAGCCGAATTTGATGCCGATTGCCAAGTAGACAGCAGTGCTGCGCTGCTCTGGGTTCACGAAAAATACTTGGCACTCGAGGATAGCGAAAGTGGCTACTGCAAGGGCGCAGCCCATCCATATGCGGTCGCCACATTACAAGTGCGTGATTTAGATTTGTTGCGAAAAAGTGGTGGTAGCGCCAACTTTACTGAATCAGGACCAAATTTAATGGAAATCACCGATCTGATTAGCTCAAGCGCCCAAGCAAAATTTTATCAAGCTGGCGAGACTTTTCATGCGGCTTTATCGCTCGAGAACCAAGGTTATTATGAAAAAAGCCCCAATGTCACCAACTGGGCAATGATTCGCAAAAGCGGGCAATGGGTTTTGCGCGGCAGACTTGGCTATTCTTATGAAGCAGTTCGCAATGCTTGCTGTATAGATTTTGATTCGGGTATTACCCCACCAACCAGCCTTGTTGGTCACGATACTTTGGCTATTAGCTGGAAAACTTTGCTGGCAAAGAACAGCAAAATTATAGATGCGTTCTCGAGTCCCAAAAATGATCTCTTGTACACCCTCGAGAAAACCCAATTGACCGCTTACGCCCTGCAAAACGGTAAGCTCGGTGCGGTGCTGCTCAAAGTCCCATTCAAAAACCAAGTTGCCCCTGTAATGATTGAGTGGGCAAATGCTGGCAGTGTGGCGCGTTGGACACAAGATTTACAAAAACTCTTAAAGTGAGCCTTACCTCTTTATCCCCACATTTGGATTGTCATCTGGGTGTAATCTGGATGCTGTGAATGTCGCAGTCACCAAGCCGCTTGAGCGATTCAAAACCTATCTCGAGTTGGTCAAGTTTGAACACACGGTTTTTGCATTGCCGTTTGCTTACGCTGGTTTGTTTCTGGCTTCCAAAAACGACCTAGGCACTTGGTTTCCGGGCTTTGGCGTGCTTTTTTGGGTGACGCTCGCCATGATTGGCGCTCGTACCAGTGCCATGGCACTGAACCGCGTGCTGGATGCCGCCATAGATGCCAAAAATCCGCGCACCGCCATGCGCCATGTGCCTCGAGGGGCAGTCAAACCGCTCGAGGGCTACTTGTTGGCGGCTTTTACCTTGCTTATTTTGGCGGTTTCGGCTTGGCAACTCAATCCACTTTGTTTGGCGTTAATGCCTTTGGCTGTGGTTTTTTTGGTGCTGTACCCGTACACCAAACGCTTTACTTGGCTTTGTCATTTGTGGCTTGGCATCACCGATGGGGCGGCGGCGGCGGGTGGGTACATTGCCGTGACTGGGCGTTTTGATGCCACCGCATGGTTATTATGGCTGGTGGTAATTTTTTGGATGGTTGGGCTGGATGTGATTTATGCCACCCAAGACTTTGACTTTGACCGCCAAAATGGAATCAACAGCATCCCACAACGCTTTGGAATTGCCCGTGGACTCGAGATTGCTAAGGTTTCCCATGCAGTTATGTGGCTTTTGTTGCTGGCGGTTGGTTTGGTGGCGGGTAGCCACTGGGTTTACTTTATTGGCGTGGTTATCATGGGCGCGATTTTATTTTACGAACACAGCATTGTGAATCCCAAAGATTTGGCTCGAGTCAACGAAGCCTTTTTTAACGCCAACACTTGGTTGGCATTAACGATGATTGCCAGTGTGATTCTTGAAGTGATTCTGCGTTAAGTCTGGCTTCAGGTGCTTGTGTTTAGATGAACCATGATTACCCAAGCCACCACCCAAGACATTGCCTCCCTCGAGCTTGACCCCAGCGAACTCGAGCATCAAGACCCTGACGATGCGACCATGGATGAATCTAATTTTGCCAGTTCCGAG
The DNA here is from genome assembly GCA_043778225.1 of Deinococcales bacterium. Lineage (GTDB taxonomy): Bacteria > Deinococcota > Deinococci > Deinococcales > JAAFIG01 > JAAFIG01. The sequence goes on along the minus strand of JAYWGM010000099.1, from coordinate 34,361 downwards.
CAGCCAGACGCTCAAGATGGTCTTGATGCCCAAAGAGCCGCCCATGGCTCGAGTTCAGAAAATATCAGTTCAGACCAAGCTACCCTTGAGCCAACCGACCAAGACGAGGACTAAACAGCCTGCACCTCAAAAACCAGCCGATGCCAGCCGCCGCGGACTTTATAGCGGTCGGTCGTGTCGGGTCCACAACTGCCTGTGCCAAGCCCACGCATGGCGGCATCGAGGTGCAAAATCACTTCGGCTCGAGCGGTCAGGTCAGAAGTATGCAGGGCTTGGTACAAATCTTGGGTGGTGAAATGCAGCGCATTAAAACCAAAAGGTGTTTCGCTCGAGAAGCGTAAACCCGCTCCCTCGGCGTTGGTCAGTTCAAGCCAACGGGTCTGTTCATGATGCCCAGTTTCCTGCGGCATGATGTATGGAAAATACTGCTCGGTCACGCTGCTGTTATAAACCCCAAGCATTGCTCCAGACTGACGATCGCTGTAGGTCTCGCTTGCGCCTAAGCCAAAATAGCGCAGGTTCTCGAGGCTGCTGTCTAAATGCAGTTCGATGCCGACCCGTGGCAGGTCGTCGCAGTTTGGATTGACCCAAATATCGTATTCAAATCTCGAGCCAAGAATTCGGCTTTTGACAATCGCTAAATCTGGAATACTGCTGCTCGAGTACCATTTGGTTTGCTCGAGCATGGTTGCGCCATTGGACAAGGTATGCTCAAAACGTTCAATCGTTTGGGCAGTCAGGGTTTGCTCGAGTCCCCAAGCCAGCCATTTATTCAGCACCATTTCTGAACGAAGCGGCACGGTGTAAATTCCATCGTTGTCTATCGGCGCACGAAATAAACACAACTGCGGCGCTTTTTTTAAGGCATTAACTGCGCCAACTTGCCACGACATTGGTTTACTGACCAGCCGCATACTTGGTGCAAGACCACCGCCAAGTTTTAATTGTTGCCATGCCACCAAATGCCCACTTTGCGCCCAAGCGGTGGCGTTTTTGGTACAAAAATAAAGATTCAAATGATGCTCCAGAGCGGTACTCTCGGGAATCTCGAGGTCAAGCACTTGTTTTGTTTGGGCAGCCAGCCCAAGGCTTGGTAAGTCGCCTTGTGCCACCACCAGACCATCGGCAAGCAGTTCCCATCTGCCATGCAGCCATGCCAAACTCGAGAACCAGTTTTTGTTGCTAATCTCGAGTTTAAGATTGCGCCCTTTTTGCTCGAGTAATCGCACCGCCACGGGTTGTTGCAGGTACTTGACTTCGCTCAGGGCTGGGTGCGGGGTGCGGTCTGGTTGCACCAAACCATCAGCACAAAAATTGCCATCGTGCGGCGTTTCGCCAAAATCCCCGCCATAATTCCAGTGCTGCTTGGCTTCGTTCCAAATCCCGTGGTCAGTCCATTCCCATATAAATCCGCCTTGGATTTTTGGATGACGCTCAAACAATTCCCAGTATTCGTGCAGGCTGCCATTGCTGTTGCCCATGGCGTGGCTGTACTCGCACAAAATAAATGGTCGCCTTGCATCGGGCAAATCCGCCCATTTTTCCATGCGCTCTGGGGTTGGGTACATTAGGCTCATGATGTCCGAGGCTCGAGAACCGCCAGAACCCATTTTTTCTTCGATAAAACAAGCGCTTTCAAAATGCACCGGGCGTGAATCGGCATGGCGCAGCCAAGCGGCGGCAGCATCGTGATGCGCCCCATAACCGCTTTCGTTGCCTAAAGACCACAAAATAATACTGGGGTGATTGCGGTCGCGCTGCACCATCCGTGCCACCCGCTCGAGAAAAGCACTGGCATAGCGCGGGTCATCGCAAAGTTCCAAATAGTGCATATGCGATTCAAGATTGGCTTCGTCAATCACATACAGACCAATTTGGTTACAGATTTCTAAAAAACTTGGGTGTGGCGGATAATGCGAAGTTCGCACCGCATTAAAATTGTGTTGCTTGATTAAAACAACATCCTCGAGCATCCGTTCAAATGGCAATGCCCGCCCAAGTTTGGGGTCTGATTCATGGCGATTGACTCCACGCAGCATCACTCGAGCGCCATTGACCAGTAAATCTGTGCCAACAATTTCGGTGCGCCCAAAGCCAATTTGTAAAGCTGTGGTTTGGCTAACGTTACCGTTTGGCTCGAGTAATTCCAGCACCAACGTGTACAGATTGGGTGTCTCAGCATTCCAAGGTTTGATGTTTTCTATTGTGGCTTTGAGTTTGGCACGGTTGCGTTTGTTTTCAAAGTCACTCGAGACATAAAAACTCAAGGATTGTTTGACTAAAACTTCTTCTTGTAACTCGAGTATTGCTTCTTGCCCGATAAATAACTGAGCGCGAACACGGTAGCCTTCTGGGGCAAAAGCGCCATCAAATCCCAAAGGCACATCCAATTCAAGGTTGCCTGTATTGTCTGGCTCGAGTTTGGTTTTGGCGATAATGTCGGCGATAAAAACCGTCGGGGTACAGTGCAGCACCACGCTGCGCGGCAAACCCGAGTACCACCACTGGTCTTGGTTTTCGATAAACGAGACATCGCCCCATTTCATCACGACTGCGACCAAGGTATTGATGCCATCAAAGCGCAGTTGCCCAGAAACATCAAATTCGGCTGGTAGCCTTGAGTCTTTGCTCATGCCGACTGGCTGCCCGTTAAGATAGACAAATAAGACACTCTCGGCTGCTCCAAAATGCAGCACCACTCGCTTATTTTTCCACTCGAGTGGCACAGCAAATTCACGGCGATAGACCGCCGTTGGGTTCTCTTCTGGGACAAAAGGTGGTTCGTGCAAAAATGGCATTTGGACGTTGGTGTACCAAGGGGTGTCGTGTCCAAAAAATTGAATATTGCTCGGGACTGGAATGCTCGAGAAACCGCTTGGTAAATTATCTTCTAAAACCCCGAGCGGCACAGCTTGTGGGTTTGGATAGACGGCAATATCCCAAGTGCCGTCTAAACTTTTGATCCACGGGCTTTTGTCGTCGGGTACAGAAAAGTATGCCAACTCGAGCGCCCGATTTGCATTCTCGAGACTCCAAAAAGTGCTGTGCATTGGTAGGCGCGAAAGTTGTAGCAATTCGGGGTTCATCCACGAAGGTTTTTTGGCGATTTCAAACATGGGTAACATATCAAACCATCATGCCCCCTCGAGAATGGACAATGCAAGCGACTATAAAACCGCCTGACGAAAATTTTCGTCAGGCAGTTAGCCATCGAATCTATTTCAAGTCAAAAGAAACCTTGATTTGGTCTGTGCCAACCACACTTGACTTTAAGCTGATGGTCATTTTCTTAAATGTCAGACTTGCCTCGAGTCCTTTGTCCATCATGCCCATGGAGTCGGCGGGTTTATCCATCGCACCGGCGGGTTTATCCATTGCCCCAGCCATTGCGCCATCGGCTGGTTTGTCCATTGCCCCAGCCATGGCATCGCCACCGCCCATGGCTTGACCAATTTTCCAACCTTGTTTTTCAAAAGCAGTTTGGTAGAACTTAAATGGTTCGGCGGCATCTTTGCCTTTGTAGACCAAAACGATACTCGAGCCAGTGTTGCTGCGGCTAACAATTGGCAATTGGCTGTACGCCGAGATATTGACGACTTCGCCAGTCACTCGACCATTGTTAGCGGCACTCGAGGTTAAGCGTAGGGCGGGAGCAGCGAGGGCAAGTCCACCAAGTACAACAGCAGCCAAAGCTAAAGTAATCTTATTCATGATTTTTCTCCTATTAAGGGCAATAAAAGCCCGTTGTCACCTCTAAAAAGATGACCTTACAAACGAAATGAGATAAGGATCGCGCTAGGTTCGTACCGTCTCGAGCCGAAAGAACCACTTGCCGCGTCGAAGTGAGATACGGACAAGCCCAAGATAAAGTTCAGTTAAACTCGAGTACAGTTAGCGAATTTCTCTTGAGCGCAGTAACCACACCCCAGCTATTAAAAACCCGACATTTGCCAACCATGGCGCGATAAAGGCGGGTAGAACACCCATTTGCCCCAAAGTACGCCCCAAAAAAAGAGCTGCATAAAAACCAATCGCAATTAAAACTGCATAACCAAAAGCGGTACTCGAGTTTCTAGCCCCACGCGAAGCCACCGCCACGCCAAAAAGTAAAATCACTAAGCTGGCAAAAGGCAAGGCGGTTTTTAGCCCAAGTTGGGCCGCAATATCGCGCTGCTGTACGCCTGTGGCAGCTTGGTGTTCGCGGTATAAATCCGAAATGCTGCGCGGGTCTTCAAAACCACTGCCATCGTTTTCGGACACCAAGCGTTCACGGGTTTTACCAAGCTGAATAATGTTTCTCGAGGTATTGTTTGGGGCGGTGTTTTTGAAGACAAACCAATCTTGGCTGGTGTCGGTTTTGGGTGGCATCAGGTCGTGATTGATTGCATAGTTGCGCCACTCGAGCATGATTAAGTTATCTTTTTCAAAATAAGCCCGCTTGGCATAACTGAGCGTTTGGGTGTTGCCAACCCAAGACTCAACCCGAACATTGCGAATTTCATTGCCCGAAAACTGCTCGAATAAAACCGTTTTTAAGCCCAAATCCAAGCGCTTACCCGCAATCCGCGATAAGGCATTGCCCTCCACCCCATCCCACCATGTCACACTGACTTGCTCGTTGGCTTTGGGCGCAACCCATTCCGAAACGACATAGCCTAAACCAGTCACCAATGCCCCAAAAAGCAGCACGGGTCGCGCCATGATTGCCAGGCTAATTCCGCCCGATTGGGCTGCTAAAAGCTCGTTTTCTCGAGCCAACCGCCCAAAGACAATCAGCGCAGTAAAGACCGCCGCAATTGGGAAAGCCTGTAAGGCAAAATTAGGAATCTGATACAGCATCCACGGTAAAAAAGAACGCAGTGGTAACGCCGATAAAAATGGCTGTGCCAGCACTCGCCAAAGCAAAAAAACGCCGATATACAACGAAGTACCGATTAAAAAATTAGGAATGGTTTCTCTAGCCACCATGCGCTCAAGCCGAGTCATTGGGTTCATCTTAACTTTTTCGGCAATGAGTTCTTACTGAGGTTTGACTCGAGTGACACGAAACTCGAGAATATCCGAGCCGCGTTGTACCTTAAAAACACTGGTCGCACCAATGCTGTTGGCAAAAGGAATCTCGAGGAACGGCATGGTGCTTAGGGGTAAACCATCCATCTCGAGGATGATGTCTCCAGCCTGCAACCCAGCCAGTGCCGCCGGACGATTCTCGGATACGCCATCGAGTTTCATGCCAGTACCATCGTTATTAGCTGCCACTGGATTCAAGCCAAGCATCCCACGATTTTGTAGGCGCGGAATGTGTTTGGCGATCAAGCGCATTTGTCCACGATGATTGATTTCGTCTTCAAAGACATGAAACCAAGCAAAATAGCGGTTTCCTGTTGTTCCCCAAAATGGGATGGCTTCCTCGAGCCAGGTGTCATCGCGCTTTGCAAATTCTGCCAAGGTTTTTTCCCTTGTAACCCGCAGATTCTCGAGGTAATAACTCAAACGATTGCCCCGAATTTTCTCGCGCCCTAAAGTCCCAAGGTCGCCACCGGGCAACCAACGCTCGGTCAGAATGCCATCCCAATCTTCATTGCCATAAAAAGTAAAGGCGTAATAAAACATTTCCACTGCCACCAAATGCTCGAGCAACATTCCAATGCTGTTGCCATCTGGGTCGGGCAGCAAATCGAGTTCGTCTGGGGTTAAGCCTTGGACAGTTTGAAGCGTCGTTTCTCGAGCATAGTCCATCATGCCAAGTAAGCGAGCAATTTGCGGCGTAAATCCTTCACGGTTGCCAATAAAATACGGACTGGTTTGCATAACAAGAGTTTACATCAGGTTGCTCGAGTGAACCGCATTTAATTGCAACGGCATAAACTCGGCTTGCTTAACCGTTTGGGTCACTTTGCCATACAGCATATGTGGGGTGGCGTGTTCGACTTTGGCTTTGTAAATTCCGGGTATTGGCGCTTGGGCAAACGGCACAAGCACGGCATGATTACCTTCGCTATGCCCTTCGGCAAAACTGGGTTCATAGGCGGGTCCGCGAATCAGGCACTCGATTTCACGCCCGACAAGTGCCGCGTATTTCAGTTGCGACCAGTGCTTTTGCCGTTCAATCAGGCGGTTGAGGCGTTCGGTTTTGACTTCTTTGGGTAAATCCGTAAAATGCTTAAAACTTGGTGTTCCGGGGCGAGCGCTGTAAATATACATAAACGCCGCGTCGTACTGTACAGCATCGTATAAAGAAACCGTCTCGAGAAAATCGGCTGAGGTTTCATTTGGAAAGCCCACAATAAAATCGGTGGTGATGTACAAATCTGGAATCAAAGAACGCATTTTTTGGATTCGCTCGAGGTACCATTCGCGGCTGTACTCTCGCCCCATGGCTTTAAGAACCTTATTTGAGCCGCTCTGCACAGGCAGATGAATGTACTTGCAGACATTTGGCGTTTCGGCAATTGCCTCAATAATGTTGTCCGAAAAATCCATCGGATGACTGGTGGTAAATTTGACTCGAGGAATGCCGCTTGCTCCAACTTGGCGCAGTAAATCGCCAAAATCTGGGTAGCCAGCTTGGTCATGCCCATACGAGTTGACATTCTGCCCCAAAAGCGTCACCTCGAGCGCCCCTGCTGCCACCAACGAGTCGAGTTCGCGCAAAATCAAATCTGGATGCCTCGAGACTTGTGGTCCACGGGTTTCTGGCACAATGCAGTAGGTGCAATGATGATCGCAGCCACGTTGAATCGTGAGGTGTGCCGAGAGTTTATTTTGTGGGGCGGGTGGTACAAAATCGTGAATATCGTCTTTGAACGCCATGTTCCAGAAGCGTTTGTTGCTCTCGAGTGCTGTGCCAATATCCAAAAGCGCTCCGGGTCCAAGCAGGATGTCCACTTCAAATTTTTTGGCGATTTCTTGCCCTTCCTCGAGTTGCGCCAAGCAGCCCATCATGCCAATCAATAGCCCGCGTTCGCGTTTGACACGGCGCAGATTGCCTAGCACGGCTCGGACTTTATCCACGGGTTTTCCACGCACGGCGCAAGTATTGACCAGTACAAAATCGGCTTCGTCTATGGCTTTGACCAGTTCAACACCCAATGCCACAAGTTGTGACTCGACAACGTGGGTATCGTATTCGTTCATTTGACAACCGTATGTAACTAAATGCGCTTTTATAAATACCTCAAAAATACCTGAATCCTTTTAGGACTCTTTACAACAGGTTACACGCTTCTCGAGCTTCTGCCAAGGTGCTTTAGGATAAATTTGTATGGCAAAATGTACTGGCATTTCTCATGACATCTTCTATTTATTAGTTTACTATAGTAGACTAGAGGGGCGGACGGAATTTCTTCGTACTTACTGGCGAAAGCTCGGACGGGGATTCGGAATCCGCCTCACTCGTTTTTTTCGGTATTTCTGATTCGGGAAATTGGAATGACACCAAGCGTGTTTTTACGTTGGAACATTTCTTCCATGGAAAAAGCATCATGAATCAAACCATGTTTAATTAGACTTTGCTCGGGTAAACCTGTTCGATTAACATCTATCTGCATGGGCTTAACAATTGATCCAAGCCACTCTTTTAATTTGGGACGCTCTTTTCCTTTTCTTGAGTATTCGTCGTGTATCACTCCGCCAACGACATATCCAAGAAAATCGGGAATGCACAAAAGTACCTGAACTCGAGAGTCTCTGTAGATAGGGTTTTCGAGAATTCGACTGATGCTATTTGATGCACGCAGAATTTTGTGTATAGGAGTGGATTCATATTTTCTGAATTGTTCTTGTTGGTCAACAATCAAAATACCATAAGCATTTAATTTTTCTAATGCTAGGTCTACTGCGGACATCATTTCTGCAAACCCATGAACGTAAGCTGGAAGCATGAACTTGCCATCTTGCAAAAGTGTTTCGAGATAATTTGTATTAACTTTGGCATCATTTTGTTTTCTTGACTCAATTGCGTTGGCTAAGAATTCCTTTAATTTTTGTTTTTCTGAAAGTGCAGAAACAAACTTAACTTCGTGGCTGGCAATAATTTTTAGAATCTCTTCAAATAAATCAAGCATTATTCCCGTACTTAATTTTCGGAATCCTCCTGACCGTTGATAAATTTCAACAGCGTGAAGTCTCTCCAAAGAAATACCATGCTCAGTTTGGAATCTTTCTATGATACCCAGTAACTCCATTTCTAAACTCATCCAATGCTCTGCTTTTACAAATGCCGCAGTCAAAGAAAAAATAGGTTGTTTTGGGTCGCTCAAATCGTTACTCGAGTCACCATAATCATCAACGTAGACAAAATAAAAATCGCTCACAGTATCCAATTGTCTTTCTTACAACCCTGGCTTGGGCAACCCAGTCAGGATTTCACAGCCATTTTCTGTAACCAGCAGTAAATCCTCAATTCGCACTCCACCAATACCCTCGAGGTACACCCCCGGTTCGATTGTCACAATCGTGCCAACCTCGAGTACCGCATTGTCTTCGGCACGTTGCGAAAGGGTTGGGGCTTCATGAATTGCCAGCCCAACCCCATGCCCAAGGCTATGAGCAAAGGCTTCGTCGTAACCTTGCGTTTTTAGGTATTCACGGGCAATCGTATCGAGTTCTTTGCAGCCAACACCCGCCTTAACATGGCTAATTGCCAGCAGATTTGCCTCGAGTACCGCGTTGTACATCTGCTTTAACTGGCTCGAGATTTCACCGATTGGGTAGGCACGAGTGCAATCAGAATGATAACCATTCAGGGCAGCACCCCAGTCTATGGTCACGAGGTCGCCTTCTTGGATTACTCGAGTCCCAGCCGTACCATGTGGCATGGCGCTCCGTTCACCACTGGCAACAATAATTTCAAAGGCGGCAGCATCCGCGCCAGACCGCCGCATTTCAAATTCAAGCAGCAGTGCAAAATCGCGTTCGGTGATGCCAACCGCCAGTTTGGGCAGCAGTGCTTCTAAAGCAGCATCAGCAATTTTGGCAGCGCTATGAATCGTTTTGATTTCCTCGGGATTTTTGCACAAGCGCATCGGTTCAATCACATCGGTTATGCCCTGTAAAGTTGCGCCCAAGTATTCGGAGAGGGCTTCGTAACTCGAGTACATCACCGCATCGGCTTCAAAACCAATTTTTTTGTCTTGCGTAAATTGTTTGGCGTGTTCATAAACCGCTTCAAAACGGGCAATATGGACGGGTACTCGAGCTTCGAGTTTGGCTTGGGTGGTGTAGCGTGGGTCGGTATAGAGCCAAATTTCGTTGTGCGTAACCAATAACTTGGCATCTTTGGGGGTGGTGAAGCCAGTTAAATAGCGAATGTTTTCGGGTTTGGCAACCCACAGACCATCTAACTCGAGTTGAGTTAGTCTTTCACGTAATTTCTCGAGCATAAAAAATCCTAGCATGGTTTCTACTTGCAAAAAGTGTTTTTTATGCAGTCTCAAATTTTTAAGTCAAGATTAATTTTCTCGAGTATTTTTGCAAAGTGTCCATGCAAAAAATGTCATTTGTACACTTTGCGTTGTGCGCTTTTACAAGTTACAATACCGTTAAGCTCCAAAGGTGTGGAGCAGGAGGATGTATGAAAAAAGGATTGATTGGTTTAGCGGCTGCTGCCCTAGCGGTCTCGATGATGGCTTCAGCGCAGGATAAAAAACTGATGGCGTGTTTTACTTATATTGGACCGATTGGCGATATTGGTTGGACCTATGCCCACAATAGCGGGCGGCTGCTGACCGAAAAAGCCATTCCAAATCTCGAGACCAAATATGTCGAGAGCGTCCCGGAAGGCAATGCCTTACCAACCATAGACCGCTTGGTGACTCAAGGCTGCAAAGTCATTTTTACCACCAGCTTTGGTTATATGGATCAGACCTTAGAAGCTGCCAACAAGTACCCAGACGTTATTTTTGCTCATGCTTCGGGCTTTAAGCGTGCGCCAAATATGCTGACCTATATGGCAGATTTTTATGAAATTTACTACCTCAATGGCTTGATGGCGGGTGCGCTATCTAAGACTGGAAAACTTGGTTATGTCGGTGCGTTCCCGATTCCAGAACTTAAACGCCATATCAGCGCTTATGCCTTAGGCGCAAGGGCTGCCAATCCAAAAGCGACGGTCAATGTCAAATGGATTAACGCTTGGTTTGACCCAGCCAAAGCCAAAGAAGCCGCCGAAGCATTGATGAGCGAAGGCAACGATGTCTTGGCATTTACCGAAGATACCGCTACTGTTGTGCAAGTGGCTGGTAAAAAGGGCATCCCGAGCTTTGGGCATTATAGCCCAATGTATAAATTTGCACCCGACACCGTGGTTTCTGGGCAGATTGTTCACTGGGAAAAAATTTATATTGACATCCTCAAAAAAGTCATGAGTGGTGCGTATACCACCAAGAACTTGCAGAATGTGGATTACTGGTGGCTCTTAAAAGACAAAGCAGTCGAGCTTGGCGCAGAAGAGAGCTTAACGATTAACGCCAAATACGTGGATGCCCTGAAAAAAGCCACCCTCAAGGTTGGCACAAAAACCGTTTCGGTCTATGACCGTGTTTTGGACCTCGAGAAGAAAATGTCGGCTGCTAAGCCAACCTTTCACCCTTTTACAGGTCCGATTCGTGACCGCAAAGGTATTTTGCGAATCCCAGCCGGACGTACTGCCAGCATTCTTGAGTTAAATACCATGTCTTGGGTTGCGCCTGGCGTGACTGGTGAAATTGCTGACGAACCAAGTAAATAAGCCTGTTTAGCAAGCTCGAGACAATTTGTCTCGAGCTTTTTTATTGGAGGCTCACACTTGGTATTTGGCTTGTGGCTCATGTTGCGTATCATCTTGGCGCAATTTCAGAAAATGGCTTGAATGGGGTAAATCATTACTTTGCTGGATACAAATGATAAGCTGATGGCGTGCCATTTCAAATCCCCACTTCGATGCTCTTTCCTGACTACACTGGCGGCAGCATTGTCAACTTAACCTCGAGTCTGGCGCAACATTTTGATGTCAAAGCCTCGGCTGCCCCACTGCGTCAGCCTTTGGATTTACGCGGTATCGAAACAGTGGTGCTTTTTATTGCCGATGGACTCGGGGCTTGGCAACTCGAGAAACACCTTGCAGCTGGCGATATGCCAACCCTTAAAGGCTTACTCGAGGACAGCCACAGCAGCACTTTAACCAGTGTTTTTCCAAGTACCACGATGGCTGCCATCACGGGAATGCACATGGCAGCCACACCAGCCCAGACGGGTTGGTTGGGTTATCAGTTGTGGCTCGAGGAAGTCGGGGCGGTCACAGAAATGATTGGGCAAGTGGACATGGCAAAGCAAACCAAACTCGAGCAGCCCGATTTTTTGAAGCAAAGCGAAAGCATCTATTCCAAACTCGAGCGGCGTGGCATTGGGGCGTATTCGGTTGCACCAACCCAGTACCGTGGCACATGGCTTAACGAATGGTATTGGTCTGGGGCGATGCAGTATGGCTACCTGACCCCCAACACTTGCGCCAGTGTGGCAAGCAACGCGCTGCAACTCGAGGGACGCAAAGTGGTTGTGGTTTATTGGGCAGATTACGACTCGGTTTGCCACAAACACGGACCGACCAGCGATGAAGCCGCCGATGAAATCAGCGCCCTTGACCATGCTTTGGGGCGTTTAATCAAGCGCTTGCCAAAAAATGGCAAAACGGCTTTTTTGCTGACCGCCGACCATGGGCAAATCAATCTTAACGAACGGCGCACGGTTTATCTTGAGCAACAGCGCGACCTGATGCCGTGTTTACTCAGCCCACCAGCCGGCGACCGCGTATGTCGTACTTTTCGGGTCAAACCCGGAATGCTCGAGGAAGTGCGCGATATGCTTGAGGTGACTTCGCACACGCTTTTGACCTCCGAGGCGTGGGAGGCTGGTTTGTTTGGGGGCTTACCGAGCGAAGAAACTTTTTACCGCCGCGTTGGCGACCTGATTGCCATGCCTCGAGATGGAGCGCAGTTGTGTTACACCTACCCCGGTAAGCACCCAAGCCGCCCACACAAAGGCTCACATGGGGCTTTATCGCGCCAAGAAATGCAAGTTCCATTGGTCATGACTCGATTCTGATTCAATTGATTATGACTCGGTTCTGAACTTTTTTGCTTGGTGGCGCGTAGACTTAGGTATGACCAAATACATCTTGGCGTTCTTGGTATTGGCAAGCATGGCTTTTGCGGCTGGGATTGTTGGCTTGCCAAAATCCTTGTTGGGTTTTGAAAAATGGATGGTCGTGGCAAAAAATCTCAAAACCGATGGACCGCACAGTGGGCAAGCCAAACAAGTCTTTGCCAACAATATCGCGGCGGCAGTTTGGAAAAAAGCTGGCAAGTTACCCGTCGGCAGTGTGGTGCTTAAAACCAGTGGTCAAGTCTCGAGTCCGGGCTTTGTTGCCGTGATGTACAAACGCAGCACGGGTTGGTATTACGAAGAATACTTTCCAAGAAATGGCAAGTACAGCCTTGGGGCGGGCGGTTCAAATGGACAAGCCTTGTGTAAAGACTGCCACGAGGGCGGCAAGGACGAATTATTTACCCGTTGAGCAGTTGCTCGAGTTCATCCACCATGCTTTTTAAGACTTCAAAGCCACGTTGCACTGGCTCGGGACGGCTCATGTCGATGCCCGCCAATTTGAGTACCTCGAGCGGATAGTCCGAACTGCCGGCGCTTAAAAACCGCAAGTAATTTTCGGCGGCGACTTGTCCTTGCTCGAGAACATCCTTAGCCAGCGCATTGGCGGCAGCAATCCCCGTGGCGTACTGATAGACATAAAACGGGGCGTACAAATGCCCAAAGTTCATCCAACCAGAACCAAGCCGTTCGGCATCTATGGTCACATGACCGCCGTAGCCTTGGGACAAGAGTGCCACCAACCGCTCCGAAAGGTAGGGCGCGTTGATTGCGCCGCCGCTTTCGATGTGGCTGTACAACTCGCGCTCAAACAGCGCAAGGGTTGGCATCACAAATAAATAGCGGTGAAAATTGGCAAAGGCTTCCTCAAGAATTGCCAGTTTCGTTTCTTTGGAGTCAGCTTTTTTAAGTAAGTCAGCCCGAACCATGGCTTGGTTAAAATTGCTGGCGACCTCGGCAACAAATAAGCCGTACTCGGCATAGACCGTCGGTTGGGTGGTGCGGGTTAGATACGAGTGCATCGAATGTCCAAGTTCGTGCGCCAGTGTGGACATACTGTATAAATCATCCGACCAACTCTGGAAAATAAAGGGATGTGTGCCTTGTGCGCCACTCGAGAATGCCCCAGCGCCCTTGCCTTCGTTCTGTCCCCAATCCACCCAGCGCTGCTCGAATAAACCTTTTTGCATGATGGCGTGATAATTTGCCCCAAGTGGTTTCATGCCCTCGAGAATGACACGGCTGGCTTCTGCAAAGCTCATTTTTGGACTGGCTATCAACGGCGCTGGCGAATCGTAAATTGGGATGTCGTAGGTATGCAGTTCTCCGCCCATGGCTTTTTTTCGCAATGCCCAATAGCGATGCCACGTTGGTAAATTGGCTTTGAAGGTCTCGAGCAGGTTCTCAAAAACTTGGACTGGAATATGATTGTTACTCAGGCTCATCTCGAGGCTGCTGCCATAGCCACGGGCTTGGGCATTAAAAACATAGGCTTTGATGCTGCCCTGTAAAGTCGCGGCTAACGTGTTCTGAAACGCCAAATGACCATCGGCATACGATTCCCAAGCGGCTTTGCGGACACTCGAGTCTGTGCCAGATAGCAATTCGCCAACACTGGTGTGTGAAACCACGACACCTCCAGCAATTGGGGCAAATTTCATATCGGCATCTGAGGCAGCTTCAGAAATTGCCGAAGCCGAACCAAGCGGTTCTTGGACTTGTGCCAAAAGCCGCTCAATTTCGGGACTGCGAACATGGTCTTTTTGTTGTGCCAAGATGTGCAAAGAATGCTGGTAAACCCCAAGTTGAGGTTCGTCTCGCATCATTGCTTGCAGTTGCTCTGGCGTTAAGGTCAATAACTCGGGGCGCATAAAGGCTGCCGCGCCAGCCAATGCCGAAGAAGCCGCCCCAGCCTCGGCGCTCAGGCTCGAGTAATGGGTATTTGTGCCTTCGGTGGCACTCAAGAGGCTTGGGTACATGGTCATGATTTGGGCTGCCAAAAACAAGCGGTCTTGGGTTTGCAGTGCCTCGAGCAGCAGCGCACCAGATTCGGCTAAACGCCCCTGAAAAACCGCTAATTGCGTTCCAGAAGCCCGAACCGCCTCGAGTGCCAGCCGCCAATCCTGCTCGGAAGCAAAGACGGTCTCGAGACTCCATGTTTGTTCGACTGGTAGCTGACTGCGTTTGGGTAAGGTCATAGCCGGTAGTGTAAGCCAATCTGGACTTTCGATGGGTTCTAAAATTGCAACTCGAGACTTTAATTTTTGTTAAGCCGAGCAACACCTTTTTTTCATGGCGATACGTTATGCTTACACTCATGAAACCGATGCTTTTTGTAATGGTTGGTCTGGTAGTCCTTGGTTTTGCCAGCAGTGGGGTTGCCAAAAATCAGTACCGCTTGGCGGCGATTGCCCAATTTAAGCTTGAGCCAGACCGCGAAGATGGAACTCGAGCCGTAGCCTGTACCTACTGTCATATCAATAGCACTGGTGCTTCGCCGTGGAATCCATTTGGTAAAAATCTGCGGGATACCTTCCGCGAAGATACCAACCGCACCGCTTCTGCCGATGCCCGCATCAAGGATGCACTCTTTAAGGTGTTGCTTAAAAAATTAGACAGCGATGGCGATGGTTATACCGATGCACTCGAAGTCTACGCAGGTACATTACCGGGCAATAAACTCAACACACCGACTCGTAAAGTAGAAGACCTCGAAGGTGCTTTTGTGGCTTCGGGTGGCTATGCTCAATTCAAAGCTCCTTAGAAAAAGTGCATCAGGGCAATCATGATACCGCCGCCAAGTAACATGCTCAGGATGGCGGCAACACGGATTTTTTTGAGGTAAAAAAGTAAGCCTAAACCGGTTAAAGAAATCAGCACCAAAAACCAACCAGCCACATCAATCAGCACCGCCCAAACACCACCCGCATTGCGTCCACGGTGAAAATCGTTGATCGCAGCCACAAAGCCCTGACTCGAGATGCTCAAGGTATATGCGCCAGTCTTGGTGTTGATAAAACCATCGGCGGTGTAGCCTGGCGCAGCAAAACGCAACGAGGCTTCGGAACTGTCAGAACGAAAATCGGCTGCCCTGCCTTGTACCCCATCGGTAGCCCGCAGATGCTCGACCACCACCAGCCAGTTGATGTCGTCGCCCGAGCGCCAAGCACTGGGCAGAATACCCGTTTTTTCGACTCGAGTCTCGGCTGTGCCAAACAGCCAATTGGGATGATTTAAGGTGATGCCTGTGACCGAAAAAAACAGCACGATAATTAAACTGAGCATTGAAGTGTAAATATGCAGCCAGCGCAACCAGCCGTTCAGCCGTAAACGCCATGGACGGACTCGAGATGGATTGGACTCAGACACTCGAGGACTGTCAAACTCAGCAACTCGAGGACTGTCAAACTCAGCAACTCGAGGACTGGCAAACTCAGACACTCGAGGACTAGGCTCTGGTATTCCACTAGCTTTTTGCGCGGAACTCAACTCGAGCCTCCTTAATTTCAGTATTGCCTGCCAATACTTTACTAAAATCGGCTGTTGCAAAACTAAACTTTTGACGAATTAGTTGGTATGTGCCGTGTTCTCGAGCCGCTTCGATGCAGACAAAATACTCGCCTTGCTCGAGCAGCACACCTTTATCGGACTTTCCATCCCAAGTCAATTTGTATGTTCCGGGCATTCGGGTTGGACTTGAGAGGGCTTGGATTAAATCAGAATTCCCTAAAAACCAGCGCTTTAAGTCCTGATGCCACCTCGAGCCTTTGCCTGCTTGTACCCAGACTGCCAAAGTTCGCACCGATTTCCCAGCACTGTTCTCGAGCCAGACCGCAATATATGGGCGATTGTAACGACCGCCACTGACTGGTGCAAGCTCGAGGCTGATTTCGGCTTCCATTTTGCTGTTCCAAATAAGATTTTTGGCGTTGGCAAGCGGCAATAACATAAGCGCTGCGGTGCTGCTGGCAAGACGACCTAAAAAACCACGGCGCGAAAAACGATTCATAAAAACCCCTTTTTTAGATGCGGTAAGCATCCCAGAAAGCATTGCGATAAATTTGATTTTGACCAACAATGCAACAGCCGATTTGAGGCAGGGTATTGGCAAATTCGAGACCCGCTTTGGGTTCAAGCACACTTAAAATCGTGGCGAGTACATCGGCAGTCATGGCGTTGGGGGCAAGCACCGAAACTGCCAGCGTATTTTGTACTGGCTGCCCCGTGCGTGGGTCGAGTAAATGCGAGACCTGCCCGTTTGGAAATTGGTAGCCACGATGGGTCTTGCCACTGGTTGCCAGCCCTTGGTTACAAATCTGGATTTGCTCGAGTGGCTTGGCATTATCGGCACTCGAGTACGGATTAGCAATACTGACTTGAATCGGTTTTACCCCGCGATGTACCAAATCGCCACCAAGATTGACCAGTACTTCTTGGGCATTGGCTAAAGCCTTTTGCGCTGCACCATCGGCAATAAAACCTTTGGCAATGGCGTTAAGATTGATACCCAGACCCGAATCTAAAATAGCTTGTATGGTTAGCCACGGGCGCTGTAGTTGCTCGAGGATTGGGAATAAATCTGGGCGTACACCAGTTGCCTCAGCCCGTTTCCAAAGCTGCCCAAGTGCATCTGCTCCCAAATGAAACGCGCCTCCAGACTTATTTTGCCACTCGAGCGCCGTTTGTAGAACCAACTCGAGTTCTGGCAATGGCTTGCCAAGCCCTGCCAAAAACCGATTGAGTTCGGAGTTTGGCAAATACCGACTAAAAATAAGCTCGAGTCGTTCGATTTCCTCGAGTATGGCTTCTTCGGCACGTTGCGCCAGACTGAATGTGGCAGCCTCGAGTCGCAAATCCAAAGTTGTGCCAAGCACCGCTTCAAAATACTGATGGTGCTGAATTGAGCGCGGTAAAAATAAATTTTTGAATGAATTGGCAATCGTTTGCATGGTCTTCCTCGACTGCACTAGAATCCCGTGATTTGATGAAGATTTTGCAAAGAAAGCACCAAGTCATTATGAACGCCCGCGAGCGCCCAGCACCAAGCCACTCGAGATCGCCAATGTCCCGACCAACAGCCAAAGCACCAATTGGTAATCGCCAGTTTGGTTATGCAGTACGCCAGCAAAAAATGGCATCAATGCTCCCGAAAGGGCTGAGAACAGACTGACCAAACCATTGACTCGCCCGTAAATGCTCGAGGCAAAGAGTTCACCCAGCAGTGCGGCTCGAGTTAAAGTAATCGCGCCGTTGGTTGCCCCATAAAAAAGCACAAATCCCCAAACACCGACATCAGTCGCACTGGTCAAAAAAAGAATTCCAATGCCATGCACCAAAAATGTCAGGCTCGACAAGATAATCAAGGCGGCTCGAGCAGTCAACGAAGTAAAAAAGACCCGTCCGACCAACTGCAAAACGCCAATTGAAGCAGCCACCGAAGCCGCAAAAAGGCTCGAGTAACCACGTTCGCGCAGCAACGGCACTAAATGCACAGCCAGCACTGAAACTGCCGTGCGAGCTAAGGCAAATGCCAGTGCCACACTCCAAAAAATCTTTGAATGCCAAAAATTGATCGTTGAAACCACGGCTTGAGCTTCGGGTTTGGCTTGTTCTGGTAAGCCGTCTACACTCGAGCCAATGTCGGCTGGATGGCGGCGCAGCACCAACCAGAGCAATGGCACAGTCAGCAACGACAGCAGCGCCAGTACCCGCACTGCACTGCGCCAGCCAAGAGTCTCGAGCAACCACGTATCAAGTGGTACAAAAATCGTGCTGGCAAGTCCAGCCACCAAGGTGATGGTCAGCATCGCTCTGGCGCGGTGCTGCTTAAACCAAACCGCCACTGCTGTAAAGGCTGGGTCATAAAAAGTCGCGGCGGCGCACAAGCCCAAGCCAAACCAAGTGGCATAGAGCAGTGGCAAGCTCGGGGTGACAGACCACAGCAGCAACAAGCCACTCGAGCCAAGTGCGCCTAAGCTCATGACTGCTCGAGCGCCATGCTTATCGAGAACCCGTCCTAAAAATGGCGCAAATAAGCCAGCCACCAGCATTGCCAGACTAAAAGCTGCCGAAGTTTGGGCGCGATTCCAACCGAGTTCTTGCTCCATTGGCTGTACAAAAACCGCAAAGCTGTAGTACAAAACACCATATGCCACAGTGGTACTGATTGCCAGTACCCAAACCATGCGCCAACCATAGAAGGAATCAGGGTTAAAAGGGGAAAAGGTTAAAGGGTTAAAGCGTGGGGGTTTCACGGGTCTAAAAACCAATTTTTAGAGCTTGAAAAACAATCATTCCAGCCCCAGCCACAAGTAAGGCTGCACTCGAGAAACCCAATAAGTTGCGAATCGCTTGTGGCGGATTGCGGTATAAAAACCCCAACACCAAACCACTTGCCACGCCACCAATGTGCGCCCAATGATCTACATTTGGAATCAGCATCGGTAGAAATAAAGCCACCGCCACCATGCTGCCGTTTTTGGAGAGTTGGCGCTGTAAGCCATTGAAGTCGTGCGTGCCAACCGAAATCATAAAACCCAGCAAACCAAAAATTGCCCCACTTGCACCAATGCTGATTGCCAATGGATTGCCAAAAAATGCGCCCATTCCCGAACCCGATAAACCCGTGACCAAAAAAGCAAACAGCAATTCTTGCCAACCAAAACCAAGCTCGAGTTGGCTGCCTAAGTTCCACAAAGAAAAACCATTCATCAAAAGATGCACAATGCTGCCGTGTAGCAAAGTTGCGGTTAATAAACGCCACCACTCGTTTTGCTCGAGCGTCAAGACTTTGGCATTTGCGCCTAATTCGGCAAGCACAGCCACACTCGAGCCATCAAAAAAACGCTGCCACAACGAAGCTGCTGACTGGTCAAAGACCGAACTCGAGAGTAAATAGAGCGTGGTCAGTGCCAGCAATACAACCAAAGTGACTGGCGGTGTCTGATTATTATTCCATCTTGGGCGACGAATCATGGCAAGAGTCTAAGCCATTTGTCTGAGTCTGGGCTACGCCCATTGCCAGATGCTCGGCTGACAAAAAAGTAGCACAATACACCCGACTCAAGCGTCGCACTCAAGACAAGAAGCCCCAGATTTCACCAGGAGACCAATCATGAATCCAGATTTAGCTGTCCGTTTTGGACAAGAACGCCTCGAATTTTTACGTCAAGAAGCCAGTACCCTAAGCCAACTCAAAGCACTGTTTGTGCCACGTTCAAAGAAAAAAGTCAAATCGCTCGAGCAATTTGAACAACGCCGAGCTTCTACTTAGGAATCTAAGAGCGTGTTTATAAAGTCATAAAATCACCATTAGTCACAGGACAGACCCCCGTGTCTGTCCTGCTTTTTGGTAATTTTTGGTATTTGCCAATCTTTATAAATACGCTCTTAGCTATTTGGCTGGTTTACTCGAACCAAACATATGAATCGCACTTGGAATCACACCCGCTAAAATACCGATGGCGATAATTGCCAGCAAGTATTTTTCTAAAGTGGCTGCACCCACCAGATTGCCCAAAAAATAGCCCAAAGAGGTCAGACTAGCACTCCACAGCACACCGCCAGTGATGCTTAACCCTAGAAATTTAGGGTACGGCACACCAGAAACACCAGCCATGGTTGGTGCAAAAGCTCGGATGACTGGAATAAACCGCGCCACAATAATCGTGACCATGCCATATTTATCAAAAAAAGCACGAGCTTTCAGCACGTTTTCGGGGTCAAATAACCTCGATTTTGGGCGGCTAAAAACTTTGCCGCCAAAGGTTTTACCAATAAAGTAGCCAAGTTGGTCGCCGCAAATGCTGCCCAGTGTACAAACTAAAATGACCAAAGGTAACTCGAGTTTGCCGGTCGAAGCCACGACTCCTGCCGTCAGGAGCAGTGTATCGCCCGGTAAGAAAAACCCAGCCAACAAACCAGTCTCGATAAAAATAATCGCAAATAGTCCCACATAGCCGACGGTCTGAATAAGTTGATCGAGGTCAAGTCCAAGCACACCTTGATTCTAGCAAGCAATTATGAAGTGCATGAGGTAATTTTACCCCTCGAATTGCTATCCCTAGACTTTCGATGTATAGTTTACTATGAACCTCAAAGGCAGTTTGCCCGCGCTCATCCTCGAGACCCTTGCTCGAGGCAGCAGTCATGGGTACGAAATCGCCACGATAATTAAACGCAAAAGCGCTGGCGTGCTGGATTTTAAGGAAGGTACGCTCTATCCAGCCCTGCACACCTTGGAGCGCGACGGAATGGTGCAGAGCAACACCGAACTCGAGAATGGACGGACACGGCGCTATTACCAACTGACCGACAAAGGCAGCAAGCACTTAGAAAAATCGAAGCTCGAGTGGCTAAAAATGAGCAGTGCAATTAACAGTGTTTTAGGTGGTGCAACATGAACCCCGACCTGAAAATTTGGCTCGAGACCGCCCGAACAAACCTAGCCCCTCGAGCCAGAGAAATCGTGCGTGACCAAATTTCTGAGCATTTTGCAGCCGCTACCGAGCGCTATCAACTCGAGGGAAAACCATTGCTCAAGGCAGAGGCGCTGGCTGTATTAGACTTAGGCGATGCTCGAGAGGCAGCCAAGAAATTTGAACAAGCGTATTTGACTAATAAGGAACTCGAGAAGTATCAGATTCGATTTGCAAAAACTAAAAATACTTCAGCAGTGCTTCCTTTGATTATTTTAAGTTTGGGACTGATGCAGTTTTACTTTTATAGCAATGGTGTAAAAACAGCTTTAGTATTTGCAAGTTGCTCTTTTTCATTTAGCCTGTGGCACTTAGCGCGGTTTAGTGCGGCTCGAGCTTTGACATTGCGGCGCTTTGTTTTACTTGATATTATTTTTGGTGTAACACTTGTGCCTCTGAATGTATTTTTTGTTTATCAAACGTATCAATTGCCGCTTCTTAAACAATACTCAGTTTACATTGGCGTTGCTTTCAGCCTGATGTTCTTTGGACTTTTACTTGTTTTGCCAAAACAAATCTCGAGTTGGCGCAAACTGAGTTCGCTCTAAAATTACGGTGCAAGCCGTTCTCGAGTCCAGACTCCCCCCTCAAGCCGGTACGCAATTCGGTCGTGCAGCCGAGCGCGTCTGCCTTGCCAAAACTCGAGGTAGTCTGGCACAAGGCGGTAGCCGCCCCAGTGGGCTGGGCGTGGCACAGCTTCAGGGTGGGCAACCCGCATTCCCGCCACCAGTTGCTCGAGGGCTGGGCGCTCTATACTTTGGCTTTGTGGGCTGGCAGCACTGGCAAGCTGCGATTCATAAGGGCGAGCAGCAAAGTAAGCATCAGACTCGGCAGCACTGACTTTTTGCAGTTGCCCTTCGATTCGCACTTGGCGCTCTAAACTTGCCCACCAAAAACTGGCGCTGGCGTGGCTGTTGGTGGCAATGTCTGTGCCTTTTTTGGAGAGGTAATTGCTGTAAAAAACCAAGCCCGTATCGATGCCGCGCAGCAAGACCACACGACTCGAGGGTCGGGCATCGCGGACGGTGCTAATCGTCATGCCGTTTGGCTCGAGGATGTTGGCATTGCTGGCATCTTTTAACCAAATAGAAAGCTGCTCGAGTGGGTTCTCGAGCAACTGGTCGGCTTCTAAAGTGCCTTGGGTGTATTCTTTGCGACTTTCGAGTGGTTGCATGGCTCGAGTCTACTGGTTTAGCGTTTTGCCAACAGTGCCATGAACTTCTTTAGCTCGTCGCTTTGGACACCATCTTTGAATGGATTAAATGGCTTGTTGTTCTGCATCGCGGCAAACATTTTGGCGGCTCGAGGGTCGGGAGTGCCATTGGCGGTTCGTCCACCAAAGCCACCACCAAAACCACCAGGTGGTCTGCCAGTCGCAGCGGCTCCTGCCAGCGCTCCAGCATTTGGGGTTTGATTGGCTTGTTGTAAGCGCCGTTCTTCGGCGCGTTTACGGCGTTCTTCTTCCCTTGCTAAACGGGTTTTATCCATCCAAGCCAGTTGTTTGGCATTGACAAATTTGGTCTCGAGGGTGTCGAGGATTTTGGTTGCATCTTTGGGAGCAAGGGCGGTGCGCTTACCAAGGTCGGTTAGAATGGGCAGGGCGATTTTGGCTTGGGCTTTGGTAAATGCCAAACCTTTTTCTTTATCAACATCCTGCATTAAGGTCATGCTTTGCGCCAGTTCAAACCAAGGCTGGAATTTTTCCATCACGGCGCGAAAATTGCCTTGACCGCCGCCGGACTGTCCACCTGCGGGTGGTTGCTGTTGCCCTAAAGCCAAGCCAAGCAGTGCGAAACTCGAGACGAAAACTAATCCAATGGTGTTGCGTTTCATAAAAACCTCCTGAGAAAAGGGAAAATGGGTTTTGTAGGGCGAATCCCTATATATCTGACCAAGAAGCCCAAAGGCACTCAGATTTTGTCTTCCCTGCAAAGCAGGGGAGGTGTCGAGCGAAGCGCGTCGGAGGGGTCTTGCACAGCGTCTGCGCGTTGCAAGACCCCCGCCGCTTAGACGGCGACCCCTACTTCGTAGGGGTAACAGATTTGCGTTGTACACGAATTTTTTGATTAAGTTGGAGTACATAGGCTTGCCTCATCCTACTTTTGACGTTTTGTAGCCGTTTACTCATAGCGTAAAGCATCCACCGGTTGGAGCTTGGCAGCTCTCGAGGCTGGGTAATAACCAAAGAAAATCCCGACAAACGCACTAAAGCCAAATGCCAACAGCACACTCGAGACCCCAATTACGGGGGTGATGTTCAGTGCGCCACCAGCCAGCAGTGCCAAACCAATGCCAATGGCTGCCCCAAGTAAGCCACCACCGACCGATAAAGCAATGCTCTCGACTAAAAATTGGGTCAGGATGTCCCTTGGGCGTGCGCCAAGGGCTTTGCGGATGCCGATTTCTCGAGTGCGCTCTGTCACCGAAACCAGCATGATGTTCATGATGCCGATGCCACCGACCAAAAGGCTGATTCCAGCCACACCTCCTAAAAAAAGTGTCAAAATGGACGTGACTTGGTTGAGGCTGCTGAGTGCGTCGGCTTGGTTCTGGACGTTAAAATCGTAATCCTCAGGGATTTCTTTTTTGTGTAGTTTTGCCATCGCGTCAATCAGGTCGGTTTGTAATTGTTTGAGGTCATCTTTGTCTTTGCCCTGAATATAGACACTCGAGACCGTATCGGCACTGGCACTCTGCCGCCCGAGGCGCTGCGAATAAGTCGAGAGCGGCACGATCACTTGGGTATTGGGGCTGGCAAAACCAGCGTCGCCTTTGTCTGCCAGAATGCCCACCACGGTAAACGAAATCCCTTGGAGCTTAAATTTACTGCCGACCTCGAGCAGCAGGTCAGTAGCAACTTGGTAGCCAATCACCGCCACCCGTTTGCGCCCAGAATTGTCTGTTTCGCTAAAAAAAGCGCCTTTTTCGGGCAGCGTATTTCGCACCAGACCATAATCCACCCACGAACCAATCACGGTTGCCGAGATGTTATTTGTGCCAGCTTTGGCTTGGATGTTGCGCTGCACGGTTGGCGCAATGCCACTCATGCGGCTCGAGAATTGGTCACGCAGGGCTTTGACATCATCTAAGGTAATGGTTTGCTGTCCACCGCCGCGCACCAGACCAATGCCACCGCCACCACGGGCTGCGCCGCTCGAGACGGTCAATAAATTTGTGCCAAGCCCCTCGAGTTGCTTTTGAATTCCACTGGTCGCGCCACTGCCCAGACTGGTTAGGGCAATCACGGCTGCCACGCCAATAATCACGCCTAAGGTGGTCAAAATGCTGCGTAAGGGGTTGCCAACAATGGCTCGCCACGCAATTTGTATGGTTTGCCCCAGTGGCATTCCAGCTTGGCTGTTGCTCGAGACCAACTCGGTGATTCGTGGCTGCTCGAGAACCAGACTCATGCTGCCACCGCCTTGCGAATCGAGCGGTTGGGTGTATCGGACTCGAGTAAACCATCGCGCAGTCGAACAATCCGCTCGCAGTGTTCGCCAATCTCGGGTTCGTGGGTGACAATAATCACCGTGCTGCCTTCATTGTGCAGGGCTTGAAACAAGGTCATGATTTCGATGCTGGTGCGTGAGTCCAAGTTACCCGTCGGTTCATCTGCCAGTAAAATCGCTGGCTCGAGGGTTAAAGCCCGTGCCACTGCCACCCGTTGTTTTTGCCCACCGCTAATTTGGCTCGGAAGATTGCGCCACTTGTCGCTAATGCCAACCCGCTCGAGCGCCCACATCGCCCGTTCACGGCGTTCCTTGGCGGGAATCCCAGCGTAAATCATTGGCGTTTCGACGTTCTCGAGAACATTTTGGCGGGTCAGTAAATAAAACGCCTGAAAAACAAAACCAATGTCGAGGTTTCTTGCCCGCGCCCGTTCGTTTTCGTTCAAGGTTGTGACATCGCGTCCGCGCAATTGGTACGCGCCTTGGGAGGGCGAATCGAGCAAGCCGATAATCTGCATTAAGGTTGTTTTGCCACTGCCAGACGGTCCCATCAGCGCCACCATTTCGCCGCTTTGAAGCTCGAGATCGACCCCGCGCAGGGCTTGGAATTCTTGGTCGCCAAGCTGATAGGTTTTGATGATTCCATTTAACTCGAGAATCGGGGGCATCAGGGTCCTCCTCCAAAACCGCCACCTTGGGTTGTGGTGCTGCTGGTGCGCTCTTTGGTGGTCAGCACCACTTTTTGTCGAGGCTCAAGTCCAGATTCAATCACCGCGTTTGTACCGTCGTCGGCTGCCACCACGACTCGAGTTAGTTCTTCTGTGCCGTCGGCTTTCTGGACATTCACATAAGTGCGGTTTCGCACGGTTTGAATGGCGCGTTTTGGAATCACAATGGCGTTTTGGAATTCTTGAGCGATAATCTCGACCTCCGAAGTCATGCCTGGGCGCAAGTTTAATTCAGGGTTTTCTACGGTGACAGTCGCATAAAAAACCGCAATGTTTTGCTGGACTGTGGCTTTGGGGCTAACGGCAGTCACTTTACCGATAAACGTTTCGTCGGGCAGCGCATCCAAGGTTACTTCGGCAGCTTGACCAACTTTGACTTTGGCGATTTCGGTCTCGTCCACTTGAACCGGAATTTTAACGCTCGAGTCGCGGATTAAAGTCAGAATACTGCTACTGCCGACACTTGCGCCAACTTGCCCAAGCACACTCGAGACAATGCCATCAAATGGAGCATAGATTTTACTATTGGCGAGGTCGGTTTGGCTGCTCTGGACGCTAATTTCAGCTTGACGAATTGCCAACTCAAGGTTTTTGAGGTCTTGGGTATCGCCTGAGTTTTTATAGCCTTGGGTGCTGGTAGCGCTGGCTAGGCTCAGCCGTGCCGAAGCCAAGCTGCTTTGGGCTTTCTCGAGATTGCGCTGGGTTTCCTCGAGTTGATTGCGACTTGCGCCGCCCGCTTGGAACAGGCGCTGCATATTGGCATAGCTGCTTTGGGCGCTGCTGAGGTCAATTTTGGCATTACTGACTTGGGTTTGGGCATTTTGCAAACTCTGGTTTTGGCTGACTCGGTTGTTGGCTTGGTTAATGCGGGTCGTCTCGAGTTGAATTTTAGCTTTCTCGAGTTGTAGCCGCGCATTCTCGAGGTTGCGGTTAAAAGTGGTGCTGTCGAGCTTGGCTAGTAATTGCCCTTTATTGACTCGAGTGCCTTCTTTGACAATACTTTCGAGTGTGCCACTAACGCTGGGCTTCATCTCCATGCTGGTGACCGCTTCGAGCGAACCGGGTCCAGTTACCGAAACCCGAAAAGTCGTGCGGTCGGCGGTGGCGGTCTCGACTTTGACGATTTTAGTGGCACTGCTGGCTGCGCTGGGTAGCTTGACGATGCCGCTTGCCAACAAGCCACCGCCAATCATCGGCACAAGCAGCAACGCCCACCAGCTTTTAGAAATTTTGCGTTTTTTGTTCATTTATCGCCACCTCCAAGTTTTGTGACCAGCCCAAGTACATCCACGCCACTGGCGGTCGAGACGGTTGCCAAGCTGCGCCAATAGGCATTGATGGCTTGGGTTTGGCTGTATTTGGCTTTGGTAAATGCCAATTCGGTTTGCTGCAAACTAATCCTCGAGATGCTGCCGCCCTTAAAACGGGCTTGGTCTTGCTCGAGATTCGATTTGGCATTGTCTAGGTCTTTAGTGCTGATGGCAATTCTTTCTTTGCTGTTGCTGGCACTGCGAATCGCATCGCGCAGCGTTGTAACCGCATTGGCTTTGGTGGTTTCTAAACTGCGTTTGGCATTCTCGAGTTGGGCTTGGTTATCGCGCAAGGTATTCAAGGGCGTGAAATCGTTGTCTGATAATTTCACATTTAAGTCTGCCACGGCTACATTTTGCGCCGCTTGCAGCACCCCACTAATGCGCGTCTCGAGTCCAGCTTCTAGTGCCACCGAATCGAGTTTGACATCCATCCTTGCCAAGCCATCCGAGGCTTCTAAGTCGCCTTTTGCACCTGTCACCAGTTCTAAGCGGTTGCTCAGTACCGGAATTTGGGCTTTGGCATCGGCTAAACTTTGGCGACTCGAGGAGAGCGTGGATTCGGCTTTTGAAACATCCAAAGCCGTGCCGTTACGAGCCGCCAGTTTGGCTTTGGCAACTTCAAGATTACGAACATCAAGAGCAGCTTGCGCCTCGAGAACCCCAAGATTTTCTTGTGCCTCAAACAAATTCACATAGGCGGTTAAAACACTCGAGAAAACTGTCAGTTTTTGCGCCTCGAGTTGCACCGTGTTTAAGGTCACGGTATTTTTAGCCTGTAGCAACGGCACAACCAGCGTCGTCGGGTCAGCATCCTTGACCACCAAATCGGCTCGAGCATTGGCAAGTGTGGCGCGGCTGGTGGCAAGGTCGGGGTTGCGCTCGAGTGCCAGTTTGGTTGCACCTTCGAGATTTAGGGCGGTGGCGGCAGCGAGGGCGACAGAAACGAAGGCGAAACCAGCAATAAATAATTTTTTCATAGTGGACTCCTTGAGAGAAAGGGAAAAAGGGTTAAACGGTTAAAAGATATAATTTGTTAGGCACTCACTCCAACGAGGGGGTCGCCGCAGCGCCCCAAGCCCGAAGGTGCTGCTTTTGCGGGCAAGAAGGCGGGGGAGTGCGTAAGAGCCGACGTTTTTCATACTTTAACCAGCCCCTTGCCCAGTGCATTCTCGAGCCGAAGCCATGCCAAATACGCACTCAGCACGGTATTCTCGAGGTCGCGCTCGGCTTGCTGCACTGCCAATTGGCTGGTCTCGAGGTCGGTTTTGGTTAGACTGCCAGCATTAACACGTATTTGCGTGGTGCTAAGGCTATTTTTAGCATTTTCGAGGGCTTTTTTACTTAGGTCTATACGGCGCAGGGCGGTTTGGGTCTCGAGGAATTTTTGCCGCACATCCAAGTCGGCGCTTTTTTTGCTGCGCTCAAGATTTTGTTTGGCTACATTCAGGGCGGTTTGGCTGCTCGAGATTCGGGCATCGTTGCTTGGCGCAATCACCGGAATACTGATGCTGGCACTGAGGCTGATGGTTGTGCCGCTTGGGGTGGTGCTGGCGGGTGGTTGGTACGCACCGCCGAGACTGAGGCTGCCAGTCTGTAAATTCAGTCCAGTCGTTAGACTTGCGCCGCTGTCTGAAACGCCAAGACTGAGGGTCGTGGTCGGCAGCCATCTATCGCGTTGGGCAATCAATAGATTATCTTCGGCATCTCGCACGGTATAGAAGGATTTGAGGATGTCGCTGCGCTGCTCAAAAGCAAGTTTTAGGACGGCTTCTAAGGTTGTGCTGAGTGTGGGTACGGGGGCGGCACTCGAGGCAATCGTCAATTCTGTTTGACCAAGGGTATTGGCAAGCGTCAATTGCGCCAACTCGAGGCTTGATTCGGCTTGTAAGACATTGATTTTGGCGGTCTCGAGATTTTGTTGGCTAGTTGCAAGTTGGTCGGGCGTAATTTGATTATTGCTGCGTTGTACCAGTGCTGTTTTAAGTTGGTTTTGGCGCAAAGCCACAGTGCTGTTTGCCAGTTCTAAATCGAGTTGGGCTATACGCAAATTGAAATACTGGGTACTGGTATTGACCACCAGCGTATTTCTCGAGTCACGCAAATCGAGCTTGGCGCGTTCAAAAGTGCGTTCGGCTTTGCGAAGGTCGTCGAATTGGCTTGCCCACGGCAAAACGGGCAGACTGGCGGAGGCATTGACTTTATAGCTAGTCGTGTTTACGCCGGTAGTGGTCTGGGTGGTGTTATTCAGGTCTGCACCAACATTAACCCGCAGACCTGCTGCTGCCTGGACACTTTCAAAGTTGCGACTGGCGGTCAAAAAACTCAGGTCAAGCGCTTGCCACTCGAGGCTTTGCGGCAGGCGCAGCAGCACTTGCTCCAAACTTTGGCTGCTGGCAGCCAGTGCCAGACCAAAAAAGAATAGAAGTATAAATGGGGTTTTACGCATGGGTTCTCCTGATAGCCTAGTTTGTTGACTCGAGCCGAAGGTTCTAAGAACTCAGCATGAAGGTTATGTGAACTCATACTTTCACAAAACCTTCACAGTTTCCTCGAGTGGTATTCATGAGTTGCTTACAAAATCTAGTCCTATGAGTACACTACACGCCATGCCAATTGTTTTAGTGGTCGAAGACGAAACCGAAATAGCCGATGTTCTCGAGGCTTACCTTCGCAAAGAGGGCTTTCGCACCGAACGTGCCAGCGATGGCGAACGAGCGCTCGAGCTACACCGTGTCGTAAAGCCAGATTTGATGCTTTTGGATATTATGTTGCCCAAAAAAGATGGTCTCGAGGTGCTGCGAAAAGTGCGTGCTGAAGGCAATACGCCCGTGATTCTATTGACCGCTCGAGCCGAAGACATCGATAAACTAATTGGCTTGGAATTGGGTGCAGATGATTATGTGGTTAAGCCTTTTAGCCCGCGTGAAGTCGTGGCTCGAGTCAAAGCCGTGCTGCGTCGGGCGCGTCCAGAAGAAAAACTCGATGTGCTGCGGGTTGGCTATCTAGAACTCGATGTGCGAAGTGTCGCGGTGCGTGCCAGTGGCGCACGGCTTGACTTGACCTTGACCGAATTTAGGTTGCTCGAGGCGTTAATGCGGGCGGTTGGGCGAGCCTTTACTCGAGCCGAACTGCTCGAGGTGGCGCTGCCAGAATCCGATGCTTTGGAGCGCGTCGTGGATGCCCACTTAAAGAATTTGCGCCACAAACTTGCCAATGCTGGGGTTGGCGATATGCTCGAGACAGTGCGTGGGATTGGCTATCGTTTGCGGTTTGAAGTATGAAATGCTTTGTTGCGGTGGACAGTATGAAATGCCTGTTGCGGTGGACAGTGTGAACAGCATCGCGGCTCGGATTATTGGGGCAATGCTTTTGGTGGCTTTGGCAACGATTGGTATTCCGGCAGTCGTTACTTTGTTGTTTGCCGAACAACAGTATCGTAAACCTAACGACCGTGGACGCGAGTTTATGGAAGTGATTCGCAGTGTTGAAACCCTTTGTCAAGCTACGCCGCCAATCGGTTTGGTTTGTCCAAAAGAGGGCAGTAAAGACGGTGGTGGCGCTGGTAATGGCGGCGCTGGCAATCGTCGCCGCGACGACACACCACGCAATACCATTTTACCATTTGTTGACCCACGTCCGTGGGTTATTCAAGCGGTCACGGCTGGAGTCGGTATTTCCTTGGTTTTGGCAGTTGGTTTAGCGCTGCTTTTGGCGCGGCGCATCAGCCAGCCAATTCACTTGGTCTCGGCGGCGGCGGCTAAAGTTGCTGAAGGCGATTTATCGGCTCGAGCCATCGTTGCTGGACAGGACGAATTCGGTAAACTGGCACAAAATTTTAATCAGATGGCACAAGGCTTAGAACAGCAAGAATTAGCACGGCGCAGTCTATTTGCCGACATTGCTCACGAACTCCGCACGCCTTTGACTGCCATGAAAGCCCGACTCGAGGCGCTTGAAGATGGGGTGATGCCACTTAATCTCGAGGCAGTAGGGCGGCTCTCTGGTCAGACTCGGTTGCTCGAGCGTTTGGTCGAAGATTTAAGGCTGTTGTCTTTAGCCGACGCTGGTGTGCTGACTTTAGAGCGTCATCTTTGTGACTTGACCAATGTGGCTCGAGATGCCTTGGAACATTTTCGCGCCCGCGCCAAAGCCAAGAACGTGCGCTTAGAATTGCGGGTGGCGCAAAGTATTTCACTGCATTTGGATGTGAACCGTTTGCAACAAGCCATTGGTAACTTGCTCGAGAATGCACTCTCCCATACCCCAGAAGGCGGTATGGTCAGCCTTGAAGTTAAAAAATACTCAGACCATGCCGAACTGACCATTTCCGACACCGGGTCTGGTATTCCGACCGATGCCCTCGAACGTATCTTCGAGCGTTTATACCGTGCCGATGCCTCGAGAAACCGCTCGACTGGTGGCAGTGGACTAGGCTTAACAATCGTTAAAACAATTATCGAATTACACGGTGGTCAAGTCCAAGCCGCCAATCGTCCAGAGGGTGGCGCAGTCTTTACCCTGACTTTACCGCTTGAGGATTAAAAGCAGAGGAAGGAGGAAAACAACCAAACCATTTCTCTTTTCTCCTTGCTTTTTCAGTAGCCTTGGCAACTTCATCAAACCCGCCTTGCAGCCTAGAATGCGCCACGTGACTGCACTCGAGGCTTATTGTTCCAACCAACTTCTTTCTTTGCACCGTTTGCCACATTCTGATTTTTCGGCGGCGCTCGAGACCACGCGCAAAGTTGACCATTCGGCACTTTCAAAAGCGGTTCTCGAGTACAGCCAGAGTCTTGGTGCGCCCAAAGCGGTTCTCGAGAATGCCAAACTGCTGGCTCATCCAGAGTCTTTAACCGTTATGAGCGGTCAGCAAGCGGGTTTATTGCTTGGTGCTTCGTATACGATTTCTAAGGCAGTGGATGCGGTTTTGTTGGCGCGGCGCTATTCCACGCCAGAACGTCCAGTCTTACCGATTTTTTGGGTAGCCAGCCAAGACCACGATTCTGAGGAAGTGCGCCATGCGTTTTTCTTGGATTTATCCGAGGTCGAACATCAAATCAGCCTCGATTTACCTAAAAATAGCTCAATTGGTGCGATTCCACTTTTGCCGCAGTACCTCGAGACGATTTTGCAGCATTTAAGCGCTTTTGATGCCCCAGAGGTTTTCAAAACGCCAATCCTCGAGATGTTGCAAAAAACCTTTGCAGCCTCGACCAATTATGCCGAATGGTTCTCGAGAATCTTGATGCACTTACTTGGTAAGTACGGTTTAATCATTGTTGATCCACTTTTTCCAAGCATCGCGGCATTATTCGCAGAGGGCATTCGGCATGAACTTGAGTCGCCGCTTCTTTCGAGTGCAGCGATTGAACGAGCCGCTACCCAACTCGAGGCACTTGGTTTAACCGCCCAATTGCGGCGTGGTGAACAGGCGACCAACCTTTTTTTGACGGGCTTAGATGGTCAGCGCCGACTCTTAAAATTTAACGGGCAGCACTTCACGGCTGACCGTTCTTACCCCAAATCTGAACTTTTAAGCATCCTCGAGACAGACCCAAGGCGTTTGACTCCGGCGGCTGGACTGCGGTCAATTTTGGCAGATGCGGTCTTTCCAAGTGTGGTCAATGTGCTTGGACCGGGCGAATTGGCGTACCATTTGCAATTGCTCGAGGTTTATCAGCTTCATGGTGTACCGCAACCCCTGATGTCGCCGCGCTTGAGCCTGACGATCATCGAACCGCCCGTTAAACGCATCCTCGAGAAATATGGTTTGACGGCTCGAGCTTTTCAGCAGGATAGGGGAGA
Organism: Deinococcales bacterium; assembly: GCA_043778225.1. Taxonomy (GTDB): domain Bacteria; phylum Deinococcota; class Deinococci; order Deinococcales; family JAAFIG01; genus JAAFIG01. The sequence continues at coordinate 2,448 of JAYWGM010000099.1, read as the reverse complement.
GCAGCTCAGGAATCAATTATTTGAAACCCACGCTGCCAAAACTCGAATTTCGGATACTTTGCTCAGTCTGACTTTGCAAATCAATGAGCTAAGCACCGATTTGGTCAATTTCGAGTCTGGGTTTGCCAAAAGTGTTGAACGCTCAAAAGCCGCTATTGCATATCAACTCGAGCATAAATTACCCAAAAAGCTTCAGGCTGCGTTGCTTCGTGCCGACACCGATTTGCAAAGTCAGTTGTTGCGGCTCGAGAAACACTTATTGCCAGATGGCATACCCCAAGAGCGCCACAACAGTTTTCTCGAGTACCTCTTAAAATTTGGTTTTGTGGCTTTGGATAAAGTTTTTAGCCTCGAGCCAAGCCAAACCCAAGACCTCGAGATTTAATTTGGATGTACTTGTACCTCTTGCACCCGCCCACGGCTCGAGCGGGTTGCCATGTAGACAAAGGCTTCGGCAATTTCGCTTGGGTCTATCCATGTGCCAAAATCGCTATCGGGCATATTTTTGCGATTGCTTGGTGTGTCTATTGTGCCCATCGGGTAAACCAGACCAAAACGTACCATTTTTATTTCGGCTGCCAAACTTTTCATAAAGAGCGCCATTGCCCCTTTGGCGGCAGTGTACAGCGCCAAATTTGCAGCGCCACCGCGTATCACTTGCCCAGCCGCGATTGCCCCAAAAAATCCTTGGGTTTTCTCGAGTTCGAGCATAGCCGCCGCCGCCATATGGACAGTCGTGCGTAAGTTGGTGTCAAGCATTTGATCGTAAGTGCTGGGTTTGTACTCGAGAATGCTCTCTATCACAAAACCGCCAATTGTGTGAATCACCCCATCTAAACGTCCGTGGGTTTTGATAATTTGCTGCACGGCTTTTTGTGCGCCCTCGAGCGTGCCAAGGTCAGCTACGATTGCCTCGCCAGTGTTGTGGCTGACTTGATGTCGGTCGAGCAGCACGAGGTTTATCCCAAGGCTGCCATATTTGCTGATGATACTTGCCGCCACTGCTCCACTTGCGCCAGTAATTAAATAAACTTTGTTCTCGAGCATTTTGATAGTCTACCTCTTGTATAAAAAGTGTATGACTGATGTCAGGGTTTTGTGACAGCAAGTCGCTTAAAGTGTCCTCATCTTAGATTTGACGGTCATGTGACGGTCGTGTGACGCTCGAATGCGATACTGAACTTCGGAGGTTGAATAATGATGTCCTATGCTCGCTCTCAAAAACCGATTATCCCAATCGAACCCGAACCAGTCGCACTTCGTCAACTCGAGGGAAAGTGGGAGGCGGTTTCGCCGCATCAAGTTTGGCAACAAATCGAACTTCATTCGGGGAAAATCAGTGTCAAAGTCAAAGGGCAGCCGAGTTTGCGCGGTTACTTTTCTTTGCACCAAGGGCAACTCGAAGTGACCCTGACTTCGGGTGTGGCAAGCGGACGGACGATCGAATTTATGACAGGCTATCAGGTTTCCGACCAAGATTTGGAGCTTGAATTTTCGGTCTCGAGTTTTCAATTTCAGCGCATGACGTAAGCGGATTCAAATTTATCGGCTCTTGCAGACACAAGGCTGATGCACAAGTTATCAATTTTTATATTAGTGCCGTTCTCGGTAAGTCGTTACTCTTATTTCCGCTTCGCTCCAATAAGCTCCACGCCTTCCGTAACAGCACTTTCCCCTACTCACTTTGCTTACATACTTTCGGGTTTTTGTATTAGACTGTTTAAGATGTCACGTAACCGTCCTCCTTTTCAACAAATGCAGCAGCGCCGCGCCAAACTTCCTAAGGAAATGCGCCCCGGGGCTGTGGCACAACAGCAAGCCATTCTCGAGCAAGACCCCAAGAAAAAAGCCAAACTCGAGAAAGCCCGTGAGCGTTATCAGCCGATGACACTGACCGAAAAAATTGTCATTCGGGCGCGTCCCGAAAAAGTGTACTATGCGGCTTTGCCGCAAAACGAACGTGCCAAATGGGATAAAACCGTGACTCGTTCGCAGTTTTTATCGCCAGACCCAAAGAAAAAAGTACCCGTACCCAGCAAGGCTGCCGAAGGCGTATATTTAGAACTGACCTACAACAGTATTCTATTGGGTGGCTTTCAGTTTCGCTACGAATTTTTAAGAGCGCCAAACGGTTTTGTACTGCAAGCCACCAAGGGCGGCTCAATTTTACTGGCGGGTATTGCTGAGTCTTGGGCGTTTGCCCCCACCAAGGGCGGCACAGAAGTGACCCTAACCAGAACCTATGTACCACGTTTTAAGTGGCTACAAAAACGAGCCATCCAAACTCAAGAAAAAGGCACTCGAGAAGCCCTCGAGGGCTTAAAGAAATATGTCGAAGGACTGGGCTAGGGGCGAGGTAAAAAGTAGAAAAGGTTAAACGAGCGCATCCTTTTAACCTTTTAACCTTTTAACCTTTTAACCTTTTAACCTTTTAACCTTTTAACCTTT
>JAYWGM010000098.1:0-62536 GCA_043778225.1 Deinococcales bacterium | reverse complement strand
CACTGCTTGTAATGCTTCTCGAGTTCTTCAGTTGTGTGGTGCGCGGTCAGAGGTGTGCCTAATCTTGACATTCCGTATTATCTACCTAAAGTTGGTATGACAACCAAAAAGACTCAGGCAGCCCCAAAGAAATTCTTTGCAGCAAAACAGTTTCCTCAAACATCGGCTTGAAAACGAGATTTTAAGTCTTGAGCCAACCACATCTCGAGTGGCAGCCCATGCTCAAGCAAAAGCCGTTGCTCGAGCGCAGGGTCAAGCGTTAGGGTCAGCAACATGGAAATAATCTAGCATCTAGCGGCAAAAGCTGAGGCTTGAGCAGCACAAATCCATGTAAACTTAGCCATGCAGCAAAATGAGAAAAGCCATAAACAAGACGATACCCCGAAGCCGTACACGCATTTTCAGCGCCAGAGGGACATTCGGGGTTTACAGGGGAACAGTAGCACAGTTGGACTGGACTCGAGGGAGATTAATTCTGTATAGCCCATACAAAAGCCGTGGCTCGAGCAAATTATTCTCGAGCCTAGAACGTTCCCGTCTAATTTAATGATTGATAATTGCTAGATAATCCAGAAGTATCAAGTCTAGAATTCATTAAACTTGATGTAAAATGAAATGAAACGCCACTTGAAGTTTCAAGACCAGCCGAAGAAAAAAATCGTTGCGTTATTAGAAGATTTATTGCATTCGGAATTACTTTTGGCTCTTCAAATGCGATTGTATCGTCAAGAGGCTCAAACCCGCGCCAGCCTCTCCTACCGTAGTTAATAAATAAACTCTTAACACTTTCTTTTGAAAGTAATCCAATGTTCTCTGCCCTTTTTATCATAGCTCCTATAGAAATAAGCCATTTTGTCTTTATGATACGTAATCTATCTAGGTTTACTGCTCCTGCATCTCGTAAAAAAGCTGCGCGGGGAGCGAGAAAAGCGCCAGAAAAGGCATTAGCTTGATTTTCAAGAATATCGATAAAATCTTTTGCAAATTCTTGAGATTTAATAATTTTTCTATGCAAGATAAGATGTCCTAATTCGTGGGCAATTCCAAAGCGCATTCTTACTGCCGAACCCACATACTTGTGAATAAGAATATAGCCACGGTCTAAATAACCCCAAGCTGAAAGAGCTTCAATGCCTTCATCGCATAAATCATCTGTGGCAATGATAAATCCATTAAATTCCAATAATCGAATAAGATCTGGAATTGGGTGATGGTCAGCAATACCCCAAAAAGCCCTCAATTCGTCAGCAGCTTTTTCAATCATTTGTTGATTAATTGCCCTTGGGTCATCGGGAATCCAATCAAAACTAGGAAAGATAAATTTCGGCAAATTGACATACTTATCTAAGAATTCTGTCAGTTCGCATAGCCACAACATTCTGACTTCAACACGTCTCTTCATAGGTTGTTTCGCTTTAGAATTTGACCTATAGAAGATTGTAGATATATCAAATTCTGGTAATGGCTTAAAAAAAAATTCACGAGGATGCTTTAATTTATCAACAAATTGAGATAAGGTAAGCTCAGATGGTGTAGTCTGACCTCGTTCAAATTGGTCAATACTTTGACGACTGACACCTATCTGTTCTGACAGGGCAGTGATACTTAACTCCATTGCCGCTCGTGCCTGTTTTAATCGCTCTGGCATAAATCCAGGACTTGATTGTGTTCTCACTTTAATTCACCTCGTTCGGGGTCAACTTCCGAGGGTAACTCCACCTCACTTTTAAGTGTGATAACAGTTTCAGGAACTACCGGAATTGATTCTTCTAATGTAGGAGTAAATTCTAAATCCATTAATTTAATTCTATGTAACGCAGATTTCAGGTTTGCTGGGTCAACAGGGTCGGGGAAAATAATATCAATAAAGTCGGGTGCATCTGGAAAAATCGAAATTTTATCATAGCCGTGAATAATAACTGCAAAGATTGGGTCTTTGCTTTCTAATTCTGGCTCAAAAATACTTGGTTGTGCTGTTAAATAACTTACATACTTTCGTACTGGCAATTTTGAAGGATTAGATAAGAATTTCTCTATTAGCAACAGATTTTCAGCCACTAGAGTAACAAATCTGCCACCTTTTGGCTTAGTTTTTTTCTCGTCATACTTTAAAAATCGTGAATGCTTCAGTGCAATAGTTACTAAGGCTTGTTGAACTCTAAACCGTCTTTCTTGAGGGAAATGTTCGGAAGTAATACCAGCAGAAAATAATGGGTTTTCAAGAGTTTCGGAGGCAGCAACTCGATATGCGTTGCGTATCTCAGTTACTAGATCGAACAAAACAAAAAGTGGGATAGTGTCAGATACAGCGCGGTCAAAAGGATTAGTTGAAAGTTTTAAATTCATGAGAGAATGATACACAAAATAGTTAATTTTGTCAAGTGAATAGTTTATTACTATAAAAATTAGCTAGTTTAAGTTCAAAAACTATGCAAATATGCAAGTGAATTATCCTATGCCACTTTGGTAATTTGTCCATTTGGAAATACTGCTGTTCGCCCTAACCTAGATTTACCACTTCTGGCACGTTTAACCGCAGCTAAGGCATCTCGCAATTCGCCATAAATTCCTTGCTCGAGAAGTTCCTGCGCTACTTCTTCGGCAGGTTTACTCGAGGTGTACGGGTTTTGAATCATGGTTTTAACTCTGTTGTAATCGTTCTCGAGCTTCTGCCCACGAACGACCACTGCTTGGGTTTGCATCATATGCTGTTATTCGTCTGTCAATCTCGAGTTTCTCGGCTTCTGTTAAGTCTGGCACGGCATTTTCAAGCATCGTCTCTCGAGTTGCTTTTGCCCCTAAGCGAATTTCTGCGGCTTCGTTCAGGCTTTCGGTTAGTAATTTTTTGTAATTTCGTTTCATAAACTTAACCCCTATAATCTCGAGCAGCCGTTTCAAATGTTCTCGAGAATTGCATTGATTCGGTCTTCGCGCATTTGTTCAATTAAGTCTTGAGTATCAACATTTGGTAATGCTCCAGTCCATATAAACATTCCATTTTGTTCAACAATTTCGCCTTGAATCGTTTCGTCTATCGTTACTATTTCGGACATAAAAACAGCATAGCATCAAAAAATAAAAACGCGCCCAAGCCTAGACTCGAGCGCATTTGAATTGCTGTGTTTTCTTTACAGACCCGCACCAATTTCATTGGCGGCACTAATAACCCCTTTAGCCGTGGCTTTATCAAGGTCAATTTTGGCTTTAATTCGTTTGAGCGTGGTGACTTCCTCGAGTCCGCGTTGGTCGAGCGTATCGGTAATAAATTTAATTTCGCCTTGGATGTTCGGAATTACAATTTGCTCGAGCGCATTCACTCGTCTCGAGGTCTTCTTGATTTCCTCTCCAATGCGCCGTAATTTATTCTCGGTGGCTGCCACTTTAATAATGGCTTCGACCAAATTCTGGAACTGAGCTGCCGCCTCGAGCGTCCTTGCGCCAGCCCCAATTGGCGAGAAAGGCAATTCTTTACTAAAGGTTGGTTGTTGTATCTTTGGAATTTTCACTCCGTAAATACTTTCTACCTCGAGTTCAAGTTCTAACCCCGATGGTTTAGCCAATGCCAGCGATTCCACCGCTTCTGGTGAATCCCAAGCCTTAGCCACAAAAAGTGCAAAGTAAGCATCTTTACTCGACTGCTGAAGCATCTCTCGAGCCGCCAAAGATTCCTTAACCAGCGCAAAAAACTCGCCAATCAGCGCGTCGCGTTTGCGTTTAAGAAGGTCAGCGCCTTGTACTGCTAGTCGTCTCGAGCCACGCCGAGCCAGAAGGTTCGAGCGGGTAGGACTGATTTGTTCTGCCATATGTTCACCTCCTTAGAGAGGTTTTACTTCTAAATGTTGTACCGAAAAAACGTCACTTCTCACGAACTCCCCCTCGCCGGAGGCTCGACCCCTCAAAGAGGGGTGCTAGGTTTTGGGTCTTTAGCCCCCCTCATGGAGGGGGAAACTCGAGGAACGAGAGTGGGGGAGTGCCTAGGAGCTTGCTTCTTTTCTACATTGCAAATTAAGCTGTGACAAGTTCTGAAAGTTTCTGCGTGCCGTAGTTCGTTTCAATAAATTCTTTGCGAATACGTTTGAGTTCGCTCTTTGGGAATTCGGATAGCAATGCCCATGCGATGTTCAGGCTGTCTTCGATTGAACGGTTGGCTTGTCCTTGGTTGATGAAGGTTTTTTCAAAGCCATCAGCGAAACGCAGGTACTTCTTGTCGTTATCGGTCAGTGCATCTTCACCGGTGATGGCAACGAGGCGGCGCAAGTCCATGCCACGGGCGTAAGAAGCAAAGAGTTGATCGGCGACTTCTTTGTGGTCGGCTCGAGTTTTGCCTTTTCCGATGCCGTTGTTCATGAGGCGGCTCAGGCTTGGTTGGACGTTGATCGGTGGGTAAATACCAGCGCTGTCCAAGTTACGAGCCACGTAGATTTGACCTTCGGTGATGTAACCGGTTAAGTCTGGAATTGGGTGGGTGATGTCGTCGCCGGGCATCGAGAGAATTGGAATTTGGGTAACCGAACCTGGTTTGCCGTGGATGACACCTGCGCGTTCGTATAGCGAGGCAAGGTCGGTGTACATATAACCTGGGTAGCCACGACGACCTGGGATTTCTTCTCGAGCGCCACCGATTTCACGAAGTGCTTCGCAGTAGTTCGTAAGGTCGGTCAGGATGACCAGTACGTGGTAGCCATGCTCGAAAGCTAGGTACTCGGCGGCGGTCAATGCCATGCGTGGGGTCAGAAGACGTTCTACGGTTGGGTCGTCGGCTTGGTTCAGGAACAACACCGAACGCGCAAGCGCTCCTGTTTGCTCGAATCCAGATACGAATTGGCTGGCTTCGCGTTGGGTAATACCCATGGCGGCAAAGACCACAGCAAACCCTTCGCCTTCGCCTAGCACTTTGGCTTGACGGGCAATTTGCAAGGCAAGTTCGTTGTGTGGCAGACCAGATGCCGAGAAAATCGGGAGTTTCTGTCCGCGCACAAGTGAGATGTTCACGTCAATGCTCGAGATGCCTGTTTGAATAAATTCTTCTGGTTTTTCTCGAGAAACTGGGTTAATCGCGCTTCCGTTAATTGGGAGCCGCTTTTCGGCGACAACAGGTGGCAGTCCGTCAATGGGTTTGCCGATTCCGTTGAAGCGACGACCAATCATTTCTTTGGATACGCCAAGACGGGCGACATCTTCGACCAAGGAGACTTTGGTACGGGCAAGGTCTAAACCTGATGTTTCCTCGAAGACTTGAAGCACGGTGTATTCGTCGGAAACTTCGATGACCTGACCACCACGGACGCGGTTCACACCATCGGTGATGTCAACGATAGCGCCATAAGGCAAATCAGAGGCACTTTTCAAGAACAAAAGTGGTCCTGAAACGTATTCGACTTCGGTGTATTCTTTGGTTAATAAGCTCACTCTGTACCTCCATTTCTTGCTACTCAGTTGTTGCAGTGATGTTTTAATTCGAGCCTTGTGGTAGTGGTCCAACATCGGAATTATATTCAAAAAGATTTAGCCCTAATTGAATTTCGTGGTATCTCTCATAGTTGTTTGAATGTTGTTTCCCTTGGGAGTCAATATAATCCACATAATTTGATCTCGAATCTGGTTGCATGGATTGCAATATGTTACGCATCACTGCTTTTTCTTTTTCTGGAAGTCTTGGATCGAGGTATCCTTCAACATTATCAACAGCTATTTTTGGTGTTGACGAATCTTGAGGTGCTGTGCAGCCCGTACAAATCGCTATCAATAAAATAATTTTTAGGAGTTTCATACGTCACCTCGATTTGCACATCTGAGTAGCACTAATTCTATGCTTTGGCGCGAAACGAAGTCTCGAGCATTTTCATGTACTCGGCTTGGTAGGCTGGGAATTCATCTTCGGGTACGAAACGGGCGCGACCGACTTTTTCAATCGTGGCTGCATCATCTAAGAAATCGGTGATTGCGCCGCCTTTACTTAGCATTGCGTCGCCAGCTTTGTACAACTCGAGCATCATGTTCATCATGCCGTAGGCTTTTTGCATCGAGCAACTCGCGTCCACTTTGTCGTAACCGTTTTGTTGCAAGAAATCCTCGCGCACAATCCGTCCAACCTCGAGGCTAAGGCGTTCGTTGTCGGCTAGAGCGTCTGGTCCGACCAGTTGTACGACTTCTTGTAAGGCAGCTTCTTTTTGCAGCAAGTTGATGAGCGCAATGCGTTTTTCTGGGTAATCCTTTGCAATGTTTTCTCTGTACCAAGGCTCGAGAATACGGTTGAATAAGCTGTAGCTCTGCGCCCAGTTAATGGCTGGGAAGTGACGTGCGCGGCTAAGGCTGGCATCAAGCGCCCAGAATGCACCAGTGATACGCAAGGTGGCTTGGGTCACAGGTTCGGAGAAGTCGCCACCTGCTGGACTTACCGCACCGATAACCGAAACGCTACCAGTGTCACCAGCGAGGGTCGTAACCCGACCTGCACGTTCGTAGAATGCACTAAGACGCGAAGCAAGGTACGGCGGGTAGCCTTCCTCGGCTGGCATTTCTTGCAAGCGCGAAGCAATTTCACGCAAGGCTTCTGCCCAACGGCTGGTGCTGTCTGCCATCATCGAGACGGCATAGCCTTGGTCGCGGAAGTATTCTGCCAATGTAATACCGCAGTACAGACTGGCTTCACGGGCAGCCACTGGCATATTGGAAGTGTTTGCCAGGAGTAACGTGCGCTGCATCAGTGGCTTACCCGTTTTTGGATCCTCGAGTTCTGGGAATTCGACCAACACATCGGTCATTTCGTTACCGCGTTCGCCGCATCCAACGTAAACCACGACATCGGCATTACCGTATTTAGCAACGCTTTGTTGGGTCACAGTTTTACCAGCGCCGAACGGACCTGGAATCGCGGCTGTCCCACCAGCAGTTAATGGGCAAAGGACATCCAAAATTCGCATTCCGGTCAAAAACGGCAGGTTAGGCTCGAGTTTCTTGGTGACTGGGCGCGGACGACGTACTGCCCAAGTGTGGTACATCCGCAGTTCAGTGCCGTCCTCGAGGGTCGCCATGACATCATCAAGGGTATATTCGCCAGCCGCTTGGATGCTTTTGATTGTGCCAGAAACATTGGGTGGAACAAGAATTTTATGGACAAAACTAAATTCTGGGACTGACCCAATGCTCGAGCCGCCAAGAACTTTATCGCCAACTTTAGAAGTCGGGGTAAAAGCCCATTTTTGGGTTCTCGAGAGGGACTTTACGTTGACACCACGGGCAATAAAATCGCCAGAGGCTTCACGGATTTTGTCCAGTGGACGTTGAATTCCGTCAAACACACCATTGAGCATCCCCGGACCAAGTTCTACGGCTAACGGCAAATTGGTGGTAATCACCGTTTCGCCCACACACAGACCGTTTGTATCTTCGTAGACCTGCACGAAGCATTCCTTACCATCTAACCGAATAATCTCGCCAACGAGTTGTTCATTACCAACGCGAACAATGTCGTTCATTTTCGCGCCTTCTAAGTCCTCGACGATTACGGCTGGACCGGCAATTTTCTTAATTTTACCTGCCATTTGTACCTCCAGAAAAACAGGGTGAAAGGGTGAAAGGTGGATTGGGAAAACTTTTAACCTTTTTCCCTATTTTTCCTTTTCACCTAAAGTTTTATTTCAAATCCGATGGTGCTGCGTACCAATTCGCGCATATAGGCTTTTGCGTCTACGTTGTCGGAAAAGGCGGCGGTCAGGCTTGGAATTGGCAACAAGACTGGCAGTTGCCGTCCGCGCATTTGACGCTCGAGCGACTTGGCTGGGTCGGCAATCACGGCTTCGTCAACGGCGATTAAACCAAAGTTGTTACTTTGGATGGCAGCTTCTAAGGTTTTAATGGCGGTGTCTTTGGTGGCTTCGAGAACGTCCACGCCAGCTAATCTAAAGCCAGTGGCGGTTTCGCCATCGGTCAGAACTGCGAGTTTAAGCGCCACGTCCGACCTCCTTTTTAATCACATCGGTGGGGACATTGTAGAACTTGGCTCTGGCGATTAAGCGTGCAAGAGCAACTTCTTGTTCTTTTTCTTTCAAAAAACCAATCACCACGCCAATGCCGAGTGCATCGCCCGTGTAGGCTTTTTTGGCATTTTCGAGCATGACGCTGCGAACAGCATTCTCGGCTTGTCCTAAGTCGGTGGTCTCGCTTACTCGAGCAAAGGCAGTTAAGCCCTCGAGTCCGCCGTTACCCGACACAATTTGGTCAAACCGAGCTTGATTGACTTCTTTGCCGCCTTTCACAAAGTACAAATCCGAATTGGCATTTGCCCCTGAAGCTTTTAATTTCATGGCGGTCAACAGGTTCGCTCCGTCTACTTCGCGGCGCAAATAGTCTTTTAGGACTGTAGAATCTGCGCCTTTGATGGCAGTGTTGTAATAGGCTTGGTCAAGGGCGACTTCGTACTCGAGTAAATTGTTATCGGCGGTCAGGGCTTGGGCGGCTTTACGGAAAGCACTGGAAAGCGGCGAAGCATTGACTCCTGCCACACCCGCCAAGTTACCAATATCAGAAGCACTGGCTAGGGCTTGCAGCACCACAGGTTTGAGGCTACCGGCAGGGGTCAAGTTCGCCAGAATTTCTTCTGGGCTGCGCCCACCGATTTTACCTCGAGCCACGGCTTTTAGGTTCAGGAGGTCATAACGCGCAAAAAGCAGCGCAATGTCTTTACCTGCCGAACCTGTTCCCATACCAACAATTTTTTGCGCTGTGTTAAAAAAGTTTCTGGACAGGGCTGCATCGAGTTGTGGCAATCCAGCACCAGAGGCAGTGGCATCGCCCAAGTCGGCACTCATGCTGGTTTCGGACAGGATTCTTAGAAACTCGGAATACGAAGCCGCGTTAATCGCCTCATCGAGTTTCTTGGTCACCAATCCAGAGTGCATGACCCGCACTCGAGCATTGATATAACCATAATCGTCTGGCATATTAACCCAGTACCTTTGCAACGTCGGCTAACAAACCGTCTTTGGCTCTGGCTAAGCGCCCAAGGAGCGTGTTGGTAACGCTGCTCGAGCCACTAAGCCCAACACCGCGAATACCAGTTTCAATTTGGTTATTGGCATGAACTTCGATTTGTAAACCAGCCGCCGCCGCCGCTTTTTTAGCAATTTCAAGGTCAGTTGAATGAACCTCGAGTTTACTTAAACCACCTAAAGCACTGCTGGCTTCACGAATCAATTTCTCTAAAACATTGCCGTACTCGGCGGATTTCGTAAAATTACGCAATTCCGATTCGGCACTCACAAAGGCTTGCTGACTCGCACCGTGGCTCGCTCCGAGCTTCAGCGCTGAACCCTCGAGATCAGACGCGCTTTTGGCACGTACCCTCGCGGCGGACAGTTCATTCTCGAGGGCGCGACGCTTACCCTCGAGAATGCTTTTCGCTTGTTCTTCGGCTTGCTTTACGATGCCATCAGCACGACTGCGGGCTTCTGCTAAAATCGTTTCGATTTCGGCACTGGCTTCGCTTTCGAGCAGTTTGGCAAGGTCAGCCATATTAGACCTTACCGGCAAGGGTGTTGGCAATAACGAAGCCGATAATCACGATGGATTCTGGGAGTGCCAAGTAAATGAGCATTTGACCGAACATGCTGGGCTTCTCGGCGACTGCGCCTGCGGCAGCTGAACCGATTTGACCCAGACCAATACCTGCACCAATACCCGCTAAACCAAGTGCCAAGCCTGCGCCAATGGCAGCCAAGCCGTTACCATCATTCAGTCCAGCGGTTGCGCCTTCGGCGGCTAAACCGATGCTCGAGAGAAGGGCGAGTGCGAGGGCGGGCAATAAGAATTTAATGGCTTTTTTCATAACATCCTCCAAAGGATTATTTGTTGCTAATTTTTGCGAGAGGGCGATAAGCGCGACCAGCATGGTCGTAGTAACCAAATTTGGTGAAGAACTCAACAAGGTGCAAACGAAGTGGTGTAAGCATGTGTCCGATAATCGTCAAAGCGATGAACGCCAAATGCAAAATCGTGGCAATGACAATTCCTCCAACAATGCCGAGAATATTGCCTTGGCTATTCCCCCAACTCCAACCCGCATCTGTGGCGAAGTTTGCCAGAGCCGCACCCGACAGACCCACTGCGTAAAGACGCAAATAAGACAAAAGGTTACTGAAATTTGAAACCATTTCAATACCCATAATCAGCGTCTTTTTGGCAATTGTGCCAAGCACAAACACACCAAAGATGATCAGTCCAAGTTGGACAAGAATCATCCAGCTTGGCATTGTCCAACCCAAGGCAAATTGCCCAACCCAAGGAAGCAGCCCTACGACACCCAAAAACATTCCGATACCTTCAAACAAATGCGGCTTGTCATTGTGCTTAAAGCCGAGTTGGGCGCGAAGGAACCAACCGCCCAGCACTTGCAGCACACCCGGAATCAGTGAAATGAGAATCATAATGGATGCGGCTTCAGGGGAAACACGATGGATAGGTGCGGTAATCAATGCCGACTGGGTTTCGCCAGCGAACTTAAACAGTCCGATATGCTCGCCCAAGGTGCCGAACATTTCACCGAAGACTACACCAAAAATCATGCTCGAAATGCCCATCCAAAGCAAAATATGCGAGATATTTGCCAGCACTTGCGGAGCGAGTTTAGCGCCGAACAAATCGATGTTGAGGGTTTTACCAGCCTTGCTCTGGGCAGCCAGCCAAAACGACACCACCACTGAAATAGCACCCAAGCCAATATCACCGATAATCCAGCCAAAGAACAGTGGGAAGCAGATTGCCAGCACCCATGATGGATCGAAAGTGCCATATGCTGGAAGTGGCACCACTCCAATCAGCATTTCAAATGGTTTAACAAAACTGTTGTTGACTAATTTAACTGGCACATGGTCGGCATGGTGGTGCGGCGCATCTGAGAACTGATAAATAACCTGCCCTTTAAGCGGCGTAAGTGCCTGCTCGAGTTGGGCATGATTTGCCTTTGGAATCCAGCCACGTAAGGCAAAACCGTACTTGCCCGCCACGCTTGAACTGACTGCTTCAAAACGGGCTAATTCGTCTTTGAGTTCGACTCGAGCCGCCGCCAAGGTACTGGCGTGCTGGGCTTTAAGACCCTCGATGCTCTGTAAAATGCCCTGCATTTCTTCGGGCGAGGTTTTGGCGCGTTGTTCCATTAAGGCAGCGGCTTCCGAATAAGCTAGACCTTCAAAACGCCCCGGAAAGCGTAATTCGGCAAGTCCAGCCCTCGAGACAGCACTGCGAGCCACGGCTGCGTCTTGAGCGCGAACCGCCAGCACGGCGGCGGAAGTTTTACCACTTGGCTGATGACCAAGTTCAAAATTGATTTTGGCTTCGGTTAAAGCCGCCTTTAACTTCTCGAGTTCTTTGTTGTCCGAGACAGTAAAACCAATTGCCACCAAGCGACCACTCTTGCCAAGCCCAGCCGCCAGTTCGCCCAGCACCCGAGCCGTACTTTGAAACGAACCAATGGCGCTCAATTCTTGGCTTAACTCAGATTTCTCGAGCGCCAAAACATCGGAGCGCTTACCAACTTCTTCGAGCAAGGGTTCGAGTTCGATACCGCGCAGCTTACTTGGGTCTGGCAATGTATCAGACGCACCCATGGCTGCCAAAGCCGATTCGGTACGCGCCAACATTCTTTCTAATTTTGCTTTTCGTTCCGCGTCTGCGCCAAGCAAAACCCCCTTGGGGATTTGGCTGTCTTCGAGTGGGTCAATTTGCACCACGGCTGCGTCTTGGAGCGCCCGAATGACCTCGAGATTATCTCGTTTTCGTCCGAGAATTAGGATTTCGGACATTTCTGCAATCGCCATTTTCCTAAACTCCTTTAGGGCAAAACCTTCGAGACAATAACTTGCACTGCCCCCGCAATTTTGCCTGCGGCGGCACTTGATACTGCATCGGCTGTCATTTTTGCGGCGGCTATTCCAGCTTCAAAAATAGACTTTTCCTCGCCTTCGCGCTTTTGCTTGTATTCGGCTTCTAACGCATTGACATCAGCATCGGCTTTTGCCAATAGCTCTTTGGCTTTGCTTTCGGCATCCGAAACGAGTTTAAGCGCATCTTCTTTGACCTGCGATACCTTAGCCATGAGTTGTGCTTCACGCATTGCAAGTTCTTTCAAAACCCCAGTGTTGGCTTCCAAGACCCCTCCTCCTTCCTTTCTTTCGTGCAACACGACCCCAAGTCAGACTCGAGGTGGCGCGAATAAAAGTTGTATTGCCTAACGAGCTACAGCTTATCCGAAAAACCCAAAGGACAAACAGGGCTAACGAGTCCGACGCTCTGGCTACAGTTTCTAAGATTAGTGCGAGGACATATGCCCAAAGCCAGAAATGGCAGAGGAAAGTGAAAAGCGAAGAGTGAGCTTGGTCTCGAGCTATTCTTTGGATTTTAGGGCTTTAACTTGATGCTACGAAAACTCGAGTCGAGGGCATCAAAAATGGTTAATTGGCTGTGTTTGACCTCGAGACCAAGCAGTAAACGCAAAGCCGAACCCGCCATTAAAGACCCAATCACCCCAAGAAGCGGCGCAAAAACGCCAATCGTATCGCAGTTTTCGGTCGGCTCAGCCTCGGGGAAGGCTTGGCGCAAGGTTAAACCCGAGTTAAAAACGGCTGTCATGCCCGTAAACCCTTCGGCTGCCCCCCAAACCCACGTTTTCTCGAGTTGGCTGGCGGTGTCAGAAACAAGTAACCGTGTTTGGAAAGTATCGGAGCAATCCACCGTCACGGTACTCGAGCCAATCAAATCGCTGGCGTTGCTCGAGTCAAATTTTCCAACTGGCTCGAGACGGATTTCGGGGTTGAAGGCTTTAAGGCGCTGAACCGCCAACTCGAGTTTCGGCTGCCCCACAGCTTCGGTACTGTACAAGAACTGGCGCTGCAAATTAGAAACCTCGAGTGTATCGGCTTCGGCAATGCGAATACGACCTACGCCGCTTGAGGTCAGATAGGTTAAGACAGGACTGCCCAAGCCACCCGCGCCAATCACCAAGACACTCGAGTCACGCAGGCGTTCCGTGCCATTTAAGCCAATTTCAGGCAGGAGAATCTGTCTCGAGTACCGTTTGAGTTGTTCACGGGTAAAGCTCATAGGTTTAGAGTAACACCATCGAACCACTCGAGAACACGCCGAACATCTTCAATCCTACCGCGTCCACTCATTCCAGCCAGCAGCATAATCTCGAGCCGACGCGCATACAGTTGCGGTAAGTTAAAATCAAATTGCTCGAGTGCCAAAGTCAGCGCTGTATCCTCGAGCCATGCCATTTCGCGCTCAAGCGACTGCCAAGACGCATTGCCCCAGTCAATCAGACCAACGTACTGATTATCTTTGACCATGACATTACTGCGCCAAGCATCGGCATGAGCAAAAACCAAG
Organism: Deinococcales bacterium; assembly: GCA_043778225.1. GTDB lineage: Bacteria > Deinococcota > Deinococci > Deinococcales > JAAFIG01 > JAAFIG01. Next base: position 49,153 of record JAYWGM010000098.1, on the reverse strand, counting down.
TTACTCGAGGTGTGTGGTTGTAGCATTTCTCGAGCCAGACGCAATTGGATAGGGGAGAGGTCAGCCGCAAAAATAGATTCAAGCAAATGCAGTGCGCCATCCCAGTACATGGACTCGAGGGTTCTTGGTTCAAAAGGAATAGCATGAAATTTTTTTAAGTCATCCAGCATCTCGAGCCAGACAGCCTTTGGTACGTCAGGCGTGGCGCTTGAGCCGTCTAAACGCTGGTAAATGCTGTAATTTTTAGCCCAGAACAATGGCTTGGCAGTACGAATACCTAACTCAACGGCATGAAGTGCAATCTCAGCTTCTCGAGTATGGTCAGCGTGTTCATACTTGGCGATTCGCACCACGTAATGCTGTCCAATAAAAACCGTGTTGGCAAGGCTAACAGCAGGCTCGAGGACATCAAAAAGCCCATGTTGTTCGAGAATATCTTCGGGTTTCATAAGGTTGGCGCGGCGGTGCTGCCTTCGACCCAGCGCTCGCCATGTTGTGTAATCTCGAGTTTCCAAACAGGCAATCGGGTTTTGGCTTCATCGAGCATCCATGGAACTGCCTCGAGACAGGCGCGGCGATGGCTGCTGGCAGCCCCAATAAAAATCGAGACTTGGGCTGGTAAAACTATGCCAGTTCGGTGCGCCATAACAATTCGCCCGAGTTCAAATTGTTCTCGAGCTTTGAGGGCAATGCGTTGCATCTCTGCCAGACAAAAAGCAGGATAGGCTTCGTACTCGAGATGAACAATGGTTTGACCTTTGTTCGGGCTGCGAGTCGAACCTGTAAACATCGCTTGCCCGCCCCATTCGGCTTTGGTCAGGTGGGCGTGTAAATCCTCGAGTTGTAATGGCTGTTCTGTGACTAAAAAAACATCATCGTTCGAGCCACCCGAGACTGGGGGAACTGAGCCACCCGAGACTGGGGGAATAAAAGCAATTGTGTCGTTGTTCTCGAGAATTTGTTCTGGGCTGGCATAGGCATCGTTGACGGCAATCATGCTGCCTTTGAAATTAAGGTTGAATTGTAGGGCAATTAAATCGGCAATAACTTTAACACTCGAGCCGTCAGGAACAGATAGACTCGTTTCGGGAATCCCAGTCGCTCGGCGGTGATGAGCAAAGAACAAGACGTTAATTTTCATAGGCTCGAGTTTACCGCAATCAATCAGGTATAGTAGAAATATGAATCGAATCACCTTCAATCCTTTGGTAATGGGTGGAAAAGCCTGTATTCGTGGAATGCGTGTCACTGTTGGAACAGTGGTTGGTTTACTTGCTTCTGGATACTCAAACACTAAAATTCTGGAGGCATATCCGTATTTAGAACTCGAGGATATTCAAGCTGCACTCGAGTATGCTGTATGGCGTTCTAATTGAATATGAGTGTTTTTGTCACCTTAAATTTGAGCCTTAACGAATCGGGTTTGATGTTGCGTAAAAACGAACCGAGCCGTAAACTTTGGCTAAACGGCTTTAACGATGTTCTCGAGCTTAGGGCATTTGCGACCAAGCCAGATATTCCTGTGCAATTGTCGGATTTAAGCGGCTTAAAAGATTATTATGCTCGAGCCGCTAAAACCCAGAATGCCGAAGTGCTGGACTTCGAGGTACAAACCGTAGCGGCTGTCAAGGCGATTTACTTAACCATGGTTGCACCAGCTAAACCCACGGGTTTGACCTTTGTCTCGAGCCTTGCATTGCCGTTTAAGGATGGCAGTTTTGTCCTGAAAATTCAGGCACTCGAGACGTTACAGCGCGAGAATTTGAGTGTGGCAGCCGATGCTTTGCACCCAGCCCATGGCTTGACTCGAGCCAGAGCCGAATTGCAACGTTTAATGCAGTCGGTGGTTCTCGAGCCGATTGTTTTGCGTCAAACTGGCTTTGACAAAAAGCCGTTCTGGAAATTTTGGTGACAGTTGTCTCGAGATTTGTGGCATTCTAAAGAGTATGGATAGCACATTTTTTTGGATTCCCATGGCTTTCTTTGCCATCTTTCCTCTTTTTTGGCTTGGGGTAATTTGGCTGATTTCACAGTTTGGCTGGGCAGGATTTGGGACGTACTGGGAAACTCGAGACAACCCAACCGGAACACACCATGCACTTATCACGGCTCGAATTGGAATTGCTTCTTACCGAAATTGCTTAAATGTTTGGGAGAATCAAGACGGGCTTTTTCTCGAGCCAATTTGGTTTTTTAAGTTTGCCCATCCGCGTTTGTATATCCCGTGGACGGATGTGCAAAGCATCAAGCCAACCCAAAATTTTTGGTTGTTTGGGGCAAAACTCGAGTTAAAGCACCACAAATCTATTCGGATTTATGGTGCTTTGGGTAAAAAACTTGCCGAGTAAAACTCAATTCAAAATCAGGAATTTTGCACGCAACGCATCGGTGTCGGCGCTGTGCCGAGCCGCGATAATTTCGTACTCGAGGGCTTCTAGAATAAAGTCATTTTGTGGCTCGTCAAAGTACCGTAAATCCTCGAATTTTACTTCAAGTGACACCAATTTGGCTTGTCCTAACGGAACAAAAACCCGCGCAAAGGCTTTGAGTTCTTTTTTGGCGCGTTCGACTTTTGAGCCAAGCGCACCAACATAAATTTGTACAATCTCTTCGCCATCTCGAGAACCTATGTTATGCACCTCAAGCGAGATTTTAAGGCTGGTATTGGTTTTCTCGAGCATCATGTTTTTATAGCTATAATTTGTGTAGGACATTCCAAAACCAAATGGATAAGCAGCCTTGTTGCCATCGCGCTCGAGTTTGCGGTAGCCATGCCAAAGGTCGTATTCGATGCTGGAGGCTGCACGGTCAAAGTGTGGATAGTGTGTTTCGTCTTGGGCAATACTGAATGGTAATTTGCCACTTGGATTGACTGTCCCAAGCAGCACATCGGCGAGGGCATGACCGCCTTCCATGCCAGGATACCAAAGCAGCAAAATACTCGAAACATCTTCCTGCCAAGCGTTCATTAAAACCGCACTGCCCGCCATAATTGCCACAACTACCTTTTTATGGGTACTCGAGATGGCATGAATCAGGGCTTGATCTTCGGGGAGCAAACCTAAACTGGCACGGTCTCCGCCTCTGGCAAATTTTCCTTCGGACACCAGTCTGGCGGCTAAGCCACTGGCAACATCTTGGGCTAAGGCTGTTTCGTCGGGGTCGGCTGGGGCTGGAAACATCGAACGTAAGCCACTGGTGCTGTCTGGGCTTAAAAATTCGCCTTCGTGTTCTTTGGTATAACCGACCACCAGCAGCACGATATCGGCGGCTCGAGCCACAGCTTGGGCGCTTTCAAGGTTTGAGCCATCGTCAAATACGACATGATCAAAGGCTGTATGGACTCCCTCGAGTGGCGTAATCACATAGGGGCTGTTGGTGCGACTCGAGCCACCATCGCCAGTGTTAATCGTGTTGGCTAAATGTCCAATCACGGCGATTTTGGTGTTTTTCTCGAGTGGTAAAATCCCATTTTTAAGCAACACAATGCTTTTTTCGGCAGCCTCTCGAGCCAGTGCAATATGGGCTGGGCTGGCTTTGACGGTTTTTTCTACGGGTTCGGTACGAATAAAACGCAATTGCATCCGCAGCATTCGCAGCAGCGCATCGTCTATTCGGGCTTCTGGAATTTCGCCAGATTTTACCAGAGGCAGTAAATCAGTATGAAAGTGCATTAAAAAAGGCATCTCGAGGTCTTGCCCACCCAGGGCTGCCAGTTTTGCATCACGCATTCCAAAAATCCAGTCGGTCGTGACAAACCCCTTAAAACCCCAACGGTCTTTCAGAATGCCTTGCAGCAACTCGCTCGAGTGACCCGCCCACTGCCCATTGACGCTGTTATAGGCACTCATCACACTGGCAACACCCGCCTCGATGGTGCGTTTGAAATGTGGCAAATAGACTTCATGCAGCGCTCGTGGCGAAATCTTGACATCGACGCTAAAACGCGCATTTTCCATGCTGTTGAGGGCAAAATGTTTAACACAAGCCATCAGGTGTTGTTGCGCGCCCTGAGTCAATGCCACGCCAAACTCGCCGAGCATAAAACTGTCTTCGCCGTAAGTTTCTTGGGCGCGTCCCCAAGCTGGATGACGCAACAAGTTAATGCAGACCCCACCATAAAGGGTTGCGCCTTCTGCTCTTGCCTCGAGTCCGATGACTGCCCCAATGCGTGCTTCGAGATTGGTGTCCCAAGTTGCGCCACGTGCGATTGAAACAGGAAAAGTCGTGCTGATGCCAACCACCACGCCTCGAGGACCATCGGAAAAACGAATTTCTGGTACATCGGGATGGTCTAAAACCCCGCCTTTCCAAGGGTGATTTTCGTAACCACCATCCAAGAGTAAATCAGAAAGTCCTTTCCAGAATGGCGTATTGCCAGACATGGCGGCACATTTTTGCTCGAGGGTCAAACCATCTAAAACTGCTTGAGCTTTTTTTTCAATATCCATGATGTCTTCCTTTTCTTCACTCGAGACGTAAAGAGTTTTTAATAAAGCCCATACCGAATTAACTTAATCACTCTCGTTTGCCCAAAAAACGGTCAAACTGTCGTTCTTGCTCACAAGACAGCACCTTGCGGGCTGTTCGCGCTTCAAATGTTAATTCGGTTTCGTTGTCACTCCTTTTCTTGACCCTAAACACGCACCTCACGGGCAGGGTCGCTTAGTCGGTTAATCAGTCAAAATACGCGACTGATTAACACAATTTGGTATCAGTTATCCTTTGACTGACCCAGATAATGCCCCAGAAACAAACAAGCGCTGGGCGAACAAAAAGAAAATCAGCACAGGAAGTACCGAAATTGCTGTGCCTGTAATCAGCGCCCCATAGTCAATTTCGTTTTCACCAATCAAGCTCGAGATTGCCAAGGGCAAGGTGCGTCCGTCGGTGTTGTTGCCATTCATAATCAGTGGCAAGAAAAAACTATTCCACTGCCCCAAAAACACAAAAATACTCAGGGCTGCCAGACTTGGGCGCATTGTCGGCAGAGCAATTTTCCAAAACACAATCCAATCATTTGCGCCATCTACTCGAGCCGCATCGCTCAGTTCGGGCGGGTATTTTTGAAAAGCCTGACGCATAAAAAAAATCGCAAAACTACTGGATAAAGCTGGTAAAATAATTGCCCAAGGTGTGCCTAATAAATTCAAACCAAACGGATTCTGCCCAGCCATTAACTGAAAAAGCGGCACAATCGTGACTTGTGGTGGAACGATTAAAGTCAGTAAGAATAAGCCAAAAATAAATTCTCGAGTCTTAAAACGGTATTGGGTTAAGGCAAATCCAGCCATGCTTGCCACCAACAATGTCCCAACCGTATCAAGTGCCGCGATAAACGTAGAATTCCAAATCGAACGTAAAAAACCCTTGCCGATGAGTGTTTGGATGTTGTCCCACAAGGCTGCCCCAAAATCTAAGCGCGGTGGAATCCCCAAGACATCCGCCGAGGCTCGAGTGGCAGAACTAAACATCCAGTAAAATGGAAAGACTGCCAGCAACGCGCCAATCGCAACGATAATCAGTGCCACGGTCTCGAGTAGGGTGAATGGTTTTTTCATTGTCCATGCTCCCCGAGTTTGAGTTGCACAAGGCTCAGAGCGCCAATCAGGATGACCAGCACCCAACTCAAGGCGGCGGCATAATGAAAATCCACGCTTTGAAAGGCAGTTTGGTATAAGTACAAGCCCAGCGTTAAAGTTTCGTTGGCAGGTCCGCCACGGGTCACAATCACCGCCTCATCAAAAATTTGCAGCACCCCAATGGTGGATAAAATCGTGGTAAATAGTATCGTTGGGCGAAGTAATGGCAGGGTAATAAACCAAAATGACTGGACTGGACTCGAGCCATCTATTTGGGCAGCTTCAAAAAGTTCGTCGGGAATGCTTTGTAAACCCGATAAATAAATCACCATCATAAAGCCTGTGTAACGCCACGTTAAAATCAGCATGACCGTCACTTTTGCCCACCACGGATGAGTAATCCAAGGCACAGACTCAAGTCCGATAGAACGCAACAAGTAATTGACCAAGCCTAAATCCTCGTTCAGTAAAACCCGAAAAAGCACACCCACTGCCACCAAGCTCATGATGCTTGGCAAAAAGTAGGCACTGCGAAACACATCCCGAAAAGCAAAGCGCCTAGAATTCAGTGCCACAGCCAATAAGAGGGCAGTGACCAGCATGATTGGCACTTGAATGACTAAAAAAATGCCAGTGTTAAATAGGGCTTGCTTAAAAATATCATCGCCTAAAAGCCGTTGATACTGCCCCAAACCTGCCCAGCGAATCTCGCCGTCTACATTGCGTTGCAAACTTAAAATCAAGGCTCGAGCTACAGGAAAAGCCGTAAAAAGCGCATACAGCAAAAGTGCTGGCGCTAGGAACGCAAGTGGTGCAAAAGGGAAATGTTTCATAGAGGTCAAAGGGTTAAAAGGTCAGAGGGTAAAAAGGTTAAAAGTTCCATATCCCCTTTTGACCTTTTAACCTTTTCTACTTTTTACCTTACTTGGCTGCAATCTCGCGCCCAGTGGCATTTTTTAGGTCGTTGGCGGCTTTGTCTAAGGCGGTTTGGACATTTTGTCCACCGTTTAGGACGCTGCTTTGGGCGGCGACCACCACGCCAAAGGCTTTGTCGTAATCGCTCGAGTAACGCAATGGGCGACCCAAAAAGGCGCTTTTCTTAAAGGGTTCAAAGACATTGGGGGTGGCAAAAAATGGGTCTGGGGCATTGAGGACTGGGGCGTTCAGGCTTGGCACAAAGGAGGGCCAACTGCCGCGTAACTCGAGAACTCTTTTAGAACCATAAGTCGTGTACCACTCGACAAATGCCCATGCGGCTTCTTTGTTTTGGCTGTTGGCGGGTATGGCGAGACTCGAGCCACCAATGTAAGCGCTTTGTCCGCCACCTGCGGTCAGGGCTGGGATTTGTGCCACACCCCATTTGCCTTTTTGTTCTGGGGTAAAGGTCTTGAAAATTCCAATCATCCAGACGGGTAAATTTACGCCAGCCACACGGTTGCCTTTGACTGCGCCAATCAAGCCATCTGTGCCTTGGATATTAGCGAGGATTCCAGCCTCCCAAGCGGTTTTAAGAAAAGTCAAAGCCCGTACCATCTTTGCTGAATTGACCGCAATTTTGCCGTCGGCATCAATGTAGAAACTGCCTTGTTGCTGAATTAAAATCCGTAAAAGTGTTTCTGAGCCAGTTGAGTCAATACCTGCCATTTTGACCCCCGGGTTGGCTGCCACGACTTTTTTGCCAGCCGCCAAGTAATCGTTCCAAGTTTTGATGCTGCTTGGATTGACCCCAGCCTTCTCGAGCATATCGGCTCTGTACCACATTCCGACCGGTGCGGCATCGGTTGGCATGGTGATGAGTTTACCTTTGACGACACTTTGCGCCCATTTGCTGCGGTCAAAATTGCGCTCCCATTTGTTGCCCCATGCGCTTAGGTCGGTAAAAGCATTGGGAAAGCGCGAGCCGTAAATTTCGACCCGTTCGGATTCAATCATCACCACATCGGCAAGTGGCACATTGCCCGCTAGACTGGCGGTGATGCGTGGGTAGGCATCACCGTAACCGACGGTCACAAATTTAACTTTGATGTTCGGGTAGAGCTTATTAAACTCTGCCACAAAAGGAGCATAACTAGGCTCTGCCCAACTGAACAAAGAAATCTCGCCACTTAACTTTGTGTTGCCTTTGAGCGGGTCAGTAGCAGGGCTATTCTGGGCGAGACCAACGGCAACAGCCGTAGCCAGACCAAAAGCAACGAGAAGCGATAAGCGTTTTTTCATAAATGCCTCCAAGCACTAAATTGTGAGTTTGTAAAGTAGACTTTATAAAGTATTTGTAGTAAAATATGCAATGTGAGTTACAATCAGGCACTTCATCGAGTCTACGCAGCCTTGCGTCAAGTCAGCCCACAGACCCAGCCCGAACTTGTTGGCAGCACGGGGCTAAGCCTACCAGCCGTGATTCACGCCATGAAGCGCTTGGAGCAACAAAAGCTGATTCTCGAGGATGGACAAATTCGTGGGCAAGGCAGACCCGCCAAACGCTACCGCACAACTCCCGAACAACACCTGATTCAAGCCATAGACTTGGGTGGCTCGAGGCTTCAGACGGCACTTTTTGACTTACATGGTCAACAACTCGAGCAACAAGAGAGCATTAGCCTTTTTAGTTTCTCAAAACTCAGCCGAGCCGATGCTTTGCAGTTTCTTCAAGCCATGATTCACCCAAAGGCACAACGGATTGGCATTTGCGCCCCCGGAATTATCAGCCCAACCAATGACCTTGAGCATTCATGGTTGTTTGGTTTGCAACCATTGTCTTTAGAAACCCTGCAACAAGCCCTGGAAAAACCTGTGCTGCTCGAGAATGATGCCCGCAGTGCAGCTTGGGGTGAGTTGCGCCAAGGACATGGCACAGCTAATTTTGCCTTTATGATTTTTGCCTTTGGTATTGGGGCTGGAATTGTGCTGAACAAAAACTTACTGCGTGGCTCGAGGGGTGCGGCTGGCGAGATGAGTTATTTGCCAAGCAGTCTGGTTGGCTTTGAAAAACCACGGCTTGGCGCTCTCGCCTATGGTTTTTTTGAGGCATTGCGGGCGGTCAGTTCTGACCCAACGATCCAAAATTGGGAATCAGAAGTTTTTCAGGCGGCTCAACAAGGCTCGAGTTTGGCGCAAAAAGCAGTCCAGCAGGCGGTGCAGCATCTTGCCTTGGCGGTGGCTGGAATCATCACCACCCTTGACCCAGACCGAATTGTGCTGCGTCAAGAATTTCCTCATACCCGAGAACTGGTGCTTGAGCCGTTGCGAGTCATGCTTGAAAGTATTGGTCTGCACACTCCACTTGAGTTATCGGCTTTGGGACGTGATGCGGGCTTGATTGGTATTGGGCTTTTGACTGCCGAGCGGCTCGAGCAAGACCTCTTGGCTCGGGCATAAAAAAACGCAGCCGAAGCTGCGCTTTTTTTCACTCAGATTATGCGTCTTTGTCTTTGCCGCCGCCAAGTAAACCACCCAAGAGGTTTTTAGCGCCCTCGATTGCGCCGCCAACGGCATCGGAAACACCCTTAGCGACATCTTCAGCAACATCCTTAACAGTTTCAAAAGCATTTTCGGCAAATTCTTTGGCTTGTTCTGGGGCATCGCCTAAGAGTTCTTTGGCTTTCTCGCCCAAGTCGCCAGCCATGTCTTTGGCTTTAGCGGCGGCATCGCCAGCCATATCGGCGGCTTTTGCGCCTAAGTCGCCAGCCGCTTGCCCAGCACCCTCGAGACCCGCTTTGGCTTGACCAGCCACATCTCCAGCTACATTGTGGGCATTCTCGAGTCCAGCTTTGGCTTGTTCGCCGACATTTGCAACAACATTTTTAACTTCATCCATGGTAATTCTCCTTATTTGGGTAAACCCAAGGGTATTCTACGCGCAATATGTCTGATAAGTTTCAACTGCCAATCGAATCAATCCTCCCCGAGCTTGCCGCCCAACTCGAGACCAACCAGACCTTGATTATAGAAGCCCCCCCAGGAGCGGGTAAAAGTACGCTGTTGCCACTTTTTTTACTCGGGCAAATCCAAGGCAAAATGATCATGCTCGAGCCGCGTCGTTTGGCAGCCAGAAGCGTAGCAACCCGCATGGCAAGTTTACTGTGGCAAAATGTTGGGCAGCGCGTTGGCTATCAGGTGCGTTTTGAAAAAGTTGTCTCGAGCCAAACCCAGCTTTTTGTCCTGACTGAAGGGCTTTTAACCCGCCAGTTGCAAGACGACCCGACGCTCGAGGGTGTGGGCTGTGTTATTTTTGACGAGTTTCACGAACGCAGTATCCATGCCGATTTAGCCTTGGCACTGTGCCGCGAGATTCAACGCGAAATTCGCCCAGACTTAAAAATCATCATCATGAGCGCCACGCTCGATGGTCAGCACCTCTCGAGTGTACTGAATGCGCCGATTATTCGCGCCGAGGGGCGCTCCTACCCAATCGAAATTCGTTATGCAGCAAAACAACTCGAGACACCAATCCCAAACCGAGTTGCCCAAAGCATTTTTCGAGCGCTCGAAGCCGAGACTGGCGATATTCTGGCATTTTTGCCTGGGGCTGGCGAAATTTTGCGCTGTATGGAAATGCTCGAGGACTGCGGCGCAGTGGTGTTGCCTCTGTACGGCGAACTGAGCTTGGATGCCCAGACCAAAGCGATTTTGCCCGACCCACATGGCAAGCGCAAAATTGTGCTTGCCACTAGCATTGCCGAGACCAGCCTGACGATCGAAGGGGTGCGAATTGTGGTGGATAGCGGTGTGGCTCGAGTGCCAAGGTTTGACCCACAGAGCAGCCTGACGCGGCTCGAGACGGTGCGTGTGACTGTTGACGCAGCCACCCAACGGGCTGGACGCTCTGGGCGTACCCAAGCTGGAATTGTCTACCGACTTTGGACACAAAGCCAACACGCCAGCCTTGAAAGAACCAGAAAACCAGAAATTCTCGAGTCCGACTTAGCGCCGCTTGCGCTCGAGCTTGCCGCTTGGGGCGCTCAGAACCTCGAGTGGGTTACGCCCCCAGCCCCCACAGCCCTTGAGAAAGCCAACGACCTGCTAAATCGGCTTGGCGCAATCGAAAACAACCGCATCACCACCCGTGGGCAAGCGATGTTGCGCTTTCCAGCCCATCCGCGTTTGGCACATTTGGCACTCGAGGGGCAGCGCCTAGGTTTGGCGGGGCTGGCAGCCGATGTGGCAGCGATACTCGAGGAACGCGATTTTTTAGAATCCGACAGCACCGACCTTGGCACTCGAGTCCAAGCCTTACGGGCTGCCCGACTGGGCAAACGAATTTTTGAAGCCGATAAACAGCGCCTAGACCGAGTTGAACGGGTGGCACAGCAGTGGGCAAAACTTCTTAAAACCAAACTCGAGACTACCGAATTTAATCATGCTGAGGTTGGAAAACTTGTGGCGCTGGCGTACCCAGACCGAATTGCAAACTTGCGAACAGGCGAGAGTCGCCGCTACAAACTCGCCTTGGGGCGCGGCGTGCAACTCCCAGCTTCCGACCCATTGCAGAGTACGCCGTGGTTGGCGGTTGCTCAAGCCGATGCGGGCAGCGAAGAAGGCAAAGTCTTTTTGTGCGCCCCGCTCGAGAGCCAAGACCTCGAGCCGTTTTGTACAAGCCTTGAGGTGCTGCGTTGGGATACTCGAGAAGGCGCACTGATTGCCCGAACCGAAATCCGAATCGGTGAACTGATACTGGAATCTAAACCACTGCTTACTATTCCAATGCTCGAGAAAAACCGTGTGCTGTGCCAAGCCATTCGGGCGAACCCAAACTTGCTCGAGTGGTCAGAAAATGCACGACAATTTCAAGCTCGAGTTCAGAGTCTGCATCTGTGGCGTGGTGATGCTTTCCCGGATTTTTCGGATATGGCATTACTCGAAAGCCTCGAGACTTGGTTAGCCCCACACCTCGAGCCAGTCCGCCGCCAAGCCGATTTTACCCGCCTTGATTTGCGTGTCATCCTCGAGCAAAGTCTGCCATGGGAAATTCAGCGCCAAATAGACACGTTCGCTCCAGCCAAAATGCTTGTCCCGAGTGGTAGCCAGATTCGGCTCGAGTACCACTTGGATGGCGCTGCGCCCGTGCTGGCGGTGCGCCTCCAAGAAGTCTTTGGCTTGCTCGAGACCCCAAGCGTTAATGATAGACGCAATCCAGTGCTGCTGCATCTTCTCAGCCCAGCTTACCGACCCGTTCAAGTCACACAGGATTTAAGTAGTTTCTGGAAAAATACGTACCCCAATGTGCGCCGCGAACTAAAAATCAAATACCCAAAGCATTCGTGGGCAGAAGACCCGTACACTGCTCAGGCAGTGCGCGGGGTTGTACGTAAAAAATAGTAAAGGCTCAATTTTTTTGTACTTGAGTTAAGTAAGCTCAAGTAATTTTATAGCTATCAGGGTTTTATACTGAATGCGACGAATATGCGACACGCAAGCGTTATAATTCAAACATATGCAAAATACGGTCTTGGATAGCGCTAAGTTAGTCATTTTTGATCTTGAGACAACCGACACAGATACAGGAAAAGCCGAGATTGTCGAATTGGCTGCAATTTGTGGTGAACGTACTTTTCATCGTTTTCTTGAAACCAAAACTAAGCTGCGCCAAGACCTTTATGCTTTCCAGCACATTGATTATGCCGAATACGAAGCTGGTAAAATTCCCATCGAACACGCTTTACAAGATTTTCTCGAGTTTATTGGTGATGCTGTGCTGTGTGGGCATAATATCTACGAGTATGACTTGCCAATTCTGACTCGAGTTCTAAAAGAAGCTGATTTGCCCGAACCTGTTGGCGTGAAAAATGCTGTGGACACTTTGCGTTGGTCGCACCTGTTATTCCCAACACCACCCGAGGGTTTGCTTGGTTATTCAGTCGGGCATTTGTTTCGGTACTTTACAAGTCTGGATATGGAAGGCGCTCACCAAGCCTTAGAGGACTGTAAAGCCACTCGCACTGTTCTCGAGCGTCTGATTGCTAAACCACCATCTGATGCCATCCAAATGCGTTTATGGAAGATGCTGGACTTACCAGAAGCACGGTTTTACCCAGATATAGCACTTAACCTCGAGACTGAATTACGGGCAGCGCTAGAAATCGAAGCCCAAGTGCCTTTCCTCAATTCTACAGGACTGGCATTCCCAGCTTCAAAAGATTTGTTTCCAGCTTGGGTCAAAACAGGTCTCGAGCAGAATCTTTTTAGTTTGGAGCAACTCAATACGGCACTCGAGGAGCTTAAACACAACCGCGTCCCAAATGGTTTTGATGTCCAACAAATCGAGTCCTTAAAAACCATGCAAAAACACTTACCCAAGTACCGCGCCCCTCAAGGCGAAATGGCGCATATGGTCACGGCAGCCTTTGAGGAACGAAACCCAAAAGCCATGATTCAAGCTCCAACTGGCACAGGTAAAACCAAAGGCTACATTTTTCCAGCTTTGTATCATCAGAGTCATACGTCCAACGAAACGATTATTGTTGCCACGCACACCAAGGTACTGCAAGAACAAGCCATGAACGAACTGCGCGAGATTGCCGCTAAGGGCTACAGCGTTAAAGCCAGCAATGTCAAAAGCGCCAGGGATTCGATTTGTACCGAAGCGCTCGAAGAAAGCATTCTCGAGTATAAACCCGAAGAAGACGATGATTTTCGTCAGGGCGGTGCGGCTCGAGCCGTGCTGGTAGCGTTAATTCGCAATTCTGAATTTGATCTCGAGAGCTTACCGTTTTATTGGCAAGCCTCGAGTGCCTACCGAGAGCTCAAATTTAATGTTCAAACCGTCTCGAGCCGATGCCGTGAAAAATGCCCATTTTATAAGTTCTGTGCTTATCAAACCGATGTGCGGCAACGCAGTACCAGCAGCCTTTGGATTACCAATCAAGCCTATTTACTCAGTCGTTTAGCCCAGTCTCGAGATGACTCCAATACCGAAAGTGTCGAAGAAAAAGCCTTTCATCTGGTCATAGATGAAGCCCATAATCTCGAGGATGTCGCCACCAATAGCTTTACCAGAATCTCCAAATCCGAAGATGTGGTTTTTCATCTGCGGAAATTGTTTGATGCACGGACTCGAAAAGGGGTATTGGCAAGTAATCGCTTGACCGACGGTAGTATTTTGCTGAACAGCCAAAAGTTAATCGAGCAGCTTGGTAAAAATGCAACCACGGTACTTGAACTTGCGACCCATGTGCGCCAAAGACTGATTCCTGAAGCCTTTGAGCGGTTTAACGAATATCACCGCGAGATGACCCAGTTCGTTAAACAATTTGGCAAAGGCGAAATCGAGTATGGGCTAACCTACACCTTAAAAAGTATGAAAACCCCAGAGTGGATGCGTCTGATTCTTTATGAAAAACGCTGGCGTGAAGCGATGCAAAACCTTCAAGCTGCATTGTACGAATTCGTGCGCCAAGCCCATCAAATAAGATTCAAACTCGAGCCGACCTTAGAATTTTTCAAGCAACACAATGAAATGCTGCAAGAGCGCCTTGAAGCTACCAAAAGCAATCAAAACCAACAAACCTCAGACACAGAGATTGAACCTGACGATGATTGGTTATACTTAACCACCCTAGATGCCAAGAATAACTGGGAACACGTTGCCCAACCAATTGACCTCGAGCAATTTCTAAAACCGCTTTGGGAACGCGCTAAAAGTGTCACACTAACCAGTGCAACTTTGTTGCCCGGCGAAAAAGACGAATTTGAGTATTTTACCAGCGTTTTGTACCTTGGTGAGATTCAAAAACGCCGACTCGAGGAAACATTGCCGTATGACCGCGCCCATATTCTGCTGCCATCACATTTGCCCGAAGCACGAATGTCGAGCATGGAACGATTCCAAAAACTGCACCAAGAAGAACTGAAAAATTTATTACCACAAATTAACCGAAGCCTGAACTTATTTACTGCCCGAAGTCGGCTCGAGAAAACCAAGAAAGTGCTAGAAAAAGAATCCGAAATCGTGGGAAGACTCCATGCCCCACTGACTCGCCGTGAACGCGAAGCTGTTTCTCAGGCACTCAGCGATGTTAATAAGCGTAGCGATAAAGCCGTGGCACTTGGTACTCGAGCCTTTATGGAAGGCGTAGATTTTTACGACCTGAACCTTGTGGCACTCGAGCGGATTCCGTTTCCGACACCGACACCTCTGCTCGAGAAACGCAAAGCCAGAATCGAAAAAGCGCATGGACGTGATGCTGCTTGGACATATTACCTTGGCAAAGCCTTACTGACGTTTACCCAAGCCTTCGGACGTTTAATCCGCGATGACCGAGCGCTATCGGGCAATGGCGCATTTGTTCTGTGGGATAGACGAATTTTAACCTCCACATATTACTTTGATGTTCTAGAATCTTTGCCACGAAAATTTATTGACGGCGACCAAGTGCATAAACCCAAGAGTCGAATTGAGTTTTACAAAAAATTAGAAGAAATTCTGGGCATCAATTTTAGTGGCTTTGAAGAGACACTAATGGATAAAACCACCAAGGACTTACTCGAGTTACGAGAAAAATGGGCAAGCAAAACCATTTCGTTGAAAGCTGCGCTTGCGGAGCTAATGCGCTTGTATTGGACTGAGGGGCGAGAGATCAAACCCAAACAACAACAAGCTATTGAAGCTGCGATTAACAAACAAGATGCACTTGTGCTGCTACCAACTGGTTATGGGAAAAGCCTTACCTTTCAAGCACCAGCCATTCTCGAGGGTGGGCTAACAATTGTCATATCGCCACTAATTGCCCTGATGAAAGACCAAGTGCAGGGTTTGAAAGATCGAGGAGCGCCAGTCGCCGCTATTTACTCTGGGATTCCAGGCGCAGAGCAACGCAGTATTCTCGAGCAAGCCGAAAAAGGTGATGTCAATTTGTTGTACCTTAGCCCAGAGCGAGTCAACAAGAATAATGACCTCCAGCAAGTGCTATTGCGCTTGGCTTCCAAAGGGAAACTTAAACGCCTTGTTTATGACGAAGCCCATTGTTTATCGGATTGGGGACATGATTTTCGCCCTGATTACCTGCGGGTGAAAAGTAAAATTGCTGAGATTGGCTTAAAATTGCCAACGGTCTGCCTGACTGCCACTGCAACCCAAGCAGTGCGTGATGACTTGCAAAAAAATCTGAACCTGAATGTCCAAGAAGCCATTTGGGACAGCAGCAACCGCCCAAACATCGAATACCATGCGGAACATTTTCCGGGGAAACGAGATGATCGTAGCGATGACCGCAGCAAACTTCGCAGCACCATCCAAATTCTGACTTGGGCAGCCGAAAAATTTAAAGACGACTACGCCATTATTGTTTATGTATCCACTCGCAAAAAAGCCGAAACCGTGGCTCGAGCTTTAAGCACCTACACGGGACAAGTGATTGAAGCCTATCACGGTGGTTTATCGGCAGTGATTCGCAGTGAAATTCAAGATCATTTTATTGAAGGTACAAACAAAGTGATTGTCGCCACCAACGCCTTTGGTATGGGTGTGGATAAAACCAATGTTCGAGCCGTGATTCACTTCGAGCCACCCAGCAACATACCCGCTTATGTTCAAGAAGCAGGACGGGCGGGACGTGACCACAAACCAGCTTACGCCGTACTGATGCACTCGAGCCGAGATTGGAGTTTGCACGAATACATCGGGCAGCTTGGACAACCCCAAAAGTACCATGCCGAAGCCTTGCTCGAGTTATTACGCAAAAACAAAGGCACAATCCGAATGTACAACGATAAAATCCAAGAAGCCATTAACGAAATTTTAAGCACCGACGAGCAAAAAGCTGACCTCGAGCCAGAAGGGGTGCTGTGGCTACTAAATACCATGCAGCAAAGCAAACTGCTTGATTACACCTATGAACTCGGTAAAGCCCAGTTATTTATTAGTCAGTGGTCAGTGCTGCAAGATTTAGGGGCAGAAAATCTTATAAGTCTCGAGAAATTAAAAATAACCTCGATTAGCAAGGCTCGACAGAGGCATTGGATAGATTTTACGGAATTGCCGAAAGCAGAAGCCAATGCCCTCAGCGACGCGCTGCACGAGTTGCGCCGTCAAATTGCTGACCCCTCTTTGTTTTTTGCAACTTTTGAATCCAGCATTGAAATCAAAGCCGAGACAAACCCCGATTTGACCGAGTTTTCTCGAGTGATTGAAAAACGATTCCAAGAACGAAAAATTGGCATACAAGCCATCAAACAATATGCGAGTGTCAGTGCTTGCAAACGCGACTCACTACTCAAAGTCTTTGCTGAACGGGCCGACCCAAAACGTGACAAAGAAACGTGTTGCGGTAATTGCAACCAGGATTATAAGCCGTGGTCAGACACACCACGCATTACCGATGATGAAATCGTACAAATCCTCAAACCCAACCGAGCCATTCTCGAGTTTTTACGCGACCATCGCAAAGAACGTCTTGCTTGGATTGAGAAAAAGCGCAAAGCTGACCCGAGTTTTAACCTTGAGTACAGTGGAATAGGTACGCGCCGAATTTCGATGGTGCTGCGTGGGGCTGAAAGCGAATTTGGCGGACAGGAACACCCGATTCAACTTAAATGGTTTGAATCTAACTCGAGACATTTTGGTAGTCTGATAGGTGCAACCCACAGCGACATTGAAAAAGCCATTCAGACCTTAACGGGACGAAAACTGATGAATGAAGCTGAGTTTAATGGTCATCCAATTTATAAAATTAGTGAATATGGATTGCAAGAACTCGAGAAAACAGGCAAACGAGGTAAAACGATATGACCCCAGAAAACATCGAACAATACAAAAATAAGCTGCTCGAGCTAGAAAATAGCGATTACTTGACTCGAGCTATTACAATGATGCCACAGAAAACAATTTCCGATATTTACATCAAGTTTTTCCGTAAATCCCCAGCGATGGGAGTACGTTTAATTGGGGCTAAAGTCAGTAAACTAGCTGACATTCGCAGCCAGCAAATTCTTGATGCTCTAACAAAAATCTGTGAGCAAGAACCAAAACTTCTCGAGCAGTACGCCCAAATCTGGATTGACAGTCAAAGCGCTACACTTGAAAAACTCGAGAATAACCAAACCATAGACGAAACAACCAGTAATGCAGTTCTTGAGATTGCTAATTTTTTAGTAGGTAAAGAATCTTCTGATATTTGGTCAGGTCGGCTCACTACACAAACCAAACAAATAGTTGAGCTTGAGCAGAATTTACGCACTGAAAAGCAACGCAATCAACAACTTGAACGTGAACTCGAGCAGGTAAAACGTAAGTTCGAGCAAGCCGAGGCAGTCAAACAAAAAGAGTTAGCCCAACAAAAGATGCGACTCGAGCAAGCACACACAACTCAAATTCAACAAGCTATTCGTGTAGAGCAACAAAAACAACTTGAGGAAGCCAAAAAATTCAAAGCCCAAATAACTCGGCTAAAAGATTCATTGGCGCGAGAACAACAAGAAACGGCTGCCACCAAAACTAAAATTGAGGAAGTAACCAAGTTACTTACTGCCAAAGCTAACCAAGCTGAACTTACGCTCGAACCTTTACGCCAAACAAACCAGCGTTTAGCTGCTGATTTACTCGAGAAAACCCAAGCCTTGCTCGAAGTTAATGCTGCCAGATTGCAGCTTCGCCAGCGCAACAACGATTTGACTCAAGAACTCGAAAAAGCCCAAAATAACCAAAAGAAATTAGCTCAAGAGTACGCCCAGCGCGAACGTGGACAACAAGAAAGTATTGGTAGCAATAAACTCGAGAATGCTCTGATTATTGATTATCGCCACTTATCGTTTGAACCCGCCCAAAGATTGATTCGATTGCTAGAAATTTATAAGGCATTTCTGAACCATGACAATAGTCTGCTGACTCAAACCAATTATTCGGATTTTACAGACCCAAAAAATCAGATTCGAGGGGTGTTACTGCTTGGTCTCGAGCAACTGCTGCTTGACTCGGTAAATTTACCATTAACCACATTTTTGAAATCCCAAGTTTTTCGTCAGGAAAATGTTCTAAAGCAATTACTTGGCATACTCGAGTCACCACGTTACCGAGGCATAGCATGACCGAAAATGAACGAATTACCCTACAGGAACATAAAGACTTTTATGAATCTGAATGGCAAAAAGAACAACTACTTCGGATAGAGGAACGCCAAAAGCGCTTGGAGCTAGAGTCAAGCCTTGAAAAACTCAGGCTCGAGCATCACAGCTTAAAATTGCAAGCCGCACAAGCCAGTCGCATACCGACACTCGAGATGGAAAGCGGTCATTTACGTTCTGAACTTGAATTACTCAAATCTAAAATTGCCGAGTTAGACAATTTAGAGTTACTTAAAAATTCTTTACTGGAAGCACAAATTCAGCTAAAAAAACTTCAAAATAGGGTTTCTCGAGAGGGATTTTGGCATAGCATCGCCCTTGAATTTGCTGAAAGCGTAGATGATTTCCCAGCAATTTACGGACATGAACACCAAGCTCCAAAAGAAGCTGTCCAGACGGCAGTTACACACTGGCAACTTGAAATTCAAGATTGTCTGGAACAAGCCTATCAAGGTAAAAATCCTGATTTAGTCCAAGCCAGACGATTTTTAATTGCTCAATGGGTACTTTTACGTTGGCTTGAAATTACTGAGGTAACACAATGAGTTTTGACCAAATTCTTGACAAAAATCTACTGAGCCGACTTGAACGTGATGATCCAATCAATGTTGAAGTCAGTTATACCGAGTATCGGAATCATCTGCTGCCACAAATTTTATTGATATGGAAACAACCTTGGGGTTGGAATCAAGCGAGTTACCAAAGGTTACTGCTCTTTTTTCGTGGCTACTCATTTTTTCGTGAACTTGGTGAAAATGAACGTGAATTCTGGTCAAATTTACATCACGAACTTCAGTTTCAAAGTACCTTAAAAAATACTCATCGTGATTTGCTCGAGCGTGCATTAAAGTCTGATTCTCGAATAAGGAATTTATTTGTACAAGATGACCGTCGGGAATTTGTTAAAACCATTGATGCCATTTGGGGTATTAAAAGCCTAAACGCAAAAACACTCGAGAAGCTGTTTCGGCGGTACTTTTTTCAAGCTACCCAGTTTGAAATGACTCCTGAGCTAATTCGTAAATTGCTGGTGGATGCTTCACCCGAAGAAATTGAACGAACTGTACGCCAATGTGCTTCTTACAACCGAATCTTTTCTGGTTTACGAGAAGCCATTGAATTTATCCTAAAAAATAGAGTAGATACCGCTCATCTCGAGACCCTAAGCCAACGTTTACACGAAGCAGGATTTGTTTTTTCTGACCCCAATCCAATTGAATTTTTTCGCAACAAAGCCGAAAAAGCCTTAAAAACGCTGTTGGTTCAATTGCGTGGTGAATTAAAAGTTGTTCAAGCCAAACCCAAATTCATTCGTATTGAACAAGAACCAGATGAAGATGAGGTTCTGCAACCCAAGCGGACTCGAGAAGAATTTCAGGTTGAAGTTCAATACTCGGATAATACTTACGAAGTCGGTAGCGAAGTCGAACTCAAATTTTCAGATTTACCAATGGGTACTCGAGTCTTAAAGCTAAGTGGAACGACTGAGAAAGAAATTCATTTTAAAAGCAACCAAGTTACTTTTCGCTTAAATATCGGTGAAACCTCAGCGCAGGTATTTGTGGAAAATGAGCCAGCCGCTCGTGTCAAACGCTTATTTTGTTTACCCGAACTCGAATGGTCGTTTTATGATCATCGTGGTGAAAAATTAAGTCATCGTCCACTCGAGGGTCGTAGCCTAGTTGCCGAAGTCCGAATTAAAGAAGATGGTCGTTATGTACGTAAGCGTTGGCAAGCAAAGTGGGATTCGACTGGCGAAATGGCACTCGAGTACCCTTTAGACTTTGATTTAGACGAACTGCATATCGAAGTTAAATTGCGAACTGAACCTTATGCCATTCGGTTCTTTGGGGCTGACCGTCAGCCATTGGATGAATTATGCAATCAGGTCATGCGATTTCAAATGCTGCCAGCGCATCTGAGTCCTAAGCACCGCGTTTTGTACGCCTCACAACCAGAACATACGGTTGGTCTCGAGGACTGGCAGACTTTACGCCCAGAATTAGATGATGAACTGATTGTTGAACGCAACTTGCATAAGGATTGGTGGGAAGCTGTTGGGCGTTTACCTGTGCGTCTCGAGCCTGTACTGCATTGCTGTGAGCTTCATGGTTCTATTCTCGAGTTGTACGCTTTTGCTGGGCTTGGGGCAATCTGGCGAGTCATTGAAAACACCGATTTTGTGCATTGCCATGCGGTTAAGCTCGAGCCGCAGCAGATTGCTTTGCGGCATCCGAATCGTTTTGCCAGTCGTGAAGTGATTGTGCGTTTAGAATCTGGTGTATTTAATTTTGAAAAACGTTTTTTATTCAAACCCAATTTGCAAGAATGGCTCGAGTCCGAATTGCCTTTTGGGATCGGTTGGGGGAGATTGTAAATTTCGGGTTAAAGCATCACTTTTTGTCCAAGCCGCGAACTCTCGAGGGCAGCAAAAACCATCGCAAGACTTTTGATGTTATCGGTGCAAATGGTTTGTGGCGCAAGGTTTTCCAGCAGCGCCGTAAACATATCCTCCAAACAAGCATGGTGTCCTTCTGGCAGTGTTGGCACAATGGCTGTTACTCGAGTGTAGTCTTTGATAAAACTTTCTTGCTCTGGGTTTTGAACAATTTCGGCAAATGGCGGGTTTGTACCATCCCAAATGGCTGTCCCTCGAGAACCGACCACCCGCCACTCGGCTTCCCAAGCGGTAGAAGCGCCTTCGGCAGCCCATGAACCGTTATAAGAAAAGACAGAACCATCCGACATTTCAAAAATACAGATGGCATTGGCATGACCCGCGTACCAAGAACCCTTAGGATTAAATTCATGGCAGTAGACCGACACCGCATCTGCACCAGATAAAAAACGGGCGGCATCAAAGGTATGAATTGCCATATCGAGCAGCAACGGACTCTGCATGGCTTCACGAAAACCACCAAAATGTGGCGCAATAAAAAAATTGGCACTCAAAAAACCAACATCGCCAATAACTTTTATCAAATCTTGATACGCTCGAATTTGATTGTTAAAGCGCCGATTCTGCATGATTGCAAACGTCCGACCTGTCTCGAGTGCCGTCTTGACCATGCCTTGTGCGGCTGCCAAAGAAGCGGCTAAGGGTTTCTCGCCAAAGACATCACAACCAGCCTTTAAGGCGGTTAGAACCACTTCTTCGTGTGCCTCGGGGATGGTCACATCAAACACCAGATTGGCATTGGTGGCGTTTAGGGCTTCTGTCAGGCTCGTAAAGGCTTGGCAGGTCAAAACATGGCGCTCGAGCAGGGCAGTGGCTGCTGCAAGCTGAATATCCACCACCGCCACAAGGCTGGTGTCGTCGCGTGTCTTGGCATACTCAACCCAAGTGTGTGCCATGCTGCCACAACCAACCAGAACAACCCGAAATTTTTTATCCATAGAACCAGTATAAATAAAAAGCAGCCAGTCTGGGCTGGCTGCTCGAGAAATCAAAAATCTTAAAGCGGTTGGAAGACCAAACGGTTTTCGTTAAAGACTGGAATCAACAAATGACCGCGCTTGGTGTCAATGCCAATATCAGCAGGTGATGGGATTTTATCCACAACCACACTGACCACGCCGTTTTTAATGCTGTAGACACTCGAGGTTTCCCAACTCGAGATATACCAAGCGCCGTTAAACCATTCGATGCCGTCTAAACTTCCACCGGGCAGTTGTACTACGTTGGTCTGCTTGCCATTTGCGCCAAGGGTGTAGACATCTTTACTGCCAAACGGCACAACATACAATTCGCCGTTGGCGACACTCAGACCATTGGGCAGTGCCAGCGCTTCGCCTTTGGCAACAGCAGTTATTTCGCGCAGACGATTGATTTTATAGACAGCGGCTGTGCCACTTGGGCTAAAATCTGGTTTAAGACCACTGTCCGAAACATAAACATTGCCCATGTTATCGGTCGCCAAGTCGTTCAAAAAGCTGCTGTCTGGAATTTTAATTGTGCCAAGGCTGCGCTTGCTGTTTTTGTCAAAGACCCGCACAACGTTCAAATCTGTTATGTACAACGAATTACCGACTAATGCCATGCCTTTTGGCGCATTTAAGCTGATGCCGCCCACGCCACCCTCGAGCCACTTTAACTCGAGAATTGTGCCGTCTGGGGCAACTTTGGAAATAAAACCATTGTTATCAGCTTCGGACGGATTGCCATTGATGTTTGAGACCAGATAAACATCATTTTTTGTGTCCACCAAAATGGATTCTGGTGTTTGAAAACCGCCTTTGACCTCGATGGCTGTTTTTTGGGCTAAACTTAAACCGAGTATCGAAACGCCCAAAGCCGCGACTAAAATTCTTTTCATATGCACCCCTTTACCGCAAAAGCATACGTTAGATAAAACCTTGTTGGATGTTGTAAAAGTTACCTCGAGCCTGTGTCTGAACCTACGCAAATGATGTTATTGACACGACATGAACTTTGTGGGACTCGAGTTTCACTCAGGCTTGGTCATACGAGTTGCACATCGGCTTGGTCATACGAGTTTCACATCGGCTTGGTGACTCGAGTCCCGCGAGTTTAAGCGCTTATCAGGATATTCTTGCCCCATGATTACCGAAGCTGCTGTGATGAATGCTTTACGAACCGTTAATGACCCCGAACTTCATAAGGATTTGGTCACGCTTGGGATGATTGAAAAAATGTCTATTGAAGGCAACATTGTTCATGTCAAAGTTGAATTGACCACCCCAGCCTGTCCATTAAAAGGCAAAATCGAATCCGATGTGGTGGCGGCTGTCCTGAAAGTCCCCGAAGTCAAACACGTTGTTGTGACCTTTGGCGCTCAGGTACGCCCACCGACCGAAAACCCAATTCCGGGGGTCAAGCACGTGATTGTGGTCGGAAGCGGCAAAGGCGGCGTAGGCAAAAGTACGGTCGCCGCCAACATTGCTTGTTCGCTTGCCAAAGACGGTGCAAAAGTTGGACTGCTCGATTCGGACGTTTACGGACCAAGCATCGCCCATATGTTCGGCATGACCGACGAGCGAATGTTTGCTGATGAGAACAAAAAAATGCTGCCGCTCGAGAAACACGGACTTAAATTCATCAGCATGGGCAATTTAGTTGCGCCCGGACAAGCCACTGTTTGGCGCGGACCAATGCTGCACAGTTTTGTGCGCCAAACCCTGCACGATGCGGCGTGGGGCGAGTTGGATTACTTGGTCATAGATTTGCCACCGGGGACTGGTGATGTCCAGTTATCCCTGACCCAAAGCGTAACGATAACAGGCGCTGTGATTGTTTCTACGCCTCAAGATGTCGCGTGGATAGATGCGACAAGGGCTGTGGATATGTTTCGCAAAGCCAATGTGCCAATTTTAGGCATCGTCGAAAACATGAGTTACTTTATTGCCCCAGACACGGGCAACCGCTACGATATTTTCGGACATGGCGGTGCTAAAACCCAAGCTGATAAACTTGGTATTCCAGTGCTGGGCGAAATTCCAATTGGACTCGAGGTTAGGGCGGCTGGCGACAATGGCGCTCCAGTCGTGGTTTCAAATCCAAATACCAAAGAAGCCATTGCCCTAACCGATGTGGCTCGAGCCATCGCAGGGCGGATTAGTGTGCAAAGTTTACAAATCATGCTGCCGATGGTTTAAGGGCAGGGTTAAAAGGTAAAAGGGATAAAAGGTAAAAAGTCGATTTAGACTGTGATTTCACAACCACACTCGAGTTGCAGCGTAATTGGTGAAATGTATTGCTTGGGTTGCTCAAAGTCACGGCGATAATGCAGCACCGAATTGTCGGCTGGATTAAAAATCAGAATGTCCAAAACCCCAACCTCGAGATAAAACGGTGGAGCAAGCACTAAATCCTTGTATTCGTAATTCTTCGAGATGATTTCTACCACTGCGACAGGGATCATCTCGAGCGGCGCATCCTGAGCCTCGAGTGGCGGTTCTTGGCAAAGAACAGCAATATCAGGGCGTTTTTGCGAACCATCAGGAAACTTAAAATAAGTATCTTGCGTCTGAATACAAGCACAACTCGAGTCTGGTAATGGCTTTAGACTCGTGGCAATGCGTTGGGATGCTTGTTGGTGTCTAAAGACTGGACTGGCTTCCCAAACAGGCACGCCAGCAATCATCTCGAGCTTGACGTTAATGCTTTCGGCTTCGCGCACCAAGTAATCAAACGGAATGGTCATACAAAAATTGTACTCCTCGAGTCTGAAAAGAAAAACTGGCGATTAGATTTCGCCAGTTTTTTAATTTGTATCAGTTTCTCGAGAGCTTCTGATACGTTAGCATTGGCTTTTTTGCCGCCAGCACTTCATCCAAACGCCGCACCACGGTATTGTACGGCGCATTCTCGAGCCAAGCTGGATTGGCTTTGGCTTTCTCCAGAATCTCCTGCATCACCTCTACAAATCTGTCCATGGTCTCGAGGCTTTCAGTTTCGGTGGGTTCTACCATCATGGATTCGGAAACCACCAATGGAAAATAAACGGTCATCGGGTGAATGCCATAATCAAGGAGTGCCTTGGCAAAATCTAAGGTTTTCATGCCTTTGGGTGGTACTGCCACAAATTCGTGCATATTGACTCGGTTGTACGCGGTTTCAAAACCAATTTTTTGGAATTTAACCCGTAAATAATTGGCATTCAAAACCGCCATGCTCGAGGCATCGTGAAGTCCTTCCGCGCCTAAACTGCGAATATAAGTGTACGCCCGTACCAGATTGCCAAAATTACCGTAGAAACTGCGAACCCGTCCGATGCTCTGTGGACGGTCAAACTCGAGAACAAAGTTATTTTCAGCCTTTGCAATAATCGGCGTTGGCAAAAATGGCTCGAGGTGAGCCTTCACGCCCACAGGACCTGTTCCGGGACCTCCACCACCATGCGGTACGGTAAAGGTTTTGTGCAAATTAAGATGAATCACATCAAAGCCCATGTCGCCCGGACGCGCCCGACCAACAATTGCATTGGTGTTTGCACCATCGTAATACAATTGAATTCCAAGTGCTTTGGCTTTGGCGCTAATCTCGAGAATTCGCGTTTCAAAAATCCCCAGCGTATTCGGATTGGTCAGCATGATTGCTGCCACACTTGGGTTTAAGGCTGCCTCAAGCGCCACAAAATCCACTTCACCGCGCTCGTCGCCAGGAATCTCTACAACATCAAAACCAGCCATGGCTGCTGTGGCTGGATTCGTCCCGTGGGCTGCGTCGGGGCAAATTACAATGCGGCGAGTCTCGAGTTCGCCTTTGGCTTCAAAATACTTACGAATCATCAGAATGCCCGTGAATTCACCATGCGCTCCTGCGGCTGGTTGCAGTGTCACCGCATCCATGCCCGTAATCTGTGCCAAGTCTCTTGCCAAGTGGTACAGCAACTCGAGCGCACCCTGAGCCGTACTTGGGTCTTGATACGGATGCAAACTTGTGAACCACGCCGCCGCGACCTCGTTGACTTTGGGGTTGTACTTCATGGTGCAACTGCCAAGCGGATAAAAATTGGCATCCACACTCATCTGCCGATTTGCCAAGCCCGAATAGTGACGTACCAAATCGAGTTCGGAAACTTCAGGCAGCGGCAAGCTCGAGACACGCAGGTTTTCTGCGCCTAATAAATCCTCGAGCTTTACGCCTTGTGCTTTTGCCGCTTGAGGCGGAATGACCCCACGCCGACCCGTTTTGGAACGCTCAAAGATAAGCGGGAAATCTGCTTGAATTTTTTGTTTCTCGAGAACTGCATTCATATAGCCTCCAAATTAAAACTTTGTTTTGCTCCACAAACTTCTTGTTGCGCTCAGTCACCTAAAACCCTTCCTTCCAGAGTTTCCATTGGCGCTCTGACCACACCTCGAGTTCCGCCCT
Source organism: Deinococcales bacterium (assembly GCA_043778225.1). Classification (GTDB taxonomy): domain Bacteria; phylum Deinococcota; class Deinococci; order Deinococcales; family JAAFIG01; genus JAAFIG01. The sequence goes on along the minus strand of JAYWGM010000098.1, from coordinate 22,681 downwards.
GCGCTTGACTTGTAGATACTGCAAACCGTAGGTGACTGCCAAAATAATCGAAAAGACTGTTAGAAATGCAATCACCCCAAAAGCTGTGGCTGCAATTCGCTGACTATCCATTGCCAGTAATAAAACATTTGCCATGATAAACAACCCAATGGCAAAAAATAAACCATTGCGCCGCCAGAACGACTTTGCACTCGAGACCGCGGTGGTCGGTGGCATTGGCTCGAGAACTGGTTTTTGTGGTTGTTTGGCTTTTTTGCTCATAGAGAAATGGGAATACCTGTGTTTGTTGGGGCTTGAAAAATTGCTTGATAAATCAGAGGGCGATACTTAGGTTCTGGAATAATGTCGCCATGTTCCTTAGCACATTGAAGCCACATGGATTTGGCAATTTCAACTTCGCGTACTGCCTCGAGTGGAGTGTCACCATGAGCTGAACAGTAACGCAAATCAGGAATATCAGCGATGTAGCATTCATCCTCTTCACTATAAAAAACGTTGATATGATAGTCTTTCATTCGTCCTCCAATTGAATTCCGAGTTCTTCAATGAGTTTTAAGAGTTGTCTAACTTGGTACGTTTTAGCTTGATCTCGATTCGGCTGAAAATTAAGTTGAGCTTTTAGTGCAGGATGACGAAGTTGATGATGACTGCCGTTGATTTCCTTTATTTCAAAGCCCAGATAAGTTGCAAGTAAAACCAAATCATCAAAACGAACATTCTTTTGGCTGTTACTCAGTTTTAACAATAATTTCTGTTTCTTAGACATAGGCTACACCAAAATAGTTTTCAGAACTGCCTCGAGTTTCGCAATGTCATGTGATGTGGTCAATTCCGTGGCTGCGAACAAACCAGCATCACCAAAACCATACTCGAGCGGAATCGGTACGCAACCATGCAAGCCACTTGAGCTAAGAGCAGCCCGAATTTCCTCAGGCTTCTTAGGAAGTTTGACCACAAATTCATTCAGGTATTTTCCAGTGGTAATCGTTTTGAGTCCCACCCGATTAAGTACTGTTTCGAGTTCTCGAGCCATGATGGCACTGACGGTTGCCACTTCTCGCAGTCCATTTGGTCCGAGCGAAGCCAAGTAAATCGAACTTTGCAACGCCATCAGCGCGTGATTACTACAAATGTTGGACTTGGCTTTTGCCCTGCGAATATGCTGTTCTCGAGCTTGCAACGTCAGCACAAAACCGCGTTTGCCATCCACATCCCTGGTTGCCCCAACAATTCGCCCCGGCAATTGGCGCATTAACGCATCTTTGACCGCAATAAATCCATATGCAGGACCGCCAAAATTTGCTGCATTCCCAATCACCTGACCATCTCCCACGGCAATATCCGCGCTGTACTCCGAGGGGGCTTGGACAACCGCCAGCGATAGCGGGTCAACCACTGCAATAAACAGCGCCCCAGCCTCATGCGCTCGAGCCGCTAAAGCCTTCATATCCTCGAGCGACCCCAAAAAATTTGGATTCTGCACAATCACTGCCGCAATGTCGGGGTCAACAGCTTGTGAAATGGTCGTTGTTCCCTCGAGTTCAAGATTCACCAGTTTGGCATCCACACACTCGAGAAAAGTGGTGAGCGTCTCACGGTACTCTGGATGCACACCACGGCTGACCAAGACCGTACTGCGATTTGTGTGGCGCATCGCAAGCAAAGCTGCTTCTGCCACGGCGGTCGCGCCATCGTACAGACTCGAGTTAGAAATATCCAAGCCTGTTAGTGCCGCAATCATGCTTTGGTACTCAAACATGGCTTGCAATTCGCCTTGCGAAACCTCGGGTTGATATGGCGTGTAGGCGGTCACAAACGAACTTTGAAAGGTCAGCGCATTGACCGCAGATGGCTGGAAATGATGACGCATACCACCACCAAGAAAACTCGGTGCAGCCTCGAGACTGATGTTTTTTGCCGCCAAGCCTTTCATATGCTCGAGAACACCGAATTCATCCAGACCTGCTGGAATATCAATTTTTGGATTACGAATAGGAAGCGGTAAATCATCAAAAAGCGAATCAACACTCGGAACACCAATCGTCTCGAGCATCAGCGAAATATCTTCAGGGGTATGTGGGGTGTAATTCATAGATTTCCTTTGGGGCAACTCCCCCACTCTCGTTCCTCGAGTTTCCCCCTCAAAGAGGGGGGCTTAAAATCAAGACCTAAGACCTAGTACCCCTCTTTGAGGGGTCGAGCGAGCGACCATGCCCGTCAGGTGCGCGTTTATGGTCAAGAGAAGCGAGCGACCAAAGCCCGAAGGTGCTGCTTCAGGGTCAAGAGAGGGGGAGTTGTAGGGCATTGCATCTTTTCTACTAGCCCAGTTTTGCTTATGCCTCTGCTTCGGCAACTTCGCGGTAAGCAGCAGCGTTCATCAGGTCGCTTGAGGTGTCGGTCACTTGGACTTTGAATAAGAAACCATTGCCGTAAGGTTCGGCATTTATGTTTTCAGGTTCGTCAGTCAGGCTCGAGTTAATTTCGATCACCTCACCAGAGACAGGGCTGTAAATGTCCGAAGCGGTTTTGACGCTTTCAACCACTGCCACAGCTTCGCCGCTCGAGACGATACGTCCAACTTCGGGCAGTTCGACGTACACAACATCGCCAAGTTGGTCTTGGGCAAAGTCGGTAATGCCAATCGTGGCGATGTCGCCCTCGAGACGAAGGTACTCGTGGGATTTGAGGTATTGCAGGTCGGATGGGATGTTCATAATTGCTCCTTAAATTCATATCACTAATTGTATTTGTACTTATTGCCAGCGTATAAATTCATCTAAGTCAGACCGCAATTTACGAAGTGTGAGAACGGCAAATTGGTCACCAAGGCTTACATTGGCAGTTTGTTCGTTTTTCCTATGAAAATGACCACGGATACTTAAACCCAATGGATAATCGTCTTTTGTTATTGGAATATCTTGTCTTGCTTGTTTAATGTAATCCAAGATTAAACGCAAATCATCAGTAGAATTTCCATTAGTTAGTTCTGTTAATACCCAAGGATACCGTGTGGCTTGGTCAAATTCTGAGTATTTTTTGAAATTTTTAAGTACAATAGGGTCTATATAAAATGGAAATTGTGGTTGACATTTTTGAGCTAATTTTGATAGACTATGAGTTTTAATCCACTTTTTCTCTGTGTCTGCTGTTGCAAATGAGCCACTCGGGTCAAGAATTGACATTTTCAAAGCTTTTAAATATTTTTCTAAAGCCTGTACTCCATGATAAATTGCTAGGGTTTGCTGCTCTGAAATCTGTAAGACTCCTAGGGCTAACAAATCCGTGTCAGCGCTTTTAACGAAGTTTCCCCATTTTTCAAATTTTTTCGGCATTTGTATGCTCCTTAATTTGTCAATTGTTGTTGTAGCATGAGTTATGCTCACATTGCCTAGACCTTTTTAGTTTCTTTGAAAACGCTGGTGCTGTTGTACCAGTTTGGAGTTTTCCATTTTCATTCTGCCTTAGCTTAGGCAGTTTCATCCTCCCAATTTTCAAACCTGATTCTTGGTACTCGAGCAAAGTGCTTTACATTTCTGGTTATGACTATGGCTTGGTGCGTTATTGCGGTTGCTGCAATTAAAGTATCCATTTCGTGAATCGTCATTCCTGCTTGTTCTAAATCAGCTTGGATTTTTGCGGCTGTATCGGCTACATCTTTATTGACTGTAAGCATTGGATAAGTCAGTCCCATCCGCTCGAGTTCAGCAAGTTTTTTTGCATACTGTGGTTTCATCAGTCCGCGTTTGCTTTCAAAATAAGCTATTGGGTTCAAGGTTACTTCATGTTTTTCAAAGATGGCTCGAGCCAATCGCTGGATGCAATCATGATTTTGATTGATGATTGCGGACATAAAATTGGTATCGAGCGTGTATCTCATGATTTCCAAGGGCGGCGCTGAATTGAGTTATTGAAGTCGGTCATGTCTGTGTCGCTTGGTGCGCCTAATTTTTCGATAATGTCAACCATTTCTAATCGTTTTGCCTCACCATAATCTACACGAATATCTGGGTACTCGTGTGCCTCGAGTACAGAATTTAGCCATTCAAGGTCGGCTGGAGTCATGGTTTCTATTTTCTCGAGTAACTTTTCTTTAACGCTCATGATTTCACCTTTTAGACCTTCTCGAGTTGCTTTGGAAATTCTGGTGCTATTTTACTCTGCTCGAGTTTCCCGTCTTTGTTCTGCATTTCTATTTTCCCGTTCAAATCGCATAACCAAACTTCATTTGCGCCTTGCTCGAGGTATAGCCGTACTTTCTGAGCTATTTCTTCTTTGCTGTTGCTTGGGCTGATAATTTCCACACAGAGTTCTGGTGCGTTTGAAAATGGTGTGTTCATGCCAACTCGAGCCAAAAATTCGTGGCTGCCCCATGCGACATCGGCTACTTTTACGCCCTCGGGGGTGTCTATGCTGGCTTCGGTGAAGCCTATGCCTTGGCTGCGGAGTTGTTCACGTAGGATTCCCGCAATTTCGTATTGCCAGTAGGCGTGCCAGTTGGTAGCTGGACTCATTTCGATTCTCCCTGTTTTGCTTAATTCGATTTTGTACGGCAGGTTTTGTAGGCTTTTATCTATGATTACGTCTTGCCATGTCATAAATCTCCTTCTAGCCCCAATTCGCCTCGAGCATAGGCGCGTAGCACAGTGCTGGCTTCGTAAATACTGCTTGTTTCTTCTAAACCCATCTCGAGTAAGTCATCTGGGTATCGGCTGAAGTTGAATATAATGTCGAGTAGTTTCGCGGCTTGTTGTTCTCGAGATTGAGTTGTTAGTTGTGGTGAGACCAACTCGAGCAGCTTTGCAATATCATGAATTTGTGGGACTCTTTTTTTCTGATAAAGCAGTACGGCTTTCAGGTATTTTTCGACAGAAGCATGAAATAAAAAAGCGGCAGATGAAGCAATGGTGTTTTTGAGTTGAAACGCTGCTTGGTAGTCATTTTCAGCATATTCAATCCAACGGTTGGGGTCTTTTGAATCAGGCATGGCTTTCTCCTTGTTCAAATAAAACAATTCCGTCGCGTTGGACTTCGCTTGCTAAGTACGAACTTGGGTCCTTGTAACGGCTTTCTGGGAGTGGCAGCACATCTAAGGGTATCCAGTAACCTGCTTCATGAAAAGCATCTCTGGCTTTCATGGCTGGCTCGAGTTTTTCTAGGGTTTTTCCATGCCATTTCCAGTCTTCGTCACGCATAACTAATAAAAAATCGAGGTCGCTGTCTTCGGTGGCTTCACCTCTGGCGGTACTGCCAAATAAAATCACTTGCTTTGCGCCAGAGGCTATGCCCATGACTCGAGCCATGTCTTTGAGTTGTGTTTGGGTGGTGTTCATGTTAATCCTGCTATCTCGAGGAGGCGTTGGCTGATGGCTCGAGCTTCGGTTTGGGCTTGAATGGTTTTTTCTGGTGTTTGACTTATTTCCTCCCAATGATTTGACCATTTTGATAGTTTTCTTTGGGCTGCTTGTAACTCGAGTTGTGTTTCCAGTGCGGAATCAATAGCGCACCAATCCGTAAGGTATTTTGTTTCTTGAATAAAGTAGAGGGCTTTGTCGGTTTGAGTTGCATATTCGGCTATGCGGTTGAAATTAACAGCGAGGTTTCCTAATCTTCGCTCAAAGGGGTAGCGCATAAAATTTTGATATTTTTCTGAGAAAAAAGTCATGGTTGTACCCCTTCAAAGAATTCGAGAATGATTTCAGCAATGCGTTTGCGGAGATTTGGGTCGGTGAGTTCGATGCCGCGATTTCCTTGTTTGGGTCGAATGTCGATAAGGGAATCGAATTTGACTTCTCGAGTATCCCAATGCCATCCTGCGCCCCAAATGTTGTGTTGTCCGCATTCATGCTCGAGTAAGATTTCTTTGCAGTCTGAGTGCATATCGCCGCCGCCTGCCAGAATGCCTTGTTCAATGTCAACAGCAACTTTGACATAATTGATATTGCTGTGCCTTTCAAGCATGGCTTTTAGTTGTTCTGGTGTGGCTTTTTCACGGATAATAAGTATCATTTTACTGCCCCGGACTGCTTCTCGAGATGAAAACTGGTTCGCAAATTTGGGCTTCAATATCTACACCGCGTATCTCGAGGCTAATCTTCGTGCCTAGTTCCAGGTCTTTTGGTAGGTACGCCAGCGCAATGCCTTGTTTCAGACTTGGGCTTTGTGTGCCACTGGTCGTTTGCCCAATTACTTGCCCTGCCAACTTGACCGTCATGTGTTCTCGAGGAATGCCGCGCCCAATCATCCGAATCCCGCGCAGCATTTTTGATCGTGGTTTACTGAGCATTGCGTCGCGCCCAATAAAGTCTTTGTATTCTTTGGAAACCCATGTAAACGGTGTCTCGAGAATATTAGATTCATCGTTCCATTCATGCCCGTACAATGGGAATCCAGCCTCGAGCCGCAGCGTGTCGCGTGCGCCCAAGCCGCACATCGCAAAGCCGATTTTGTGCAGTTCAGCCCATAAAAAAGCCGCTTCTCGAGGGTGACAGAAAATCTCGAAACCATCTTCGCCTGTGTAGCCCGTTCGTGCCATCAGCACATCTATGCCAAAAAGTGTACTGGGGAAAACACTGTTTTTGCGGTAACTCTGTAAGTCGGCGCTAGTCACAGGCTCGAGCAGTTCGGCAGCCAGTGGTCCTTGCGCGGCAATTAAGGCATTTTCGTCAGAGCGGTTCTCGAGGCTGACATCAAATTTTGCCGCTATTCTCTCGAGGTGCGCCCAGTCCTTTTCGATGTTGCTGGCATTGACCACGACCATAAAGGCTTCTAGCTCGAGGCGGTAGACATATATATCGTCCACCACGCCACCAGAATCGTTGAGTAAAATGCTGTAATGGGCTTTGCCCGATTTAAGTTTGCCGGCATCGTTGGCGCAAGTGTATTGCAAAAACTCGAGCGCTTGTCTGCCGCTGACAATAAATTCGCCCATGTGCGAGACATCAAAAATCCCGGCTTTGGTTCGCACTGCCAAGTGTTCGGCAATGATGCCAGCATATTGTACTGGCATTTCCCAACCGCCGAACTCCACCATTCGAGCGCCAACGGCGACATGAGTGTCAAAGAGCGTGGTGCGTTTCAGGGTTGTCATGTCTTATTGTAGCAAGACTCGAGCCGTAATGATTGCGTTTTAGCCTCGAGTCTTGAGGGGTTGTTGTGCTTTGTTGCGTTTTCTCGAGCCAAAAAGTTGTTTTGTTGCTTATGGTGCAATGGTGATGCTGTCTTTCATGCCGCCCGAGCCGTGAAAATCGTATAGAAAATTGAATGTTCCAATTTTTTTTCGTAGTCTAGTCCTATGCCCGATTTAGACACAACGGATAAAAAAATTCTCGAGGTCTTGCAGCGCAATGCCCGAATTGCTAATACCGACCTTGCCGACGAGGTTGGGCTGACTCCAGCCCCATGTTTGCGGCGGGTACGGCGGCTCGAGGAAGATGGTTTTATTTCGGCTTACACGGCGCTTTTGGATGCCAAAAAAGTTGGTGTGGGTTTAACGGTATTTGTGATGGTCACGCTCGACCGCCAAACCAAAGGGACTTACGATGATTTTGCCACGAAAATGCGTTCTCGAGCCGAGGTTCTCGAGTGCTACTTAATTCTTGGCGACCGCGATTTTTTACTTAAAATTTGTGTGGCAGACCTAGAAGCATACCAAAAGTTTTATCTCGAGCATCTGACCCGAATTGCAGGAATTCGCAACATCAACAGCATCATTGCGGTCTCTGAAGAAAAACGCAGCACGGTATTGCCACTTTGATGAGTTTGCTTTCATCTTTTGGGCTGGTAGACTGCGGCTGTGCAAAAGCCACCTGTTCAAACCGAGCAAGTCAGCAGCCAAGTGTTAGATTGGATTGCGCCGTACCTTGGGCAGATTTCCTTTGGTGGTTTGGCTGGTTTTGCTACTGGTTATGCGATGAAAAAAATCGGTAAACTGGCGCTTTTTTTGTTTGGTAGTATTTTTATTGGTCTGCAAGTCATGGCGTATCTGGGGATTGTCGAAATTAACTGGCTGCGAATTCAACAATTTGCCGAACCAGCTTTGCAGCGCCCTGCGCTCGAGAATACATTTAACAGCATTTTGGGCATCATGACCAATAATTTGCCCTTTGCTGGTGCGTTTATTCCGGGGTTTTTACTGGGCTTAAAATTTGGTTAAATCCCAAATTCCTTAGGCAGAGGAGAGGTCGCGTAGAACTCGAGCAGACTGCCTTTCCACTCGAGTTTCACAAAGATCTCGAGAGCGTGAAGAAAAAGCCGTTTTTGCCTAGTCAATCTTGTAAAAGCCCTGTTCCATATAAAATTGCCATAGGTGGCATCGCCAATCATTGGGATTCCCCTTGTGGCGGCTTGCACCCTAAGCTGATGGGTTTTACCCGTTTTTGGTTTGAGTTCGAGGTCTGAAAAAATCCCGTCCTCGAGCCGTGTGGTGCTGACCAGTTTCATTTCGGTCAGCGCATTCAATTGTCCGCGTACCCGAATGCTGCCTGTGCCGTCTTTCTCGAGTCGGTCTTGCCAGATTTCTTTTTTGGCGGTTGGCGACCCAAAGACCAAGGCTCGGTAGGTTTTTTGTACGGTGTTGTCCTCAAAGGCTTTTTTGATGGCTTGAGCCAATGCAAAATCGGTACAACCCAGAATCACGCCACTGGTTGGGCTGTCCAAGCGGTGCAGCAAGAATAATTCCCCGCCCTGCCAATAATACCGCTCATGCTCGTAAGCACAGGTAAGAAGTGCTTTTGGGTGTCCTCGAGTTTCGTTGGGGTGCGACATGATGCCGTCGGGTTTGTGAAGCGCCATCAAACCCGTTTCGTGGGTTTTCAGAATTGTTACGCCTTGCCCAAGTGGTAAGTCTGTCATGATGCTTTAGATTTCAACACCACAACCACACTCAAGTATAAATGCAGTCGGTGAAGTGAATTCTCGAGTTCCGTTGGCTGTGTGATGCCAGATTTCTAAGCTCCGAGGGTCAAATACAAGAATGTCCTTTACGCCATTATCAATGTAGAATTTTGGAGCAAGCTCCTTATCTTTTTTTTCATAACCCTTGGAGATAATTTCAATAACAGCTTCAGGTAAAAGTGTTACTGCCTCGTCAAGTTCATCTGGTTCACGACAAAAAATACTGATGTCAGGGCGTTTGATTGAATCATCTGAAAACTTTACATAAACGTCGGCTACATGAAAACAACCACATTCTCCAAGCTGCTTAATGGTCTGCTGAATGCGGTACGATTCCCGTTGATGCAAGACAGCGGGACTGGCTTCCCAGATTGGGATACCGTTGATCATCTCAAGACGTATCCCGACTTCATTGGCACGTTCAAGTAAGCTCGTTGAAAGTAAAGTCATCGGCTCTATTTTAAGACAAAACAGATGAGTTCCCATACCGATTCTCGACGTATTCTGCCACCATGCCCATAAATTCCTCGGCGATATGTGCGCCTTTCAAGGTCGTGACCAGCGCCCCATCGCGGTAGACTGGGGCTTTTGGTTCTTCGCCAGTGCCGGGTAAACTAATACCGATGTTGGCGTGCTTAGATTCACCGGGTCCGTTGACCACACAACCCATGACGGCAACCGTCATGTTTTCCACCCCCGGATGGGTTTTTTTCCACGTTGCCATGCTCGAGTCCAGACTGACTTGAATATCTTGGGCTAAAACTTGAAAAAAGCTGCTGGTGGTGCGTCCACAGCCCGGGCAAGCCGTGACTTGTGGACTAAAAAACCGTGCGCCAACGGCTTGCAAAATTTGTTTGGCGACTTCAACCTCGAGTTTACGGCTTGCGCCGGGTTCTGGGGTCAGGCTGACCCGAATCGTATCGCCGATGCCTTGGGCAAGTAACGGCGCAAGGGCGACACTCGAGGCAGCAATGCCTTTTGTACCCATGCCCGCTTCGGTTAAGCCCAGATGCAGCGCGTAATCGCAAGCAGCTGACAAGCGCTGGTAGACATTCCAGAGCATTGGGGCGTTAGAAATTTTGGTACTGATGATAATTTTATCTTTGCCTAGCCCATAATTTTCCGCCATTTCGGCACTCGAGATGGCGCTCTCGAGCATCGCGTTAATCATGATTGCTTCGGCACTGAGGATTCCACCGTTTTTGGTGTTTTCGTCCATCATCCGAATCACCATCGCTTGGTCTAGGCTGCCCCAATTGACACCAATTCGCACTGGACGGTCAAAACTGGCAGCCACTTCAATCATGGTTCTAAAATTATCATCGTGTTTTTTGCCAACGCCAACGTTGCCGGGGTTAATTCGGTACTTTGCCAAAGCTCGAGCCGTTTCTGGGTACTCGCGCAGCAAAATATGTCCGTTGTAATGAAAATCGCCGACCAATGGCACAGGAAACCCAGCGTCTTCGATGCGTTGTTTAATCTCTGGGACTTTCTCGGCGGCTTCTTTGTTATTGACCGTAATTCGCACAATTTCCGAGCCAGCCGCCGCTAATTCAATCACTTGCGAAGCGGTTTTGACGGCATCGGCGGTGTCGGTGTTGGTCATGCTCTGCACCACAATTGGGTGGTCGCTGCCCATCATGATTCCACCAATGTTGACAGCCACAGTTTTACGGCGCGTAATTTCAAACATGGAATTAGTTTACTCGAGAGACCCCAAGGCGTGTGTCACTTTTGGTTCGAGAAAGCGTAAAATAAAGCCATGAAAGAAGACTTACCCCAAGGCGTGTACCGCAACGATTCGCCAATCACCGAAACTTCGGATGATGTCGTGCCACTCAAAACCGATTTTAAGGATTTTGTGGCATTGACTTTAGCCGCCTACAGCATTATTTTGCCGCATTTACTGCTGGTGGTTGGTGGAATTGTGGCGGTGTTTTTCTTGCTGAACTTGTTGTTCACTTCTGGGCGTGGGTAAATGATTGAAGCTATTTTATTCGACTTGGACGAAACCCTGATCTTGGATGAACCTGTGGTGCGCCACGCTTTTAGAATCACGGCTTTAACCGTGACTCGAGACCCACAAAAAGCCATAGCTTTGGCGCTGGCTGCTGAGGCTCACGCCAAGCGGCTGTGGCTAACCATGCCGCCCCTCGCACTCGAGTATGCTAAGCGCATTGGTCACAGTGCGCTCGAGGGTTTATGGGCAGATTATAACGCTGCCATCGAGCCAGAACGGATTCTCGAGACCGAAATGAACCGAATCCGAATTTTAGCGTGGCTAGAAGCACTCGAGGAAACCGATTTGGATGCCGATGCGGTCGAACTCTCCGAACGTTGGACAGCTTTGCGCTCGAGATACCCGCTTTATCCCGATGCCGACGAATTACTCTCGAGCTTATACGGCAAGTACAAACTGGGTATTGTGACCAACGGAATTGCAGCCTTGCAACGCAAAAAATGGCATGGCTCGGGACTCGAGACTTGGTTCGAGGCGGTAGCGATTTCTGGCGAGGTGGCAATAGGCAAACCCGAAAAAGGAATTTTTGATTGGGTGGCGAACGAACTGGATGTGCCGCTCGAGCATTGCGTTATGGTAGGCGATAACGCAGAGCGCGATGTCCAAGGTGGAAAGAACGCTGGGATGAAAACTGTCTGGCTAGACCGTGGCTTTAAGCCCAAGACCGTTCAAGCAGACCTCGAGTGTAAAGAACTGCTCGAGATTCTGCCGTGGCTTGAGTCAGTTTAAGTTTTTTTTGGTTGCCGAATTGCCAATTCTTGGTGTTCTAAGCCGCGCTTGATTCGTATTTTTTGGCGTATATAACGTAAATACCATGCAAGAATAATCGAGAGTGGAAAGGTGTTCCATCCATAATCAAGAATGATACGATGGATGATTTTCCGAAAAGCTTTTCGCATCGTTTGGTGGATTGGCAATACTTCGTTTTGAGACCGTGCTAGGGCTATTGCGGCTTGTAACAGTATAGAGTGATACAATTTGACTGAATCGGCTTCTATCTTTGCTAAAAATTCGGCTTGTATTGGCGTATTTTGCTGTTTTCCATATAGATTCCAATCGTGAGAAGGAAATTTAATGACATTCAAGGACTCGAGCAATTCAATTCTTTTACCTTTTTTTACCACTCGAAACCAAAAATCAGAATCAATGCCGAGATTGAGGTAAGGATTTGCTTGCCATGTTTCAAGTCCTTTTTTGTATAACCACGAAGAACAGGGCGACCCCATGTTAGCTCGGGTTCTTGTGTGTGGAATTGGACCATAAATATATTGGAAGCCCTCTGGACTAAAATAGGCAACCATCGAGTGTACTAAATCGGCATTTGTACTTTTTAGATAATCAAGGTTTCGGCTCAGATGCCATGGAAACCACAAATCATCGTGTCCAAGTGTAGCAATGTACTGTCCTTTGGCTTGGGAACAGCCAAAATTATTTGCATCGGCAGGGTTTCCACTATTGACAGGTAAGTTATGCCAGTAGACTCGAGCATCTTGAAAACCAGCCACAATTTCAGCTGAATTATCAGTGCAACCATCGCCCACAATCCAAATTTCAAAATCTTGGAAATCTTGGTTAAGTACGCTTAGAATTGTATACTTGAGCGTTTGGCTAGAATTATACGTTGCAATAATGACCGAAATTTGTGGACTGTCCACCCGACTCATGTCAACAGTATACGATAGGAATTCATGAACATACCTCATATCGGTTTGATTGGTTGCGGACGCTGGGGGCAATTTATATTACGCGATTTATGCAGTCTAGGCTGTGAAGTTAGCGTACTGGTGAGGTCTGCTGAGAGTATTGAACGTGCCAAGCAGAACAATGCCACGCGGATTGTGAAAAGCCTGTCCGAGATGTCTGACGTGAATGGTTTTGTGGTTGCTACACCAACCACGACCCATGGCGAAATTCTCGAGCAATTGCTACCTTTTAATAAGCCGATTTTTGTAGAAAAGCCAATGACCAATGCAGTTTCAAGTGCCAAAAAAATAGCTAATCTTGGCACGGGACAGGTCTTTGTGATGGATAAATGGCGCTATCATGCTGGAATTCTGGCTTTGGCAGAACTGGCTCGTTCAGGTGAATTGGGGGAGGTTCTTGGGCTGACCACGACTCGAGTCGGTTGGGGTAATCCGCATTTGGATACAGATGCAATCTGGATTCTAGCACCGCATGATTTATCCATTGCGCTCGAGATTCTTGGGCATATTCCTGAGCCAATGGCGGCGGTTGCTGAGGTGACGGGCGAATCGGTTTCCTTGCGGGCATTGTTGGGGCAAAAGCCTTGGCTGAGTATGGAGGTTTCAGCTCGTTTTGTAAATTATAAGCGCCGTTTTGTTTTGCATTGCCAATGGGGGTATGCCGAATTAGAAGACGGTTATGATGATTTTATTACAGTTATTCAAGACCGAGGAAATATTCGGCAGTCCAGCCCAAGTACAGAACAACGTGTGGTTGGTAAAAATATGCCGTTGCTTGCCGAGCTTAAAGAATTTGTTGGTTTTCTACAGGGCGGAATTGCCCCTAAAAGCGGTGTTCAGGAAGGGCTACTGATTGTACAAACCATTGCAAAATTAAGAACTTTGGCGGGTCTAGATTTTTAATACACAAAAGATTTTTGCATTGGCTCGAGTTGATCCATTAAGACTGCTAACGGTTGGGCATTCATATCTCGTGGCGAGAGTGTGGGTTGGTGCTTGGTAAAGTCCATATCGAGGGCTGGGTCTCCCCAATAACAACCAAGCTCATCTTGCGTATTCCAGTATTCCGAGACAGCATAAATATGGGTTGATGGCTCGACAAAATAAAAACCGTGGGCTACACCTGGAGGAATGATTAGGGCGCTCAAGTGATTGCCATTTTGTTCAATCATCACTGTTTGTTCAAATGTTGGTGAGTTGCGTCTTAGGTCGCGTAAACCAACAATGGCTGCACCTGAACTGATAATTAAATAATCCCAGTGTTTTATATGAACGTGAACCCCACGCAGGACATTGGCATGGGAACGCACCAGATTCCACTGAATAGGATCAATCGAGGTATCCCATTCTTGGCGATAAAGTTCGGTGAAAGCACCGCGTGAATCGGGGTGCATTTTTAGAGCTAGATTCTGAGTTAAGTTGGGTAATTGTGTCTGCACGCTTAGAGTATAACGTTTTTTTAGAATTCAACTTTTTAGATTCAAATCTGTTATGCTATTTACATATGAATACCGCCCAAGTCCGAGTTCTCGAGTTACACGAGATTCTTAACCGCGCCAATGTTGCCTATTACGAACAGGATAATCCAGACTTATCCGATGCTGAGTACGATATTTTAATGCGTGAATTGCGGAGTCTCGAGGCAGCCAATCCAGATTTAATTTCGCCAGATAGTCCGACACAACAAGTGGGCAGCGCCACCAAAGCCAGAACTTTATTCGAGCCAATTAAGCACCCGACGCCAATGCAGAGTTTAGATAATGCTTTTGGGTTGTCCGACCTCGAGAGTTTTGAAGACCGCCTGAATAATGTTATGGGTGTTAAAGGAATCTCGAGGCAGTACACTTGCGAACTTAAAATTGATGGGCTGGGGATTAATTTACTCTACCTTGGCGGTAAGCTCCAATGGGCAGCTACTCGAGGCGATGGCGAAACTGGCGAGGACATGACCAAGAATATCCTGACGATTCCCAGCATCCCACAAACCCTGTCCGAACCCATTGACCTCGAGGTGCGCGGTGAAGTGTTTTTATCCCGCGCAGAATTTGCCAGAATCAACACCGAACTCGAGGCGCGAGGGGCTGCGCTATTTAAGAATCCACGCAATGCCGCTTCGGGCAGTCTGCGCCAAAAGGATACTGCCACCACAGCTTCGCGCAACTTAAAGGTCTATTTTTATGCTTGCGGCGATAACCGTGCTTTGGGTGTGACCACGCAAAGTGGTTTGCTCGAGAAATTCAAAGCGCTTGGCTTGCCAATCTCGCCAGATTTTGCAGTGGTGGATGGCGTAGCGGGTATCGAAGCGTATCACCAAAAAATGACCGCTGCCCGAGCTAACCTCGAATTTGATGCTGATGGCTCTGTGGCAAAGATTCAAGAACTCAACTTGCAAGAAGAACTTGGCGCGACAGGTCGTGCGCCGCGTTGGGCAATTGCCTATAAATTCCCAGCCGAGGAAGTCTTGACCAAACTGCGAGAAATCACAGTGCAAGTTGGGCGCACAGGAAAAATCACGCCAGTTGCCGAACTCGAGCCAGTCTCACTCGAGGGCAGCACGGTCTCGAGGGCAACCCTGCATAACCAAGATTTTATAGACGGACTGGGTTTACATATTGGTGATACGGTTGTGATTCGCAAAGCTGGCGGGGTGATTCCCGAGGTTGTACGGGCAGTCACTGAAGCTCGAGGCTCGAGTGCCGTGCCTTGGGTTTTCCCGACTCATTGCCCGAAATGCAATTCAGTCTTGACTCGAGAAGGCGCTCATCATTTTTGTACCAATAATTCTTGTCCAGCCCAAGTTTTTGAAGGTATTCGCCACTTTGCCAGCCGTGATGTGATGGATATTCAAGGGCTGGGCGACGAACGGGTGCAACAACTGCTGGATGCTGGACTTGTGCGTGACATTGCCGATTTGTACAGCCTCGAGTTAGCAAAAGTTTCGGCGTTGGAGCGCATGGGCGATAAAAGCGCGGTTAAACTGCTTGAGCAAATAGAAAATAGTAAATCTCAAAGTCTTGCTCGGGTGATTTATGGGCTTGGAATGCCGTTAATTGGCGATAAGGTCAGCACCATTCTTGAGCGAACCTTTCCTAATATGGCTGCCATACAAGCCGTGACTGAAAGTCAACTGACTGGAATATCGGGTTTGGGCGGTACGATTATTCAGAATTTACTGGCTGGACTCGCTTCAGACCGTATCAAAGACCTGATTGCTCGGCTGACGGCGGCAGGTGTCAACATGACCAGTAATGTCAAACCAATTGGTACGGCACTGGCTGGAATTTCTTTTGTGATTACGGGAACACTGACCAAATCTCGAGACGAAATCCAAAGCCAACTCGAGCAGGCTGGAGCGCGGGTCACGGGCAGCGTCACCAAAAAAACATCGTATTTACTGGCAGGCGAGAGTGCTGGGTCTAAACTCGAGAAAGCTAATGAACTTGGGGTTAAGGTTTTGTCCGAAGCCGACCTCGAAGCCTTGCTGCTCGAGAAAGGTGTTCTATGAGCGCTCCGGAATATTGGGATGATGCCAAAAAAGCCTTGTCCAAATCTGATCCCGTCTTGAAAAAAATAATTGCCGAGTACCACGGCGAAGCCATGCAGGGACGCAACGATGCCTTTCATACCCTAATGCGAGCCATTGTTGGGCAGCAAATATCGGTCAAAGCTGCCGATGCGGTATGGAAACGGCTCGAGACTGGAATTGGTGGTATGACCGTCGAAAATGCGCTCCTAAAAACCCCTGAGCAGTTTAGAGAATTTGGTCTGACTCGCCAAAAAGGGTTGTACGCCGCCGATTTAACCCAGTATTTTGCCGAGCATCAGCCAACTCGAGCCACTTGGGATACCATGACCGACGAAGAAATTATTACCGACCTGGTAAAAATAAAAGGCATCGGACGCTGGACTGCCGAAATGTTTTTGATGTTTCACTTGCAGCGCCCAGATGTTTTGCCACTCGGTGATTTAGGCTTGGTCAAAGCGATGTATAAATTTTATAACGCTGGTGAAAAACTCGAGCTGCCAGCACTGCGCCAACTTGCTGAGCCGTGGCAACCGTACCGCACCGTGGCGACTTGGTATATGTGGCGCACCTACGACCTTGAGGCGATAAACTACTGATATGCGAATCGCGGTTATTTCAGACATTCACGGCAATATCCATGCGCTCGAAGCCATACTCGAGGATGTTAAATCCCAAGGCGTGGATGAAATTATCATCGCTGGCGATACCGTCAATATCCATCCAAACTCGAGAAAATGTTTTGAACTGGTGATGTCGCTTGGTTGTGTGGTGCTGCAAGGCAATCATGAAGAATATGTTTATTCGGTGGGCAGTACAGAAACGCTTCATCAAGAACGTTTTCAGAGTGTCCGATGGACACAAGCTCAGTTTAGCCAGACTGACCTCGAGATGATGCGAACCCTGCCTCGAGTTTTGCACCGATCTGATTTACTGATTACCCATGCAACGCCAAAAAGCCTGTCTGAAAGTATTTTTGTTGACTCGAGTACCGAAGACCTCCGCGCCATGTTTGAAAATACAACCGAGCCGTTTATTGTACGTGGACATAACCATAAGTGGTTTGAAAAGCATTGGGATAACCGCCAACTTTGGAGTCTCGAGTCGGCTGGCTTACCGCTTGGTGGGCGATTAGAAGCCCAGTATGCGATTTTGACACAGACTACAACTTGGTCACTCGAGCCTCGGTTTGTGGTGTATGACCGCCAAGCCGCTTTGGCAGATTTTAGCAATGCGTATGTGCAAGAAATCGGTGCGCTTGGGCATTTGCTCAGGCTCGAGTTTGTGCAGGGCAAAGGTTTTCTGGTCAGGTTTTTGCAGCAGTATTTAACGACAGTGGATGCCAACCAAATCAGTCTCGAGGATGCGGTGCAGGAATTTATTCACAGCCCTTGACTTTGACAATGTGTCAAGGTGCAAACTGAATCTCGAGCGCCTATAAATACATTTGAACTTTCTTGTATTTCTTTTTTCTCGAGCATAAAGAAATACAACTCAAAAGTCCCTAGAAATTTAGTCATACCTAAATTATAATTTAGGTATGACTAATACAAGAGGTCTAAATGGATTACTGGTTTGAAATTGCGATTATCAGCAGCATATTTGCCATTGGAAACATTTTCTTTGGACACTTTGAAGAGCGCACTCCAAAATCACGCAAAGTCATCAAGATACTGCTCTTTTGGAGTCTCTCAATTGCCATTTCAGCACTTGCAGGTCGGATATGGTTCTATGTGTTTTTGGCTTCACTGATAGGTTTGGTCTTGGTGATTCATGGTTGGTATTTACCTAAACATGGAATTCATGGTCTAACAGGAGAACCCAAAGAGCGGTACTACCAATTTCGAGGTTGGAAATAATGCTGTGCGAAGAACAGAATTTCATCTGCTAAAACTGTCGCGCAGCCCTAATAAACATCAGAAAAATTCGTCCAGTAAACAGTAATACTCGAGCTTGTCTGACTCGAGGTCAATACCATACTCGTAGGTAAAAATGTCGGTGCAGCCATGAAAGCTTGGGTTCATCTTGCTTGCCATACTGCGGAGAATTAAAGCAATATCTTGGTAACGGTCAGCGATGCCTGCACGCCCAAGGTCAATCACGCCTACAACACTGTTTTTCTCGATAATGATGTTTGGTAAGCAAAAATCGCCATGAGTTAGCACCAAATCTTCATTGGTTGGACGTTGCTCGAGTAATCGCTGATAGAGGTGAACGGCGGGCGTACCAAGTCGTGCTAGGTCAAAATCTGCTTCATCCACTAAGCCGTTGAGTAAGTTGTGCTTTGCAATCTGGAGGGTATTATCGAGGGTTCGGTCAAATGGGCAATCTCTATGCTTTAGGCTGTGCAAATGGTGCAGGAAGTGTGCTATGGCGATTGCGGTTGCTCGAGGGTTATCTGACTGGGTGGCATCTTTACCTGTAAGCGCCTGAGTAATCAAAAAAGCGGTGTTGCTTGTCTCGAGGTAATCAATCACAGTTGGGACTTGAATGCCCTGAGCTGCAAACCAACGCATTTTGTTGGCTTCAATCTCGAGATCAACAGTATTCTTTTGCGCTTTGATAAACCAATTTGTTTTGTCTCGAGAGGCTTGCCAAACACCAGCTCCCGATTTACCAATGGTGATTTTACTTAACATAAACCCCTCAAGTTGAACTTCGAGGGGTTTGAGGATTTTTGGAATCATAATCTTTACCTTGCGTATTCAACGCTCCGCATTTCACGCACTACCGTCACTTGGACTTGCCCGGGGTATTCCATATCTTGTTCAATGCGCGTGGCAATTTCTCTGGCAAGCATTGTGGCTTTGCTGTCGGATACCTTATCGGGTTGTACAATCACCCGCACTTCACGTCCGGCTTGAATCGCAAAGGCATTTTCCACACCGGGAAACGAAACCGCGATGGTCTCGAGTTGCTGCAAGCGCTTAACATACGTCTCGAGGTCTTCGCGCCGTGCGCCCGGACGTGCGGCGCTAATCGCATCGGCGGCGGCTGCCAACACACTGTAGACTGTTTCGCCATTCTCTGGGTCGTGGTGGTGAGCAATCGCGTCAATCACTTCAAATGGCTCACCGAAGCGTTTGGCGAGGGTAATGCCAATGTCCACGTGTGTGCCTTCGATTTCGCGGTCTATGCTTTTGCCAATGTCGTGCAGCAATCCAGCCCGACGCGCTAAGACCGCATCTAAGCCCAGTTCGGCTGCCATAATGCCAGTTAAGTGCGCCACCTGAATGCTGTGTTTTAGCACATTTTGGGCATAACTGGTGCGAAAGTGCATCCTGCCCATGAGTTGCAATAAACCGGGTTTGAGTCCAACCACATTGGCTTCGATGGCGGCTTCTTCGCCGCGCTCGAGAATATAGGTTTTCATTTCGTCTTGGGCTTTTTGTACCACTTCTTCGATTCGAGTCGGATGAATCCGTCCGTCACCAACCAATTGCTCGAGGGCTTTGACCGCAACCTCACGGCGAATTGGGTTAAAGCTGCTTAAAATAACAGCTTCGGGGGTGTCGTCAATAATTAAATCCACGCCCGTCAAAGCCTCAAAAGCGCGGATATTTCGACCTTCGCGCCCGATAATCCTGCCTTTCATCGCATCGGACGGAATTGGCACAACGCTTACACTAATTTGGGCGGTGGTTTCCGAGGCGCTGCGTTGGATTGCTTGGGCGATAATGCTTTGGCTTTGGCGTTTGACTTCTAAATTGACACGGTTCATCATGGTGCGGATTCGCACCACTTTTTCTTCCTCGAGTTCGTCGTCCAGCTTCTCGAGAATCTGTTTAGCCGCAGCCTCGCGGGTTAATTGAGCAACCTCATAGAGTTTAAGTTCGGATTCATGGATTTTTTGCTCCAAGCTGAGTTGCAATTCGGCATTGCGTTTCTTATCCGTTTCCAAGGCTTCCTCGAGTACATCGAGTTTACTGACCCGAATATCCAATTGCTCACCGCGCCTTGAAAGCCGTTCGCCCTCGAGCCGCAGTTCCTCACGCTCAGAACGCAACCCATCACGTTCGGATTTCAGCGCATCACGGTCAGCCTTGACGGTTTCACGATCGGCTTTAATGTTTTCCCGCTCTCGAGTTGCCTCGAGTTCAAATTTGGTCTTGAGTTCGGTTTCTAACTTGTTCTGAAAGGCTTGGGCATCATCTCGAGCGCGTAACTCAGCATCCTGCTTAATGCGGGCTGCATCGGACTCAGCTTTTTCTTTAACGGCGGTGGCTTGTAGTTTAACTGCTTCGGCTTCACGTCGGATGGTTTCGGCTTCACGTTGCGCGGCTTCACGAATTTCCGTATCAGCATTGCTCCGAGTCTCGAGAATGCGCTTAAAATTCGCATTGAGAACGGCGTAAATGACTCCAGCCCCGATGAAAGCGCCAATAAGCAGACCAATAAGTAATTGATCCATAATGACTCCTTTGGGGAAATTTGCACAGCCAAACGGCTGAAAGAGATACTTTGCATAACTTTAGGGATGACTCCTTAAAGTAAAGAATATCATCTTCTCATGGGTGGTGTGATGGATTGGGCTACTCTTCTTGAGTTTTTCATCAAAAGCTCATCAATACGGTTGTTTATTGCCTCAGCCGCACCGCCAGTGCCACTATATTTCTTGGTCACTCGAAGAAAAACCAATTCAAGGCTCGAGTCGCCCAAGTCGGTAGGTTAGGGTGTGGCATTGGCTCGAATAAATAAGACCTCTTGCATAAGTCCAAATCATTCATTTTTAGCAGGGCGAACACTTCTTGACCATAAACGCGCACCTATCGGGCATGGTCGCTTCTTGACCATAAACGCGCACCTATCGGGCATGGTCGCAAGGTTCGCGCCTACAAAAATCGATTGTCTGTAGGGGTGACGCTTGTCATCATCCTGTTTTCAGCGATGGAAATTATTTATGCAAGAGGTCTATAGTATCGTGATTACAGTAATTCTAATTTTTTGATGCAGCGATTGACACGTCGGTGGTAAGACGAGTTAAAATCTGCATACTTATGCAAAATAATGTATATTTATACGACTAATCAAATTCGGGTTAGCAAACTCAAACGCCATTAGGTCAAAATGACAGTCCACTTTCACGAAGTCAAAATGACAGTCCACTTCCACGAGGTATTTATGACAGCAATCCTAGAACGACCAGCATCGGCAAGCTCGCAAAATCAAGCCCTACTCGAGTTACGCAATAGCCACATTCCGCGTGGTGTCTCTGCTTTAACCCCCATTTTTGCAGCTAAAGCCTCGGGGGCAAGCCTTTGGGATGTGGATGGCAAGCATTTTATTGATTTTGCGGGTGGAATTGGTGTCCTCAATACAGGTCATGCTCACCCTAAAGTTGTGGCAGCCATCAAGCAGCAACTCGAGATGTTTACCCACACTTGTTTTCAGGTTGTGGCATACGAAAGTTATCTTCGTTTAGCCGAAAAACTCAATGGCTTGATACCCGTGGCAAAAGGACACAGCAATAAAACTTTTTTTGTCTCGACCGGTGCGGAAGCCACCGAGAACGCGATTAAAATTGCTCGAGCCTTTACCAATCGCCCCGCAATTATCAGTTTTGACAACAGCTTCCATGGGCGTACCCTGATGGGCATGAGCCTGACAGGTAAGCAAAAACCCTACAAACAAAACTTTGGACCTTTTGCCCCAGAAGTCTACAAAGCCCCGTTTCCGATTCCGTACCACGGCATCAGCACCAAGGATGCTTTGGATGGACTCGAGTTGCTGTTCCATACCCAAATAGACCCGAGCCAAGTCGCCGCGATTATCATTGAACCAGTTCAGGGTGAGGGTGGTTTTAATGCCGCTCCAGCCGCCTATCTGCGCTCTTTACGCAACATCTGCACCAAGCACGGCATTCTTTTTATCAATGATGAAATCCAATGTGGTTATGGACGGACGGGCAAAATGTTTGCGATTGAACACAGTGGTGTGACCCCAGACATCACCACAACTGCTAAAAGCATTGGCGGTGGCTTACCCTTGGCAGCCATCACCGGAAGAGCCGACATCATGGATGCACCACACCCCGGTGGACTCGGCGGCACATATGCAGGTAATCCATTGGCGTGTGCGGCTGGACTGGCGGTACTCGAGGTTTTTGAAGAAGAAGGAATTTTGACCCAAGCCGAACAACTTGGTATTCGCCTCGAGTCTGAACTTAAAGCCTTAGAACTGCAATACGCTGGGGTTGGAGAAGTTCGTGGGCTTGGTGCAATGATGGCAATTGAATTGGTCAAAGACCGAACCAGCAAAAAACCAGATGCCGACAGCGCCACAAAAATTTGTACGGTTGCGCTCGAGATGGGTTTAATTTTAATAAAATGCGGAATGTACGGCAACGCGATTCGGATACTTGTGCCACTCAATGCCAGCCAAGCTGAACTTGAGCAGGGCTTTGGGATTTTACGAGATGCTTTTGCTCAGGTTTATGGATAGAAATCATACCAAGTTATGTTAATCAGTTGTGTATTTTGACTGATTAACCGACTAAAAGGAGTGATAAAAGACCGAATTAACGCTTGAGCGACAGTTTGACCG
>JAYWGM010000097.1:0-4013 GCA_043778225.1 Deinococcales bacterium | reverse complement strand
ACTTTGAGGGTTTACCGAGTACAACCGAATCTTGGGCTTATTTGGCGAATATTCAGTTGATTTTGAGACGTTTTGACACTTTATAAACACGCTCTTAGCACTCTATCTAATCGAAAATGACTACGAGCAGACAAAGTTGATATAAATAGAAATTTTTCAAATACCTCAAGAAACTTTGTTCTAACAGAATTTTTTGTTTCGATTAAGTAAAAAGCTGCGATAAAAAAAACAACCCATTGATTTTTTCTCTGCGTGATTTTTAAAACTTTTTCTATATATATCTTCTCATTAGCACCAAAATCACTTTGCTTTGGATTTAAAATATTATACCATAACTCAAAATAGTTGGCTAAACTATTAACATATTGCTGTATCTCTCCATAAGTCAGTGGATTGTCTGTATTTTTTAAAATTCTTTTTTGATTAAAAATTTCATTTAATATATAGTCGTTTGATTTTTTTGGACTAAAATCATTGCTGAAATAAAACAATCCAATATCGTCATAAAAATTTAGAGCTTTTTTGTCAAGTGGTTCTGAAAAATATGACTCAAAATGATTTTCAAGGACAATATCGTCTTCAAAGAGTTTTTCTTTACGTTTTCCAAGAAAATGATAAATAGTCTTCCAAGAATCATTTATTTTTTTCCTTAAATCATTTATCTCATAAGATTGGTTATCTAATCTTGTTGTTAGATAAATCAATCTATTTTTTAATAATTCAAGATGAGAGAGCCTTTTCCCTCTGTTATTCATTGTTTCAAACGAGACAAAAACATCTATATCATCCATTATGTAATATATTGCGAAAAGTAAATGCTGAGTTGCTTTTTTATAAACAAATTCCATATCTTCTTTAGTCATACTTTCCAAGCGAAGTTGAAAAAATTGCTTTGCTCCAATTAGGTTTTGAGTATAAATTGTATCGTGCAAAGAAATAGAAGGATCACTGTTGTCTAAAAACACTTTTCTTTTTAAAAACTCGTAACTAGGATTATCCTTCTCATAACCGAAGAGAAAAGAGGGGATTTGGCTCGTTGACTTTAATTCTCGAATAAATTTTTTCTTGATTTCCTCGAGAGTGGTATAATTCAACTCGGTAATCTCTAATTTTTCCGCTGCTTCCGTTATTGCTTGAATCAGTATTATTGCTGTGGTAAGCCGTTGCTGCCCATCTACAATAAAATATGGCTCATATTTTTTAGCTTCAATTATCCAAGCGTCATCTTCCCAATTTTTGAAAATCTCTTTTGATACAGGTTCAAAAGTAATCACTCCCGTATAGTGATTCTTTCCTACCTCAAGCTGATTTAAATCATCCCAGAATTCTTTAAGCTGTTTTTCTTCCCAAGCATACCCTCTTTGATAATCAGGGATTCTGAACAAACGTTCTGTAAAAAGTTTTGATAACGAATGAAGTGTGGTTTCCATATATTTTCCTCTGGTTTAAGCGAATTGGTCTATTTTGACTAATTCGCTGACTCAAATCCTAGAACGAATTTGACACTAGAAAAACGCCTAACTATTCCGTTGCTTAAAGTCATTATAAGTAAATTCACGCACCACGTCAAAACTGCCATTCTCGCGCAGAATGCCAATGGCGGGGTGCTTGACTCCATTAAACATCGTGGTTTTGACAATCGTGTAATGAATCATGTCGTCAAAAATAAGTTGCTGACCAATCTCGAGCGGCTTATCAAAACTATAATCCCCGACAATATCCCCAGCCAAACAGGTTGTGCCACCAAGTCGGTAAGTATGTGGTTTCTCGAGTGCTTCGCTTGCGCCAAGAATCTCTGGGCGGTACGGCATCTCGAGGCAATCTGGCATATGCGCCGAAACACTGATGTCCAAAATTCCAATGCCCATGCCGTTGTGCATTAAATCCACGACACTCGAGACCAGCCAGCCTGTTTGCCAACCGACAGCTTCGCCTGGCTCGAGAATGACTTCGACATCCCATTTTTCTTTGAAGGCTTTAATCACACGGATTAAGCCGTCCACGTCGTAACTGGCTTTGGTAATATGATGCCCACCGCCAAAGTTTACCCATTTAACTTGTGGCAGAAACTCGGCAAAATTGGCTTCGATAACTGCAATGGTTCGCTCGAGCGTATCCGCGCCTTTGCCGCACAAACTATGAAAATGCAGTCCATCTAAACCCTCGAGTAAATCAGGTTTGAATTCGGCTTTGGTTACACCGAGTCTCGAGAATGGGACGCACGGGTCGTACAAAGGCGTTTCAACTTCGCTAAACTCTGGATTGACTCTTATCCCAGCCGAAACTCTGCGCGGTGCATTCTTGACCGTTTCACGAAACCGAGTCCACTGTGAAAAACTGTTAAACGAAATGTGGTCAGCAATCTCGAGAATTTCGCTCATGTCATCTTCGGTGAAGGCTGGCGAGTAGACATGAACCTCACCGCCAAATTCTTCATGCCCGAGCTTGGCTTCGTACAAGCCACTGGCGGTTGTGCCATGCAAATACTGTTTGATAATCCCAAAACTTGCCCAGAGCGAGTAGCCCTTGAGGGCGCAAATAATTTTTGCCCCAGACTCGAGTTGCACGCGGTCAAGAATTTCCATATTCCGCCGCAAACGCGATTCGTCCAACACATAGCATGGGCTTGGAAACTGCGAGAAATCAATTTCGGAAACGGGTTTAGGGTTAGCAATTGGTTTAATCATAAGATACCCACAGGACAGACACAGGGGTCTACAAAACATGAAATGGAATTACCGTAGGGGCGAACCCCTGTGTTCGCCCTGCCACATAACGAAAATTCATTGACGTTCAAGATATTTTGAAGTTTGAGAAATAGGATACAACCTAGTTTCATTTGTTTCCCACTGCTGAAAAAGCCAAAGCATCAGTAACATCTTCAATTTGCAAGTGCGGATAAGCCTCGAGAATTTGCGGTACGGTAAATCCTGCTGCCATTTTCTCGAGAATTGCCTTGACGGTGACTCGAGTTCCAGATACAACAGGTTTGCCTATCATGATGTTTGGATTGCTGACAATCATAACCTACAATACCTCAATTCACCGTTTTGACGCGCTTATTCACAAAATCCATCAATACATACTGCCCAATGTTGTGCGGCGTTGTAAAGTACGCCTTACCATGGGTCATTTCCGAAACTTTTTTAACAAAGCCAATTAAATCGGGGTCTCGAGCCAACATAAAGGTATTGATTTGAATCCCAGCCCGACGGCACATGGCGACTTCGCGCAGTGTTTCGGACAGCACAAATGGGTCTAAGCCCCAAGCATTCTTGTAAATCCGACCATCGGGCAGGGTCAGCGCTGATGGTTTGCCATCGGTAATCATCACGATTTGTTTCATGTCTTTGTTCTCGCGCTTTAGGAGTTGCTGTGCCAGCCGTAAGCCAGCCGCCGTATTGGTGTGGTACGGACCGACTTGAACCTGAGCCAGTTTCTCGAGTGGTACTTGTTCGGCGCTGTCATGGAAAAGCACAAATTTAATTGTGTCTCCTGCGTACTGATGCCGAATCATGTGTGCCAACGCCAGCGCCACTTGCTTGGCAGGCGTAAACCTGTCTTCGCCGTATAGAATCATGCTGTGCGAACAGTCAAGCATGACTACGGTTGCGGCGCTGCTTTGATACTCGGACTGACGAATCACAAGGTCAGATTCGGTGATGTTCTCGAGACCCTTAGAAACAAGGTTTTTCATCGTGCTGGTCACATCTAAATTTAAGGTATCGCCAAATTCGTAGTCTTTTAAGTCGCCAGTCATTTCTACACCACTCGAGTATTCGCGGGTGTCGTGCCGACCAGCACTGGATTTACCCAGCCCACCAAGAATGTCGCGCAGAGTCTTGTAACCCATAAAGTCAATGCTCTTTTGGGTCAGCTCAAAACGTGCATCGCCAGAGTTTCCAACGCCGCCCTCGCCTTTTGGCACAGCGCTTTCGCGGCTTGGGTCGTCCACCCGAATCATGCCTTCGTCTTGCAGGCGCTGAATCATTTTATTGATTTCTTGGTTTAAG
>JAYWGM010000096.1:0-12901 GCA_043778225.1 Deinococcales bacterium | reverse complement strand
GGAAACGGTGTGCCGTCGGGCAGAAACTCGACCACATCGGCACGACCGCTTAACTCGAGCGCATCGCTAAAGAGTGGCAATGCCCGTTCGATGCGGACGCCCTCGAGCAGTTCGACCGTGGGTTCATCGGCTTTCGTGTGGTTGCGTGTACCTTTGGCGGTGTATTCGTTGTCCTCCCAGATGTTCTCGAGGTGAATCAAAGCACAACGGCGCGGGCAGTAAGCGTAGTGCATCAGGCTCGAGAGCGGAATCTGAGAGGGTTCGTTCATGGCTCAAACCTTGTAAATTCTTGGCGTGGATACTCGAGCCAGCGTAAGCCATTGCTACAAAACTGGTCGTAGTCACGCCCGTGTTTGGTAAATTCAAAAATGTAGAGTGCCTTGTTTTCAAAGGCATAGAAGATACGTTCGTCGGTATGTCCTGTCGGATACCCATACGCGTCTCCGCCACCGCTTTTCTTTTCAGACCGACCAGAGCGATTCTTTAAGCGCAAAGCTTCAAGAACATTGGCATATTTTATTTGGGTACTCGGGTCAAAACCATCCCAATCACGGCGTGCTTTTCTCGAGACCAAAATCTCTATAGTGCTTGTCTCTTTTTCAAGCCTAAAAGCACTCAGGTAGGCTTCGCCAAGCGGTGAGAGCGTGGTTGTTCCATCTTGGGCAGCCTCGAGTAGCATCTTGATTTCTTCGGGCAAGCCTGCCGTCCTAGTTTGTACGTCTTGGCTCGAGCGCGGCTCGGAATCTATCCAATCAAAAAAATCTTGATGCAGTGCAAAAATACTCGAGTCCCAGCCAAAAGGCGTAACTGGTAGGGTCACAATATCGCCAAACTTTTCGTGGATATAACAAACCGGAGTCTTAAACACCAAGCCAACGGCGGTCGCGTAAGCAATTTCGGCTTTGAATCCGCCGGTGGCGTTGATAATTGGCTCTAGATGGGCGCGTTTTGCATCGCGGATATGCTTTGCCAGCATCTGCACAAAGTTTTTAAGTCCGTGTTGCACAAAGCCTTTTTCGGCATAACTCAAACCCTTTACTTCTTCGATTTCGCAGCGATGCGTTTTTTGAACATGAGCTTGAATTAACTGAGCACAGCGTTGCCCTTCAACGGTTTGACTATAAAGCAGCACGGCACGGTCGTTTGGTGCAAGCAAACGGTCAAGTGCATTGGTTTCGGCACTAGCGGCTCGAGGTTCACGATTTAGGTACGCAAGAATTCCTGTGTCGGTCTCGAGGTTATGGCGTTTGGCGTTGCCGAGCAGGCTTGTACCGACGGTGTTGATAATCAGTCTCATAATTCCTCCAGCATGGCGGCTATTTTCTGACACCGAGATTTCTCGAGATTCCATTGCTTTATACTTTGTAGTTGCTTTTGCAAAGTCTCGACTGTTGAACGGCGAATTTTTGGATCAATACGCTCGAGTTCGGCAATAATAGGGTCGGCTTTGGTCAGGGCTTGGGCAGAATCTATCTGCAAAATCAAGACTTTTTTTGCGTCAAAAAGCTCAACGGCAAGTTCGGTGTTACTTTTTAGCTTTTCGGGCAAGCGCATATCAAAATACCCATATCCCGAATTGGTCTTGCCGCCTAAGCCCATCTTCTCGAGGGCATATTGTAATAATTCGGCTGCCAGCCATAACCACGGCTCAGCCCCTTGGCTGTTGCTCGAGAGGGCAACACAGAATTTGGTGTTTGGTCTGACACTTAAAAACGCCACAGGAATTGGGTCGTCAAAATCTGTTGGGTAGCCATCTTGGCCGCTCGAACCGTAATACTTTTGGTGATGTACTGTTATCACGTCTTGCTGGTATGGGTTTGTACTGCTTGGCTCGAGCATCGCATCCCAGTAGACAATGTGCGCGGCGCTTTCGGTTGTACCAAACAAAATTTCTATGTCTTTAGGGCTTAAACCATGGGCATCGGCGGCTCGAGTCAGTAAGCCTTTGATCGCACTGCCGGGCAAGTATGGTGTGCCGTAAATCCGATGAATCGTTAAGCCAACTTCGATTGGGCTGGCATTGCCAAGTCCAATCGCTAGGGCGCTGTTGGTTGTGGCAGGCAACAAGAGCCGAGACCGAGGCAAGTTGAGTTTCCAGCGTTCAAAAGCGGCTTTGTACGCATCACTCGAGGTTAATTGACCAATGGCATTCAGGAGTTCTTTGGCGGATTCGCTTTTTTCGTCGTGCTGTTTTAATAATTTTTGTAGCGCTAAGCCTGCATGGTCGCCGTAGCCGTATTGTTGTAAATCCTTACGTCGTGCAAGCATCACGTCACCTCTTTTTCAAGCTTGAGCGCACTGACGGCAAAGCGCTTAAAGAACACCCAAGCCTCGAGAATTCGGCGTGTGAAATATATGTATTTGAGTACACCGCAGGTTTGTACGCTTGTTAAGGCTGTTTCGACGTTCATTATTTGAGCGATGTGCTGCAAAATAATTTGATGCGCTTTGGCTCGAGCATCATCTTTTTTGGCTTTGTCAGCATGGAAAGCCAGTGTTTGACACAGACCACTTTGTAAAACCATAATTGGGAATTGCTTGCAGAGTTGCGAGTGAATACTTTTTGTTTCGTTTTTAGCGTCCGGGTATTGTTCTTGTACCCTCGAGACCAGTTCATAAGCCATTTGCAAATCTTTTTGCGCTCTGGTTTGCATTAGCGCACCACCATTCGCAGTAAGCCACGTCCGACACTGGCTTTTCCACCTATTTGCACTTGGTTTTGCTGCTCGAGTTCACTAAAATTACCCGTGGTAGAAGTCGCAAAGCTCGAGAAGATGGCTTCGGCTGGAATGGCTTCTTCGTACCAAAGAGCGCCCTTTTTCTTATTGACGGTTTTTGTCTCGGGTTCAAGTGCAATATGGGCGCTGACTTCCATGGCGGTTTCACTAAAAAAGGCAAAAATATCGTTGTGGACTATTGCGAACCTTTCACGAAAAATCTTTTGCTCGGTTTGGTCAGTAAATAATTGCTGGGCAAAATGTAAGCCAATGCTTTCAGCTTCCGCAGATTGGCTCGAGTCTAGGTCTATGTCCTCGAGAATGATTTTTTGCTCAAAGCTGAGGGTCTCTCCACAAACCAATGCTTCGGTTTCTTTTGGGTTTGGAATGCTTAAAAAGTTTGGTTGTTGCTCAAATAGTCTTAAATCCCGAACGAATCGTTGCAGCACCAACGGGCAAGTCAAAAGTGCGTAAGTGCCTTTATATGAACGCACAGGCAAGCACAAGACTCGAGCGTCGGTAAAACTGAGGTCAGCGGCTTTACTAATTTTTTTCTTTTTGCCTTTTTCGTCAAGTTCATCGATTTCTTTGTTCACAAATCCATATGCCTCGAGTCCTTCACGCCCGTCGCGAATAACGCCTTTAATACTGCTGGCTGGAATAATCGGGTAATTGGTGGCGGTTTCTCGAGCAATTGGTAAGTCAATCACTCCAGCCGAGGTTTGTCCGACTCCGGTATGAATCGGTGTAATTGCTTGCCACAAAATAGTTTTTACGTTCATTATTTCCACACTCCCCAAAGGGCTAAGCCAAAACCGTCTTTGCGGTCTTGTTCGTTGTCAGAAACTGGTTTGAGCCAGTTCTCGAGAATTTTTTCTTGGTTGCCTTCCAGCAATTCAAAAAAGTAAACACTACCTGCCGGAACCATATAACGCACAGCTTTGGCGCTGTTCTCGCGGATATTCCAACCAGATACCGGCTCGCGTCTGCCGATGGCTGCCGAAATCAGTTTAAGTTTCAGGCCATGTAAGCCTTTGGGCATATTGGCGCTGTCTGTAGCCTCGAGCCAAGCGGGTTTCCAACCGTGGGTAAAAATAGCGGGAGTAGCAAGCACAAGTTTTAGGTACTTACTGTTGCGAATCGCCGTTTTGAGTTCAGTCGGGCAATCCCACCAGTTGCCAATATCTTGTTCCTCGAGTGTCACTGCACGGCGTTCTCCGCCCAAATGCCCAAGTTTAGAAATAGCTGTTTTATCGGGCAGTTTAACCCGAGTGCGGATGCTCCATCTATGGTGTCCAGCTTCTGATTTAGATTCAAAACTGCGATAGCCAACACTGAATAATTGCCCCTCTTCGCCAACTTTAGAATCTTTATTGATTGCCACATGAACCCGAGTCTCGAGTGGCAAACCCGCTATTTTCTCGAGTTTTTCGGCATTTGGTGTGTCGTTTAATAACCACGTCGTCATGTCTTCTTTTGTCCAAAATGCGTACCCTGTTTCGGCTTTGACATCTTGCGTAATTGCCAGTGGATTTATACTTTCAGGCGCGTCTGTGCCAGCATTGTTTGGTAACTCGAGCGGTTTTAAGCACATCATTCGTAGGATTTGGGCTTTGTCTTTATAAATCACCGCATCTCGAGGGGCGGGCAAAACAATTTTTTGGTCTCTGGTCAGTAATCCAGATACACAGATGGTGTGTGCATTTTTTAGGGTATCGCCATCACTCCAATTCCAACTGCTTTTTACTCCAATCTGAGTCCGAATAAAACCCGCCAAAGTGCTGGGCAATGGCACAGCCAAAGACCGAGCGCTGGTTTCTGTTCCGCCAGCTGCACCAAAGGGTTTTCCATCCCGAAAAAGCAGTGGGCTTGGAGCGTGAATATCAAATATCTTGCTTGGCATCTTCGCCTCCTAATCCACTTAAAAATCTCACCAACACAAGTTTTTTGGCAAAAGCTTCAAGGTCTTTGACTGACTCGAGTGGTGGAATCTCGAGCGTCTCACCTTCTTTTCGGGCTGCGATACGTTTGGCTTCGGCTTGTAGAGCAATCATTGGTAAAGCAGTTTTATCCCATTCTCGAGCCAATTGTTTTAATTCGTAAGCCAATCCCCTCGAGACCGTTTGTGTTTGATAATGCCCAAGTAATTTTTCTAAGGCTGGCTTATTCCAAGGTTCAACCACGGTCATAGGAGCGCCGCCGCGTGTATGGAGCGCCACTGCTAAACGATTGCCGTGATTGTCTGGGTCTGTATCAGATTTATTTTTAGCGGCTTTTTCGGCATCTCGAGCATAATCAAGACCCATCGAAAGCGGCTCGCGGTAATGGACTATGGCAATGCCCACCGATAAAGAAGCCTCGGGCAGTTTGTTCGCAAAATCCGTTGCCAGTTCTCGAGCGCAAGCAATGGCAGTATTGACCGGCAAAAACGCCAGCACATCATCGCCGCCGCTATAAATCTTAAAACCGTAATGCCGTTTAACGATGGCTTCCACACCCGAAGCAAACCCCGCTAGGGTACTCGAGAATTCCTGATGTGCCTTTGGTGTTCCTAATTTCCCAATCAAGTCACCCATTTTGTCGCCGTCAGCGTGCAAAATTGCATAATACGGTTGGGCTTCGGTGGTCGTATCATCGTCTTCTTGGCGCTCACTGGGTACGACCGCAGGATTTTTTGCGCGTCTCGCCATTGTTCGGGTATCAATCACAGTTTTGGTTGTGCTTACGCCATAAATACGTTTCAGCAAAGAAATTGCGTCCAAATGTTCGGTGGCTTTTAGGCGCAGAGGCTTATAGCTGGCAGTGGCATCCGCAAGCAATGCTGGATTGCTCAAAACACTGGCTCGAGAAGCATCAAGTGGGCTTTTAGGGATGCCTGCATTATTGCCCAGCGTTTGCGTAAAATCACGTAAGGCTTTGCGTCCAGCCAGTAAGCGCTCGACTTGCAAACGCGAATTTTTGTAATCGTCTAACTCCACCCACGCAGCGTAAATCTCGAGAAAATTCTCTATTTGGGCTGTGGCTCGAGCCTCATGTACGGCGTTTTTATCCGAAAAACTCGAGTAGGCTTTGCTCCATTCCTTTTGTAAAAAATCTCGGCTCAAGGCTTTAAGGGCTTTGACAAGTTCAGTCGGGTCGCTCGAGACTTCGGCAAGGATTTTATTTGCGCCGCCCTGCTCAGGTTCGCTTGGGAAAATCAGCTTTGCATTTTTGGATTGTAGATCCAAAGCAATTTTTTTAGTGACTTCCATTAAAAGCTCTGAACCTGCATAAAGGTCGGCGGTACGCCGTGCAGCAGCGATAAAATCTTGAACTGGTCCGATGGCAATAGCGAGCAGGTAGCTCATAGGCGCACCTCATTGTCAAATCCGTGTTTGATGGCGGCTTTGTAGATAGCATCGAGCGGGTCTTGAGCTTTTAAGGCATCGAGAACACGATCAAAATGAGGCGGTTTTAAGTCAACCTCTTGGCGCTTTATCTTGATACGTTTTGGGCTGGGGGCGCGTAAAACCAGCACCAAAGGCCGTACATTGCCATTGGCAAAACCGATGGGTTTCAAAATAATTGGTGATGCCATACGCCGTCCATGTGGGTGAACTGCTTCTATTTCGCCACTAAAAGCATCACGAAATTTTTGATAAATCAGTGGTAAACCATAAAATGGTTTGGACAACTCGATTTCTTGGGCAGTTGGAGCTAAACTTTGCAATTCTCGGTGGTCATGCCAAGAAGCGCCGCTCATGGCACTGAAAGTCGGATGTTTTTCGGTGAAATGCCCTTTGCGAAACCGTGTCCAGAATTGCCCAAGCTCGCGCCATGCCGCAAAAGCTGGTGGTTGGTCGCGCCTACCTGTACAGATTTCACCAAATTGCAAGTGTCCGCCAAATAAAGAAGTCCGCTCAATTGCTCGGTCTGGCACACCCGAAAACCAAGTCTTTAGTTGCTCGAGATTTTCGGGTAGCCATTCGGAGCGCTCTTGAGTTACTTCGAGCGCTCCGCAACCGCGCCGAGTGCGAGCGCCAATCCCTCCGAATGCGAGCCACGCACGAATGGCTGTTTTCACTTCGAGTTGCTGGGCTGGTGTTGTTGGTTTTTGAAAGGTCAAACTGCATTGAAACTTGATTTCTTTTCGTCCAACGGCTTCGGCAAGTCTCTCGGTACGATTTTCGTTGAAAGGATGTAAAAAAAATCTTTCCATTGGTCCACTTTGGGCTGTGCCTCTATCTGGGACAATTTCAGATGGTTCGATCTCCACACCGTTATCGAGTGTCTGCACCCGCAGGCTGACCAAACCATATTTTTCTCCACTGCCCCAAATGGCTTTTTCTGCCTCAAATAATTCCTGACTGCTCGAGAAGGCTGCTCCTGCTGTGGCTCGCCACCAGAAGCGCAAATGCCCGCGTATGCTGGCTGGACGAATCGGGTTTTGTGCGTTTATTTCGCGGGTTTTGGCACTGCCGCCAAACATTGGGGTGATTGTTTTTAGGGTAAGTTCCCAAGTGGTTAGCTTGGGAGTCTCGAGGGTTGGAACGGTCTCAAGAATTTTTCGCATTTTAACCCTCGAGTAAACGTGTCAGGGTCACGCCAGTAGGCAAGTCAGTATCATCAATTTGGACGGTGTACTCTTCAAAGGCTCGAGTTACCCCAACGCTTGGAATTTGGATGCGCTTAAAAAGTTTGTGGCTGGGGGCGTTGCCAAGGGCGCTATCGTGGCTAAAAACGTACAAGCCACGGCAGGCGGTGCGCCCACGGCTGGCGCTGCGGTCTAAGTCCCACATATTCATCAGGGCTTGCCAGACCAGTTCTAAGTCGGTGTTATCAAATTTTGTATCGGCGGCGTAACTCGGTACAAAAAAACCATAACCGACGTATAAACCGTATGGAATAAAGGCTTTACGCCCGATTGTGCCGCTCGAGGCGGTGCTTTCGCCTGTCTCGCCATCGCGGCTGGCTTTCTCATCGGCTTTGGTCAGGGCAACTCGAGTGATGGCGGCATCCATTGGCAAAATGCGGTCTACGCTTCGGGCAAAGGTCAGTTGCACAGGTCCGCGGACTTGTCCGCAGTTGATTTCAGTACTCATGACTGCGCCAAAGGTGCGGACATCAAAAAAGTTTTCGCACATCCAAGCTCGAGTCTCGGAAACATCCTTGCTGTTGGCTTTTTTGGCATCTTTTTTTAGGGCAGTATAGGCGCGCAAATTGCGTTCATTTAAGACTGCGCCTTGTTGAATATAAATCTTAAAGCGGTCTTCTTTGCCGCGCAGTGCGTCTACATAATTGCGAATTTTGCGTTTTAGGGCAACATCGGTCACAAAGCCTTGTCCGGTTTCTGGGTCTACACGCGGTAAATTGCCTGCGTCTGGGTCGCCGTTGGGGTTGCCATCGGTGACATCAAAAAGAATCATAAAATCGTGGCGTTTAGTCGAGTCGAGGTGTTTCATGGGTTGCCTCCTGTGGCGTTTTGAGGGTTGGCTTTGAGGTCTTTGGCGGCTTGGATTTGGGCGAATCTATCGGCTTTTTCGTGGTAGTAGCCAAGGCTGAACATCGCTTGTTCCTCGAGGTCTAAACGGGTGGGAATACTCGAGATTCGGCTATGGATTTGTTGCAGGCGCTGTTCTTCGCGCACCGCCGCCCCAGCGCTTTCTTTGCCCAGCTTGCTGACATGATTTCGCGCTCCTGCCATCAGGCGGCTGTAGGCTACAATCGGAGTGCTGCTCAGTGCGCCGTAAAATCTGTCCACAACGGTGCTGTTGAGTTTGCCCAGAGCGGCGTATTGCAAACTCTCCAAGGCTGCCATTAAGCGCCCAAGTTGATACCCAACACTGGGGTGGTCGGGTTGTAAAGCGGTCAGTTCATCCATACGAATCCTCCGAATTGAAATTAGGGTCATGCGGGTTAATACCGCTCGAGGTTTGGTAATACGCTGTTCGGCGCGGTTGCGGTTGGCTAAGCGAATCAGGTAGCTGTGCGGTAAAGGTGTGCCTTTGAGTGCATTCTCGAGTAAGGCGCTGATGATTGGTGTGGTCAGTTCTTTGTTGGCATCGCGGTACAGGCTGGCGCTCAGTTCAAAAACGCCCATTGGTTCGGTATCAATCAATTCTTGGGTTAAAAAATAACGAGCCAAGTGTTCGCCAACCTCCTGAACTGTACTGGCTAGGTAGCTTCGCAGGACCACACGGCTGCCCGAGGCCGAGAAACAAGCGGCATAGAATTGGTCTGGCTCGAGTTTTGTCGGGGTTTGCCCACTAAAGATGCTGCCGACTAACTTTTTGACCTGTTCGCTGCTGGCGGTTATGGTCAGGTCTTCTTGGATGCTTTGCCCGGCTTTGAGTTTGGCAAATAAGGCACTTGGATTTTTGAGGATTTCAACCACCGGTGGTGTGTCTTGCTCTTTTGTCCAGAACGCATAAACGGCTGGTCCGACCCGCAAATGGGTGATTGGGTCGCGCAGCAAGGTATTTAAGGCGTTGGCGTATTTGACCGCCAACGGTAAGCGAATCGGGGCGCTCGAGAGACTTTTTAAGCCGTAGCTGCCAAATGCGTCTTTGTCGGTAGAAACGATGTTCATGCCACTGGTTTGACCGTTGGGTATACCACCACCTTTTATTTTGAGTGGCTCAATTCGCATCACCGCGCCGTATTCACCAGAAATCAGGCATTCGGCAAAAGTGGGCTTATCTTTACTGTCGGTCTCGGCGACCGAAAATTTACCAGCCCAGTATTCTTTAATGGCAGTCTTATGGATTGGCATGATGCCGTTGACCACAAATGTCAGGCTATCGCTGGCATTAAAACCTTCGGGCAATTCTATTGGCAGGGTCTCGAGGAATGCCAGAATTGCTTTTATTTCGGGTAGTTCGGTGGCGGCATAGCATTCTTGCAGTTCTTGCTTAAAAAGTTCGTGCTTAAAAGGCACTTTGCTCTCGTCGTCTTTTTCTCGAGCCATCTTTAGCACATAAGGCGCGTCATCGCAGAGCAATTTGGCTTTAGCACCTTGGCGCGATAAATGCGGGATTTGCAGCACTTTGCCAGTGTTTTTCTTGCCTTCTAAACCATTCGAGGTCATTTCTAAACGCTCAAAAACTCCGTCTTGATTCAGGTAAATCAGCCATTTTACCGGGGCTTCTTGGTACATAAACGGCAAGGTTTTGCCTTGTCGCTCGAGTTTGCCCGCATACTGCACCAGTTGCTCGAGCAGCATCTAAGCACCTCCATAAAGTTCAGATGGTATTTTTAGGATGCCACGCTCGAGTTTGGCACGAAAAAACTTTGGGGTAGCTGTTCCGTCGACGACCACACTACCGTTTTGGCTGTGTTGCCTAAATTGAATCCCGCCTTTTTTCTGAACTTGAAATTCAAGGTCAAACAGCATTCGTCCCAGTTCGTTGGTCTCGAGAATCGGGGTTTCTGTGCCATCTACAGGGCTAAAATTGGCGGTGAATTCGCGGTTGCCAAGGTACGGCATTCGGTGGGCTTGTCCTTTTTCGACCCGCCGATTAAAAATTTCTGTGTACTTTTGTAACGGGTCGGTCGCACGTTTGGTCAGTTCAATCTCGGCTTTGACCACATAAGCCACGTCGCGCAGAATCAGTGCGTGGCGTTGGGTGCGGTCCTCATCGGCTAAGTACCCGCCACCGTGTTCGCTCCATGATTTAGCAGCTCGGCTCAAGGCAACGCTTTTGACTTCGTTACGAACCAGACTAAAGCGTTTGATTGGGTTTAGAACCCAGATTTCTCTGATTAAAAAACGCATTTCGGGTTTCCAAAATATACTCTCCAAAACACCCCGCGCTGCACTTGGGGTCATGACATCGTAACTGACACGCTCGACTTTGTTTTCCGGTCGGGTAAAACACGCAAAGTCACTCCAGATTTTTAGGCTAACCAAGGTAATAACCTCCTTTTGATGCACTCATATCTTCAACACACAAATTCTGTCACATCCACCTCCTCGAGAATGCCAAGTTGAGGGTGGTATTTGCCTGCCCATTCGAGCAGTTCAAATTTTTCATAGCCCGATAATTCTTTGCAGGGGCGTATCAGGGCGGCGCGGTCGAGTTGCACAAGTTTGTGGGTATAGACGTTAATCAAGTACGGTTGCAAGCGGCGCATGGTTACACGGTTCACGCCTGCTTCTAGTATTTTGGCAACGACCTCGGGGGCATAGTGCCGAATCAGGATTGGGGTGGTGTCTTTTTCAATCACCCCAAAGGCTTTGTAGACTTCTGGGTAGTCAAAGCGCTGACGCAGATCTTGGATATTCTTGGCATCGGTATCTATTTGGGTCAGGTGCAATTGCCTAAAATACTCGAGAAAGGTTTCTGGGTTATCGAGGTCTACCCCAGATTGCAACAGATTCTGGGTTTTGAGGGTGGCAACCGCATAATTGCCTTTGGGCATGGTCGGAATTTGTGGCTTAAAAATAATCACCTGTCCACGCTCGAGCTTCATGTTGCGGTTGCAGCGTCCAGCCGCTTGAACGAGGCTATCCAGAGGGGCTAAAGCACGCAGTACCACTGGAAAATCGACATCCACGCCAGCCTCTATCAGTTGGGTGCTGACAACTCGACAGTCTTGCCGCTCGAGCAGTCGTTGTTTGAGTTCACGAATTTTCTCCAAGCGGTGTGCGCCGCACAAATGGGTGCTGAGATGAATGGCGTTGTCGTCGTTTAGGGCTTGCCAAATTTCTCGAGCGGCGGCTCGGGTATTGACAATGCACAGCGCTTGGGGATGATTTTTTATTTCTTTGGCAACTTTTGTGTAATCCCATAATTCGGTTGGGAAGCTGTAGGTCACTCGTTTTAAGGTGCTGTAAAGATCTGGCACATTGGGCGCAATTTCAAAAGCGTTGAGGTCTGGGAAGCCACTTTTTGCATCTAGTGCGGGTTGGGTGGCGGTACATAAAACGATGCTCGAGTGGTACCGCCCCACCAGTTGATGGAATAGTTCTAAAATTGGGGTCAGTAACGGGGCTGGCAGTGTTTGGGCTTCATCAAAAATCAGTACAGCTTTAGAAATTCGGTGTAATTTGCGGAGCTTACTGGTTTTATTGGCAAATAGACTCTCTAAAAATTGAACGCCGGTGGTAATGATGATTGGGGCATCCCAGTTTTCGGTGGCAAGTTTGGCTCTGGTTAAACCTTCTTCCGAATCGGTTTTAACCGCGCTATGATGCTCGAGTACATTCTCGCTGCCCAGTATTTTACAAAATTCTTCGGCGATTTGGGTGGTGATGCTTAAAAATGGCACGATATAAATCACTCGCTCGAGTCCGTGCTTGATGGCGTGCTGTAAAGCAAAAGCCAAAGAACTTCTGGTTTTGCCGCCGCCTGTCGGTACACTCAATCTAAAAAATCCTGTTGGCTTATCTGCTGCGTCCAAGGCAGCTTGGTACACTTTGGCTCGAGCTTGGTTGACGGCTGTCGGTTTGGCGTGCTGCATAATTTGGATTTGTGAGGCTTTTAGGCGTTCAAGCAATATCTCCAGGCTGGTTTGGGTTTGGTTGCGAAGCACGGTTTTATGGGGGCTACCAAAGGCTTCGGTGTCTAAGTGGTCGGCATCCACAAGGCAACTTAAAAGCATCCGCACAAAGAATTCGCGCTCGAGTGGTGTAGCAAATTCTGGCAGTGGCAGAGGTTGGGTTTCTAAAAAATCTAATTTTTGCCATGCAAGGGCTTTGGCTGCGCCATCAAGCAGAACGGTATCGTTAGATTTTTCGTGCAATCTTGTTTCTAAGGCTAATCGCGATACTAACCCAGCATGATGCCCAGCAATCACCCAAGGCAACTCGAGACCAGCGGCATTAGGTGTGGTGCTGACTAAGACTCGAGCAATCACCGCGCCGGTGCTCGAGTGGTCTACTTTGCCTTTTTCGGGTGGGCTTGTGCCATCGCGGTCGGCAACATGGGCTTGCCACAGGTAATTTTGGAAAGCACTGCTGAATTTGCCCGTGTCGTGCAGCATTCCAGCCCAATGTGCAAGCTCGGCAGCCCCAAATTTGTTGGCAAAAAGAGCAGCATCTTTTGCCACAGCCTCTAAATGCTCGAGCAGTTCGTGCCAAGGTGCTGTTGGGTCTTTGGCTTCCGTTGGTGTGTGCGCCGCGTATTCTGGTTTCATGCGCACCTCCCTAAAATATCTCGAGCTTGTCGCATAAGTCTTAAAAGTAATTCTTGAACATACCTCAT
>JAYWGM010000095.1:0-67409 GCA_043778225.1 Deinococcales bacterium | reverse complement strand
GTGTATTTTGACTGATTAACCGACTAAAAGGAGTGATAAAAGACCGAATTAACGCTTGAGTGACAGTTTGACCGTTTTTGGGTCAAACGAGAGTGATTGAGTTAATTCGGTATAAGATAACGAATTGCAATCTTGACTCGAGCAATCCTCGAGACGATATAAAGGGGATATATGAGTAAGAAATTGAAACAAGGCTTGGTAGTCTCGAGCCTACTGGCAGGGCTGCTTACGGCTTGTCCTATTCCAGTGCAACAAGCCTCGTTTAGTGTGACCGGCGAGATTTTCGGCTCGAGTTTTATAGACGGAACAGACATTCAACCCGTAGAAGCAACTGTCAAGAATATTGGCGGATTTGTCGGAACACCGCCCGAAGTCACTTTTAACATCAGTTCCGACTTAGAATTCTCGAGTCTGGACAATACTTTTTATGCCTGTACCACCCCAAGCGAAATTTTATTGCTCTGCCAAGCCAAAGAAAACGCCAAACTCGAGCCTCAAGCCAGTACCAAGCTCAAACCAATTTTTGCAGTAGTAGCTAAGAATGTGCCTTTGACCACAGCCAACTCGAGAAATCTAAAACCACAAGACAGTGGCTTAATAACCTTTGCGATTGGTATTGGCAGCCCAGTTTTACCCGCACCAATTAATTTTTCGGGGCGCAGCATAACGGCTTCTACCAGTGGCTTTGACTTAATTGTTGGTAAAACTGTCTCTAAGCCATTTATTCTTGGTCCAAATGGTGGCACAGGCGAATTTACGATCACCGCCACTGTGACAGGCACACCATTGCCAGCTTACGTAAAAATTCAAGACCCACCATTGCCCGTTGGTTTTTCTTACGATATTGCGACCACCAACGCCAATAATCCAGCTTGGAATTGTGTGGCAGCCGCGTTTTCGGGCTTGGGAATTTCTTGTACCCTAAAAACCCCACCCAGTCCGCCCGTACCCGTTGCTGGACAATACCCAGCCTTAAAACTGACGGTCAAGATGCTCTCGAGTGTTACCACAGCCACACAACTCAACTGCCCGTGGTTATACCCACTCTTGGGCGATACCAACAACAACAACAATCATTTAGGACCAGCACCGTACACCACGTCTTGCACCCCATACACCCCAATTCGTACCGATTTAGCGATTGTCAAAACACAAATTGCGCCACTGACCACACCAGCCAATTCGTTCTACTGGGATTTACCCGGCAAGTACCAAATTGTGGTCAGCAATAATACCGTGCCAGCCGCAGCCGTGAGTGGTCCGTTTACGATTACAGATGTCCTCAGCAATTTACCAACAGGTTCTGTTATCGCATTCACCCAAAATCTTGCGGATGTTTTCTTAGCGGCTGATGGTTGGACAATCACTGAGCCAGACCCAGGTATTTTTATTCCAGTTAACAGCAACGGTTGGTACTGCTTACAAGGCACATATCCAAATCTGACCTGCAAACACCCAGGTCCAATCGCTGCAAATGGTACGCTGCCGCCGCTTGTTTTGGGAGTCAAAGTCAAGCCCGAGAGTGTTGGGCTTGCCAACGGCGAAACCAACTGTGCCAGTCTGCCAAACGACTTTAACAACAGCAACAATCAGAGTTGTGTCACCAGTCAGAACCAAGCCATCGAGCCATTTGACCTTAGAATCATCAAAACCCATGCAAACCCTGCTGTTAATCCAATAGCTGGTAGCATCGTCAACTACGCTTTGCAAATAGATAACATTGGTGGCTCAGATGCAGCCGGACCAATCACAGTTATGGATACACTTCCAGCAGCCTTCTCGAGCGCCACGGCAACCGTTACACCAGCCAGCGCCGCCGTTTGTACCGTTACATTCCCAATCATTAAATGCGTCTCGAGTGGTTCGTTATCCTCTGGCTCGAGTTTTACAATCAATATTGCTGCCACTTCGAGCGGGACGGCTACAGGAACGATTATCAACACCGCCTCAGTCTCGAGTTACTTAAATGCGGCGGATACAAACTTAGCCAATAACACCTCGAGCGACCCTGTTACTTTTGGTGTTCCAATTAACCTTAATCGCGCCGAATCTACAGTACAAGCTGCCAATGGTGACTTTATTGTGGTTGGCTCGAGCGATTCGGCTACCCGAGGAAAACAATTTGCCGTGCGCCGTTACGCTTCGGATGGCACAACTGTTATTTGGACAAAAATTGAAGATTTTAGCTCGGCTGACGATACCGCCTTTGATGTCGCACTCGATACGCTTGGCAACATTGTTGTGGTTGGACGGAGCAACCTGACTTCTTTAACCGCTTGCGATACCCAAGCTGTGCTGACCAAGTACGATTCATCTGGTGTGGTTCTGGTAGGTTTTCCAAAGTATGTTGGTACAACCTCGGATTCTAAATACGATTACTTTAGCTCGGTTGCTTTGGACTCGAGTAACCGAATTGTGACGGGTGGCTCGGATGCACAAGTGGGTTCTACCCTCTGCGGAGGTCAGGCAGAAAGTCGGTTTACCGTACACCGCTTTACAAGCACAGGTGCTGCCGATTCGATTTTTGGCACATTAGGACGAGTCCAAACCGATGTCTCGAGCCTCCTTGGACACACCACCACCAATTCGGCTTTAGGTGCTTTTGTGCAAGATGTACTGGTTGAAGAAACCAGCGACCAATACCGAATTTATGCGGCTGGTAGTAGTCCTTACATTACACTGCGGGCTTTTACAGTGGCGCGTTATACGACCACAGGTACATTGGACAACACTTGGGGTGCTTCGACGGCTTCGGCAAGTGATGGTGTCGGTGTGATTGAAACCAATCTAACCAATGGTGCAATTGTGACCAATCAAACTCAAGACAGCGTGATTCGAGAAATTGGAATTCAAAACATCAATGGTGTAAAAAGACTGATTGCCACAGGCTTTAACTGCGGTGGTACTGGCAACTGCTCAGACTCTGGCAATGTTGCGTATAGAAAATGTGTGGTCACTTCTTACACCACCAGCAATGGTGCTTTGGACACTGCTTTTGGCTCGAGTGGCGCAGCCAGCTATGGACTTGTTGGCTCAACGCCCGCAATGGAATGCAATGCCATGTCAATAAAATCTACAGGTCAAATTGCCGTGGCTGGCAGCAGCCACACCACAGCCAATGGAAATGATTACCTTGCCATGACCTTAACGGCGACTGGCGGACTGATTAACACTTACGGCAGCGACAATCCAAATGCGTACTTGGGTACACCAGCCATTTCACCTCGAGCCGATGCCAGTTGGGGCGTAATCTGGACAGCCGCAGGAAACATTTTGACCGTTGGTTATTCAGATAAAGATGCAACCGAAAAAGATGAATGGGTTGTCAAAACCTACTGACCTTGAGTTCTAAAAAAACGCAACAGTAAGCACTTAAATCGTTTACTGTTGCGTTTTTGATGTGCTAACTCGAGTAACCATTAAGACCCTTTTAAGACCCCAGAAATAGACTTTGTTCTGTACTAATCTCAACTCGAGCCACTTCGAGACAGCACAAAGGGGAAACACCATGAAAAAAGGTTTACTGCTGGCTTGTTCGCTTTTCGCACTCTTTTTATCGGCGTGTGGCGGCAGCACCGCGCCAGCCATCGGCACAATTGCAGGTACAGTTCTGGCACTCGATACGGCGCTGCCATTAGCCAATGCCAAAATCAGTGTTGGTGGTTTCTCGAGTACCACTATTGCAAATGGAAGTTTTGAGTTCGCCAATCTTCCCATAACTGACCAAGCAGTTGTAAAATTTGAAGCGCTTGGTTATGTGTCGGCATTTAGAAATCTGGCGGTGCTGCAAAATCAGACTAGTGACACCCAAGTTGTTTTAAGTAAAATCGCGGTCAGCACAACTTTTGCCGCCAATGTCAATACCACTGTCAGTGTTCCGAGTTCGTCCGCCCAAGTTGCTTTGAGTGCCAACAGCCTTGTTGACGCGGCGACTGGTGTACTGGCAAGCGGCAACATTACCGCCCAAGTTACACCGATTGACCCAGCCGCTAACCCACAGAGTATGCCCGGCGATTACACTGCCCAGAATGGCAGCCAAATAGAAAGCATTGAAAGTTTTGGCGCGTTAAACATCGAACTAAGTGATTCAAATGGCAATAAGCTCAATCTTGGCGCTGGTAAAACCGCCACGATTCGGATTCCAGTT
Organism: Deinococcales bacterium; assembly: GCA_043778225.1. Classification (GTDB taxonomy): domain Bacteria; phylum Deinococcota; class Deinococci; order Deinococcales; family JAAFIG01; genus JAAFIG01. The sequence goes on along the minus strand of JAYWGM010000095.1, from coordinate 63,262 downwards.
GCCAGCCGCGCTATCACTTTGCCAGCTACGATTCCACTTTTTTACTTTAACGAAACCACGGGGCGTTGGCTCGAGGAAGGCACTGCAACATTGCTTGGCACACCAACCAATCGGTACTACGAAGGTACAGTTAGCCATTTTTCGTTTTGGAATGCCGACCAAGTTTACAACACGATTTTTGTCAGTGGTTGCTTGGTGGATTCGGCCAATCTGCCAATTACGACTGGTTTTAGCGTCTCGAGCCAAGGGTTTAACTATTCGGGAACAAGCATCAGGTATTCAAACGCCAATACCAATACCTTTCGCATCCCAATCAAGAAAAACGCCATTGCCACCTTGCTGGCAGTCAAAGGTACAACGCAGACTCAAGAATCCAATACAGTTCAAGTTGGTGCTTCTAGCACCGATATAACCTTAACGACTTGTTTGGTGCTAAGCGATGTGATTATCAACAAAAAAGCCGTTATTTTATCTGAGCCACGCAGTACGACTGTGCTTGTTGGCAGCCCAAGCAGCTTTTCGGTCACGGTCTCGAGTGGTAGCCCTGTCACATATCAGTGGTACAAAAATGCTGTTTTGATTCCAAATATAACCACCAGCAGCTATTTGCTGAACAGCACTGTTCTATCCGACAATGGCGCAGTTTTTACGGTGGTTGTGACCAACCTTGGCGGTAGTGTCACCAGCTTTGCCGCGACCCTGAATGTGTTAGCCACACCTGGAGCGATTCCAATCATTACCGCCCAACCGATAAGCCTGAGTAAGGTGGTTGGACAAGCGGCTACGTTTGGAGTTAGCAGCAACAGCCCCACGGCGGTCAGCTTTCAGTGGTACAGAAACAGTGTTTTGATTCCGAATGCAATCAATAGTATTTACGGTATTTCTCCCGTTAGCCTTGCCGATAATGGCGCACAGTTTACAGTTGTAATAACCAACTTGGCTGGCAGTGTGACCAGTGCTGCCGCTACCCTGACTGTCACGGCTGCTCCAGACCCTTCGATTACCCAACAACCGGGTCCGCAAATGGTATTTCTTGGAATGCCTGCCACATTCAGTGTTACAGCCACTGGCACAAACCCAATTTCGTACCAATGGTTTCGTAATTCGGTACTTATTTCTGGTGCGACCAGCTCGAGTTACACCATTGCAGCTACAACCAACCAAGATGATTTTGCCCTTTTCTATGTGGTCGTCAGTAATTCGGTTGGCACTTTAACCAGCACAAACGCACAGTTAAGAGTCACTGCGCCCGGTCCAATGATGCCGTAACATTTTACTCGAGCCTGAATCGAATCCCGAAATGGGGTTCGATTTTTATTCAACTGTACGCGGCACTTTGAAAAAACCATCTTCGGCTTCTACCGCAATTGCCATCGCTTCGCGCTGCTCGAGTCCAGCCACGGCAACGTCTTGGCGCATGATGTTTTGCATTGGCACAGGTCGTGGCATTTCAGGGAAAGCACTCAAGTCAAGGTTTTGCAAGGCTTTGAAACTCTCGAGGATATTATTGATGTCCTTGGCGGCGGCTTCGGTTTCTGTGGCGCTCATCTCGAGTCTGGCTAGTTTTTTCAGGTGTTCCATTTCGGCTGGGGTAACGGTCATACCCAAAAGTTTACCTTTCAGCAGCTTCACGCATCAATACCCACAAGCGTGCCAAAAGTCATTTTGAGGATATGATGGATGTTAATGATAAGGAAAAATGATGCCTAGGATTTTTGATAATATCGAACAGTTCCTATCGCCGACCCTCATAGCAACACTTAAAAGTTCATCTCGTGCCGATTTTTGTGTTGGTTATTTTAATATGCGTGGTTGGAAATTACTGGACTCACATATCGAAACTTGGACAGGAACACCAGAATCAAGAGTACGGTTATTGGTTGGAATGCAGAGCTTGCCCCAAGATGAACTGCGAGTTTTATACAATTTAACAAAAGGTCATCAAGAGCTTGATAATGCCACAGCAAAACGTTTGCAGCGCCAAACAGCAGAGCATTTTAAGAAACAACTGACTTATGGCGCACCCAGTAACGCCGATGAAGCAGGTTTGCGCCGTCTGAGTGAGCAACTAAAAAGCGGCAAAGTGGTGGTGAAATTATCAGTACGTCAGGGCTTACACGCTAAGTTATATCTAATGCACCGCTCTGACCGTATTACCCCAATTGTGCCTTATCTTGGCTCGAGTAATTTAACGCTGGCTGGATTGGCTAAACAAGGCGAGTTAAACGTGGATGTACTCGATGCTGATGCGGCTCAGAAGCTACAAGGCTGGTTTGAAGATCGTTGGGCTGACCGTTGGAGTTTAGACATTAGCCAAGAACTGATTGAAATTATTGATGCTTCATGGGCTGGTAATGCGGTCACACCGTATCAAATTTATATTAAAATGGCATACCACCTTTCGGCGGATGCTCGAGCGGGCATCAATTCTTTTACGATTCCAAAGCAATTAAAGCGCGAATTATTTGAATACCAAGAAAAAGCCGTTAGCATTGCCGCAAATCATTTGAATAAACGCGGTGGGGTAATTCTAGGCGATGTGGTTGGGCTTGGTAAAACCCTGATGGCAACTGCGCTGATAAAACTTTATGAACAAGATTTTCAAGCCCGTACTCTGATTATTTGTCCTAAAAACCTCACTAAGATGTGGCAGGACTACATTGATAAGTACGACTTGAACGCTCGAGTTTTACCAATCACTCAGGTGGTCAAAAAATTACCTGAACAACGCCCAAACCAATTGGTTCTAATAGATGAAAGTCATAATTTACGCAACCGCGAAGGTCGGCGTTACAAAATTATTAAAGAATACATCGAACTCTGCAAAGCCAAATGTATTTTGCTGTCCGCCACGCCTTATAACAAAACCTACCTTGACCTCTCGAGCCAACTAGGGTTATTCATTAAAGAAGAGACCGACCTTGGAATTCGACCAGAAGCCCTGATTCGCGCCAAAGGCGAACATGAACTTGGGCATTTACAGACCAATCCTCGTTCGATTAAAGCCTTTGAGAAAAGTGAATTCCCAGACGACTGGCGCGAACTAATGCGTTTATTTATGGTACGCCGAACCCGAAGTTTCATTCAGAACATATACGCCGAAAAAGACGATACTGGACGGGCTTACCTGACCTTTGCTAACGGAAAACGTTCGTATTTCCCAACTCGTCAACCTAAAACTGTACGCTTTGCAATAGACGACCAAAACCCAAATGACCCTTATGCCCGTTTGTACTCGAGCCAAGTTATTTTTGCAATAGAAAACCTGATCTTGCCACGTTACGGACTGGGTAAGTACATTCTCGAGAAACCAGCCATTGCCCCCACAACCCTCGAGCAGAAACAAATTCAGAACTTAGGACGAGCTGGTAAGCGCTTAATTGGTTTTTGTCGGACCAACCTCTTTAAGCGGCTCGAGAGTGGTGGCACGACCTTTGTACAGAGTTTAGAACGTCATGTGCTGCGTAATTATATATTTTTGTACGCGCTTGAACACAACCTGCCATTACCAATTGGAACACAGACCGCCGAGTTATTAGATGCAAGGTTTTCGGATGAAGATGCCGACGACAATACCCAAACTTTACTCGAGATGAGCTTAATAGACGATGAAACCAGCAATGAGGATGAACCCGATGAAAGTAGAAACTCCGAAACTATTTTTTTAAGTCAAGCCGAAATGAAAAGTAAAGCTGCCGAAATATACAATGATTATGCGACCCAATTCAAAAAGCGTTTCAAATGGTTACGCAGCGACCTTTTTGCCAAGGAATTACACCAGCATTTAACATTAGACGCAACCGCGATTCAAGAGGTGCTAAAAAACTGTGGGCGTTGGAATCCCGACCTTGACACAAAACTAAAGGCACTACAAAACCTGATAGAAAAAACCCATCCCGAAGAAAAAATTTTGGTTTTCACCCAGTTTGCCGATACAGTGCATTACTTAGAACGAGAATTAAAAGCCAGAGGAATAGAAAAAATGTCGGGTGTTGTCGGCTCGAGCAACGACCCAACTGCCTTGGCGTGGCGTTTTTCACCACGCAGCAACGATAAAAAAGTAAGCGACGAACTTCGGGTACTGATTTCTTCGGATGTGCTATCCGAAGGACAAAACCTACAAGATGCCCATATTGTCGTGAATTTTGATTTACCGTGGGCAATTATTCGCCTGATTCAACGAGCAGGACGAGTAGACCGCATTGGACAACAAGCCGAAAAGATATTTTGTTACAGTTTTCTGCCCGCCGAAGGAGTCGAACGAATCATCAATTTACGCCGCCGTGTTAAAAGCCGATTAAAACAAAATGCTGAAGTGATCGGTACAGACGAACAATTTTTTGAAGACGATGATGAAAACATAATCCTAGACTTATACAACGAAAAAAGCGGCTTACTCGATGGTGAAACCGACACCGAAGTAGACCTCGCCAGTTATGCCTACAGCATTTGGCAAAAAGCCATCGAGAACAATCCAAATTTTGAAAATCAAATCCGCGATATGCCCAACGTGGTTTATGCCGCTAAACGCCACGTTCCCAGTCTCGAGCAACCACAAGGCGCACTGGTTTATGCCCGAAGTAGCCAAGGCAACGATGCACTGGTGTGGTTAGACCAAAATGGCAATAATGTTTCGTATTCGCAATTAACAATCCTAGAAATGGCAGCTTGCAACCCAAACACCCCAAGTCAAACTCGAGCCGAGAATCACCATGAACTTGTAACACGGGGTATGGAACTGGTTGCCGCCGAAGACCAAAGCCTGAGCGGACAACTTGGTAAACGCAGCGATGCCCGCTTCAAAACGTATCAACGTCTAAAAAATTATGCCGAAAAAATCCAAGGCAGTTTATTCGAGAATCAAGCCATTCATGCAGCCACAGACGACATATACCGTTACCCGTTGCTCGAGAATGCCCGTGATACCCTAGGGCGACAACTCAAAAACAGTATCAGCGACGAAGACCTGATGAACCTTGTCCTGACGTTACGCGAAGATAACCGATTGTGTAACATTCAAGCCGAACAGGACAGCAAAACCACCGAAATTATTTGTTCCCTAGGATTGATCTAAAAAAAATCAGGTACACTAAAATCATGACCGAACTTATTTTTGAAATCCGCGACGCAGAAGAAGGCGGTTATCACGCCAAAGCACTGGGTAAACCAATTTTTACCCAAGCCGAAACATGGGAAGAACTCAAAAATAATATCCGCGAAGCACTAGGCGCATATTTTGACTCCGCCGAAGCACAACCCAAATTGGTCGCACTGCATTACGTGAAAGACGAATTACTCTTGGTCAACGCTGCATGAAATTGCCTCGAGACATGAGCGGCGAACAACTGGCGAGGACAGTTGAACGCTTAGGGTATCAATTCATTCGACAAAATGGCAGTCATGCAAGATTCACTCACCCAGGACCACCCCAAGCCCACATTGTCATTCCAATGCACAAGCAAATTAAAGTCGGGACACTCCACGATATTCTCAGCACCATCGCTGAACAACGCGAACGAAGTCTTACCGAAATTATAGCGCTCATCTAGGATTGGTATGAATATTAAAAAACTGCGTCAACACTTACAAGATTTTAACTTTGGTGAAGTTTTTAGAGATTTAGGTTGGAATAACCCCAGCAACCCCAGAATCTCGAGCCTTAAAAATGGCACAATAACCAGCCATTACCAAGAAATTGCGACACTAGGCGGCGTTAAAGTATTTCAAATCGAAAACCAAGCAGCCCTGACCAACAAAAACTTGCGTAAAAGTTTTCATAAAGAAATTACGAAACTGGCTTTTGAACACTTAATTATTTTTACTGACAAGCTGGACGCACCCACCCAAAGCCTCTGGTACTGGGTGAAACGCGATGGCAAAAAAGAAATAGACCGCGACCATTTATTTGTAAAAGGTCAAACAGGTGACTTATTTATTTCCAAAATAATTGGAATGTTCGTGGATATTTCCGACCTCGACGAACGCGGCAACCTACCAGTTACCGAAGCTGTCAAACGCCTAGGTAACGCGCTGGATGTTGAAAAAGTTACTAAGAAATTCTATAAAGAATTCGATGCGGTACGGCTCGAGTTTAGAGACTTTATAACTGGCATCGAAAACGAAAAAGACAAAGCCCATTATGCGAGTGTGCTGCTGCACCGCCTGATGTTTATTTACTTTTTACAAGCCAAGGGTTTTTTAGACACCAAAAGCGGCGACAATGGCAACCGAAATTACTTAGACCAGAAACTCGAGGCGTACAAAACCACAAATTTTTATCAGGACTTTCTAAAAGACTTGTTTTTTGAAGGATTTGCCAAACCACCCGAGGCTCGAGACGCAGCCACACAACAAAAACTAGGACATATCAAATACTTAAACGGTGGACTTTTTTTGGCGCACCGAATCGAACTCGAGAACCAGAATATAGAAGTACAAAACCAAGCCTTTACCAATTTATTCAAACTTTTTAGCGATTACTCTTGGAATTTAGACGACACCCCAGAAGGTAAAGATAACGAAATAAACCCTGACGTGCTTGGTTATATTTTTGAAAAATACATCAATAACAAAGCCTTCGGCGCGTATTACACCCGCCCAGAAATAACCGAGTACCTATGCAAACAAACCATTCACCAACTGATTCTCGAGAAAGTCAATGTTGGGCGTGGCGTGGCAGGATTACCCCAAAAGAAATTTAGCGATTTACCCGAAATGCTCCTAAAACTCGATGCGAACCTCTGCACAGAATTACTCGAGCAGGTACTCCCGAAGTTAAAATTACTCGACCCAGCGTGTGGTTCGGGCGCATTTTTAATAGCAGCCCTAAAAACCCTGACCGATATTTACGGCGCAATTCTAGGACGCATAGATATTCTTAACGACCCGTACTTAAACAATTGGAAGAAAATCCAGCAAGGCAACCGCAGCACTTTTACTTATGTGGTCAAACGCCGCATTGTGACCGATAACTTATTTGGTGTGGACTTAATGCCCGAAGCCACCGACATTGCAAGATTACGGCTTTTTCTAGCCATGGTCAGCAGTGCCAAAAGTGTCGAAGACCTCGAGCCACTACCGAACATCGATTTTAATATTTTAAGTGGCAACAGCTTAATTGGCTTAATGCACATAGACGAAACTAATTTTAATACTCGAGTAAATGATGCACAGTTGGCAATGTTTGATGCGCCAGAAGCAGGTTTAAGAACAAAAACTTATCAAGAAATTATTGATACTCGTTTACGGCAACTCAAAGATTATCGTGGGGCTGCGGAACTAGGAATTGAAAATTTACAGGGTCTACAAAAGAACTTGCGAGAAGGACAAGCCGAAGCCTTAAAAGTCTTGAATCCGATGCTGCTCGAGGAATTTGGTAATCAGGGCATTCGCTTTGAAGAAGCCAGTTGGGACACAACTAAAAATAAAGAAGGCAAAACCACCAAACGTGCTTTGACACTCGCTGACATTGAAAATCTCGAGCCATTCCATTGGGGTTTTGAATTTGCCGAAGCCATGAAAGAGGGCGGTTTTGATGCAATTATTGCCAATCCGCCGTGGGATACTTTCAAGCCAATAGACCGAGAATTTGTTGGCAGGTACACGGGTACGGTTGACCGCCGCACAACCAGCGTTAAGGAATTCCAAGCAGAACTGGCTAAACTGCTTAAAGATAAAACAATCAGGCTCGAGTACGAAAAATACTTGAGTCAATACCCTCATGTCAGTGCTTTTTATCGCTCAGGCAGCCAGTATCAGCACCAAGGACGCGGTGATGTGAACCTTTACAAATTATTTACCGAACAATGCTGGCGTTTGTTGCGTTCGGATGGTTTTTGTGGAATTGTAATTCCAAGTGGGATTTACAGCGACTTAGGCACAATGCCTTTGCGCGAAATGCTGTTTGCCGAAACAAAGGTTACGGGCTTATTTTGTTTTGAGAATCGGAAAACAGTTTTTGAAAATGTGGACAGCCGCTTCAAATTTGTGGTGCTAACCTTTGAAAAATCGGGCTTTACCAAAGAATTCTCGGCTGCTTTTATGCGCCACAACACAAGCGACCTAGAATTATTTCCAAACGAAGTAGGACTGAAAATAAATGTGGATTTAATACGGCGGCTAAGTCCAGACTCGTTAAGCGTAATGGAATTTAAGTCGGTAACAGACATTGAAATTGCCGAGAAAATGGCGTTGTTTCCGTTATTGGGCGAACAACTCGAGAAAACATGGAACTTTTCTTTGACTCGAGAATTTGACATGACCAATGATAGCCACTTATTTCAGTCTGCAAAAACTAAAAATGATTTACCACTCTACGAAGGAAAAATGATTTGGCATTTTGACGCACACTACGCCGAACCACGCTACTGGCTTAACCAAAAAACCGCTCGAGCCGCCATACTCGGACGAACAGAAGACACAGAACAACAATTAGATTATCAGCGTTACCGATTTGGTTGCCGCTCAATAACTGGCAACACCAACGAACGCACAATGGTTTGTATGGTCGTACCTAAAGACGTATTTTGTGGGAACTCCTTACAAGTTCTAAAATTTGAAAATAGCGAGATTTCTGACACAGAAATTTTGTTTTTAGATGCAGTCATGAGCAGCTACATCGTAGATTTCTCTTTACGTCAAAGAGTTGCAACACAAATGAATTTTTTCTTTGTCTACCAAACCCCAGTTCCTCGTCTTACCACTCGAGACACACGCTTCAAACCCATTGTCACTCGAGCCGCCAAACTTATTTGTACCACACCAGAATTCGACGAACTCGCCAAAAGCGCTGGCTTAGGCAGTCATAAGGATGGGGCTACTATTCCCACCGAACGCGCCAAACTCCGCGCCGAATTGGACGGGCTAATTGCACACCTGTACGGCTTAACTGAAAGCGAATTTGCACATATCCTCGAGACCTTCCCGCTCGTCACCGAAGGGGTTAGGTTAGCTGCACTTAACGCATATCAAGACGTGCGAAATGGGTTGATCAAGTAAGTGCGGGGCAACCCCACCCCTCCGTCTCTCGCAAGCTCGAGCCACCTCCCCTGCTTCGCAGGGAGGGCTAAGAGCGCAGGGCTTGGGCTTTTAGCTTTTAGCATTAGAAAAGTCACCCCCTGCGAAGCAGGGGGTCGCCGCGAAGCGGCGGGGGGTGCTGTTGCCCTTCCCGCGTGTTACCACGTGGGTGCTTTGCTTTTTGCAGTACAATCCTTTGATGAAAACGTACACCAAAGCCCTTATTCCTCGAGCGCAAGCAATGCGCCGTGAGATGACTCGAGCGGAAGCGAGGTTGTGGTTTGAGTTGCTGCGTGATTTTGAACCTCGAGTTCGGCGGCAACGTCCTTTTGGTTGGTACATCGTGGATTTTTATTGTGCCGCTTGTAAGGTGGTAATTGAAGTGGATGGTTCGCAGCATTTTACGCCCGAAGGTTTGGCTTATGATGCAGAGCGCACTGCATTTCTTGAGGGGCTTGGTTTGCGGGTGGTGCGGTTTTCTAATTTTGATGTGTTGAATAATTTTGTGGGTGTGTCAGGTCAAATTCGGGCTGTGTTGCTCGAGGGGGTTGGTTGAAGTATGGCTTCTAATTTGCATTTACGGTCTGTGCGTTTGAAGAACTTTAAGGCAATTTTGGATAGTGGACGTGTTCAATTTACGCCTCTTACAGCTTTTATTGGTAATAATGGGGCTGGTAAAAGCAGTTTAATCGAAGGACTTGAAACTTTTCAAACCATTGTTGTTAATCGTTTAGATGTTGCCATGCAGCACTGGAAAGGTATCGAATATATTTGGCATCAGGAGGCTCTGGCAAAAGCCAAACCTCAACCCGAAAAATACGAAATTGAGATTCCAGATTTGCCTCGGACTTGGTTGTCCAACCCGATTGAATTTCTTTTTGGTGCTGTGGTCAACCAACAGCAACTGCGAGTAGATTATGAAATTAGTGCAAGAAATAAGAATTTGGATTTTGTTGGTTTTAAGCGCGAAGAGATTGTTAAAGTTGGGAAAATACGCAAAACCAACTCAGATTCGCAACCAGAAGCAAAATTTTTATGGATGGTTCATAACTGGCAATTTCTCGAGTTAGCACCAGCCAATATGGGCTTGCCTCGACCTAGACAACGGGCTTCAAGCCAAGTGCGTTTAGCCAAAGATGGTTCTAATGTTGCCGAGTACCTGTTGAGCATCCGAGAATTAGACGCTCAAGCTTTTGAAGGCATTGTGGAAACCCTAATGTATGTTCTGCCATACGCAAAAAACATTCAGCCAAGCATTACTTCTGAACTTGAACGCACAGTGTACTTGCAACTGACCGAAAAAGAATTCAAAGTACCCGGTTGGTTACTCTCGAGCGGTACGCTTCGGGTACTGGCTTTGCTTTGTGTGCTGCGTCATCCAACACCACCACCTTTAATTGTGATTGAAGAACTCGAGAATGGACTTGACCCGCGAACCGTGCAACTTATTTTAGATGAAATTCGGTATTTAACCACTTCTGGTAAATCTCAAGTGATTTTTACAACCCATTCGCCGTACTTATTGGATTTACTGCGTTTTAATGAAATTGTACTGGTGGAACGTGTAGATGGTGCGCCACAATTTTTTCGTCCAGACCCGAGCAATAACCAAACACTGCAAAGATGGACTGAGAAATTTAATCCAGGGCAGTTGTACACCATGGGTCAATTGCGTGCTGGTGAGGCATGAAAATTGGACTGATTGTTGAGTCTACTTCTGATGGTGCGGAAATAAAGGTCTTGCCTCATTTGTTGCGAATGCTTGATTCTTCGTTGCTCGAGAAGGATATTCGAGTTGTTGCCATGACCAATAAAAAGGATTTAATCGAAGCCTGTGGAATTGCGGCTCGGAATTTACTAGCGGAGGGCTGCGAACGGGTTGTTATTGTCTGGGATTTGCACCCATCCTACCCGACTAAGGGAATGCCGTATTGTCGTTTTCAAGAACGTCAAAGTGTCTTGAAAACCTTGTCTAATGCTGGAATACTCGAGAATCAACCTGTGTATTTGTTGTGCATCGAAAAAATGTTGGAGGCTTGGTTGTTGGCAGATGAACGGGCTTTGAATGAGCTTCTAAAACCTCGTAAAAAATTGTCCCTGCCAAAAAAACCTGAGCGAGAACTTGATCCAAAAAGTCGGTTAATAAACCTTTTTGAACAAAACCTTGGCTACAAATTTGTAGATTCCAAACACGCCATTCGGATTGCCCAGAAATTGCCTGATTTACAACGCTTAAAAAAACTTGAGACTTTTAAGCGGTTTGCTTTGAAAGCCATAGGAAAAGTTTTGTAGTAACTTACAATCCCACGGCTTCTTGCATCAATGCCCATAAGTGCTTCACATCTTCAAGTGTTGTCTCGAGTGCGCCAATGGATACCCTAACCATCCAACGACCATCGAGAATAGCTGGCGTGAGGTACGCATTGCCGCTTGCGTTGATTTGATTCACCCAAGCAAGGGTGTGTTGGTCTAGGTCTGCCCCCTCGAGTCCGTCTGGTTCATGGCGAATGCACAGGGTTTGAAGCCGCACAGGATTTAGGACTTGCCAATTGTTTGTGTTGCGTATTTCCTGCTCGAGCCATTTTGCACTCTCGAGGTCGCGGCGCAATCTGGCTTGGAGTTTTGCCACACCCTCGAGTCGCAGTAAAAACCAGAGTTTGAGCGCTCGCATTCGCCGCCCAAGCGGTACGCCCCAATCGCGGTACTGAGTCACTTGTCCATCGGTGCTGGTTTGCAAATAACTGGGGTTGGTACTCATTACCCGCACCAAATGTTCAGGGTCAGCCACGTAATACAACGAGCAGTCAAAAGTCGCACCGAGCCATTTATGCGGATTTAGACACAAAGAATCTGCCCCCTCGAGACCCGCAAATAAATCTTGTTTCTCGGGCAGAATCATGGCGCTGCCAGCCATTGCGGCATCCACATGAAGCCATAAACCATAGGCTCGAGCAATCCGTGCCAGTTCGGGTAGGGGGTCGCAAGCCGTGGTGGTTGTGCCGCCGACGGTGGCGACAATCGCGCAGGGTTTCTTGCCAAGTGCAATGTCCTCGAGAATCATGCGTTCTAGTTCGGCTGGAATTAAATCAAAGTTCTTATCCACTGGCACAATCCGCAGATTATCCTTGCCAAAACCAGCCAGCAAGCCACCTTTTTCGACACTCGAGTGACACTGAATCGAAAAGTAAATCATTTGGGCTTGAGGTTCAGACTGTAAACCGCCTCGGGCGAGGGCGTAATTGGTGCTGCGTTCTCGAGCCGATATTAAAGCCACCATCGTGGCAGTGCTGGCGGTGTCCTGAATCACGCCTTTCATGTGCGTGGGAATGTTTGAAACTTGCTGCATCCATTCAAGCATTCGTTGCTCGAGTTCAGTCAAGGCTGGACTGGCTGCCCAGTTAAGCCCAAGTTGCCCAAGCCCGCTCGAGACCAAATCGCCCAGTACCGATTCTAGGCTCGAGTTGGCTGGAAAGTACCCAAAAAACATCGGGTGTTGCCAATTGGAGATGCTTGGCAGAATCAGCGTCTCGAGGTCGTGCAGTAAGTCTTGTGGGCTATCTGGCTCGAGTGGCGCGACGGCGGGCAGTTGCTCGAGCAAATCGTTTGGTTTGGCACCACTCCAAACGCGGCGGGTGCGGATGCCAGCGCGGTAATCGGCAATCCAATCTATTAAGGTGTGTCCAAAAGCACGGAATTCGGTTGGGGTCATGAAGGTATTTTAATACGCTATGATGGGGTCATGTCAGATTCACGGCTGTTGCTCGAGATAACACCAAAAGGCATTTTGTCTTTTGGTGATGAAACCGAGCCGATAAAGCTCTCGAGCTTAAATGTTTTAATTGGTACAAATGGTTCGGGGAAATCAAATTTAATTGATGTCATTGGTTTGCTCAGAGCTATGGCAGGAGACTTGGAAGGCGAATTGATCGAAAATGGTGGTTTGGGAGAATGGGCTTGGAAAGGTAATACTATCTCGCGTATCTCATTGGAAATACTCGGACACTATTATGATTTTCAGTGGATGCACGAGATTAGTTTTCTTGTTGGGTCAGAAAGCCTATCAATTAGCAGAGAAGTTATCTCTGGAGAACCTTTTCAAAATAAAAAAACCTTATATTTCCACGATAAATCTGAATTAAAAATCGTTTCCAGTGACCAAAGGGTAGAAGAAATCCCAGCAAGAACTTTCTCATCGTCAAAATCGATAATTACTCAAGTTAAAGACTTTATGAGGTATCCGCAAATATCTGAATTGTCAAGAATTTATCCAGAAATCCGTATTTACCGCGAATGGTCTTTTGGGCGCAAAAATATCCTCCGTAATCCAAAACCAGCCGACTCGAGAAACGATTACTTGGCAGAGGATTACTCCAATCTTGGGTTGGTATTAAGTCGCTCGAGTGTCAATCCAGAGTTCAAAAATGCGATTCTCGAGAACCTGCGCTTGTTGTATCAGGGTTTGACGGATTTTAATGTCCTGATTCAGGGTGGTACGACCCAGATTTTTTTAACTGAGGGCAAATTTAGCATCCCAGCCACGCGATTATCGGATGGGACGTTGCGTTATTTGTGTTTACTGGCAATTCTTTGTGACCCCAAGCCACCGCCGCTTATTTGTATCGAAGAACCCGAACTTGGGCTGCATCCAGATATTCTGCCGAGTCTGGCGCAGTTGTTGGTCACGGCGGCAACACGCACACAGTTAATTATAACAACCCATTCCGAAATCCTGATAGATGCCCTAACCGATTACCCAGAATATGTTTTCACTTGCGAAAAAACCGATGGACAAACACAAATTAAGCGCCTTGACCCAGAAAACTTAAAAATCTGGCTCGAGGAATACCGTCTTGGTCAGCTTTGGATGCGTGGTCAATTGGGTGGGACACGCTGGTGAGGGTAATTTTATACGTCGAAGGTGGCGGCGATACAAACGCCACCAAAATTGAGTGTCGTAAGGCGTTTAGAATTTTACTTGAGAAAGCTGGCTTGACTGGCATTGAGATTGTGGCGTGTGGCTCGAGAAATCAGACGTTTAAGGATTTTAAGACTGAGCTTTGGAGTGCAGATATAAAAACGATGGCTTGTATGCTTGTGGACAGCGAAGACCCTGTGGACTTGTCTTCGGTCTGGGCGCATTTGAAAGCTCGAGATGGCTGGGAACAACCTTTGGGTACAACCGAAACGCAAGTGCAATTCATGGCAACTTGCATGGAGACGTGGCTGATGGCTGATGCAAAAGCCATGAAGCAGTTTTTTGGCAAGGATTTCAAAGTGGCTAAATTGTTGCCTTTGGCTGGTCTCGAGCGAAGAACTCGAGACAAAGTGCAGGATGCGCTTGCCGATGCAACCCAAGACTGTGGGCGCGACCGAATCTACAAAAAGGGCAAACGTTCTTTTCAGGCACTTTCTAAAGTCAATCCCAACGTGTTGATGGAACTCGAGTTTTTTAGACGATTTATTGCCGACTTAAAATCCTAAACTTGTGGTGTTGGTGTTTTAATCACGCTTGGTAAACTCACTTCTCCAATTGGAAAACGCACATCTATCCGCGTTCCGACATTCAATTCGCTTGAGACCGCAATGTTGCCGTGGTGTGCTTCAACAATCCATTTAACAATGCTCAAGCCCAAGCCACTTCCGCCAGCAGCGCGGTCTCTCGAGTTGTCTACACGATAAAAGCGGTCAAAGAGCTTAGAAATATGTTCGGTAGCAATCCCTGAGCCGTTGTCGGTAATCGAAACTCGAGCCATATTTTCTTCTTTAGCAATCCCGATAATCACTTTACTCGAGCCAGCTTTTAAGGCGTTCTGCACAAGGTTGCGAATCACTTGACGGATTCGGTGTGGGTCTATTTGGGCTTTGAGGCTCGAGTCGCCAAGCAGTTCGATTTCGGTGTTACCCGCAATCGCCACAACCTCGAGATGGACATCTTCGGCAAGGCTCATCAGGTTTGTGGCGACAAGTTCGACTCCAAATCCAGCATCCGCCCGTGCCAAATCCAAAAGGTCGCCAATTAAACGCCCCAAGCGCACCGATAAGTTTGTAATTGCCTCGAGTGATTCTTTTTGGGCTTCGCTTGGGTTGGTGCGGCGCATCAGGTAACTGGCATGACCCGCAATCGCAGTGACAGGGGTGCGAAGTTCATGGCTGGCATCGGCAGTAAAGCGGCGCTGGGTTTCAAAGCTCGATTCTAAACGCTCGAGCATGGCGTTGAGGGTTTTAGCAAGGTCGTCCACTTCGTCGCGTGTACCTTGTTCTGGGACACGCAAATTGAGGTTACGTCCACCAATGCCGGCGGCGGCATCACGCACACTGGTAATTGGGCTTAATGCACTGCGGGCTGCAAAATAACTGGCAAAACCAGCCGCGATAATCCCCACCAGTGCCACCACCACCAGAGCGCGTTGCAGGGTCTCGAGAATGCCTTGGGTGTCGGCAAAGGACTTACCGACCAAGACAATTGGGATCATCGTACCGACTTGTTGGATTGGTACAGCCGCAAATAAAACAGCCCGTACTGCAATAATTTCTTTTGTTCCAGACAACGTACCAGTTCCCCGGTAAGCATTATTTTGTTCCACTTGCTGCCAAGCCGCGACAGAAAGCGTAATATCAGAATCGTTTTTGAGAATCAAATTGTTATTTCGGCTGTGAAAAGGCTGCTGCAACAAGTATTCCTCGGCAATAAAGCGCTCGCTAAAATAAGTCGTGATTTGACCATAAGCATCTCTCGAGAGAACATTCCATTCATCGGGACTGACCAAGTAATCCTTGTTGCCTTTCATGATTTCGATGGCTTGATTGAGGGTGCTGTCCAGTTCTTTCTCGAAACTCGAGACAAGGGTATTTCGCACCCCAACATAGGTGACAATAAAAGCCAAAGCCAATAACAAACCAGATAATCCACTGTAAAGTAGCGTTAAGCGCCAACGCAGCGTCATATAAACCTCAAGAAAAAAGGTGAAAAGCCTTTTACTTTTAACCTTTTAACCCTTTGACCTTTAACCTCCACGTTTACTCTTCACGCAACACATAACCCACGCCGCGAACCGTGTGGATTAAGCGGCGTTCGCCAGATTCCTCAAGTTTACGGCGCAAGTAGCCAATGTAGACATCCACAACGTTGCTGCCACCAGTGTATTCGGGCCAGACTTTTTCTTCGATTTCAAAGCGGCTAAAAACCTTACCGGGGTTACGGGCTAATAACTCGAGTAACTCGAATTCTTTGGCGCTTAACTCGACCCGCCGTCCGCCTCTAAAAACTTCGCGCCCATCAAGGTTCATGACCAAATCGGCAACCCGTACTTCGCCTGTGACGGCTGGATTGACACGGCGCAAGTGCGCCCGAACTCGAGCCAAGAGTTCTTCGATGCTAAATGGCTTAATTAAATAGTCGTCTGCGCCAGCGTCCAAGCCTTCGACTTTATCGGAGATACTGTCCTTGGCAGTCAGAATAATAATCGGCGTGTTGCTGGTTTTACGAACCCTACGCGCCACCTCGAGACCATCCAAAACGGGCAGCATCAAGTCCAAAATCAGCAAGTCAGGGTTGACTTCGCGGAACTTAGATAAGCCAGTCACCCCGTCAAAAGCAACTTCGGTCTGATAGCCCTCGGCAGCAAGCTCGAGTTCAATAAAACGGGCGATGTCTTTTTCGTCTTCGACGACCAATACCAATGGTTTTCTGTCCATGAGAAATAGTATATGAGTGTCTTCATGAGAATCAAGCTCGTTTCCTTAAAGGCTTTTCATACGTGGGCAACGATAAATACTTTTATTAAGAACTTCACAAGGGCTTCAGAAAGTCTTCATCTTGGTTTAAGGTAATAAGCGATGGGCTTTGAGCGTCAAAAAGCTCAAAGCCCATCGCTCGTTTTTGCTGATTTACTGCTTTAAGGCAAACGCCACCGAAACCACGGCGGTAATTTCTTTTTCGATGCTGCTGACATCGTATGCGCCGTAATCGTCTACGCTTGGGCTATTTTTAGCCGTAATCTGAAAAACGCCAACCCGAGCATTGCGCGGTGCGCCAATCCCCACGCCAGCCCCTTTGGCAATCGTGACAGCGCGGTTTTTTGCGTCGGTTGTGGCTGCCTCGAGCATTTCGATGCGTAAATCTGCCAATTTGGTGTACAAATAACTCAGTTCGGCTTCAAATGGCACACCATTGGCGAGCAAATTCTCTGCCGTTTTGGCGGCTAAAGTTGTTACTTCTTGCACTTGGTCGCTCGAGACTTCGATTCGTTGACGCACGCGCCAAGCTGGAATGGTGGTTCTCGAGCCGTCGGTATTGGTACGCTCGTAGGTTAAAGGCTCGCTCGAAATCGGGGCTAACTCGAGTTTGATGCCAGTGCCATTGCTTGCCACAAAAGCCTTTAAGCGGCCAACATTTTTCTTTAAGTCCGCCACTGCACTTTGCAGATTAGCGCTTTCCGCCGTAACACTGCCTTTCCACTGCACAAGGTCGCTGGTAATCGCCTTACGCGCACTGCCTGTTACCGTAATGTCCGAATCACTTCGAGACTCCTTAATGGCGTTGCTGGCAAGAAAAGCACCAACCACGATAGCAACCGATAAGCCGAGCATCCCCAAAAAATTTCCAAGTGAGTTATTCACAAGGTATAGTCTAGCGCCTTTTTCAAAAAAGTGCTGCCTCATGAGGATTGTATGTTATGAATAACAAGGTTGGTTTAATCGGCTGCCACCAAATCAAAAGTTACGCCCAGATGCTCGAGAACTTTTTGAATCCCCGCCGTGTCTATGCCAGCTTGGCGGTGCAGGCTGCTGACTTCGGCATGATCCATAAAATGGTCGGGAATACCGAGTAAACGCACTTCGGGTTTGAGGTCTTTGTGCGCCAGATGCTCCAAAACTGCGCTACCAAAGCCGCCAACAATCGTGTTGTCCTCGACGGTGATAATCGCTCGAGCGCTGCGGGCGATGTCCTCGAGCATGGTTGCATCCAGTGGCTTAACAAACCGAGCATTGACCACCCCGACCCCATGTGTGCCTTTGACCGCCTCGAGGGCGTAACCAATGGTATTGCCGGTCGCAAGAATCACAATGTCGTCGCCATCCACCAAGCGCTCCCACGTTCCCCAAGCGATGTGTTTACTCGAGTTGGCTAAAACAGGCTTAACCCCGCCACGTGGATAACGAATCGCAATCGGTCCAGTCATGGTTAAGGCAGTATTCAGCATGGCGCGTAACTCGGTGGCATCTTTTGGTACACCAATTTGGACATTTGGCACAAGCCGCAAATACGAAATGTCAAAGACTCCGTGGTGGGTTGGACCGTCTGCGCCAACCACACCAGCGCGGTCAATCGCAAAAATCACATTGAGGTTTTCAATCGCCACATCGTGAACCAATTGGTCAAAACCACGCTGTAAAAAAGTTGAGTAAATCGCCACAATCGGGCGCACCCCGCGCAGTGCCATACCGGCGGCGGCTGTAACCGCGACTTCTTCGGCAATACCAGTGTCCAAATAGCGCTCGGGGTGAATCTGGGCAAACTCGACCAGCCCAGAGCCTTCGCGCATGGCTGGGGTAATCATGTAGACATCTTTGCGCTCGTGGCAGATTTCTATGGCCGCTTCGCCAAAAGCATTTGACCAAGTGTAGGACTTACCGACTTCTTCGGGTTCGTCGACATTGAACTTGGCTGGGCTGTGCCAATAAATTGGGTTTTCTTCGGCAATGTCCATGCCTTTGCCTTTGCGCGTCACAATGTGCAGCACAGTTGGTCCGGAGAGTTCTTTAATATGCTCGAGTAAATAGACCAGTTCTTTGACGTTATGCCCATCGACTGGTCCAACATAGCGCAAGTTCATGGCAGTAAACGGATTTTTGCTGTGCGGGTCAAAAAAAGTTCGAGCCGCATCCTTTGCCCTCGAGACCAGACCACCCAAGGCTTTGCCGACCAGTTTTTTGCCACCTTTTTCGGCATTCTGAAACCAAGGTTGGACTTGCAGGGTACGAAAATAAGCGTTCATTGCGCCAACGTTTTCAGAAATAGACATTTCGTTGTCGTTCAGGACAATCAGCATTTTGGTTTGCTTGTAGCCAATGTTGTTCAGGGCTGCCAGTGCCATACCGCCGGTCAGTGCGCCATCGCCAATAATTGGAATGACATGGAAATCGGTCGTTAAACCGTCTTTCAAAAGCGCATCTCGAGCCAGTGCCATGCCAAACGCATTGGCTAGGCTGGTGCTGGCGTGTCCGACAGTAATCGCATCGTGTGGGCTTTCCGAGACTTTGGTAAAGCCCGATAAGCCACCCTCTTTTTTAATTGTGTCCATCTGGTCTTTGCGCCCCGTCAGGATTTTATGCCCATAAGCCTGATGCCCGACATCCCACAGCAGCCGGTCTTGTGGACTCGAGAAAACACGGTGCAGGGCTACGGTCAGTTCGACTGTGCCAAGGCTCGAGGCAAGGTGCAAGCCACCACGCGAACAAACCCGAATAATCTCGGCACGAACATCGGCGGCAAGCGTTTCGAGTTCGTCTAACTCGAGTTTTTTGACATCTTCTGGCAGGTTGACACGGTCTAGCACACTCATAGCGCTCCTCTTTATTTCTTAAAGTTGTAATTGATTAAAACCAGACCCTCGCGGGTTTGGACTTCGCCGATGTACGGCACAAAACGAATTCGTTGTGATTCAATAACGGCTTCGGTTTTGCCGCTTAAATCTTCTAAACGGTTGTCGCGCAGAATTAAAAAAGCATCGTAATCGGTATTGGCAACACGATATTTTTCTTTTGCCACCACCCGAAACTGATAGGTGTATTTGAGTTGCTGTGGCACTTGCCTGGCTGGGGTTAGGGTGGCTAAGGTTGTGCCGCTCCATGTTTTACCAACCACCAATTCTTTGGCGGGCGGATACTCGAGAATCGGATTTTCGTAGACCAATTCGTAAAAATTAGCTGCACCTTGGGCAATCAGGCGCACGCCGCGTTCATCAAACTGACGAAAATACGAAATGTCCTGTCCACGCCCAACAAAACGCATTCCAGTCAGAACCCGTCCGTTGTAACTCTGAGGACCTTCGACTCGCATCGCGTAAGGCAGGCTGTCGGCACGCTCGCCTTCTTTGAGGTACTGCCAGATTGCCCCAGACTGGCTGGGGTAAAACGCGACACTCGCTCCAGCGTTGGTTTGTCCAGTCACTCGAGCCGGTTGTGGGGCGCAAGCCACCAAGCATAGCGCAAAAAAGCCCAGGGCGATTCGCATAGACAACACTCTAGTCCGATGAGCCCGAAAAAATTGTGTCCGCATGGCAAATTAGTAGCACAAGCCAGATGAGCTTGCCAGAGTTCTTTATCATTTTTGCTGCTTGGCGCTGTACATCGCATGGTCTGCCACATTTGAAAGCTCGTCGGCGCTGCTGCCGTCACGTGGATAAATTGCAATTCCGATACTGGCACTGACTTCGTGCTGGTGAGTCCCAATCACCACTCGAGTGGTCAGGCTTTTTGCCAGTTGAGCCGCGATTTGCGCCACTTCTTCGGGTTGCTGCAAGTTCGGCAAAACCACGGCAAACTCGTCGCCGCCCAAACGTGCCACGGTACTCGAGCCGACGGTTTCACTGCTCAGTTGCCGTGCGATGTTTTTTAAGAGTTCGTCGCCAGTGGCATGGCTAAAGTTGTCATTGACAAACTTAAAGTTGTCGAGGTCAATGTAGAGTAAACCAACCATGCTTTTTTGTTGGTCAGCTTGGCGCATCGCTTCGGTCAGCCGTTCTTGGTAGAGCGCACGGTTTGGTAAATCGGTCAGTGGGTCGTGGGTCGCACGGTACTCGAGTTGTTCCAACAAGGTGTTGCGGTCTATGGCGATGGCGCTTAGTTCGGTGGTGGTGTGCAGCACCCGAAAATTGCGATTGGCGCTGTTTGGTAAAAAAACCGTGACTACGCCAACCGCTTTTTCTGAGACCAGAATCGGCAAGCTGCGAATCGTGCGAAAATCGTTTTTAATCATCAATTCGCGTTCGTTTTCTGATAAGCGCGGATCGGTTGTGGTCTCGAGTTGCCTTACCCAAGTTCTAAAAGCCGTTTCCTCGAGTGGGCGTTTTAACCAAGACTTGAGGCTGTTGGGTAAACCATGACTGGCAAGCAACTCGAGGTTTCCATTTCGCACAACACTGATGGCACAGCCAGCCCGTTGAAATTGGGCGGTTGCCAATTCACAAATGCGTTTCATCACTTCCTCGAGTTCGATGTTACGGGCAATCAATTCTAGAATCTGGTTGCGTTCGCGCTCCAAGCGCACTGAGCGTTTATGTTCGGTGATGTTGACCATTAAGCCACGCACCCGCAAGCTGTCCTCGACTTGGGCAAAGGTGATGCGGTCTTGAACCCACATCAATTCGCCTTGGTCGTCGTAGGCTCGAGCTTCGATTTCCAGTGGCTCGAGGCTTTTGGTGGCATGGCGCAAGCGCAAATTCATTGCCAACCAATCATCGGCTTGAAAGACCTGCGCCCAGAGGTTGTTTTCGCGCACGCCCAAAAAGCGCTCGCTCGAGTAGCCAAATAAGCGCTCGGCTTGGCGGCTGATAAAAGTGCAGTGCAAAGCCCCATCGCGGTATTCGCCTTCCCAGACCACACCTTCTAAGGAATTGACCAGTTCTTGGTAAATCATTCTCGAGCGGCGCAATTCGGTTTCGGTTTGCTGGCGATAGCGCAATTCTGCTCGCAATTGGTCAAATAATTCGGCATTCTCGAGTAAAGGCGCTGCTGCCGCCGAGGCGCTCTGAATAATTTCGATTTCGTGTTCGTTAAATTCGCGTGGCAAATAGGAATCTAAACCCAGTGTGCCAATCACCCGCCGCCCAGAAATAATCGGCACAATCAGCATACTTGCGACCCCAAAGGCTTTGGCAGCCTCGCGTCCAGCCCCCATGCGTGGGTCGTTTTGGGCATCCAAGACCGCCACGGGTTGCCGCCGTGAAATTACCAATTGGGTCACTTCGTTGTTCTCGAGCGGAATCTGCGCCCCAAGGTTGCCTGTGTTACCAGACCTAAATTCAGAAATAATCGTCAGGGCTTCGCCGTCGTCGTTGAGCCGAGCAAAACCAGCGTGTTGAACACCCACCACTTCGATTAACTCAGCGCAAATTACATTTAAGACAATCACTGGCTCGAGCGGTGCGCCAGCCGTGGCAACAATGTGTTTGAGCATGGTTGCTTCGGTTAAGCGCCGTTCTAACTCGAGTTTATTAAAACCCGTGGCTGGTATTTGATTGGCAAGATTGTGGCTCATGATTTGTCTATCAGTTTACATAAATTTGGGGCTTTGAACACCAAACTAAAGTTTTGCCGGTCTTGAGCTTAATTGTTGGCTGCGTCTTTGGCTTCCTTGGCGGCTTTGCGCTGGCTTCTCGAGAGCTTAGGGGCGCTTTCGGCAACCGCCTCGGCATCGTCTTCCATCTTCTTTTTCCAGCCGCCTTTTTCGCGCCAAATCACCCGCACTGGAATACCTGGTAAGCCCAAATCCTCGCGGATGCGGTTACGTAAAAAATTCTCGTAGGCACGGGTTACAAATGCCTCGCGGTTAATAAAAAACACAAAAGTTGGCGGGGCAATCTCGGCTTGGGTCAAAAAGTACATCCGCAATGGTCTGCCGTTAAAGTTTGGCACAGCTTGGCGCATTTGCCAAACCTCGAGCCAACGGTTGAGTTCAGAAGTGCCAATGCGGGTTTGCCAGAGGTTATAGAGCTTGGTGGCTTCGGCAAGGAGTTCGTGGATGCCATATTCGTTAATCGCACTGGTATAAACCCTCGGTGCAAACTCAAGGTGACTTAATTTATAATCAATGTCCTTGGAGCGTTTCTCGAGGTCGTCTTCTTCGACCAAATCCCATTTGTTAATCACGATAATTACGGGCTTACCACTGTCGTATGCCATGTTGGCAAGTTTTAACTCGTGGTCGCCTAAGTCGTATGGGTCTATGACCAACATAATCACATCGGTTTTGGCAATGGCTTGTTCTGAGCGTTGCTGCGAGTAATACTCGACATTATCGGCTGGGCGGTGGCGAATACCAGCCGTGTCCACCAAGACAAAGCGCGTGCCAGCGTAATCAAATTCGATGTCAATGCTGTCGCGGGTTGTGCCAGCAATTGGCGAGACAATCACACGGTCAGAATTGGTGACCGCATTAACCATGCTCGACTTGCCAACATTTGGGCGACCAATAAAAGTCACACGGATGGGCGCAACCGCCGAAATATCTTCTTCATCGGTCGGTAGGTGTGTCACCACCGCATCCATCAGTTCCTCGAGTCCACGGGCGTGTTCGGCACTGGTGCAAATCGGTACACCGTAACCGAGTGCATAAATCTCGGACAACTGGTCTTCGTGCTTGTAATGGTCTATTTTTGTGGCTACCAGAATCACCGGTTTACCAAGGCGGCGCAACCATTCGGCAATTTCATAATCGGCACTGGTAATATCCTCGCGCCCGTCCACTGCAAAAATCACACAACGGCAGTCGTGAATCGCCATTTCGGCTTTCTCGAGAATTTTAGTTTCCCACTCGTCACCGCTCCACAGTCCGCCCGTGTCCATCATCAGAATACGATGATTTTCGTAGAGGTACATCTCTTCTTTAACATCTCGAGTCACCCCGGGCATATCGGCAACCACGGCTGCCCGACGACCAATAATTCGATTGAATAAACTGCTTTTACCAACGTTCGGACGACCAACAATTGCAACTTTGTGCATAAATCACTCCTGACGAAATTTCTTTCGTAGGGGCGAACCTCTGTGTTCGCCCACTGGGACATTATTTAGCAGGGCGAGGCAAGCCCCACCCCTACGGTGTTTATTCGTAACCGAGTTCGCGCAAGGCTTCGGTGTCGGAGCGCCAGCCGCTCATGACAATCACCTCGAGTTGTAAATAAACTTTTTTGTTTAAGAAAACCTCGAGTTGTTTACGAGCGCGTAAGCCGATTTGTTTGAGCATTTTGCCGCCCGCCCCAACCGCAATTTTACGGTGTGAGGACTGCTCGACAATTAACTCTGCATCTAAAAACTGCATTCCGTTGTCGCGTTCAATCCAGGTGTTGACCCTTGTGGCAATGCTGTACGGAATTTCTTCGTATAAGGCTTGCATCGCTTCTTCGCGGATGATTTCGGCTGCCCATTGTTCTCGAGACTGGTCAGAGCGTCCATAGTTTGGGAAAAAGTGTGGGTTCTCGGGCAGGGTTTTAAGGACTTCTGCCAGCAGTTTTTGCACCGCTTCAGGGTCGTTTTGGGCGCTTAGTTTAACCAGTTCTACATCGTCTCGCTCGAGCAATTTGGCATAGGCAGTCATGGCTTCGTCGGGGTATTTAGCCACATCGAGTTTATTACCGACCAACCACAAAGGTTTATCAAATGGCGAGATGGCTCGAGCCACCAATTTATCTTCTTCGGCAGGTGGGCGGCGCAAATCCACCACCCAGACCACCGCATCCACATCCGATAAGGCATTGTGAACTTCGTTGTTCATGTATTTACCAAGCGCATCGGCAGGTTTATGCAGCCCGGGGGTATCTACAAAAACAGCTTGATAGGGGGCAGTTTCGCCGTAACCAGTGTAAATACCGCGCATTCCACGGCGCGTGGTCTGAGGTTTGGGCGTGACCGCCGAGACCTTTGCACCAAGTAGGGTATTAAGAAGCGTGCTTTTACCAACGTTGGGTTTACCAACAATTGCCACAAAGCCAGCGTAAGTTTTATTGAAGAGGTCATCACTCGAGTTAGAGTCCATAAGCGCTCAAGTGTGCCAGTTTAAGTTCAGGCTGTCAAGGGCAGAATAGGGGTTGCACTGCTCGAGTTTCTGATTTGGTGCTAGGATACGTTCAAGGAGAATTTTATGACTGAACCCACCAGTGTGCCTATCCCCGAGATGTTTCAACAAAGTATTCAAGTTTTAACCAAGCCCAGCGTTGCCACCTTCGAGCAATTTGAGAACAAAGGCACAATGCGTGATGCGTTGATTTATGTGGCGATAGGCGCAGTTATTATTGGTTTGTTTGGTTTATCGGCTGGCTTATTGGCTGCTGTCGGTGGTGTCATTGCAACTGTCCTGAGCTTTTTTGTGTTTGTCTATATGGTGCATTTTTTGGGGTCAAAACAAGACGGCACTGGCACGATTGACCAAGTGGCGTACACTTTTGCGCTGTTTTACATTCCGTTGCAAATTTTAACTGCCCTAGTTGGTTTTGTTTTGGTGATTAGTCTGGTCGGCTTGTTGCTTGTGCCACTTTTGCCACTTGCGGCGTTGGCTGCCAGTGTCTACTTTGGTTATTTGGCAATCCAAAGCAGCATGAACATGACTGACAGCACCAAAATTGTGATTACTTTGGTTTTATCGGCGATTGTCTCTGGGTTGGCTGGATTTTTTGTGGCGGTTATTCTTTAAGGCTCGAAAGCGCTGGCAAAAGCCCCACCATCGCCGCGCACCCAGTACCTCGAGAAACCCAGAATGCCAGTCGGTGTAAAACTGTGGCGGGTCATTAAAAAAGCCGCCGCGCCATTGGGTACATCCAGCAGTTTGGCTCGAGTCACATCAAGCGTCACGGCGGCTAGGGTTTGTTCGACTTTAGCGACCGTAATTCCAATGCCAACCAGCAGCGCATGAATACTTTCTTGGTGCAACGGTAAACGCAAGAGTTTTTCGGTGTTGTCTATTCTAAAATGCCGTTCCTCGAGCAACAGGGCTTGGTCTTCGATACCGCGTAAACGTTGAATCTCGAGGACGGCTGCACCGATTGGCAACTCGAGGGCGCTGGAGATTTCGTGGCTTGCGACTCCGATTTGGGCTTTGAGAACCCGAGTGAAGGGCGCACCATGCGCTGCCATTGCCATTTCTTCTAAACTTCGTACCCGAAAAACCCCTTGGCGGAAACGCTTGCCAGTCGGGAAACTGCCCGCGCCTTGAATCCGAAAGATGTATCCCTCGCGCTCGAGTTCGTCCACCGCCCGTCGCGCCGTCATTCTCGAGACCCCGTAATGTTTGGCAAGGGTCACTTCGCTGGGCAGGGCTTCGCCTTCGCGGTAGCCGCCAGCCAAGAGTTTTTGTTTTAATTCGGCTTTGATTAAAGGAAATTTGGACACTAGCGCCAGTTTACGCGCTTTTAAGGCTAAAAGAAAATCGGATGCGAATACAGTACAATACCCAACATGAAGGACTACAAGAACTTAGCTGACCCAGACTTTGAACCAACTGACGCGCAACTGCTCGAGTTGACCCGACGTGCTTTTGCCCATATCCGCGAGGAAGACGAATTGCGTTTGCAAAAAATGCGCCAACGAATTGCCACTGGGCAGCTCGAGTTGTTAAAACAGTTTCAAGGTGTTCGGTGAATTTACAACCAGTTTTACTGTTGATTGCTGGTCCAAATGGCTCGGGTAAAACCACGGTTACAGTTACTTTACGCCGCGATAAATGGAGTCAGGATGTTGAGTACATTAAGCCACTCGAGTACGATTCGGATTTCGAGGATTTGCGACTCTAAACCAGCCATTGTGCTTATGCCCAAGCGCCATGAAAGCAGTACACTCGAGTCACCTTGAAGGAGGTGCTTTTTATGCGTGGAAAAACCTTGACTGCCAACGAAACAAGAATTCTATTAGGAGGAACGCATGAAGCACCACACAACTAATGCTCGAGGGATAATTTGACTCCGCTCGAGTTTAAGCACGCCCTAGAAATGGGTTTCGGACGTGCCATACAACATTTGAAAAACCATGATCCTGCACCTTATGAAGATGTCATTCTCGAGGCTTGTCTGACGTTTGGTGGGGTTAATTTTCAGAGCGAAGGCGGACGTGAGCAATACTTCTATGAAGTTATTCAGCATTCAAGCAATCCATCCTCAATTAAGTCTGGGTTATTGGAGGCGCTTTTGCATCTAGGAGAGGACGGCGAATCCAATCAACAGATTGTAGATTTGTGCATTTTGTTTGCCAAAGAAGGTTTCCCATCAGCCAAAGAAGCCATTATT
The DNA here is from genome assembly GCA_043778225.1 of Deinococcales bacterium. Taxonomy (GTDB): domain Bacteria; phylum Deinococcota; class Deinococci; order Deinococcales; family JAAFIG01; genus JAAFIG01. Next base: position 36,251 of record JAYWGM010000095.1, on the reverse strand, counting down.
CGTTGCTTTTTAAGTGACCCAGAAGAAAGAAACCGATATGGAGACCCCTGTTCAGAGGCTATTCTGGAATTAGATGGTATAGACGGTTTTTACAGGGTTTTGGATACTTTGGGGCAATTGGCGATACAAGACAAAGACTTTATTCCAAGTGACCAACTCATTGACTTTGCACAACGGCTTTTTGGACAAGAGACTGTTGAAAATTATCGGTCTCAATGGGCTGGGAAACCTACGATTGACGCTTACTCTCAAGCAGAAAATAAATGCGAAGAGCGTTATCGGAAGGCTCGAGAAAAAAGTAAAAACGCAGTTCTACCTGAACAATGGACATTTGAACAACTGTACACTTGGATAAAACGCCAACCTGTTTTCTATGGTGCTTACCTTCCAAGACGATGGGCAAAAAGTGCTACTGTGTTTGACATAGACAAAGCAGTGCAAGCGCTTGAAAATGCAAAAGATTCCTTAGAAATTCAAGGCTTGCTCAGTATTTTTATGGAGTGTCCATTTCCAAAGCGTCCACAATTGATTATTGAATTGGCACAACATCCCGACCTTGAAGTTGTTCAGTGGGCGCTATCTGTTCTTTACAAAATTTCACACCCAGATGTACGTGACTTTGCTTTCAAATACCAAGCCAATTACCCTGACCATCCACAACTTGCACTTGGATTCTTTATCAAAAACTATCGAGAAGGCGACCACGAATTTATTGAGAATGCGCTGCTGACTGAGATTCCTGATAAACATGATTTTGAGGATGTATCAAAAAATGTTGTTGATGTTTTCACAGCAAATATCACACCAAATGCACTAAAATCCCTTGTCCTTGTTTATGAAAAAAATCGCTGCATACGCTGTCGTCAAAATATCCTAAAACTCCTCGAGCAACTGCAAATTTTGCCACAATCTATTCTCGAGGAATGTGTTTTTGATGCTTCGCTCGAGATTCGAGAATGGGCAAAGGAAACACTCAAAGCTCGAGCTTTGGCATAATGAAAAAACCTGCCCAAAATTTAACGGGCAGGTCTTCAAAAGAATGCTTAATCGGTGCGTTTATGAAAAAGCCCATCGTACAAAAATGCCGCCGCCACTGCCCCAGCAATTGGCGCAATCCAGTACAACCAGAAGTTATCTAAGTTGCCACTGACCAAGGCGGGTCCAAAACTGCGGGCTGGGTTCATGGCTGCGCCGGTTATTGGTCCAATGCAGAGAATATCGAGGGTCACGGTTAAACCAATAAAGGGCGCACCAATTTTTAGGGAGCGAGCATCCACGGCAGTGCCAAAAATAACCGTCACCAAAAAGAAAGTGGCAATAAACTCGAGAATAATCCCAGCCCCGATGCCGGTGCTGCTCGAGAGCAACGGTGTGCCGAGTTTGGCTGCTGCCACAGTTTCGGCTGGAAAAACTTGAGTCAAAATAAAGGCTGCCACAATCGAGCCTAAGACCTGCGAAGCGATATAGCCAGCCGCTTTGGCTGCGCCGATGCGCCCAGTGGCTAACATCGCAATACTGACGGCGGGATTAAAATGTCCACCAGAAACTGCGCCTAAGGCTGTGCCAAAAACCACAATTACCAAGCCGTGGGCAAATGCTACACCGATCAATCCCGCCCCGCCGTTGAGGATTGCGCCTACACCAATCAGGGTCAAAGCGAATGTGCCAATAAATTCTGCGACCAATGCTGCCATATTTTTCTCCTTATGTTTTGCACACCAAGTTTACACAATCGGTTCTGGGCTTGCACCAAACTTAAAGCGGGCTGATATATTGACTCGAGTCCAAAAAAATATCTACTTAGGGCTGCTTTGATTTGATACACTCCTGACAATTCGGCGTTTACATACCAAAGCACGGTTCTTAGGAGGATGTATGAAGAAATCGATGATGTTATTTGGCGCAGCGCTTTTTACGGGTCTTAGCTTGGTTTTGGCGGCGGATTCAATTGCCGAATTGGCAGCTAAAGCCAAAGTTGAAGGTAAAATTGTTAGTTATGGTATTCCCAACGACTGGCTCAATTACGAAAAAATGTGGAAGGTCTTTACTGTCCGTTATGGCGTGACCAACAGCGATACCGACATGAGCAGCGCCGAAGAAATCGCTAAATTTTTAGCCGAGAAAAATGCGCCTGTTGCCGATGTTGGCGATGTTGGCTTGCAATTTGGTCCTAATGGCGTTGAACAAGGTGTCTTTATGGCATACAAGAACAGCAAATGGGCTGAAATTCCAGATTGGGCAAAAAACGCAGATGGTTACTTCGCAGCAGCCTATTACGGGGCAGTCTCCTTCGTGGTCAACACCAAATTGGTCAAAAATATCCCGCGTTCATGGAAAGATTTACTGCGTCCAGAGTACAAAGGTAAAATTGCAATCAACGACCCACGGCGGGCTGCCAATGCCCAATACGCTGTGATTGCGGCTGCCATGGCAATGGGCGGCTCAGAAACCAACATCAAACCGGGTATTGATTTCTTTGCTAAACTGCAAAAATCGGGCAATCTGATTCCAACCGTGCCATCTTTAGCCAACATCCAAAAAGGCGAAGTTGCTATTGGTATCAACTGGGATTACAACGGCTTAACTTTTCGCCGTCAACTCGCCGACGAAGGTATTAAATTGGCTATTCAGATTCCTTTAGATGGAACAACCGTCGGACCATATGCGCCAGTGATTAACGCCTTTACGGCTCGCCCGAATGTTGCCAAGTTATTCATGGAATTCTTGTTCTCCGACGAAGGTCAACGCTTGTATGCCGAAGGTGGCGCTCAACCAATCCGTGCCAAAATCCGCAACAGCTTGTCGGCTGAAATCCGTGCCAAAATGATTCCAGCCTTTCAGTACCAAAAAGTGATTCCAATCAAAGCCTGGAAAGAAATGCCAAAAATCGTAGTTACCATTGGCGACCAATGGGCAACCGAAGTGCTAGGGCAGTAAGACAGGGTTAAAAGGTTAAAAGGTTAAAAGGTTCTATTTCCCTTTTGACCTTTTAACTTGTTTTTAGGAGTTCGCATGAATTTGCGTTTTTTATCGGTTGGTATTGTTTTTGTTTTCTTTTTTTTCTTGTTGCTTTTTCTGGTTTTACCGGGTGGGTACTTGGTATTGACCGCCTTTACCAATAAAACTGGATTGACCCTCGAGCATTGGCAAGAAGCCACCAAGCCACTTTTTTTTCGAGCATTGGGCAATAGTGTCTCGCTCAGTTTACAAAGTGCGCTCGAGGGCGCGGTGCTTGGGGCGCTGGCGGCTGGCGCATTGTGGCGCAGCAGCCCACGGACTCAGCGCTTTTTGGGCGGATTATGTGGCATTGCCGCTAATTTTGCGGGTGTGCCATTGGCATTTGCTTTTATCGTGCTGCTTGGCTCGAGTGGCGTTTTTAATTTTATTTTAGAAAGTTGGGGACTCGAGAAAATCGATATTTACCGTCGGCAGAATTTGCACATTATTTATTTGTATTTTCAAATCCCACTGATGACCGTTTTAATGCTGCCAGCTTTTGCCGCCATTCAAAAAGATTGGCTCGAGGCGGCTCGAGGACTTGGGGCTTCGCCATTATTATTTTGGTGGCGGGTTGGCATTCCAGTGTTGTTGCCAACCCTTTTGGGTTCGTTTGTGCTGCTTTTTGCTAACTCATTTGGTGCATATGCCACGGTTTATGCGCTTTCGCAGGGCAGTATCAATTTATTGCCAACCCAAATTGGTTTTCAGGTTTCTGGGCAAGTTGGTTATAACCCCGGAGCGGCGGCGGCGCTGGCGTGTATGATGGCACTGGTGCTGCTGATTTGCCTTGTGGTGTACCGAGGCTCGAGACGTTGGGCTGCCCGCTTAGAGGGAGGTATAAAATGATTTGGACAGTCTTACGGCGCAGCTTGTTGTTGTTGCTGTTTTTGTTTTTGACGATACCGATTTTGATGACCATGATTTATAGTTTCTCGACGGCTTGGACGACCCTCATTCCAGACGGTTATACGCTTAAAGCCTGGACGACGCTTTTTGCCGATGCCCGTTTTTGGTCTGCGGCAGGTCGAAGTTTGCTGCTGGCACTGGCGGCGGTCGGAATCAGCATTGCTTTTTTAGTGCCAACCCTTTTTGCGGTTACACTGTATGTGCCAAAACTGGCAGCAGTTCTCGAGTTTTTGAGCTTGTGGATTTTTGTTTTTCCGGGCGTTATTTTGGCGGTTGGGCTGATTCGGATTTTTTCTAATCCGCCATTGGCAATTTCTGGCACACCATGGCTGTTAATCCCGGCTGTGACGGTTGGGGTGCTGCCTTTTGCCTACCGAGCGGTCGCCAATGCTTTTGAAGCCGCCAATGTCCGCGAATTGTCCGAAGCCGCCCGTAGCCTTGGGGCGAACGACTTGCAGATTTTACTTTGGGTGATTTTGCCAACCGTCCTGCCCGGTGTGCTTTCAGGTGGTGTTCTGGCGCTCTCGGCTGCCTTTGGTGAGTTTAGCTTGGCGCAATTGATTGTTGGCAGTGCTTGGGAAACCCTACCGTACTACCAATACCTAACCAATTCCCAAGATGGACACCGCAGTGCTGCCATCAGCTTCATCGCCTTTGCGGTTGCATGGGGCTTGGGCGCGTTTGCACTAGCCCAGAAAAAAGACTCGAGTTCGGTGGTGACGGTATGAGGCAAGGTCAAAAGGGAAGAAGGTTAAAAGGGAAAAAGTCATTGAAATTTCACTTGAGCCAGTTTTCGAGGTTTTTATGAGTAGTGTTCCAATTAGGCTCGAGAATGTTTCGCGTAGATTCCAAGGTAAGGCTGCCGTAGATGATATAAGTCTCGAGGTTCAGTCCGGCGAATTGCTGGCGTTGCTTGGACCTTCGGGCTGTGGCAAAACCACGACCCTGCGCTGTGTGGCTGGGTTTGAAATCCCAGATACTGGGCAGGTTTTTATTGGCGAAACCGACGTGACTAAGCTCCCTGCCGAGGCTCGAGAAGTCGGGATGGTTTTTCAAAACTATGCGCTTTTTCCAAATTTAAGTGTGGCTGGCAACATCGGTTTTGGCTTGCGGGTCGCCAAATGGAGCAAGAATAAACTCGAGGCTCGAGTCCAAGAACTTTTAACAACGGTTGGCTTGGTTGGTTTTGATAAGCGGGCGGTGCAGTCTTTGTCGGGCGGGCAGCGCCAAAGGGTGGCATTGGCTCGGGCATTGGCTCGAGAACCACGGGTTTTACTTTTAGATGAACCACTTTCGGCTTTAGATGCCAAAATTCGGGTTGAACTTCGCACCGAACTTAAACGCCTACAACTCGAGCTTGGCATCACGACGCTGCTTGTGACCCACGATCAAGAAGAAGCCATGAGTATGGCAGACCGTGTGGTCGTAATGAACAATGGAAAAATCGAGCAACTCGGCGCACCACGAGATTTGTACATGAAACCCGCGACTTCATTTGTGGCGGCATTTGTTGGCGAAATGAACTTGCTCGAGGTCAAAAATGTGGAGAAGCAGCAATTTAGACTACTTGAGCAAACCCTGAATTTGCCAAATATCCCCAACAGCACAAGTAAACTTGGTGTGCGTCCAGAAAATGTGCAATTGCTCGAGTCTCCAGCCCAGTTTGTCGGCACAGTCGAATTGGTCACCTATTTGGGAGCAACCCAACAAGTGCTGGTCAATGTGGCTGGTCAACTTTGGATTGCTCGAGTACCAAACACCCAGATTTTTACCCGAGGGCAAACGGTTGGTCTCGAGGTTGCCCCTGAAGCCTGGTTAGGATTGTAAGGTGAAAAGGTCAAAAACTTTTCACCTTTTAACCCTTTGACCTTTTCACCTCTCTCCAAAGGAGACACTATGCCATGGTTCAAAGGTAATACCCACACGCATTCGTATGTTTCCGATGGCGATTCTGCTCCGCCTGTGGTTTGTGCTTGGTATAAAGCCCATGGTTATGATTTTTTGTGCATGACCGACCATAATCATCCGTTCGATGCCAATTGGTTAGCGGGTACTGGTATTGCCGACTCGAGTTTTTTGGTTATTCCGGGGGTGGAAATCACCACGGTTGCCGAAGGATTGCCGGTTCATCTTAACGGGCTTGGTATCAGTGCCATGCCAGAATTGCCGTTGTATTCGAGTATCGAGGCGCTTTTGCAGGGTAGCATTGACAGTATTCGCGCTCTGGGTGGTGTGCCAATCGTCAATCACCCAAACTTTTATTGGGCGCTTGAGCCTCGGCATTTATTGGGCTTAAAGAACTGCAATTTATTTGAGATTTGGAACGCCAGCACCAACTGCAATAACCTTGGGGCGGGTGGTAAGCCAAGTACCGACCAATTCTGGGATGGTTTGGCTGGGCAAAGATGGCACGGTATTGCCTCGGACGATAGCCACGATTTTGCTAGCGAATTCTGGGGCTATAAAAGTTTGCCCGGTCAAGCCTTTGTGGTGGTTAAAGCCAAATTTCTCGAGCAAAAGGCAATTTTGGCGGCACTCGAAGCTGGCGATTTTTACAGCAGCACAGGTATCATGCTTTTATCGCTCGAGATGCAGCCCAAAAGCATTAAACTCGAGATTCGAGCCGAGCATCACTATGCCTACACGACCGAATTGGTCGCGCCAAACGGTGAAATCCTCGAGACGCAATTTGGGGCAAAAATCGAATTTAACTTGCCAGAAGGTATTCCTACGGCTCGAGTCAGGATTTTTGACTCCGATGGCTCGAGGCTCTGGACAAATACCGTTGGCTGAATAAAACTCCACCTTTTTACCTTATACTTGTGCTTGTGAACCAAGAAAAAGCCCCATTCTCGAGCCTCGCCCGTGTCTACGATGCCATTTTTGCCGATGTCGAATACGATGACTGGGCGGATTTTTCGCTCGAGGTCTTGGCAGAACTCGGCTGGCTCGAGGCTCGAGAGGGCATAACAATGCTGGATTTGGCGTGTGGAACGGGCAGCAGTAGTGTGCCGTATGTTCAGCGAGGATTTGTCGTTTCTGGTGCGGATATGAGTTTGGATATGCTCAGTGTGGCTCGAGCCAAACTCCCCAACACCGAATTTTACCATCAGAATTTCCTTGAGTTACATATCCCTAAGCACTTTCAGTTGATTATTTGTGTCTTCGATAGTCTAAACAATCTACTCAAGTTAGCCGACCTCGAGCAGACTCTAGAACGAATCAAAACTCATCTTTTGCCCGATGGTATTTTTGTTTTCGACTGCAATACCCCACTTGGCGTGACCGACCTCTGGGAGGACGACGAATTTGCTGGCGAGGTACAACTGACCGACGGCGCAGCCCATTATCACTGGACACACCAAGCCACTGCCCAAAATCTAGGCGAAGTCACCGCCCATATCTGGATGATGGACGACCAAGGCGCACTGCTAGAAGAATTCCACGAAGTCCACTTAGAGCGTGGCTACAGTAAGCAAGAACTCGAGACCAGCCTTAAAAAAGTAGGTTTTCTCGAGACCTATTTTGCCGAATACCCAGACGGTGCGCCCGTGACCGACCAAACCCCACGCTTTTGGGGCTTTGCGAAAAATAAGGGTAAAGGCAAAACTCACTTTTAACCTTTTTAACTTTTAACCTTTTGACCCTCCAGCACTTCTGTCACCAATGCCAATTGCTCAAGCGGGATGTCCTCGCCACGGGTGCGTGGCTCGAGGTTGGCATAGCGCAGCGCAGCCTCGATTTGATCGTCTGGGTAATTTGCCAGTCGTAAATTGTTGCGAATCGTTTTGCGACGGTGGTGCAAGGCTGCCTCAAGCACTTTAATCATTCCCTTAGGCGGTTCAGCACCAGCCCGAATCGTAATCTGGGCGATGCTCGAGGTCACATCTGGGACTGGATAAAAACTGTTTTTGCTGACATCGCGTAAGCGCTTAGCGTGTCCGTACAAACTGACCACAGCACTTAAAAAGCCGTAATCATCCTCTCCGGGGGCAGACTCGAGCCGTTCGGCAACTTCGCGCTGTACCAAAAAAGTCAGCTTAGAGAACTTTTTGGACTCGAGAAACTTGGTAATTAAAGCCGTTGAAATATAATAGGGTAAATTAGCGCAGAGCAGCGAATTTTCTGGCAATTGGCTGTAATCCCACACCAGCGCATCGCTAAAAATAACTTTTGCATTGGGGACATCGGCTAAGGTTTCGGTCAGCACCGCCTCGAGTCGAGCGTCCTTCTCGAGTGCAATGACATTTGCGCCCGTCTTTGCAAGGGCATGGGTTAAAACCCCCAAGCCCGGACCGACCTCGAGAACATGGCTGTCGGCATTTGCGCCACTGACCTCGACCATATAGCGCAGTGCATTGCCATCGATTAAAAAGTTTTGCCCAAGGCTTTTGGTGGCGCGTAGGCTGTACTGCTCGAGTAAAGCTGCCACTCGAGCCGGCGAGTACAATGGCAGACTCATAAGGTTTCTACTTGGACTTGTGGCTCGAGACTTTGAATCAACTCGAGGTTGCCAAGTTGAGAACCGGGAACACAGGCAGTTGCGCTGCCACAAGCAATTGCAAAACGCAAGGCGGCGGCTGGCTCGAGACCTTCGGCAAGTTTAGATAACAAGCCTGCCAAGAAACTATCGCCAGCCCCAACTGCACTACCAACTTGAATTTTTGGGGGCTTAGCAAGGTAAGCATAATCCTCACTGACCAGCAGCGCCCCATCGCCACCCATCGAAGCTGCAATAATGCTGACACCACCCATCTCCAGCACTTCTCGAGCAGCCCTTAATACATCTTCTAGGCTTGGCAATTGACGCTTCAGCAGCCGCTCGAGTTCATGGCGATTGGGTTTAATCAGCTTTGCCCCAGCCCGAATGCCCTGCTCGAGTTCTGCGCCGTCAGCATCTACTACGGTTTGAATTCCAGTTCGGTTGGCTTCTTCGATGATGCCAGTGTAAAAATCTTCGGGTACGCCTTTCAGTCTCGAGCCGCTGACCAAGAGCCAGTCTGGCGGGCGCAGTGCAAAGACACCATCGCGCAGGCTTTGTAAAGCTCGAGCATCGGCAACCGGACCCAAACCCGAAATCCGCAAATGCCGCCCGTCGGTGGCTTGAATAATCGGGTTGGTGCGGGTTTCGCCAGCTTCGAGCGGCGTAAACCAAGTATTGACCCCTTCGTCCTCGAGCAGCCGTGCCACCTCGAGTCCAGTGCCGCCAGCAATAAAGCCCAATGCCACACTCGGATGATGTATTCGGGTTGCCATTCTCGAGACGTTAATGCCTTTGCCGCCGGGGGCGCGGTAAACGGTATGAGCGCGGATGGTGTCTTCTTCGTGGAAGGCATCCACCATGTAGGTCAGGTCAAGCGTCGGGTTTAAGGTGATGGTGTGAATCATGGCGTTAGTATAAGGCTTATGGTGTTGGACGCACATCGAGATAGTAAGAAATTTTTTCAGAGGAAAGGTCAAAGGAAAATGTTCGGGTAAAGATATGGGGAGTTTGGGTGTTTTTGTTAATTCCAATGTGATCATTCTTGGTTGGAAAAGCGCTGCCATCGCTGTAATTCAGTTCCACAAAATGAACATCCTGAAAATCCAAAGACCAAGGGGGTGGTGGCGGTAAGGCTGTCATCAATTTTTCGCATCCGTAAATTGAATACGCAAATCTCGAGCAAGAATTTGGAATTTGTACATTTCCACGGATAGATTTTGCCTCTGACTGACCAATTTTAGCTGTTCCAGAAACACTGTAACTTTGCGAATCGAGGAATGTGGGTTTGAATTCCAAGCTGATATTTTGTGATTCGGGTACTTCAACCACTAAATCTTGTTGTTGATCTGCACTCAAGACTCGAGCGACACACTGCCAATTTTTTTCTGGAGTTGCTATCACTTGTTTTCCATCGGCAGAAATTGCAATCACTTCTCCTCGATTAGGGTATCTTGAAGTCCCAATGAGTTGCTTGCTGGCGAAAGGCTTTTCAAAGACCAGCGCTCCTGTATCCAAATTCTTGACTTTGAACCCATCTTGGTCACTAAGTTGATAGACAATCCGCTTTCCATCGGTGGAAAATAACCCCCAATTTGCCTGTGTTGCTGTCTCGAGCAATAAATTGGTCAGTTCTAGGGTTTTCAGGTTGATTTGTTTTATAGTAGCGGTGTTTGTGTTGCCAAAAAGGTTTAACGAAGTGTTTGCCTGAAAAGAAAATCGGCTGACATTAAAATCCTCGAGTTGCAGTAACTTTTGATGGTCTCCTGTGCTGACATCAGTCACCCAGACTTCGTATTTCTGATTTAAGAATTTCATATAGGCAATTTTTGTGCCGTCAGCACTGAGTTGATATGTACCGTAGCTCACGCCAGACAGAGTTCTTAATACTTCTCCAGTCGCCACATCGAGTATTCGTAATGTTAGACCACTTGAGTCGCCAGTGTTTTTGATCACTCGAGTTAAATCGGAATTGTATTCGTAGGAAGCAAATGTACTGAGGTCAAGATTAGCTTGTGGAGTGCTGAGTTCATCTGCTCCAGTAACAGGATTAGCTTCGACACGCAAAAGTGTATTATTTGACTTCCTAAGAAAAACCAGTCTCGAGCCATCAGCCTTCCAGATTATTGGTGAAACTAAATTTTCTAAATTGTATGAACCTAATTTTGTACCATTGGTGGTGTCAAATAAAGTGTGGGTGATTGTTGAACTAAAGGCATTTCCTTGTTGTACCAAGGCTCGAGTTGCCATTGGATTAAATTGACTATTGTAAAATCTGCCCTGACAAACTTTTTCAAGTGTGCCAGTCCAAGTGCCACGCAGGATTCGAGGGTCTGTGGCAAATGAAACATTGCTTGGTGTGCGTTCACAGCTTGCCAGTAAAAATAGCACTGTAAAAAAGCTAAAGAATCTTCGCATGGCTTGGAGTATAGCGTAGATATGTGCATCTGGCTGGTTACGGACAAACCAATTTCAATCTAAGGAGTCACCGATGGATTGGCGGTTAGAACATACGATTGACCATCAAGATACTTAACTCCAAAAAACTGAGCCTTCTGAGAATTTTTTTGTTTTCCAACCAACATGGTCTCGAATTCCAATCGTGTGCCATTTTCCTCAAGTTGTACACTGTGAATACCATCATAAATGTAGCTATAGTTAGGAACGGGTGTAAATTTAAGTAATCGTTCGCAATCTCCGCCAAAAAGAGTACACGAATTTGGAACGCTGACAACACCAGAAATACTGCGTGCTGCGGTTGTTCCGATTTGCATAGTTGCAGTTAAAGTATAACTACCCGAGTCACGATAGGTAGGTATAAACGAAAATGAGACTGATTGAGAATTAGCTGGCTCGAGGGCAGCCGTGGTTAAGAACTTTTGTTGGATTGTTTCAAAGACCCGTAAAGTGCAACCACTATTTGCACCAGATAACAACCATGAATTATTTGAAGCACCGTATAAACTGCCACTGGCTAAGGGGTTTACCGAACCCAGAGCAACTTGACCAACGATGGCTTGGTCGTTGAGGTTTTTGATATAAAATATGCTGTCTTCAATGTATCCCATTTGATTTCCATCATTTGAAAAAATACTTGAGTAAATACTTTTGCCGACAGTTATTTTATTATTTTGAAGCGTAGTTAAGTCAATACGTTCGACAATTGTGTAATTGATGGGATGGACATACTCTGTATAACTGATATTCAACAGATTTAAGCCAGCTAATTGTAGTCTTGGATATGAGTAAACACCCTGAGCTACTTTGGTGATGGTTTCTGTCACTAAATTCACTTGCCAAACCTGCGAAAGTGGTCCGCTGTTAGAGATGGAAACAGAGTAAATAAATTGATTGCCATCTGGGCTAAGAATTGCATTGAGGTAAGAGGAAGTTAAGTTTGGTACGACCACAGATTTAATTAAATCGCCTGTTAGTAAGTCGTAAAGAAAAATGCGAGGGATTCCAGTGATACTTGAGATTGAAAAAATAGCAACCTTGGTCAAGTCTCGATTGAATGTGCCGTAAACATTGGTCAATTCTGAATTGAGGGGAATAGATGCTGTTTCAAGTCCTGTCAGCGGGTTGATGGTTACTCGTTGAAATTGAGATTGTGGTTTTCGTAAATATATCAAGCCGCTACTGTCGGCTGTCCAAACTATAGGAGAGGCGAGGTTTTTCATCGTATAAGTCGCCAGCATTACACCACTGTTGCTGTCAAACAATTTGAAGACTTGATTCTCGAGCAAAAACCATTTAGTCTCATCAGGACTAAAAACACCTTGAGGAATGTACTGACTGCACTGTTTCTCGAGCGTTCCTGTCCAGTTGCCGCGCAGCACTCGAGGGTCAGACTCGAAATTTACATCAGTAGGTGTGCGCCAACAGCCAGCCAGTAACAACAGCAGAATGAGATATTGAAAGTGGCGTTTCATGGTGCAACCACCGGATTGATTTGTAAGCTGTAACGCTTACCGTCAGTGTTATTCCTGCGCTCACCGAATAATTGTACTTTTTTGGTATCTTTGCGTTTACCTACTAGCAAGTCATAAAAACCAAAAGTGACACCATTTTCATATTCAAATTGGACGTTGTGAACCCCGTCGTATATGCTGGTGTAGTAAGGTGGAGGAGCTGTTTTGACTAGTTGTTCACAGTCACCAGCGAACAAAGAGCAATACTCGGGAACAGTGACTGCCCCGACAATTTTACGCTCAGGTCCAGAACCCATTTTAACTGTTCCTGTAAGGGTATACCGTTTTGAACTTTGAAAGGTCGGAACAAAAGTAAATACTGCGGTCTGAAAATCATCGTCGGTTAGAGAAATGTCGTTGGTTGTAAAAACTTGTTGGGTCGCATCGAAAATGCGTAGGGTACAACCAACCCTTGTGCCTGATACTAGCCAGATTGTGCCACTATCATTTGAACTAAGCACAATAGGAGAGTAATTTGAAGTGGTTTCAAGTTCTATTTGGGAAACGATTGCGCCAGTTTCAAGATTTTTTACGATCAAAGTTTTTCCTATAAAATAACCAATTCGAGTTCCATCGCTTGATTCTCGAATTTGATAACCGCCATAGAGCGGTATCGAGGTGTCTTGAGTAGCTAATGTAGTTAGGTTAATTCGTTTGATGATGGTTGGAGTTACAGCGTTTCCATATTGTGTGTAGGTCAAACGAAGTTGATTTGTACCGAAAAAACGTAGAGTTAGACTACTGACGGATTCTTCAAATACTTTGATGATTATTTCCGTAGCAAAATCAAGAACAAAAACTTGTGTTTTGGAGGCTAAACTAGCTCCGTAAGCAACTTTTGTTCCATCTTGGCTGAGCGTTAAGTATGTTGGGGTGATGTTTGGCAGCGCTACAGATTTAAGTAAGTTGCCTGTTAGTAGATCGTATTGATTGATTCTTGTAACTCCATTGATGCTAGAACTATTGACCAAGGCAACTCGAGTTAAATCTTGACTATAAGCGTAAAGACTTCCCGAAAACTCTCCTGTTAGTGGGCTAACGGTGACATCTGCGCCTGTGATTGGATTGACAGTCACTCTTTCTAGACCTAGGTTTGTGCTGGTTCGTATATAAACCAGTCCCGAGTTATCGGCAGACCAGATAATTGGAGAAGTTCTGTTCTGGACTGTAAAACTGCCTTGTTTTGTGCCATCTGCTGTAGCAAAAATTTCCAAATCCTTTGCGTTAGTTGTAAAAAATCGCGTTCCATCTGGGCTAAATGTAGCAAAGGAAGTAACATTTTCACACTGCTTTTCAAGTGTTCCAGTCCATGTACCGCGCAACACTCGAGAGTCGGTGGTAAAACTGACATCGGTCGAAAAACGCCAGCAACCCGCAAGGAATACCAAGGCAACACAAAGCATAATTCTTTTCATGCAGTCAGTATAGCTCAGATTTCAGACAGGGTTATATCGTTTAACTTTTGTCTTATGGTGCGGCTGGCGGGTCGAGCAGAAATTTTTTATTTTGACCATTCGCATAATTCCCAGCGAAAAATTGTACTCTTTTCTGGTCATAACGATACCCGACGGCAACCACTTGATATTCAAAAACATCACCGTTTTCGTATTGTAGATTGACATAATGCACTTGGGTGAGTGGATATGGAAGCTGAATTGGCGAAGTGCTAGGCACTAATTTTTCACAATTGTTGCTGTCAAAAAGTGAACATCCTTGTGGCACACTGACCGAACCACGAATATTGCGCTCGGCATTTGTCCCAACTTTAATTGTGCCAGTTAGGGTGTAGCTGCTCGAGTCGCGGTAGGTTGGCACGAATTTCATCACCACGGTTTGGCTGTCGTCAGAAGCCAGTTTTGCATTTGGGGTCAAGTCTTGGGTTGCTGCGTCAAAAGCCCGTAACGAACAGTTGACTCGAGTCCCAGAAACCAACCAAGTTGAGCCAGTGCTGTTGCTGCTTAAAATTGTTCCGTAAGGGCTGCCGTATTGACTGATGCTGGTCAGTGGCTTTTGTGCCACAATTGTGTTGGTCTCGAGATTTTTAATAAACAGCGTATCATTTTCAACATAGCCAAAGCGTGTGCCATCCGCCGAAACCCGAGCGCCAAAACCGTAAGGTACAGGGATGTCTTTACTGCTGAGGTCGGTCAAGTTAATGCGTTTAATGCCAAGTTGTGGACCCTGATTGGTGGTTTGTTGCACAAACTGAACAACCAGTTGATTTGTGCCAAAAAAACTTGGCTTTCCAAAAGAAATTTCGCCACTTTGCTCAAAGACTTTTTTGGTGAGGTCGGTGTTAAAATCGTGAGTCCAAATTTGCGATTTTCCAGAGTCAATGGCGCTGTATGCCATTTGCGTTCCAGCCGCATTGAGTGCAATTGTGTAGGCATAAACTGAGGTCAGGCTTTTGGATTTGATCAACACACCACTGACCACATCGTATAAATTAACTCGAGACACACCACTAAAGTTTGAAGTCACAAAAGCTGCCACTCGAGTCAGGTCGTTGTTATAATTAAAGTCTGTGCCAGCAAAATCGGTGGCTAGGGTGGCTGTGGCTAAATCTGCGCCAGTTGTTGGATTGACCTCAGCCCGTTCGACACTCGAGTTAGCGGTGGTGCGTAAATAAATAATTTTTGTGCCGTCTGGCGACCAAATCACAGGCAAAGTGGCTGATGTGAGGTTAAAACCACCCAGTTTTGTGCCATTGGTGGCATCAAAAACCTCGAGCATTTTATTGGAAACGGCAAAAAATCGTGTGCCGCTCGAGTTCATGCTGGCGTTGATTGGAATGTAGAGTGCTTCGCTACAGGCGGACTCGGTTGCGCCAGTCCATGTGCCGCGCAGCACCCTTGGGTCGGTCGTAAAACTGACATCGGTCGAAAAACGCCAGCAACCCGCAAGGAGCGCCAAGGCAACACAAAGCATGATTCTTTTCATCGGGTCAGTATAGCCTAGCTTTTAGATTAAGTGCCACGCAAAAGCTGCCGACGTACAAATAACCCGCGCAACACTGCCCGTTCAGCCACACTGAGACTGCGCCCAATGATGGACTCACCAAGCCAGTCTAAGGCAGTATTGGCAGCAGGGCTGGCACTCGAGCGGCGGTTTTTGCGCCATGCTTCTTCTTGTACCACCATGATTTGCTCCATCTGACGATGTACGTCCCGAAAGTCATGGTCTTGCATGGTTAAAAAAGTTGCCTCGAGGCAATGTTCACAAAAGTTGTACAGCGCCATAAAAATCTCGTCTTGGCTGCTTGGTGCTAGTCTAGCGGTACTGGGCAGATAAATTCGCTCGGCAGTGTTCAAAATAACCGCTTGCATTTGGGTATCCTCGAGTTTTGCGGCAATTCGTGCAAGGTTTTGCAGCACCTCGAGCCTTGGGTGATTCTCGAGAAATGCTAAGCCGAGCATGGTCTTGATTTCGTTTTCGTTCATCTCTGGGTTTAGAATACCTTTTCATGAGTCGGAAATTCTTTGGAACAGATGGTGTGCGGGCAGTGGCTGGGCAAGTGCCTTTGACCGCCGCTTGGACTTTGGCACTCGGGCAGGCAGCCGCCGAGGTCTTTAAGGGTCAATCGCGCAAGCCCACGGTTGTGATTGGTATGGACACACGGCAATCGGGCGATATGCTCGAGGCAGCCTTGGCGGCAGGTTTGACTGCTCAAGGGGTCAGCGTGATTCATCTTGGGGTGATGCCCACGCCGGGGGTGTCGTACTTGGTGCGCCAACTTGGGGCGACGGCTGGGGTGGTGATTTCTGCTTCGCATAATCCATACCAAGACAACGGCATTAAGTTTTTTGGCTCGAGTGGCGAAAAATTAACCGATGCCCTCGAACTCGAAATCGAAGCCAACCTCGAGCGAGATTTACCCCAAGTGACTGGCGCAGACATTGGCGCAGTCACCGATTACCGTGAAGCCGAGCGGCTTTACTCGAGTTTTTTAATGGAACACGCGCCTAATCTCAGTGGCTTAAAAATTGCTTTGGACTGTGCCAACGGCGCGACCCACCGACTTGCGCCCAAAATTTTTCAACGCTCAGGCGCAGATGTTTTTGCGCTTTATACCAACCCAGATGGTCGCAACATCAATACCCTTTGCGGCAGTACCCACCCGCAAACGCTGCAAAAGGTGGTGCGCGACATGAACTTTGACCTCGGTGTGGCTTTTGATGGCGACGGCGATAGGTGCTTATTGGTGGACAACACTGGCACACTGATAGACGGCGATCATGTCTTGTACATCAATGGTGTGACTCGAGGCGAGCGGACTGTGGTGGCAACCCTGATGAGCAATATGGGTTTAGAAGTCAAATTGCGCGAACAAGGCATTCATCTCGAGCGCACTGGAGTAGGGGATAGGTATGTTCATGAGCGCCTACTCGAGAAAGGTTTAACACTGGGTGGCGAACAAAGCGGACACACCCTGTTTTTGGATGCTGCTCCGACTGGCGACGGAATGCTTTCGGCGTTGCTGACCCTAAAAGCGGTGCGCTCGAGTGGCAAATCTTTGCAGCAATGGCGCGAGGAAATGCCGTTGTACCCGCAAATTCTGGTCAATGTTCGGGTGCAAGATAAATCGATTGCCAATCACCAAGAAGTCCAAGCGGCGCTGCACATTGCCGAAGCCAAGCTCGAAGGGCGAGGACGGATTAACCTCCGTGCCAGTGGTACAGAAAGTTTACTGCGGGTCATGGTCGAAGCACAATCGGAGACCGAAACGGCAGAACTTGCTGAAAGCGTTGCCAGCATTATTCGTCGCCTTGGAGGCATATGAGTAACCGTGCTACCCGAGGTGACGTATGAGTAACCGTGCTACCCGAGGTGACGTATGAGTAACCGTGTTGCCCAAGTTGAATCTGCCGTGGCTCGAGTTTTATCCAGTGCGATTCTCGAGTTATCTGACCCGCGTTTACCGATGATTGTCTCGGTCGAACGGGTTCGTATCAGCAGCGATTTGGTGCAAGCCAAAGTCTTTGTGTCCTGCATGGGCGAAGCCGCACCTGCGGTGGCTGCCCTCAATCACGCTAAGGGCTGGCTGCAACGCCAAATTGCCCAAGAAATGAACCTTAAACGTACCCCAATGCTCGAGTTTTTTGATGCCAAAGATGATTTATTTGGTCAGCCGTAATTCCTAACCCAAGGCTTTTGCCAACGCTTCCAAATTATCAATCGGCATTTGACACGCCATATTTTCGCAAATAAAGACTTTTGGCTCAAGGCTGCGGCGGTTCTCGAGCAAAGGCAGCACTGCATTTCCAGCCGCAATTGCGGTGTGCGGCTGGTATTTTTGGCGAATGACTTTGAGCATTGCTTGGGTGTCGTCGCGGGCTAAGTCGCCGCCAATGGCAATTTCTTGGTGCAGCGCCAGATGCTGCTCGAGAACACGGCTCAGGCTACCAAAGCCAGTCGGCTGGCGCTGTATCACTTCCTGCATATGCAGCACCGCTTCGAGGGCAGTTTGCTCGAGACCATCTTGGCTGGTCAGCCTGGCGAGTTTAATCAAGAGTAAACTGGCTGCACCGTTGCCACTGGGCATGGCGGAATCAAAATAACTTTTGGGGCGCACAATCAGGGTCTCGGCATCAGTGGCGGTGTCAAAAAACCCACCGCTTGGGTCTTTGAAAAACTCGAGCATACTGCGGCTCAAGTCTTGGGCAGTCTCGAGGTACTGGGTTTCAAAGGTGCTTTGGTACATTTCGAGCATTCCAAGCCCTAAAAGTGCATAATCCTCGAGCATCCCCGTTATTTTTGCTTGGCTGCCCGTTTTGTAGGTGTGCCAAAGTCGTAAATAGCCGTCGTGGCGGTAGGCAAACTTCTCAAGTAAAAATCCAGCCAGTTTTTGAGCATGGGCTAAGTATTTGGGCGCACGTCCACCCATCAAGCGCCCAGCAATTGCCAGTGCCTCGAGTGCTAACCCGTTCCAACTGCACAGAATTTTATCGTCCAGACTTGGTTTAATACGTTTTTCTCGGGCTAAAAATAATTTGGTTTTGCAGTTCTCGAGGATTTCATAAAACTCTGGATTGAGTTCTAAAAGTTCACTTTGGCTGGCGGCTCGAGTCAGGATATTTTTATGTTCCCAGTTGCCTTGTGGCACAACCCCATACGCCCGCTTAAAGAGTGGGCTGTCGGTCTCGAGGATGGTGTCTACCTCGGTTTCATCCCAAACAAAGTATTTACCTTCGATGCCTTCGGAGTCAGCATCTTGGGCGCTGTAAAAACCACCTTCGGGACTCTGCATTTCGCGCAGTAGATATTCAAGGCTTTCTTTGGCGGTCAAAAAATAGCTTTCTTGTTTGGTGGCAAGCCAAGCCAAAGTATAAAGTTTAATCAGTTGGGCGTTGTCGTAGAGCATTTTTTCAAAGTGTGGTGCAAGCCAGCGCTCGTCGGTGCTGTAACGGGCAAAACCGCCGCCCAAGTGGTCGTAAATGCCACCATCTGCCATAGAATCGAGGGTTTTGGTCAGCATCTCGAGGGATTTGGGGTTTTTGCTGCGCTGCCAATGCTCAAGCAACCACTCAAGATTGGCGGCGTTGGGAAATTTGGGGGCTGCCCCAAAACCGCCATACTGCGGGTCAAAACTGCGCTCGAGGTTGCTCAGGGCGTTCTGGCTGAGGGCTGCTTCAAGGGTCGGATTACTTTTGAGGTTCTCAAAGTTTTTTAAGTGGTTGGTCAGGTCGTTGGCGGTCTCGAGCAATTGTTGGCGCTTATTGTTCCACGCCTCAGAAACCGACATCAGCACTCGAGTCAAACCCGGTCTGCCATAGCGGTCGATTGGTGGATAATACGTGCCACCATAAAACGGTTTGCCGTCAGGGGTTAAAAAAACGGTCATCGGCCAGCCACCCGCACCGCTTAAAATCTGCACAGCATTCATATAAATGCTGTCCACATCGGGGCGTTCTTCGCGGTCTACCTTGACTGGTACAAAAAGCGAGTTAATCAGATTGGCTATTTCTTGATTCTCAAAGCTCTCGTGTTCCATCACATGACACCAATGGCAAGCGCTGTATCCGACCGACAAAAATATCGGTAAGTCTCGAGTTTTGGCGGCTTCAAAGGCAGCCTCACCCCACGGCAGCCATTGGACTGGATTGTAAGCGTGTTGTAAGAGATAAGGGCTGGTCTCGAATAAAAGCGCGTTTGGCGTGTCTTTCATGATGCCAGACTAGGTGAAAACATTTTTTTTGAGTAGGGGCAGATGTGAAAATTTTGTTTTTGACCAGCCTAGATGCGGTAGGCTATAAAAGTTCATGTCTTTGTCTTATTTCGAGCAATTTAAGGATTTTGTCTTGCAACAGCCAGAAGCTGTGCTGCAAGCGGGTGTTTTTACCCAGCAGTTATCACCTCTGATGATTATGGCGCTGATCGAGGCATTGCAGCAGCATTTGCCACCAGCCGATGTGATTCTGGCAGCCCCGTCGGATCATCCAGTGCTGATTTTTGCCTTGTCACAAGGCTTAGGAATTCCATTTGTCAGCGCTCAGATTCTGGATATTGTCGAGACTGATGATGCTGACTCGAGTGGTTTTCTACAAGACGAATCACTTTTACAGGTGCAAATTGCTGGAAAAACCTTAGCTATTGCTCGAGGGGCGCTGCCCCAAAAGGCTCGAGTCTTAATTTTTCGTGATGTTTTAAGCGAAGGCATCATGACTTTGGGTTTATTGCATCTGATAGAGTATAGTAACGCATCTGCCGTGGGAGTGGCTGCCTTGATTGAAAAAAGTTACTTAGGGGGGCGCTCGCGGATTGCGGTGGCGGCTTTGGGAATAGAAGTTCGAGCCTTGTTGTGTTTAGCACAGGTGGCTGGTCGGACTGTTTTAGAAAAGCGAGGTTTGGATTTGCACATCCGAAAGCAAGAACTCGAGTAATACTGCATGATGTCCGAAGAAGGTGTGATAATTTGTAGCATCAACTACAATACATAGTCGGCTGTACGGTCAAAAGAATCCTAGAGAGCGAGGCGAAATGTGAATCCAGAAATACAAACAACCATCACCCCAACGGCGTTTGCATTGCCGCCTGTGCCTTTGGATGCACCGATTTTTCAAGCCTTGTCGAGTGCCTTAATTCGTTGGGATATGCTCGAGGCAGATGTCGAGTCGCGTAGCCAGTTTTCTGGGTTCTCAATCCTGCAAACGCCACAAGCCATGGCTCGAGCCTACTTTATTGACTCACGTTTGGCGGGCGTGGTCGGGCAAGTGGCAACCGACACGCCGCAAACCCTAAGCCGTGAAGGGTTTATGTCGCTCTATATGAACCGCGATGCCAGCATCAGTTTGTATACCCTCGACCGCTATGCGGTTCAGAGTTTACTCGAGGTTGCGACTTGGCAATTGCAACTCGAGCGGGTTGTGCCTCAGGCTTCGGTTAGTGCAGTGATTGCCGCGATTGAACAACAGAACTTAACTGGGCAACTGTTGGCGCTTGGCTTAGATTGGCGTGGCATCATCACCTATAATAACGGTGCAGCCGTCTTGGTCAGTTACGAGCAATCGGGGCGAATTTTATTTCAGCAAGAAGCCCAAACCCGAATCGCGCTCGAGGCAGGCGAAGACAACACCCGCTTTGCGGTCTACAGCAAAAGTGGTTTCTCGAGCCTTGACCAAGACACGATTTTGGGTGAGGCATCGTTTGATGAACTGACCCGCACTTGGAATGAAATCCTGTCTTTTTGCGAAAAGCGCACCGATTCGGTGCGCGGCAAAGACACTTGGGATTTAACTTTTCGTAAAGCCCGCTTACAACTGGTCGAGCGCTATCCATTGCTCGACCCATTTCTCGAGGAATTGCGCTATACCGCCGGGCTTTTGTTTATCGGCTCGCCAAGTCGTGAATTGTTTGAAGGTTTGGTGGCAGCTTACCTTGAAACCCTAAAACAGCTTTCTATTCCACCCCAAGCCCTCTATCCTCTTTTAGCTCCAATTCGAGATAAGCACCGTCGTTTGTGGCGGGCAGCTGGTCTTGAAGTGATTTGCCCGCTCTAAAGGTCTTTGATGAGTACACTTTCTGGTGCGTTAGAAAAAGAACAATTGTTCAGTCTGCTGTCGTACCTAAAAGAGACCGGTGCTTCTGGGCGGCTCGAGGTTTTATTTGGGCAAGAAGATGCCAGTATTTATGTCAACAACGGCGAAGTGGTTCACGCCGAGGCGGGTGTCTTACTTGGGCAGCATGCGATTCGCAAAATGACGGCTTGGGCGGGTGGGCGTTTTCGCTTTCACTCGGGCGAACGCAGCCCCCGCTCGAGCATAGATACCTCGCTTGAGGGTCTGGCGCTTTCGATTGCGGTTGCCGAAGATGAAGGTATCTCCGATTTTGATTTGGGCGTAGACCTCGACCGACGCGCCAGAATGGTTGGGCAATTTGAAGGCGAACTGACCCTTTCTGCCGATGAACTGATGTTCTTGCCACGCCTAAACGGTACAGCCACCTTGCGCCAAGTCGGGCAAAGCCTGAACTGGTCAGAATCCCGAACGCGCCAAGCGGCGGCTGCCTTGAGCGCCCGTGGTTTATTGCAGGTCAGTAAAGCCAGCACCAATACGGTCTCCAACGAATTTACACTCGAGTTGCGCCGTGCCTACATCAGCCTTTTAGGTCCAGCCGGAGAGTTTTTATACGCCGATGTTTGCCGCGATTTAAGTGTCGATTTGGCACAATTGCCAGCCACCCGTTTTTCGGAAACGCTGCGGGCATTGGCAGACAGCATTGGTGATGTCGCTACGCAAGAGCGCTTTGTGAAAATTTTGGTGCAGCTTCGGAGTAAATATGGAATTTAATGACCAAAAATTTATGGAATTTAATGACCAGAAATTTATAGAATTTAATTTGGGGGTTGTATGAGTCATTTTAGTATTCATTTAAGCGAGCCGTTATCGGACAGCGAAGCCAAGCGGGTGGCGCTACTGACTGCCCCAGCCTTGGGTGGCAGTCCAGAAAAATTGCAATTGCTGCTTTCGAGGCAAGCTGGCTCGAGAATTGCCAGAGCCAGCAACCAAAACCAAGCCAACACGGTTGCCAATATCTTACGCAGTGCAGGTGTCAAGGTAGATGTCCTCGAGAATGCTGCCGAAAACGAGCCACAAGTCCCCCCAGCCGCCGTGCCGCCAGTTCTCAATGCCCCAGACCCATTTGCTGCCCCCAGTATTCCACCGCTTAACGCCCAAGGGTCTGACCCCTTTGCTGCGCCGAAACCCGACCCCTTTGCAGCCCCAAAGTCTGACCCATTTGCAGCCCCAAAGTCCGACCCCTTTGCTGCGCCAAAGTCTGACCCATTTGCAGCCCCAAAGTCTGACCCCTTTGCTGCGCCAAAATCTGACCCGTTTGCAGCACCAAAGTCAGACCCATTTGCTGCGCCCAATATGGCTCGAGGAAACTCCGAAAATACCCAGAATGCCGACCCATTTGCTGCCCCCGGAACAGCCGTGGGGTTTGACCGAAAAGAAATTGTACAATCAGATTTGCCACCACAAGCCCGCAAAGCTCGAGACCGTGCCATGCCGCGCACCAGTGTGCGTAATCAGATGCTGGCTTCTTTGATTGTGCCTTATGTTTTGGTGGCTTTAGGGACAATCGCTTTTATGGCGTACCAATTGCCGCAGATTTACCGTGAGCAACTCGGGCTACGGGCATATCAGGCAGCCCTTGGACTTGCCAAAGCCAATTTTGGTCTGGTCGAACAATTACCTTCGCCAACCGCGTTGAAAGAACTGGAAGCCGAAGCCAAAAACAATTTGACCCAGACATTAGAAACAACAGCTATTATCTATGCGGCTAAAGTCTTGGCTATTTCTGGTACAAACGGCGAGCTTGCAGCTTTTGCATCAACTATCAATATGACTGCTGAGGAAGCGGTTGAAATAGACAATGAGTTTAAGAAATTTGAAGCACAGGGTTTGAAGTTTGGTGCGGTTTTGTTCCGTGGACAACCCTATATTGGCTCAGTTGCAGAAATTAAAGACAATACCTTGGCTACCTCAGAAGATACAGTCATTGGTGAAGTTCACATTGTGTTTTCTCTAGCCGAAATTCCAACTCGGGTTGTTCAGGCGATTATTCCACTTTTAATTGCGCTGGCAGTCATTTTTGTTTTTGCGCTTTTCTTAGCCAATGCTTTAGCCGCAAGGTTGTCGCGTCCAATTATCTCGGCAACCGACCAAGCCAACCGCATTGCCCTTGGCGACCTCGACCGCACTGTGACAGTCGAATCCAACGATGAAATTGGCGATATGCTTGGTTCACTCGAGCGAATGCGGGTTTCATTAAAGTCGATGGTGGCACGAATGAGGCGCAACACATGAGTCCGCGTCATTGGTTGCCACTGGTTTTGGCGCTTTGTTTTACAGGCGTTGCCCTTGCGACTGACCCAAGTGGGGCTACCACGGGTGGAATCGGTAACATCACCGACCCAACGCCAACCACGCCATTGTCGGTCGAAGACCTTGGTGCAATTCTTGGGCAGACCAGAGTTGCCTTAAATCTTGTCTGGGTCATGATTGCGATGTTTATGGTGATGTTTATGCAGGCGGGCTTTGCGCTGGTTGAGGCTGGCTTTACTCGAGCCAAAAATGCTGGGCATACCGTCATGATGAACCTTTTGGTTTACGGCTTAGGGGTGCTTGGTTTTTTGATGGTTGGTTTTGCGCTGCAAATGGGTGGCTCTGGCGGCAATGTGGCGGCTTTTGGTGGTGGACAAAACCTCAATTGTTCGCTCGGTATTACCATTGGTGATCAAAAATGGGGGCTGCTGGGTTGCACGGGTTTTGCTTTATCGGGCAATGCCTATGATGTGGCGACTTTTGCTTTGTTTTTCTTTCATTTGGTTTTTTTAGACACCGCCCTGACCATTCCAACGGGAGCATTAGCCGAGCGCTGGCGCACTGGGGCTTTTATTTTGTATGCGCTTGGGGCTTCGATGTTTATTTACCCAGTTTTTGCCAATTGGGCATGGGGCGGCGGTTGGTTATCGCAACTGGGTAAAAATTTAGGGTTGGGCAATGGCTATGTCGATTTTGCTGGTTCTGGGGTGGTGCATTTAACTGGCGCAATCATGAGCTACACTGGTATTTTGGTTCTTGGTTCACGCATCGGGCGTTTTAACCGCGATGGAACATCTCGAGCCATCAGTGGACACAATGCGCCATTGGCGGTACTTGGCACGTTTATTTTGGCGTTCGGTTGGTTTGGCTTTAACGCCGGTTCAACCCTTGCTGCCACCGATATACGCTTTGTGACGGTGGCGGTCAGCGCTATGATTTGTTCGGCGGCTGGGATGATTGCAGCTGCGCTTTATACGTCAGCGCTCAAAGGGCGTATAGACCTTGCGATGGTTGCCAACGGAATGCTCGGCGGTTTGGTTGCCAATACGGCATCGGGTGCTTTTTTGGGCGCTCCAGCCAGCGTCGTGGTTGGGGCAGTGGCTGGTTTACTGGTGGTTTGGGGGACAGAACAACTCGAGCATTGGCGGATAGACGACGCGGTTGGGGCCATTCCGGTTCACGGTATTTGTGGTATTTGGGGTTTACTGAGCGTTGGCATTTTTGCCGATGGCACATATGGGCGTGGTTTTAATGGTGTGGAAACGGCAGTAATAGGTATTTTGTATGGCAATTGGCAACAGTTGGTGGCACAACTGATTGGGATTGCTGCCAATGTTTTATGGGTTGCGCCAACCAGTTATTTGATGTTTCGGGCAATTGATCGTTTTGGTGCTGGAATGCGGGTCAAGCCACAAGCCGAAATCGAGGGCTTAGATTATCACGAATTGACTGCTCCAGCCTATCCTCGAGACGACGACCATGAACCCAAGCCCTTACCACAAAGCAACACCGACTTGATTCCTTAAATAAAATCCCCCAAATTTGGGGGATTTTATTTTAGTCTTCGTCATCCTCTTCTTCGTCATCCTCTTCGTCATCATCATCGTCATCCTCGAGATAGACACCTTCGGTTTCATAGCCTTCTATATCTTCGGCGGTAGCAACTTCTTCGCCGTCGGCAAAAAACGAAACAAGACCATCATCAGACACTTCGATTGTTACATCATCAGGGTCTATATCGTCGGGAACGGTCACATAAAAAACGGCGGTCAATTCAATTTCTGGCATGGTATTTCCTCCTGTGTTTAGTATGCCAGAAAAAACTTGCTGCTGTCGAGTCTCGAGGTTTAGACTGTACTTATGCGTTTAACAATTTATGTATTTCTGGCGGTGGCACTTGGCGTGGCGGCGGTCGGGCAAAGCGGCGTAACGATTGCCAAATTTAGCGACGAAACCAAGAGCAGTGGAATCTCGAGCCGCTACGAAGGCGATTGGGAATTTATGGTCGGTGGTGGCACAGCCGTTTTTGACTGCGATAACGATGGCTACCCAGAGATTTTTACGGCGGGTGGCACAAGCCCAGCCACGCTTTACCGCAATCTCTCGCGCCGTGCCGGAACACTGCGTTTCTCGAGGCTGCTCAGTGGCTTAGAATTGACCGATACGATCGGAGCATATCCGCTCGATGTGGATGCCGATGGCAATACCGACTTAATGGTTTTGCGGCTTGGTGCAAATGTGCTTTTTCGCGGTTTGGGCAAGTGCCAATTTGAAGATGCCAATACCCTTTGGAATTTTACAGCCGGCGACGCTTGGCACACCGCCTTTGCCGCCACTTGGGAAGCTGGGCAGACTTTACCAACCCTTGCTATTGGCTCGTATGTTGACCGCACCCAAACCGAGTACCCGTGGGGCAGTTGTACCGATAACTGGCTGATTCGTCCAGCCTCGAGCCGTTTATTTGCTACGCCAAGTCCTTTGCGCCCAAGTTATTGCAGTTTATCGATGCTTTTTTCGGATTGGAATCGTTCTGGAACACCAAGTTTGCGGGTCTCCAACGACCGTGAGTATTATAAAGGTGGTCAAGAACAACTCTGGCAGGTCTCGAGCCAACAAGCACCGCGCTTATACACCGAAGATGAAGGCTGGCGGCGTTTGCAGATTTGGGGCATGGGTATTGCCAGTCATGACTTGAGCGGCGATGGCTACCCTGAGTATTACCTGACCAGCATGGCGGACCAGAAATTACAAATTCTGGCAAAAGACAGCACTCGCCCACAATATGCCGATATTGCTTTTCAAAAAGGAGTCACGGCACACCGCCCTTACATTGGCGATAACACCCGACCCAGCACAGGTTGGCACGCTCAATTTGAAGATGTCAACAACGATACCCTAACCGATTTATTTGTGGCAAAAGGTAACGTTGCTTTGATGCCCGACTTTGCAATGTCTGACCCCAACAACTTATTTTTGCAGCAACCTGATGGTAAATTTCTCGAGAGCGGCGACCAAGCAGGGGTTGCCAGTGGCAAACGCGGACGTGGCGCAATGCTGGCAGATTTTAACTTGGATGGCTGGCTCGACTTGGTGGTCGTCAATCGTTGGGATAACGCCGAAATTTGGCGCAACACCAGCACCAGCCCAAACAACTGGTTACAACTGCAAATTCGTCAGGCTGGAGGCAACCGCAATGCCATCGGTAGTTGGCTCGAGGTCAAACTCGAGGATGGAAAAATCCTGCGCCGAGAATTAACAATCGGCGGCGGTCATGTCAGTGGGCAGCTTGGTTGGGTACATTTTGGCTTAGGGGTCAGTAAGACGGCGGAAGTGCGAGTCCAATATCCAGATGGTCTCAAAAGCGATTGGCAGTCGGTCTCGGGCAATTCCTTTTATATTTTTGAGCGCGATAAGCCTGCAAAAATCTGGAAGCCCAGTCGCTAAAGCGCCTTAACCCACGCTTCTCACGCCCACTTCACCCGATGCCAAGGTCGGCTTCGTAAACTTCCTGCCGATACCAAGCCTGTATGGGCGAACCGATACCAAGCCTGTATGGGCGAAAAAACTTAGCCCATATGGGCAACTGCAACTCCTCGAGCCTCATCTCGAGTATTCACCAAGGAGAACTTGTGCTGTCACGCTTTCAAATAACGTTTTTAACCCTCTGTGCTTTTTGTGTGCCAGCCATGGCGCAGAATCAGCCACCCACCGCGCCTTCTCGTGCAAATACTTGTGTACAATTTATGCCACTTGGAAAGCTCTATTATGGACAAGGTTTAGTAGACCAAGCCTATATTGCGTTTAGAAGTTGTGTTGAACTCGAGCCAAAAAACATTGAAGCCTTGCAACACCTTGGTCGTACTGAGGCTCGCTTAAAACTTTTTTCGGCGGCTGTCGAGCATCTTAAAAGTTGTATCAGTGTGGATGCCAAGTATTGGCGCTGCTATGTGACTTTATCGGATACTTACCGCTTGCAATGGCGTGCCTCGAGTGACCGAAATCGCTTAACCGCTTTACTTGACGAAGCCCTAAAAGTGCTTGATGATGCCGAGCGAATTGGTACAAGTGTCGAAGCCAAGACCGCAATTTTTAATATGCGCGGCACAATTTACAAAGACCGTGGCGATGAAACCAAAGCGATTGAAAATTTTGAAAAGGCAGTGGCTTTAGCGCCTAACGAAGTCAATCCAATGTTTAACTTGGGTACATTGTACTTTGCTGCCAATAAACTTGATAAAGCCGTGGAAATCTTAAAACGAGCTGTCAATGTTGCCCCAAGGGATGCCGAAGTCCGTGCCTATTTGGCTCGAGTCTACCGTGAGCGCAATGCCAAAGGCGATTTGGATTTGGCGGCTGACCAAGCCACCCAAGCCTATAACCTTTGTGGTGCAATCAAGTGTAAGAATGCTTTTACCATTGGACAATACGGAACTGTTTTGTTTGTACAGAATAATCTGAACCTCGCTCGTCCAGTTCTCGAGCAAGCCATTAAAGCTGATACTGGACTTATCTATCATGAGAATTTTTACTTTCTAGGGCGAGTTTACTTACAACTCGGACGCGCCAAGGATGCTAAAAACCAAGTCAGCCGTGCGGTCTTAATAGATATAGATAACCAACTCTATTGGTTCTGGTTGGGGCAAGCCAACGAAGCCACAGGCGAAAAAGAAGAAGCCTGTAAATCCTATGCCAAAGCCATTCAATATGCTGGTGGGGCTGGGCAGTACAAAGAAGCTGAACGCGCTGTGGTTGCCTTAAAATGCCCGAGTAAGTAAGGGTTAAAGAAGGGTTAAAAGGTCAAAGGGAAAAAAGGTTAAGAGTGAGGTATAAACACTTTTAACCTTTTTCCCTTTTAACCTTAGCTCTTTATCATTCCATCCTCGAGCCGAATAATTCGATCAGCTTTTTGCGCCAAGGCTTCGTCGTGGGTGACAATCACCACGCCAGCTTGCTCGAGATGGGCTAAATCTACCAATAAACTAAAAACACGCTCGGCATTGGCACGGTCTAGGCTGCCAGTCGGTTCGTCTGCCAGCACAAAATTGGGTTTAGTCACCAAGGCTCGAGCCAAGGCACAGCGCTGGCGCTCGCCACCCGATAAGGTGCGCGGGTAAGCATGGCTGCGCTCGGATAGACCAACCCGTTCGAGCAGCATTTTGGCACGCTCGGGGTTGGCGGCTTTGGCAATCAGGCTCGGGAGCATCACATTTTCTAAGGTCGTTAAATCCTCGAGCAAATAATGATGCTGAAAAACAAAACCGACTTCTTTGGCACGACGACGGGCTAAAATCTCTTGGCTGACTCCAGCGAGGCTGCTTGTCCCCCAAATGACTTCGCCAGACTTTGGGGCTTCTAAGCCGCCCAATAAATGTAAAAGCGTACTCTTGCCACTGCCCGAAGGACCTAAAATTGCCAGTACACAACCAGCCTCGAGGCTAAAACTGACCCCACGCAAAACCTCGCCGGTGCTTGGAAAAGAATGAAATAGGGCGTTGACTGCTAAAGAAATTGCCATCTTCGCTGGTAAACATACCACACGTGCTAGACTGATTTTGTGGATGATCTGCGTTCTGCCTTAGAGCGGTCTTCGCTGTTTAGCGGAGCGCCGGAAGCTGCCATAAAAATGGCACTTGAAGCCACGACCGTGCGGGTTTTTGCAGCCGAGTCGGCGATTTTCCGCGAGGACGACCCCGGCGAAGCGATTTATATGATTCACGATGGGCGGGTCAAGGTTTCTCGAGCCAACCTCGAAGGGCGCGAACGCATTTTTACAGTCCTCAGCAGCCCAGAAGTGCTTGGCGAAATGGCGGTTATCTCGAGCAGCCCGCGCAGTGCCACGGCATATTGCCTTGATCAAGTCAGCACCTTGGTGATTTACCGCGAAGACCTCAAGGCGATTTTAGACAGGCATCCTCATGTGCTTTGGAATTTAACCCGAATTTTGGCAAAGCGCTTAGGCGATATGAACCGCGAAGTCGAAATGCTTTCTTTTGCCAGTACCCAAGCCTGTATCGCCTATGCCCTGCAAGGTTTATATTTGCGTGGCGGCTTTAAGAGCAGCAAAGATGGGCTGCCAACCCTCGAGTTTACCCACCAAGACCTCGCCAACCGCACAGGCAATAGCCGTGAAACAATCACTCGGGCTTTGCGTGACCTCGAGAAAGAGAACATCATTAAAACCCGCCCAGGCTTAATTGTGTTGCTCAGACCTGAAGCGCTTGAAGCCGTCATTTTTGGCTTGCGCGAGAAAGATTAATGAAGAAGTCCTGAACGATAAATATGGGATTCCTCACGGTAAATTTGTAAAAGCGCAGTAGAATTTGTGCCATGCGTTTCTTTTTACTCCTGACTTTGTGTTTTCTTGCAGCCTGCGCCCCAGCCCGTTTGGATCGAACAGGCTTTGCCAATAGTGCGGTTATTTCTGGATTTTTGCCCGATAAATCCGAGGGGGCTGGCTATAAAATCGGTGAGCAGGTACGTTTTTCTTTTCAATTGGCTCGAGCCGGTTTTGTGACCTTGCTTTCGTATGGCGCAACAGGCAATACCACACCACTTGAGAGCAATGTCCAACTTGGTTTAGGTAAGCACACTTTTCCTCGAGCCGATGACCGCCAAGGCAATGCCCAAGCAGCCTATGTGGTTGGTGCGCCAACGGGTCAGAATCGGGTGGTTTTGATTTTTACCAATGTTGCCCTGAAAACTGTGCCGCGTGGGCGCTTAGACAATGCCCAACTCGAGACCGCCATCAAGTTAGCCATTGAGGGCAGCAACGCCCAAATCATTGACTTATCCGAGACCAATATCGAGGTGACCCCATGAAACGCTACGCTGTTATCACCGCTTTTTTAGTGGTTGGAGTTCTGGCTTGTAACCCCATCGTACCACCGCCGGTTTGTACTTCTGCCCCAGTTCAACCAGCCTCGAGTGTGGTGCAAGACCCAGCCGATTTAATTTCGGTTGCCCCAGCTTTTAAGTCCATAGACCCAAGCACCATAGATGCCATTGAAGCCAACCGTCTGCTGACTGACCCAACTGGTTTAGCGGTTGGCGATACCGTCGCTAGTAACTGCAACGATGGCATCATCCGAAAAATCAGTAAAATCACCACCCTTGGTGCAGTCGGCGCTCGTCCACAAGACATTGCCAAGGTCTACATCGAAACCACGCCCTCAAGCCTCGAGACCGCCATCAGTAAAGGTACAGTCAATATGGATTTTGGTAGCTTAGACTTTGCTGGTGCAGAAATTTTGCCTGCTAATCTCGAGTCTGGGGTCAGTTTGCAAAAAAATCTTGCTCGACCACAGTCCTTAATTCTGAGCTTTAACGAAAGGACTTTTGTTTTTGGGGCAGCCACCCTAAAAGTGTCGGGTAACATCGAAAATAACTTGCAGCCGACATTTAATCTCAAATTTTCCAATGGTTCGGTTGAACGTTTTGAAGTCGGTATGGGTGGAACATTCAAAGTTAAGTTAAACGGCGATTTTGCGGCTACGGTCGGTGCAGGTAAACCCGAAACAGTCATCCCGATTCTTAAAAAGCCAATTTCCTATAACCGTACTTTTTTAATTGGGGCAATCCCTGTGGTGATCGTTGTGACCCTCGAGCCAGTGATTGGCTACCGCATGACGGTGAACGGTACGGTCAGCGCTAAAGCCAGTGTTGAAGCCAGTTTAACTAACATGAAATACGGGATTAAATACGTCCGAGGCGCTCCGAATCCGTGGACAGCCACCAATACAGCCCCAACCTTTGGTCTGACTCCAACTTTTAGTTATAAAACCCAAGTTGACGGTACTGCCGAAGTCTTTGCTAAACTCTTGGTGGGCATAAAGGTTTATGGTGTAGCTGGTCCAAACATCGACAGCAAAGCCTTTATGGGTCTTAACTTTAATCCTGCCAATCAAAATCCATTGGCGGTCATGTCGATCGGTACAAAATCGGTGGCAAATTTGGTATTTGACCTCAATGTTCTTGGGGCTGGAGTGAATGTGAGTGCTGGCAATCTGGTCTTGCTCGAGCCACCGAGCAAAGGCTTTAGTTGTACAGCCACGGCTTGCACTGCACAATAGGACTGCATCCTTGCGCCGCGAGTAAAAACTGGCTAAACTAGCTGCACATGAAAAAACCAATTGTTGTTGCTGCGCTTTTAGGCGTTGCGGTTATCGTTGCTTGTAGCCCTGCTGCGCTCAATACCCAAGCTGTTCGGGGCTTGACTGCACCGGTCACGATTCAAAAAGACCAATGGGGCGTGCCGCATATCCGCGCCAAAACCGATTTGGATGCCTTTTATGCGCTTGGTTTTAGCCATGCCCAAGACCGACTCTGGCAGATGGAACTCAATCGCCGAACTGGGGCTGGGCGCTTATCCGAAGTGCTGGGTAGCGCGGCGCTCGACCAAGATAAATTTTTAAGAACATGGGGCTTTTATCGGGCTGCCGAAAGTGCTTATGCGGCGCTCGAGCCACGCAGTAAAGCGATTCTCGAGGCATATGTGGCTGGGGTCAACAATGTGATTGCCCAAGGTAACTATCCAATCGAATTTAGCTTATTGGGCGTAAAACCAGAACCGTGGAAACCCGCCGATAGTTTGGTCTGGTCAAAAATGCTGGCGTATAACCTCTCGAGCAATTGGAATGGCGAACTCGAGAACCTGAGCTTACTGAAAAAAGTTGGTCTGGCTGGTTTTAATGCTCTCAAACCCGAATACACCAAGCCTTACCCAACGGTACTGCGCTTGGAGGATTACAAAGGCAAACTCAACATTGCTGGACTCGAGCCACCACGCAGTAAGCCCGCCGTTATTTCGGCAGCCCTCGAGATGACGATGCAAAATGTGCAGAACACCGCTAGAGGTATCCGCGAACAGTACGGACTGGGCTACGAAAAAGGTTTGGGCAGCAATAATTGGGTGGTTGGTGGCTCGAGAACCGAATCGGGTAAACCGCTTTTAGCCAACGACCCGCACCTTGGCTTTCAAGCCCCAAGCCTGTGGTACTTAGCCGATATTAAAGGTGATACGGTTTCTGCGATTGGTGCAACCCTGCCTGGTGTGCCGGGTGTGGTGCTTGGACGCAACGAACGAATTGCATGGGGCGCAACCAACACTGCCCCAGATACCCAAGATTTGTTTTTACTCGAAATTAAAGATGGTGCATATAAAACCCCAAACGGTTTTGTCAAACTCGAGTCTCGAGAAGAAACGATTAAAGTCGGTGGGAAAGAAGAAAAATTTGTCATCCGCAGCAGTGCTTATGGTCCGATAATCTCTGACCTTGGGGCAGTTGGCGTGAAACTCCCCGAAACCCAAGCGATTGCCCTGCGCTTTGTGGCACTCGAGCCAAATGACACCACGCTCGATGCCTTTTTGGGTTTTAACTATGCTAAAAACTGGGATGATTTTAAGACCGCCATGCGCCGCTATGTCACACCGCAACAAAACTTTGTCTATGCCGACGACACTGGCAACATTGGCTACTATGCGCCCGGAAAAATCCCGATTCGCAACTGGGATGGACGTTTTCCAGCCGAAGCCAGCAAAGGCGCAGACTGGACGGGCTACCAAAAATTTGAAGACTTGCCCAATGTACTAAACCCCCGAGAAGGCTTTATTGTCACCGCCAACAACCGCACCCTGCCCTTTGGCGCAGATTTGCCAGAATACAGCACCTACAACGAAGGCTACCGCGCCCAACGCATCCGCGAACTGATTCTCGAGACCCCCAAGCACACCATTGCCACCATGCGAGCCGCCCAAAACGATAATGAAAGTATTGTTTCTCGAGAACTGATGCCCGGTTTACTGGCACTTGTGCCAAAATCCGAAGTCGCCAAGCGTTTGCAAAACGAAGTCCGTAGCTGGAACAATAAAGCCACCCTTGACAGCACTGGTGCGACCGCTTTTGCTTTTTATTACCGTGAACTGACGCGGATACTCGAGGACGAAGCGGGTTTCAAATACTTTGATGAACCGACATTTTTAATTCCAGCCATGAGTAAGGGCAGCCCCTACTGCGACGATAAGCGCACCAGCAGCCTCGAGACTTGCCAGATCATTATGCAGAACGCCCTCGAGAACGGGGCGGCGGCGCTTGAGAAACAACTTGGCAGTAATCCAGCCGAATGGAATTGGCGCAAATTGCACATTGCCCAATTTAATGCCCTGATTGGCAGTAACCCGACCGTCGGATTTTTTGTCAACCGCAGTATTCCGACCAATGGCAGCCGCCTGACGGTCAATGTTGGCAATTACAACCAAGACAGCTTTGTGCAACGGGCTGGGGCGAGTTACCGCAGTATTTTTGACTTCTCGAGCCTCGATAAAAGTCGGTATATTCACCCAATGGGGCAAAGTGGCGACCCATTCTCGAGGAACTACGACAATTTGTTACCGCTTTGGCGCGATGGGTTGGATGTACCAATGAGTCAAGTCTCGAGTGACTGGGGGGTAGGGGAGATGTTTGAGCTTAAACCTTGAGTTATTGGGTCTGGCATGGCTTTGGCGCGTTCGATGCCAACCCATGCCATCAGTGCCACAACCACATGAATGGGTTCAACCTGCATGACTGAAAACCAGAAAATATAGTAAATTTGAATGGCAATAAGTGCCATGCTTAGAGCCTGTTGCTCAAAAGTTTTTTGATATGGCTTTAATCTGAAATACGCTACAATTGGATAGATATAGAAAATCATCCAGACAACCGCACCAATTAAACCAATCGAAAAGGCTTTATCCAGAAAGAAATTATGGGCGCGGTCAAGAGTTAAGCGAACAGGTTTAAGTTCGCCATCATTATATTTGACTAAATACATTCTTTGACGTTTTGGTGCATCCTTTTCATTCAGAGGGGTAATCTTTTTGATATTTTTACTTGATTGCCATCCGTATTCTTTTTCGTAAAAAAGCATTAGTTTTTCTATTGGAAGTTGGTCGGTAATTTGTAGTTTTAAATTTCCAGTTCCTCCACCCCAAAAAGGAAATCCCCAGCTTTGCGGTAAAAGTTCTGTTGAAAATTTCCAGATTTCAAGTCTTGTTGTTAAAGTTTGTGGATTTGAAAGGTCTCTACTTGACGTAGGATTCTTGGGTAGGATATTTTCAGAAAAATTAATTAAGATAACACAAAGCACCATAAAACTAATTTTCTTTATATTTTTTAAGCTGATGAATATCCAAAAAATAAGCACAATACTTAGTGCGATAAGTGAAGAGCGATTTTGGGTAAGATTTAAGCCAAAACAAATAATTGCAGTAAATACATAAGATAGAATGGAGATTATTCGATTTTTACTTTGTGTCGTAAAAATTCCAATAATAATTAAAGGTACTAATAAACCCGCAGTATAACCCGCGTGTCCTGTTAAACCCATAGGAGAATCGAATCTAAAATATATTTTTCTAAATATTAAATCTAACGGAACCCAAGTATACTGGTGTACTAAAACAATACTTTGAATTACTCCTGCCGAGATAAGAGAAAAATATAAAAAAGATTTTGTCTTATTGTTTAGTATGCGAATACAGTAGTTTGCAAAAATTATAAATACTATAAAAAGGAATTGATAAGCAATTCCATCCAATCTATCATCAACACCTAAAATTGTGTAAATTAATTCATCTTCAAGGGGATTAAAAAACTGAATACTTACTAAAAAAATATTTATAACCACAAAAAATAACAGGAATCCTTTAATTTTAATTGACTTTAAGGCTAAAATTGTTAAAATAAATGACAACAAAAGCAGAATAATTCTGGGTAAGCTCCAAGAAACCAACGGATTAATAACTGGATAATATAAATTAGGATATACAAACGCAAGTGCGATAAAAAATATTATAAATATAGACTTGGTGCTGATTAACTCTTTATTCATTTTGTCCTTTGCTAAAAAACAGCCTCACTAGAATAAGCCTAGTGAGGGAATTAGTGCAATAAATTTACCGTGGAATACTTCCATTGAGTGATGATGCAGAACCAGCAGAAAGACCACCAACAACACTAACTAAAAATCCTGAATTGACAACTGTAATGCTGCAACTACCACCTGCTTCTATAACTGATGCTGGTGCGATACTCCATCCATATCGGAACATGATTCCTGAAACGGAAATTGAAACGACAGGGCTGACAGAACGGCAGACAGCTTCGACTGCACTTGCAATAGCTATGTCGGTAAGGCTTGAATTCTCGCTACGGATTGCTTCAGCAGCCTTGTATACATTTCCTGAATGAGCTTGAACAGCCCGTTTGTTGGCTGCAATTCGTGCGCCTAACATTTGTGGAATTAAAACTGCTGCTAAAATTCCGATTATTGCAATAACGATCAACAATTCAATTAGGGTAAAACCTCGAGTTTGACTCATAACACCTCCTCTCGAGTTTGATATCGTTGAGATAAAGTGTCTGCTTGAACCGAAAACCGACCAGAGATTCTTTACCCTAGTCGGTTTTCGGTTATGGTAGATTCGGATTACCTTGGTTGTTGACCATTGAGCGAGCTAACACTATCGGATGATGCTCCACCAGTCACAATAACGTTAAAATCGCTACCGTTGGCAGATACTGTACAAGCACC
>JAYWGM010000094.1:0-154266 GCA_043778225.1 Deinococcales bacterium | reverse complement strand
GTCACGACGAGCGTCTTCGAGGGTACTGAAATGTTCGATGATATTGATAATCATTCTTTAGGGTACAGCAAGCTCAACTTGGTGCGTTTGCCCTACCTTTTTAGGGTTAGACTTTGACAAACCTTCATTTGTCTGGTATAAAATTAAAAGGAGTGATTACGTTGTTAGCAGAAATTATCAGTGTCGGCACAGAATTACTGATGGGCGAGATAACCGATTCTAATGCAGCTTTTTTGGCGCAGGAATTGAAAAATCGCGGCGTTTTTATGCACTGGAAAACCACCGTCGGTGATAACCTCGAGCGTTTAGAAGAAGCGATTACTCGAGCCTTGGGGCGGTCTGACTTGGTGATTTTGGGCGGTGGACTCGGACCAACCGACGACGATTTGACCCGCGAAGGCATTCTGGCGTGCATTCAAGAAGAAGCGGTAATAGACCAAGCATATCTGGCGACTTTACGGGCTTGGTTTGAGGCTCGAGGGCGCAGTTTTCCCGAGCAGAACATTAAACAGGCTTGGGTTTCTAAAAGTGCCAAAGCCATTGCTAACCCAGTTGGTACAGCCCCCGGTTGGTTTGTGCGTGTGCCAAATACCAAAAAGATTATTGTTGCCATGCCTGGACCGCCTCGAGAAATGAAACGGATGTGGACAGAACAGGTTTTGCCCCGTTTAGAATTGCCACAGAGCGGTTTTTACTTTAAGACTTTTCGCACCGTGGGCATCGGCGAAAGTCACCTTGCTGAGCGTCTAGGTGAGTTTGCCCAACTCGAGAACCCAAGCATTGGCACATATGCACGCCGCGATGGAGTTCATGTCCGTGTGGCAGCCAGTGCCGATACCTTAGAAGCCGCCGAAGCGATTGCCCAAAGTAGCCAGAAAGCCGTAGAAGAAAAACTCGAGGGGTTTATTTACGGTCACGATGACCAAACCCTGCCCGAGATTATTCTCCAACAACTGCGCCAAAAAAACCAAACCGTGGCGGTTATCGAAAGTATTTCGGGTGGCATTATTGCCGACGAATTATCCAATCCAAAAGGCTCAAGCAACGTTTTTATGGGCGCAACTGTTGCTTACTCAAAAGAAGCCAAAATTCGTTTGGGTGTTAAAGCTGAAATTCTCGAGCAGTACGGTGCTATTAGCCTCGAGACCAGCCAATCTTTGGCGCTGCTGGCTCGTTCACAGTTTGGCGCAGACTGGGGCTTAGCTTGCACGGGCGCAGCCGATAACACTTTTGGCGATTCAATGCCCGCCGGTACACTTTTTGTGGCGATTGCTACGCCAATTGGCACAATGCTCGAGCAGACGCTTGTGGTGGCTGGAGACCGCCGCACGATGAAAGAACGGGCTGCTTTTGCCGCGCTTGGAGCGCTTTGGAGAGCCATGAAAACCTAGAAATTACTCGCCGCCAATCCCTACAGCCCAAACCTCGCAGCCCAGCGCCCGAAAAGGAAAACAATCATGTCCGCAAATACCAAGAAAAAAGAAGCCGCACCAGATACTTCCGATATGTCCGCCGCCCAACTTGCTGTCCACAAGAAAAAAGCCCTCGACAGCGCCATGAGCCAAATCGAAAAAGCCTTTGGTAAAAACGCGATTATGCGCCTTGATGCCTCGAGCAAGCTGCAAGTCGAAGTGATTCCGACTGGCAGCATGAGCCTAGATTTAGCGCTCGGCGTAGGCGGCGTGCCGCAAGGGCGAATCATTGAAATTTACGGACCAGAATCGGGCGGTAAAACCACCCTGACCCTAACCATCGCGGCACAATGCCAAAAAATGGGCGGCACGGTGGCATTTATAGATGCCGAACACGCCCTCGATCCAGTCTATGCCAAAGCCCTTGGAGTCAATACCGACGAACTGCTGGTGAGCCAGCCCGATACGGGCGAACAAGCCCTCGAGATTGCCGAGCTTTTGGTGCGCTCGGGTGCAGTGGACATGATTGTGATTGATTCAGTAGCCGCCCTTGTGCCTCGAGCCGAAATCGAAGGCGAAATGGGCGACAGCCTGCCCGGTCTGCAAGCCCGTTTGATGAGTCAAGCGCTGCGAAAACTGACCGCGATTTTACATAAATCCAACACCACGATGATTTTTATTAACCAAACCCGCGAAAAAATCGGCGTGATGTATGGCAACCCAGAAACCACCACGGGTGGCAAAGCCTTAAAATTCTATGCCAGTGTGCGTTTGGATATTCGCCGCATTGGGCAACCGATAAAAATTGGCAACGATGCAGTTGGTAACAACGTTAAAATCAAAGTGGTCAAAAACAAAGTTGCACCGCCTTTCAAAGAAGTCGAAATTCAGATTTACTTTGGTAAAGGCATAGACCAACTCAACGACCTCGTGAACCTTTCTTCGAGCCTTGAAATTCTCGAGAAGGCTGGTTCGTGGTTTAGCTACAACGGCGAACGCATTGGGCAGGGCAAAGAAAAAGTCGTCGAGTACATCAAAGCCCGTCCAGCACTCGAGGAAGAACTGCGTAAGAAAGTTTTTGATGCGATTAGAAGCGGCAAAGGCGATGCACTGGTCAGTGTGGCAAGTCCAGCCGAGGATTAAGAAATTGGCTGCTCGAGCCTTAGAACTCGAGTGGCTTTAAGTGCTTTTCGATCTCCTCACGCCGATTCTCGAGAAAAGGCGGCAGGGCGAGGCGCTGCCCAAGCGTATCCTCGGATTCGTCGGTCGCAAAACCGGGGTCATCGCTCGAGATTTCAAACAATATCCCGTTGGGTTCGCGGAAATACGCCGCCTTAAAGTAGTAACGGTCTATCAAGCCCGAGTGGCGAATGCCAAAACTGCTCAGTCGCTCGAGCCATGCAGCGTGGGCAGCAGCGTTTGGGACACGAAAAGCCACATGGTGCATTCCACCTGCGCCCGGTCTGGCGGGTGGCAAATCTGGGCGCACTTCCAGATGCACTTCGGTGGCACTGCCACCTTGGGTCATTTGGTAAACCGAGACTGCATATTTGTCGTTATTCGGCGAGGCATACTCGCCAATTTGTTTCATGTTCATGGCTTTGGTTAAGACCTCGGCGGTTGGTTTGGCTTGTGGTACGGTCAGCACGACCGCGCCCAAACCACGAATTGCGTGTTGGCTTGGAATTTGGGCTGCCCAAGGCACAATGTTGTCCAAACTCGAGTCAGCAATCAGGCTTAAACGCTGTCCCTCGAGGTCGGAAAAATCAAGCGTTAAACGGTTATGGCGCTCGATTGGCTGGCTGGTTTGGATACCCGCATTGCTCAGGCGCTCGTGCCACCACATCAGGCTATCGCTCGAGCTAACCCGCAGTCCAGTACGGCTGATGCTGTGGTTGCCAAAGCGCTCTGGGGCGGCGCTTGCCCAGTCAAAAAAAGTCACATCCGAACCCGGCGAACCCCGCTGGTCGGCATAAAACAGATGATAAGCTCGAGTATCGTCTTGATTGACGGTTTTTTTGACCAAGCGCATCCCTAGCGTCTGGGTATAAAACACATGGTTTTGTTCAATTTTGCCAGTGATGCCCGAAATATGGTGTAAGCCCAGTAAATTCATGGCTTGAGGCTAACGGGTTAAGGCGTTTATTTGTGCCGTCTGGATAACTTTATTTTCTTAGCGCTGACTCATTTTGACTTTTGCTCTATACTGTTTTCATGACTTTACCAATTCGGCGCGTGACGCTTTACAAGCATGGACTTGGTTTTTTTGAACGGGCTGGACTTGCTGACTCGAGTTTTACGCTCGAGTTTCCGCGTCGAGCCATGGATGACGCACTCAAAAGCCTCTCGGTGATTACCGATGGTTCGCAGGTGCTGGGTGTGGCATTTGAGACACCGCCCGACCGCAATGGGGCTGCCCAACGTCAGCCGCTTATATTTGACCCACCGATTTCTGGTTTACTGCAAGCCTTTGCGGGTTCTCGAGCCATGATTTTTATTGGTGAACGCAGCCTGACTGGCGAAATTATTGGCTTAGAAACCGAATCCGAAAAGCATTTAGAGCGAGCCTTGTTGGCGGTTTCGAGCGAGGGCGGAATCGAACTGATTCCCTTGGCACACATCACCAAAGTTGCACTGCTCGATAGCCGCGCCCAAGCCGACCTTGAATTTGCGCTTTTGGCACAGCGCAAAGATACCGAACGGGCTTTTGCTCGAGTCACGCTTTCTAAGCCCAGCCAAGTCGAAATTTCTTATATTGCCCCAGCCCCAGCTTGGCGGGTCTCGTACCGTTTGTTGGCAAGGGCAGTCGAGAATGACCCCGAAGCTCGAGATATTTTTGTCCAAGGTTGGGGCTTATTTGATAACACGCTCGAAGAAGACCTCGAGAATGTGACTTTAACCCTAACGGCTGGAATGCCCGTTTCTTTTCGCTACGAGTTGCACACCCCCAATACCCCAGAACGCCCAGTGGTGCGCGACGAAGACCGTACTGTCTCTGCCCCAATTGAGTTTGAAGCGATCATGGACTACGAATCGGCTGCGCCAATGGCTGCCATGTCAATGGCAGCCCCAGCCCCAGCCGGACGGTCGCGCAAAATGAGCGCCAAACGGCTCGAGCAAAGCCTTGAGGAAAGCGCTCCAGCCCTAGCCACGGGGCAAGCCAAAGGAGCGTTGTTTGCCTACAACATTGCTACCCCAGTGACCGTCAAACGCGGCGAAAGTGGCATGGTTTCGATTCTTGGTTTTAAGGTCAGGGGTAGCCGAGAACTGCTTTATAATCCACAAAAAACAGGACAAAACCCCAGTGCCAGTTTGCGCTTTAAGAATCAAAGTCTAACCCTCGAGCGCGGACCTTGTACCATTTTAGACAATGCCGATTATGCGGGCGAAGCGGTCGTGCCATTTAGTCCGGGTGGGGCAGACATTATTTTGGCATTTGCAATGGAACTGGGTATCGGCATTCTTTGCCAGACCACAAACCGCGAAACCACCAGTCGCATTTATTTCCACGATGGCAGTATGTACCTCGATGTGGTCGAATACCTCGAGACGACTTACGAAGCCACCAGCCAACTTGTGACCGATGCAATTATCACGCTCGAGCATCCGCGTTGGTACAATTCGAGCCTCGAGACCAAGCCACTCGAGGAAACACTTGAACTCGCCCGTTATAAATTTGTAGCCATTGCCCAAAAACGCAGCAAAATCACGATTCTCGAGCAGCGCAGTGTCAGTCGTTATCAAGAAATTCGTGGATTAGATGGCTACAGCTTAAAAAATTATTTTGAGCAGCACTTATTGAACGACGCAGCCCTAAAATCGCTGAGCGGGATTATCGAACGCCAAGCCAAAATAGCCGATTTACACCATGAATTGCAGCAAAACGAAAGCAGCCGTGGTCAAGTTCGCGCTCGTATGGACGACACCCGCAAAAACCTCAGCGCCCTGACCAGTCCACAAGATGCCAAACTGCGTCAACGCTTGGTCAAACAACTCGAGGAACTCGAAGACACCATGCAAGCCCGTGATACTCGAGACAAAGCCATTATCCAAGAACAACAAAAACTCGAGCAGCAAATCACCGAGGCGATTGGTGGGCTATAAAGTTGTGCCGAAAGTTTTGAGCCATAAAAAAACAGCCCTTTTCGGCTGCTGATAGCGATAATAGTAGCACGGTATTCTCTATTCGTCAAGTTTATGCACTTGAGCCTGTGTCCTTATGTCAAGATATGACTCGTGAGTTCACCTTATGCGCCTTTAGAGTTACCAGAAGTCAGAGCCTTGTTGTTTGCGGTTGCCTCGAGTGTGCTGGCTTCTAGTGCGCTTGGGGCGGTGATTGGTTATCAAGTCTATCAACTTGCCAAAGACCCCTTGGCATTGGGCTTACTGGGCTTGGTCGAAGCCATTCCAGCCCTTGGTTTAGCGCTCATTGGTGGCTTTGTTGCAGACCGCCTCGAGCGGCGTGGGATTGTGCTGGTCACCACTTTAACGATGATTTTAGCCAGTGTTTTGTTTGCTTTATTTGGTAACTCGAGTTTGGTGT
This sequence comes from Deinococcales bacterium, assembly GCA_043778225.1. Taxonomy (GTDB): domain Bacteria; phylum Deinococcota; class Deinococci; order Deinococcales; family JAAFIG01; genus JAAFIG01. The sequence goes on along the minus strand of JAYWGM010000094.1, from coordinate 148,311 downwards.
CGTTGTACAGCATTGTCTTTATTATTGGAATTGCGCGTGGTTTCTCGAGTCCAGCTTTAGCCGCCCTTGAGGCTCAGGTTGTACCAAAGCACCTAACAATCGTGGCTTCGAGTTGGCTGTCAGCTTCTTGGATTGGTTGCGGTATTGTCGGTCCTGCCTTGGGTGGCTTTGCTTTTGATGCACTTGGCTCGAGCCACACATTTTTATTGATTGCAGGGTTGTACTTTGTGGCGCTTTTGTGTGTGTTTTTAATTGCCAAAAAGCCCAAGCCAATTCCACCCAAAGGCGAACGGATGCTCGAGAGTATTGCCTTAGGGGTCAAATTTGTGACCGGCAATCAAATTTTACTGGGTTCGATGGCACTTGATTTATTTGCGGTTTTATTTGGCGGCGCAATTGCCCTGCTGCCAATTTTTGCCAACGAAATTCTTAATGTTGGTGCAAGTGGTTTTGGTTTCTTGGTGGCAGCGCCATCGGTTGGGGCTTTGGGTATCATGTTGTTTGCCGCCCACCATCCGCCAGGCAAGAATGCTGGGCGCAATTTTATGCTTTGTGTGGCGGCATTTGGTTGTACGATGATTGTTTTTGCCTTATCCACCAATTTTTATCTGACCCTTTTTACTTTAATGCTTAGTGGGGTTTTTGACGGCTACAGCATGGTGATTCGTAAAAGTATTGTGCGTTTAGAGTCGCCTGAGCATATGCGCGGCAGAATTGCCAGTGTCTCGAGTATTTTTATTGGCGCAAGCAACGAGCTTGGGGCGCTCGAGAGTGGTGTGGCTGCAAAATTACTCGGCACAAGCCGTAGTGTTTGGATGGGTGGCATTGTGACGCTTTTGGTGGTGGCTGCTACGGCTTTTTATGCCCCAAAATTGCGCCAACTCAACCTCGAGCCTTAAATATCTCACGCCTGCATTTTAGATTTTTCAAAAAACGGCAAATCTATCATTACGGCGTGAGATACGCTTTCCTTACTCCTATTAGTCGCAAAATGTTTCAGCAAAGAACGCTGAAACATTTTGGGGATGTACTTAAAAAAAGTCGTGGCGTTACAATAAAAAAACCAAAAACCCGTTAGGCTCGAGTCATGCAGCATATTTTTGTTCTGGGCGACCAATTAAATCTGGCACGCTTTGATAAGCTCGAGCCAAGCCAAACCCAAGTCTTGATGATTGAAAGTACCGCCCGAAGCAGCCATCTTAAATTTCATAAGCAAAAATTATTGATGGTTTTAAGCGCCATGCGCCATTTTAAGCTGGCACTCGAGGCAAAAGGCTTTTGTGTTATTTACGGGCAATTCCCAAGTTTTGAAGCTGGCTTGGCAGCCTATCTCGAGGCATTTCCTAAAGCCGTGATAACGTTGATGCAAAGTGCCGAATATGGCATGACCCAAAGAATCTCGAGCCTTGTTGCCAATCTGGGCGGAGAATTAAAGGTTGTGCCAAACACGCTTTGGTTGTCCTCCCAAGCCGACTGGGCAAGCTATGCAAAGGGCAAAAAAACCTACCGCATGGAATTTTTTTATCGCCAAATGCGGCGCAAGACTGGCTGGCTGATGGACGGGGCAGAGCCGCTTGGTGGACAATGGAATTTTGACTCCGAAAACCGCCAAGTGCCGCCAAAAAATCATCTTTTCCCACCAAAATTGGACTTTGCTCCAGACAGCTTGACGCTCGAGACCAAAGAATTTGTCGAAGAACACTTTCCCGACCACTTTGGCAGCTTAGAAAATTTTTCTTGGGCGGTCACTCGAGAACAAGCCCTAGAAGCCTTGGCACACTTTCTCGAGTTTCGGCTTTATTATTTTGGGGCTTACGAGGACGCGATGGTAGACGGTGAAACCCAGCTTTATCACAGCCTGCTTTCGCCCGCCATCAACATTGGCTTATTAAGCCCCCAAGAAGTCTGTGAAGCGGCGCTGGCGTATCTTGGTCAAGTTCCATTGCCCAGTTTGGAGGGATTTATCCGTCAGATACTTGGCTGGCGCGAATTTATGCACCATGTCTACGACACCCTGATGCCCGACTTTCGAGCCGCCAACCAGTACAACCAGACTCGAGTATTGCCCGATTTTTATTGGAATGCCAAGACCCCAATGCGTTGTGTCTCACAAGCTGTGCAGCAAGTCTGGGATACGGGTCATGCTCACCACATCCAACGCTTGATGGTACTCGGCAATTTTGCCTTGTTGGCAGGAATCCGTCCGCAGGCAATTAACGACTGGTTTTTACTCGGTTTTGTGGATGCCTTTGATTGGGTGGTTACGCCCAACGTGATTGGTATGAGTCAGTATGCCGATGGTGGTACATTTACCTCCAAGCCATACATCAGTGGGGCTGGCTACATCGCCCGAATGAGCAATCACTGCCAACACTGTGTGTATAACCCCAAAGAAACAATCGGCTCGAGCGCTTGCCCGTTTAACAGTTTGTACTGGAATTTTATTGACCAGCACCTTATCAGTCTCTCGAGTAATCCACGCATGAGCCTGATGGTTGCCAATTGGAACAAGCGCCACACAGACGATAAAAAAGCGATTCTCGAGCAAGCGGCGATGGTTTTGAGTCAACTCGAGTGACAGCAGTAGCTCGAGCATCAGCCTAGGTGTCCTTTGCAACCATGAGCCTAGGTGTCCTTTGCAACCATTTCATATAAAATCTCGTAGACTAGCACCATGAAGCCCGAATTTCCCAGAGAGACTCGAGTCCTAAATTGGCTCGAGCAAATCAATCAAAGCACTTCTTGGTTGCCGCTTGGTGCATTTTTGTTGGCGCTGCTGTTCACGCCACTTGGCACACTCTGGTGGCTCTGGCTTTTGCTGATTGCAGGTTTTTTCTTAGCCAAGCGCTTAAAACCAAACACCGCTATTCTCTGGGCAGTGGTGGCGCTGGCGGGTGGGGTGCTGACGGCTGGGGCTTGGAATCCACGCACCCTCAGCCCAAGTTTGCGAAACGACCCAAGCGATTTGCAGTCCATAGATTGGGCTGGAATACAACGGCTCGAGATTCGTGGCTTTAACGGCAATCTACGAATTCAAGTCCGAGAGATAGGTGGCGACCTGCGTTTAGAACGCAAAGGTGGCGCAAGTGTGGCACTCGAGAAGCGTGGACAAACCTTACTCTTGTTGGCTCGTCGTCCATTTTTTAGTTTCTCGAGTGGGGTCAATATGGTCTTGGATGTGCCACCCAATTTATTTTTGAATTTACAAAGCAGCAATGGCGATATTCGTATCGAAGGGCTGGTCAAGACATTGATTGCCAAAACCAGCAATGGTCGGATTGAGTTGCGCGATGCTGGAAAATTAAATGCCAAGCTCGAGACCAGCAATGCTGAAATTATCCTTGAGCGCTTATCTGGCGAAATAAGCGCCAAAACCAGCAATGCCAAAATTCGAGTTTCACAAGGCGCACAAGTGCGCTTGGCGCTCGAGACGAGCAACGCTGATTTACAACTCGAGCAGGTTGTTTTACAAAACAACACCACTTCAAGTTTAGAAAGCAGCAATGGCGCAGTCCAACTCGAGACAATCAGCGCCAGCAGTGGCTTAACGATTCGTGGGCAGACCAATAACTCGGCAATTGATGTGGATTTGCCCGGATTCGAGGTACAACTCGAGCAGCAGCGTTTTGAAGCCCGTAAAAATGGCTTTGGAATGGCGGTTCTCGAGGTGCGTACCAGCAATGGTCGTATTGTGGTGCGCTGATTTTTGCTATTGTGTTGGACAATGGCAATTTCGGGAACTGTGCTGCTCGATAAATACCGCATTGTGCGCCCGATTGCCCGTGGCACATCGAGCGTTGTTTATTTGGCATTCGATATGTTTGGAGCGCCCTTTGCGGTTAAATTATTCCCGCCAGAATTGGCTTCTCGAGCCGACCGTGAGTATTTGGTTGGCAGCCGTTTGCGGCACAAAAATGTCAATCCAGTCATGGCGCGGATTGTGGTTGAGGGGCAGCCGGGGGTTTTAATGCCGTTTGCACCGGGGGTGCGTTTCTCGGAATATGTCTCGCAGCATGGTTTAACCCAGTTTCTGGCGGTTTTTTCGCAGGCACTCGAGGGTTTATCGCATATGCACAGCCAAGGGATGGTGCATCGGGATTTTAAGCCCGAGAATTTGGTGGTTTCGCCGGGGGACTCGCCCAGTGGACTCGAGGTCAAATTGATTGACTACGATTTGTCTGGTCCGACTTTGGAATTATTCAGAGACCGAATCACGCCCGGCACAGTGGCGTATATTTCGCCAGAAGCCATTCAAGGCTTGCCATTATCGCCAGCCGCAGATTTGTACAGTGCTGGGGTGATGCTCTACTGGGGGATTACCGCCCAACACCCATTTGACGGTGAGCCACAAGAAGTCTTACAAGCCCACCTCGAGGTTGTGCCGCCCGAACCCTCGAGTGTGCGCGATGGTAGAATTTCCCATGTTTTGGATCGGGTGGCGATGCGTTTATTACAAAAAGACCCGACAGCACGGTATCCAGATGCGGTTTCGGTACTGACCGAACTGAGTAAACTCACGACCATCGAATACTGACGACTACCCTATTTGGTTCTTAGCAATCGTAAGCAAAAGCAGTATATTGTCTAGCCAAGCTGGGTTAATCTATTACACGAGAGCCATGCAGACCAACACAGACCAATCAAAAACTGCGCCCAAAGAGGCAATCGGGTATTGTCGCGGTATCACTTCGCACCACAGCAAGACCTTTTATTTTGGCAGTTGCTTTTTTCCAATGCAGCAGCGTCAAGCGGTCTGGTCGGTCTATGCGGCTTGTCGGATTGGCGACGATACCGTAGACGAACTGAGCGGACAAGCGGCTCGAGATGCTTTAGAAGTATGGCGGACTCGAGTTGAAAATGCGTTAGCAGGAAAACCAGACAACCACCCAATGGCGCAGGGCTTAGCATGGGCTGCCAGTCAATATCCGATTACTTATGCACCTTTTCATGAACTTTATCTTGGTCTCGAGATGGATTTGGTTGCCCACCACTACCAAACGCTCGAAGAACTGATGCTTTACTGCCGCCGTGTGGCTGGTGTGGTCGGCTGGATGATTACGCCCATTGCTGGCTTTGATGGTGGGCAAGCGACTCTCGAGCAAGCCCTGAAACTGGGGATGGCGATGCAGATTACCAATATCTTGCGCGATGTTGGCGAAGACCTTGACCGTGGCAGAATTTACTTGCCGATAGACCTGATGGCAAAACATGGCGTGACGGCTTTTGACCTCGAGCAGCGTCGGGTCACACCCAATTATATTGCTTTAATGCGCGAACTTGATTGTATTGCGCGGCAACTCTACCGCGAAGGCTGGAAGGGCTTGCCGCATCTGCACGGTCCAGCCCGAATCGCGGTGGCGGTGGCTGCTAAATCTTATGAGGCAATTCTTGGGGCGCTCGAGCTCAATGGTTTTGACAATTTCAATAAACGCGCCCATATTTCGGGGCAGAAAAAACTCGCCATGATTCCTACGGCTTATCTCGAGTTACAGCGCACACGGCACTTGCACTAAACAGTTATACTCGAGCCATGAACCTAAAAGCCGAAGTTGCCGCCCAAACCGATAGCCTTGTGGCGGTGCGCCGTGATTTTCACCAGCATCCCGAAATTGCCTTTGAAGAAGTCCGCACCAGTGGGATTATTGCGGCGCATCTCGAGCAACTGGGCTTAACGGTGCAGCGCAACATTGGTAAAACCGGTCTGGTTGCCGACTTGCAGGGCGGCAAACCCGGTAAAACTGTGCTGATTCGCGCCGACATAGATGCCTTGCCATTTACTGAGCAGACGGGCGCAGAATATGCCTCACTCAAGGCTGGCGCAATGCACGCTTGTGGTCATGATGGTCATGCCAGTATTACGATGCACGTGGCGAGTATTTTTGCCAAACACCAAGCCGAACTCGAGGGCAATTTTCGCTTTGTTTTTCAGCCTGCCGAGGAAATTGTGTCTGGGGCAAAAGCGATGCTCGAGGACAAACCAGATTTACTGCTTGGCATAGATGCAGTGGTCGGCTTGCACCTCTGGAACGATAAACCCGTCGGTTGGGTTGGCGCTCGAGCCGGGGCAAGTTTTGCTTCGGCAGATGCCTTTAGTGTCTTTATTCAAGGTAAGGGTGGTCATGCTGCTTCGCCGCACCAGTGTGTAGACCCAATTGTGATTGGCTCGCAGCTTGTGCTGGCATTACAAACCATTGTCAGCCGTGAGACCGACCCGCAATTCTCGAGTGTTATTTCGGTCTGTACGATTCTGGCTGGTGAAGGGGCGTACAACATTATTCCAGACAGCATCGAGCTTCGTTGTACGTTGCGAACCTTTGACCCCGAATTACGCACTAAACTCCAGAGTCGTATCGAAACACTTTGCACCAGCATCGCCACTGCCTTTGGTGGTTCGGCACGGCTCGAGTGGATAACTGGTGTGCCACCAGTGGTCAACGACCTTGCCCTGACCGAGCGTTTTATCAAAACTGCCCTTGGCATTGTCCCCGAAGTTCATACCCCAAACCAAACCATGGGCGGCGATGATGTTGCCGAATTTTTGGCTCGAGTGCCGGGGGTTTACTTCTTGGTTGGCAGTGGCGCGGGGTATCCACATCATCATCCTAAATTTGACATTGATGATAGAGGCTGCTTGCCGCTTGCCACCGAATTACTAGCCAGTGCCGCCCTCGAGTTTGCAAAGGGGACATAAAATGAAAAAGTTTTTTCTGGTCTTGCTTGGTTGTCTGGGTTTAACCGTCACTGCCGCCCAAGCGCCAACCCTGCGTAGTCTTGCTGAGGCTCGAGGTCTGTATATGGGTGCGGCTGTTGCTCCGATTTTTTATGACACCACCGAGCCAGATTATGCGATTGTGCTGGCTCGAGAGTACAACATGATTGTGGCAGAAAACATCATGAAATGGTCGGCGCTGTCTTCGGGGCGCGGCAAATTTAGTTTTAATGCTGCCGATGGAATGATTGCCTTTGCCGCAAAAAATAAACAAGCCGTGCGTGGTCATACACTTGTTTGGCACGAACAACTGCCCTCATGGGTTTTAACCATTAAAGACAAAAACGAGATGCGAGCCGTCCTTAAAGAACACGTCCAGACGGTGGCGGCTCATTTTCGTGGTCAAGTCTTTGCTTGGGATGTCTTAAACGAAGCGATTCTCGAGGACGGCACATATCGGGCTTCGCCGTTTTATAAGCTACTTGGTGCAGATTTTATTGCCGATGTTTTTCGTTGGGCGCGAGAAGCAGACCCCAAAGCCAAACTTTTTTACAACGATTACAACACCGATGGCATCAACACCAAATCCACGGCGGTCTATGAAATGGTCAAAAAATTAAAAGCCCAAGGTGTACCGATAGATGGCGTTGGTTTCCAAGCTCACTTAGATAGCACCTATAATGTGACACAGCAGCGCACCCAAGAAAATTATCAGCGTTTTCGTGATTTAGGTCTCGAGGTACAACTGACCGAAGTGGATGTGCAACTCAGTGGCACTGCTCCTAAACCAGAGCGTCTGGCAGCCCAAGCCAAGGTTTATAGTGATTTACTAAAAACCTGTTTAGCCGTCAAGTGTACAGCTTTTATCACTTGGGGTTTTACCGATGCTTTCTCATGGCGGGCGGGCAGTTCGCCACTGCCATTTGACTCGAGCTATGAACCAAAACCAGCTTATTTTGCTTTGCTCGAGGTACTTAAAAATTTTGCCAAATAAAAAATCTCCAACTACCACTTACCCTCAGAGCTTTTGCTTGGCGACCTTCTTGCAATTTGAAAGCACGTTAGACTGCCTTATGAATTTCCAAAATAAACTCGAGAACTTGGCAACCTTAGCGGTGCGGGTCGGTAACAATGTCCATCCCGGTCAGCGTTTGTACATCCGCGCCCCGCTCGAGTCTGCGCCTTTGGTGCGCCTGATTGCCAGAGCCGCTTATAAAGCTGGGGCAAGTTTGGTGGACACCATTTGGATGGATGATTTATCCACGCTCGAGCGCTTACTGCACAGCACCGAAGCTGACTTATCCGAAGTGTCTGAACTGCGCTACCAAACCATGGAGTCAGCTGCCGAACGCGGCGATGCCTACCTCAGCATTCTTGCCAACGACCCAGCCGCTTTTGAACACGCCGACTCGAGCCGCGTTAGCACGATGATGCGAGCCATGGGAATGCGAGGCAAAAAAGTCCTCGAGTTATTTGGTTCTGGACAAGTCAATTGGAGCATTGTGGCTTATGCTGTGCCAAGTTGGTCAAAACGGGTTTTTCCGCACTTGCCCGAAAGCGAAGGTCTAGAAAAGCTCTGGGATGCCATTTTTATGACTTCTCGAGCTGACCAACCCGACCCCGTAGCTGCTTGGAAAACCCACCTGACCGACCTTGAGGCACGGCGCGATTACTTAAATCAACAAAACTTGCGCCGCCTCGAGTTTCACGCTCCTGGCACAGATTTAAGCATCCAGTTACCCGAACTGCACCGTTGGGAAGGTGGCTCGAGTCGCAGCAGCAATCCCAAGCACCCGATGCCAATTCAGTACGTCCCGAATATCCCGACCGAAGAGGTTTTTACCATGCCGCACCGTCTTGGGGTCAATGGTACAGTGCGTTCGACCAAGCCATTATCGTTTAGTGGACAGATTATTGAAGGTATTAGCATGACTTTTAAGGATGGCAAAGCGGTTGTGGCAGGCGCAGCCACCAACGAGAACATTCTACATCAGTTGCTCGAGACCGACGAAGGTGCAAGCCATTTGGGCGAAGTTGCACTGGTTGCCGAGTCCTCGCCAGTGGCGAAAAGTAGGGTCTTATTCCAAGAAACGCTGTTTGACGAAAATGCAGCTTGTCATATTGCCATGGGCAGGGCATACGCCTACACCCTGCACGGCGGCACAACCATGAGCAAAGAAGAACTGACCCAACACGGCGCAAACGACAGCCAAGTCCATGTGGATTGGATGATTGGCAGCCCACAAATGGAAGTGGTTGGGATTCGGGCAGATGGCTCGAGACTCGAGTTGCTACAAGCTGGCGAATGGGCGTTTACGCCACAATGAAAACTTTCAGAAAAGCCGATTCTAACGATGCTGATGCCATCACAAATCTGACTCGAGCCGCTTACTCCGAGACACAAATTGTTTTTATGCACAAAATCCTTGCAGCAAATACACCATAACGTGGTCTGATTTGAATTATGCTTTTTATGCTATTCTTGGGTTGTGAATGTTATCGCACTTCGCTCGTTACGCGAATTCTGGATGATTTATCCCGAAGCCGAAAGCGTTTTGCGCGACTGGAACAAATTGGCTCGAAGTGTTGACCCAAATCATTTTGCAGCCTTAAAAATGACCTTTGGAAGTGTGGATATTGCTCGAGCCAAAGACGACACGATTATTTTTATTTTCGATGTCGGGGGCAATAAATACCGAATCGTAACGCGCATAGATTTTGAGTATCGTGTGTTGTTTATCCTATTTGTTTTTACGCATACCGAATACACCCGTTGGAATAAGGAAGGTAGACCATTATGATGCAACTCGAGACGATTACCAAAAACTGGGAAGCCTTGTACCAAGCGCAATTACACCCAATCCAAACCGAAGCGCAGTACCTCGAGATGCTTTCATTTATGCGCGATTTGATGCGTCAATATGATGTTTCAACCGAACCTTTTCAGGGTCTGTGGCGTTTAGCCGCTCAATACGTTCATCATTGGGAAGTGGCACACGATGAATTGGCTCAGTCGCCAATCGCGGGCTTTGAATTGCTGCGGGCGCTTGCCGAGGCGCAAGATTTAACCCAAGAAGCATTTGCCGCTCAACTCGAGGTTAATCAGGGTCATTTAAGCCGTATTCTGCGCGGTGAGCGACTGATAAGTAAAAAATTGGCATTGCGGGTCGAACGGCTTTTTGCTGTTCCTGCCGATTCGTTGTTGCTTGCAGCAACTACGCCATAAAGCTGAGGCAGCCAGCCTCGAGAACTCGTTAAACTGCCACCCATGAAGCTGCCAATCGCGCAATTCTGGATTCTCCTGCGGCGCTATCTGATTCCGCAGGGTTCTCGAGTCGCGTGGATGAGCTTATTTTTACTGCTTGGGATAGGGCTACAAATTCTTAACCCACAAATTGCACGGCGCTTCGTGGATGCGACCCAAAATGCGGCTGACTCGAGCAACCTGACTTTACTAGCCGTGCTTTTTATTGTGGCGGCGCTGGTCTCGAGTGGCTTTCGGGCGTTGGCGGCTTATATTTCCAACGAAGTCGCGTGGCAAGCCACCAATGCCTTACGTGCCGATTTAGCGGCGCATTCCTTAAATTTGGGCATGGGTTTTCATAAGTCCAGACCACCTGGCGAGATGATTGAACGCATAGATGGCGATGTTAATGCTTTGTCGGGTTTCTTCTCGAGTTTTGTGGTCAGCCTTGGTGGGAATTTTTTATTGCTGCTTGGGGTGCTGGTTGCCCTAACGATTCAAGATTGGCGGCTTGGGGCGGCATTTACGGTCTATTCGATTTTTGGCATCATCCTTTTAACCCTGACCTCGAGGTTCGCCAATGCGTGGCAACAAGAGCGCGAAAAAGCCGCGCAGTTTTATGGTTTTATGGGCGAGGTCTTAAACGCCACCGAGGATATTCGCGGCAATGGTGCGGTCGCTTGGGCAATGCGCCGCATGAGGCTCGAGATGCGGGCGCTTTTCCAAGTGCGTTTTACCGCCAACCTCAAAGGCAGTATTGTCTGGGGCGCAAGCACCATCTTTTGGGTAACTGCCGATGCCCTGACCTACGGCTTTGGCTCGAGCCTGTACCGTGAAGGTGTGCTGAGCCTTGGCGCGGTCTATATGCTGATGCACTACGCTTGGATGGTGGCGCAACCCATCGAGAATTTTCGGCATCATATGCAGGAATTACAACGCGCTGAAGCCAGTATTGCTCGGGTTAAAGAATTGTTTGACTTTACGCCCAATGTCCAAAATGGCACACTCGAGTTACCAAATGCGCCACGTGGTTTAGCTGTTAATCTGGAAAAAGTTTCTTTTGCTTACGAAGACAATGTACAAGTCCTCGAGAACATCAGTTTGCAACTCGAGTCTGGCAGCATTCTTGGCTTGCTCGGGCGTACTGGCAGTGGAAAAACCACATTGGCAAGGCTTTTGTTTAGGTTTTATGACCCACAAAGCGGCACAATTAAAATTGGCGGTCACGACCTCAAAAAATACCAACTCGAGTCTTTTAGAACAGGTATTGCGCTTGTGACCCAAGATGTCCAACTCTTCCAAGCCAGTCTGCGCGATAACCTGACTTTTTTTGATACCAGCATCTCGGACACCAAGTTGCTCGAGGCACTGCACACCCTTGGACTATCCGATTGGTACACCGCCTTACCAAACGGCTTAGAAACGCCTCTGACTGCCGATTCTCTGTCCTCGGGCGAAGCCCAGCTTGTGGCGCTGTCTCGAGCCTTCCTGCGCGACCCCAAACTGATTATTCTTGACGAAGCCTCCGCCCGCCTTGACCCAGCCACCGAACACCGCCTCGAGACCGCGCTCGATAAACTGCTCGAGAACCGCACCGCAATTATTATTGCTCACCGCCTAAAAACCGTTGAACGCGCCAGCCATATTTTGATATTGCAACAAGGCAAAATTCTTGAGTTTGGCAAGCGACAAGACCTGACCAACAACCCAAGCTCGAGTTTCGCCGAATTGCGCCGTGTCGGACTGGAAACGGTGATGGTGTGAAGGGCAAGGTAAAAAGGGCAAAAGGACAAAAGGTTAAAAGGTCTGGCTTTACTTTTGACCTTTTTTACCTTTCACCTTTTTACCCTCTCCAAAGGAGTCCTGTATGAATTCCTCAGCTACTTCTCCTGCTTCGGTCTGGTTCTACCTCGGGCGTTTAATTGCTTTTTCCAAGGGATGGTATGCGCTTAATGTGGTGTTCTGGGTTGGCATCTACACCTTGCCGCTTGTGCCGGGTTACGTTTCCAAACTTTTTTTTGATGCGCTGCAAAAAGAAAACCCGATTTGGAATGGAATCCCCTACACAGTACAAATGCTGGTGGCGTTGGTGCTGGTTTTTGGGGTGTTGCAAGTGATGACGCTTTTTGCAGGAATTGCCACCAATATCCCGTGGCGTTTTCGCTCGGGTGGCGTGTTGCGCTTAAATATCATGCAGCGAATTTTAGCCATGCCGGGGGCAAAAGCCTATAACAGCACGGTTGGCGAAGCCCTCAATACCCTGCGCGATGATGCCGACGAAGCCGAAAATGCGGGCGACTGGACGTTGGATATTATTGGGCAAACAATGTACATGATTATTGCGATTAGCATTTTGCTTTTTATAGATGCAGCTTTGACCCTTTATGTTTTTTTGCCACTGGTGGCAGTCACGATCATCAGTTACCAAGCACGGCATCGGCTCGAGAAATTGCAAAAAGTGGCTCGAGAAAAAAGCAGTTTTTACACTTCACTGCTTGGCGAAATTTTCCAGAGTGTCCAAGCGATTCAAGTGGCTGGCGCAGAAAAAACGATTCTAGGTCAACTCGAGCTTCGTTCTAAGAATCGGCAACAAGCGATGCTGCGAAACGTAGCCCTGAACCAAGCCCTGACGGTTTTCTCGAGTAACATTGTGGCACTGGGTACTGGCTTAATTCTGCTGCTGGTGGGTGGCAAAATGCGTTCGGGCGAATTTACGGTGGGCGAATTTAGTTTATTTGTGCTGTACTTGTGGGAAATTGGGCATCACACCGAATTCTTTGGCAATTTCATGGCAACGGTACAACGGGCTGGAGTGGCATTTGGCAGGATGCTGGGCATTATGCAAGGTTCATCCGCATCCGCTTTGGTTGCCAGCCAACACATCGAACTGCGCCGTGACCCAGCCCCACTCGAGCCAGTGATACGCCAAGCAAACGATGACCTAAAGACCCTGACTGCTCAGAACTTAACCTACTTACACCCAGATTCAGGTCGAGGCATACAAAACGCCAATCTGACCCTCAAGCAAGGCGAATTCGTGGTGATTACCGGACGCATCGGCAGTGGCAAAACCACACTGCTTCGGGCATTGCTGGGTTTACTGCCAGCCCAGTCTGGTCAACTGTTCTGGAATGACAAACTTATTCTCGAGCCAGCCGAATTTTTTGTCCCACCACGCAGTGCTTACACACCACAAGTCCCAGCCTTAATCAGTGGAACAGTACACGAAAACATTTCGCTTGGCACAAACCACGACCTGAAAACTGCGATTCAAAATGCTGTGCTAGAAACCGACCTCGAGCAATTGCCACACGCCCTCGATACCCTCGTCGGCGTGCGCGGGCTTAAACTATCGGGCGGGCAGCTTCAACGTACCGCCGCCGCTCGGATGTTTGCCCAGAACTCGAGTCTACTGGTTTTCGATGATATTTCTAGTGCGCTGGATGTACGCACCGAACAAACGCTTTGGGAACGTGTCTCGAGCCTCGGCAAAACTTGTTTGGTGGTTTCACATCGCCGCCCAGCACTGCAACGCGCCACAAGAATTATTTTGCTCGAGAATGGGCGGATTTCTGGCATGGGTTCACTCGAGGAATTGCTGGCTACGTCAAGCGAAATGCGGCGGCTCTGGGCGGATGAGCAAAGCTAAACAATACCCGTATAATTCGCTCAAATGGATAAAATAATTTTTTCTGAACTCAAAAGACGATTTCCTTGGTGTCCACCCGCAACTCCTGCTGAAATCAATGAAGCGGAAGAGCTACTAGGATTTTCCTTGCCAATAGTATTAAAAAGGGTATTACTAGAAATAGGGAATGGGAGTCCAGATGTTCTTTCAGGTTTCATAGGTATACCAAATGAAAGTACCAGAGAAAAACATGAAAACTTAATAAGTATGATTGTTGAATCACAAAGAATAACACGTCAAGGAGCTATTTTTCGCACAGAGCGTTATGCTTTTGATATTGTGCAACATTCCGAAAGAACTCGTCAAGAAAGTTTCTGGGAATTTGGGAAAATTCGGTTTGAAGGTGATGGAAACTATTACGATTATGTTGACTGTCTGACTCCACAGGGTCAGGTGTATATGTTTGACCATACTTGGGGAGAATCATTTGCTGAAACATCTGCAAAAATTGCAGATTCATTAGAAGAATATTTTCATGATATTTTGTTCAATAATCATAAAAAACGTCAGGCAGCCGTCACTCTCAAATTTGATACCTTATATGGGACGATTGAGCCACTACTTCCCGATCCGAATCTCGAGTTGTAACCCCAGCCCTTGGCTTAATCACGGAATCAGACTGAACTATCGTCGTACTCGAGATAAACTTGTTTATTGGGCTTCAAGACCTTCCAACCTGCTCGAGCCAAGATTTGAGGTTGTAATGGTTGCTGACTCGAGTAATGAAACCGTTTTGCAATTCAAAAAAAGCCCCAACCTGAAGGGTATATTTTTGTCCGTGAGCTTCTGGGAAACCAGCATCGGTTTTTAAGTATGTCCCCTCGAGCCTAAATTCTGCCGCCGCCCGAGTTGTACTTGAAACCATCACCTCGAGTTCAAAAACCTGTTCGGCATAACAGACATTCATATGCTCGAGAAAAACCCGAAAGTCGTCTTTGCCGCGCTCTGCACCACCTTGCGAAATTTCATGCAGCACGTCTTCGGCAAGTAAGCCAAGCATTGCCGTCACATCTTGGCGGTTGAAAGCGGCATAGTAGTTATGAATGGTCTCTAAAGCGGTCATGGTTGTAGTTTAAGTGTAACCGTCACCCTCGCGCAACAACAAAATTCGCTCGAGTTGCTCGAATGGAATTTCTGGCTCGAGTTTCATGGCGCTTGGCGGACAACTGACCACACAAGCATTACAACCTGTACAGGCGGCAGTCTCGAGGTTGATTTTCCACATCCCGTCTATTTCGCGCTCGCGTTTTATCGCCTCGGTCGGGCAGACATTTTGGCAGACTGGACAAAAAATACAATCCTCGTTGATACTTGGAATCACCCAGTATTGCAGCGCTTCGGGGCTTGGAGTTGGGCGCAGGGCTTTTTTGCGCCAAACCCATTCTTCGGGGATCCTTGGCGCTTGGAGTTTGGTGTCCACCCCCGGAATCATTTTTTCGGGAATCATTCGCACTGTGCCGTCGCGGGTGTTGCGGGCGAGGGCTTGCATCGCGCCACGCCTCGAGACGGCTGGAGCAGCTTCAGTGCGCGGTGCAGAATCGGTGCTACTGACCAGCACCGCCACACTGATTTCGGGTTGCTCGAGGTGTTTTTTGTACTCTCTAGCAATCGCAATCACATTTTCTAAACTCTCGGGGACAGTCGGTCCACCCAGTTTGCAGGTTTGGCAATCGCCACGCAATAAGGTTAAATCTTGCCCCCAAGCACTTGAAGCCAGAATCATGGCGGGGGTGACGCGCCCAAGGCAATCTATCGTGGCGCTTTCGCCAGCCACTTTGCTGCATTTGAGATTGCACGGCAGACGCTCGGTGCTGGTGGCTCGAGCATGGGTTGTGCCTTGGGCTTTGAGGCTCGTTAAGGGTTTAAGAATATCGTACTCGAGCGCCGCACTTGGGCAGACTTGGACACATAAACCACAACCTGTACACGCCTCAGAAAGCTCTGGGCGAAAACCTAAGCTGATGGCTTCGTGAGGACACGCCTGCATACATTTATCACAGCCACCGACCACGTTTTTCTCGAGTAAGCAACGCTCGCCGACATAATTGGGGCGCGGGTCGGTAAGGTTAAAGACAGCATCTAAAAAGCCTTTCAGCACAAAGCCAGTCTACAGCCAAAGTCTAGAGAATGTTGAATTGTGCGCTGTACCCTCTCCCAACTCGCCTAGGCTTGTTGCGAGTTTACGAGCAACGGGGAGAGGGTGTTACCAAAAATTTCGGTTAGAATACCCTATGCAGCATTTTGGTTTTACCCGCACCAGTGTCAAGCGCAATCACGCCCTCCAGACCCCAGATTCGTTTATTCGTGCGCCTTTTCCGGGCGACATCGGCGGCACTCGGGTGGTGCATATCAACCCAATGCTTGGGGCTGGCTTTACGATGCTGACGCTCGAGGCACAAAAAAATTCGAGTTTCGCACCAGCCCTCGATGGTTGCTCGAGCCTAATTTATGTTCTCGAGGGCGAATTTTCGCTGAGAATTGCTAAAAAGAAAAATACGCTAAAAGTTGGTCATTATGCTTTTTTGCCGCCAACTGCCGATTACAATTTAGAAAGTAAAAATGGCGGGCGAGCCGTGGTTTTTGAAAAGCCGTACAACATCATTGCCAATACCAAAATCCCCGAGCCAATCATTGCCGATGCTCGAGCCTTGGCTAAAAATCCTGTGCTGAACGACCCACGGGTGCTGGTACAAACTTTGTTGCCCGACGAGCCAAGTTTTGATTTTGCAGTCAACATCATGAACTTCGAGTCAGGCGCACACCTCAGTCTGGTCGAGACCCATGTGATGGAACACGGGCTTTTGATGCTTTCGGGTGGTGGTATTTACCGTCTTGGCGACGACTGGTATCCGGTGCAAAGCAACGACGTAATCTATATGGCAGCCTTCTGCCCACAATGGTTTGGGGCGCTGGGCAGTACAGCCTCGAGTTATCTGATTTATAAAGATTGGAATCGGCACTCGCTCGAGTAAGATGGAATCGGCATTCGCTCGAGTAAAAAGATTAGCGTACAATGACCTTATGACTGTGATTGCGGCTGGGACAAATCTTGAGCAAGTTTTCGAGCAAGCTAAAATGGGAACTTCGCTGCAAGGCGAACGTTTTGTTTTGTTACGTTTACCCGATGAAGATGTGGCTGCCTTCGAGGATTACCTCGACGGACTCGAGGCTGACCGCATTGTGCGAGAAACAGCGCCTAGTGACTGGGTTGCTTTTTCTGAACTGACCGAGTACCGAAAACAAGCCATCCAAAATGGTGAAGTCGAGGTCAATGAATGACTTTATATGAGCTGCAAATCGGCAAAAAAACCTTAAAATTTTTAGCCCGTTTACCAGAAAAACACTTTCTTCAAATCCAAAGACGAATTCTTGAGTTAGCCCAAAATCCTCGCCCACATGACTCCGAGCAAATGCGTGGCTCGAGGTATTTTCGTTTAGACCAAGGCGAGTATCGGGTGGTCTATGACATTCAAAAAGAGGTTTTGGTCATTCTGATTATTAAAGTTGGTAAACGCAATGACGGTGAGGTGTACAGATGAACATTGACCTAGAAAAACTGACTGCCGAACTCGAGCAACTAGCCACTTTCTCGGATGCGCCAGCCCCAGCCGTGACGCGGGTCTTGTGGACAAAGCAAGATATGCAGGCTCGGGCATGGCTTAAAGGCTTAGCACTTGAGGCGGGCTTGTTGTACCGCGAAGATGCACTTGGCAATACCTTCATTCGGCTCGAGGGAACACTGCCAGATTTACCCGCCATCGGCACAGGTTCGCACAACGATGCAATCCCGTTTTCGGGAAGGTACGATGGCACAGTTGGCGTGATGGGTGGTCTCGAGGCACTGCGAGCCATTCAAAAAAGCGGGCTGAGCCACAAGCGCAGCCTTGAAGTCTTGATGTTTACGTCTGAAGAACCGACCCGTTTTGGTTTGGGTTGTCTTGGCTCGAGGCTTTTGAGTGGGGCGATTGAACTCGAGCAGGTTCGAGCCTTAAAAGATTCGGACGGCATCGGTCTCGAGGCAGCCCGAGAAGCGGTTGGCTACACTGCGCCACTCGAGACGGTGCGTTTGCCAGCCAATTATTATACAGCTTTTGTTGAACTGCACATTGAACAAGCGCCGCTTCTCGAGCAAAAAGATTTGCAAATCGGTGTGGTTAGCGCCATTGCTGCCCCAGCCAGTTTTTTTGTTCACCTGACTGGCGAAGGTGGTCATGCAGGCGCACGGCTGATGCCCGGACGGCGCGATGCCTTGCTGGCAGCCGCCGAAATTACGCTGGCGGTCGAGCAAGCCAGCCTTGGTTCTGGGGCGCTGGATACGGTCGGAACAACGGGTCTGCTCGAGGTGCATCCGGGCGCGATTAACAGCATTCCTAGCCAAGTGCGTTTGGGCATAGACATCCGCGACACCGACGGCTCGAGGCGTGACCAAGTGGTACAAGAAGTGATCAAAACGATTCAAAAAGTAGCAATACAGCGCAACATCAAAGCCGAAATCGAAATGATTAACAGCGACCCGCCAGCCCAATCTGACCCTAAAATTCTCGAGGCGATTCGCGCCTCGGTAACAGACCTAGGCTTCACGCACCTCGAGATGGTCTCAAGGGCATACCATGATTCTTTATTTATGGCACGAATTGCACCAATGGCAATGATTTTTATTCCCTGCCGCGCTGGTGTTTCGCATCGCCCAGATGAATATGCCGCCCCCGAAGACATCGCCCGAGGGGTACAAGTGCTGGCACAGACGATGCTACGTTTAGCCAATGCTTAGCTTTTGGGAACTCGAGTTGTATTTATCGCGTAACAAGAGTCATGAACAAGCGTTGGTATAAATTCAAACAAGACCGCGTGATTGCTGGCGTAATCGGTGGTTTAGCGTGGTATAGTGGTGTTTCTCCGCTTTTGTTGCGTTCGGTGCTGCTATTTTTACTGCTCTCGGGAGCATTGCTGCCACAATTATTTGGTTTAACAATACTGCTGTACTTGGTGGCGATTTTTATGCTGCCAGATGTACCGCCCAACCTCGAGCCAGAGGTTTTGCCTGTGGTTTATGGCTTGTTGCGCCCCGTTAAAAATCGCCTTTTGGCTGGGGTCTGTGTTGGTATTGCCAAGTATTATAAGCTCGACCTCAATCTTGTGCGAGCAGCTACGGTGCTGCTTTCGGTCTTTGGTGGCGTTGGTATTGCGGCATATGCGGTGGCTTGGCTGATGATGCCAAGCGCTGGAAAGGAAAAATCATGAGAAACCTAGTCATGCGGATTCTGGTCAACACTTTAGCCCTCTGGATTGTCAGTGCAATTTTCCCCAGCCTGATTTGGTTTGAACGCGGTGGGGCAGCCTCGTATTTAATCGCGGGTATGGTTTTGGGGGGCGCAAATGCAGTCTTGCAACCAATTTTGCAACTGTTTGCGCTGCCGATTACAATTGTTACGCTTGGCTTATTTGCCTTTGTGGTCAATGGCATTGTTTTAAGTATTGTGGCAGCCCTGACGACCCTCGAGACTGGTGGTTTTCTGGCTTCGGTGATTGCGGCGGTGCTGCTTTCGATTGCCAGTTCGGTGGTCAGTAACGTTCTGGGCGAGAAAAAACAAAAAACTTAATGCCCAAAAAACATCTTTCATCAAAATACGCTAGACTCAAGCCTATGAAAAAAACGGCTCTGGTTTCGGCGGCTCTGCTCTTGGGTTTGGTCAGTTGTGTGCCGAATTTGGTACAAGCCCCCAAGTTTGAAATGCGTGAGGCTGGTTTACTGCGTCTCAATCCGCCCGGCTTAAATGGTGTTGCCCCCGAAGCGGTGATTCGGGTACTTTTGACGGCTCGTAACCCAAATCCGATAGATTTGGGCTTAACCGAAATGAAATTTGATATGTATTTGGATGGCAATAAAGTTGCGGCGGGTAGCACGCTCGGTTTTAACATGAAAGCCAACGGCGTACCGAGCAATGTGCCAGTGGATGTCATAATTCCGATAGACCCGAGTTCTTTACAAAGTATGTTTAAGATTGCGACCGGTTCTCGAGTTGAATATCGCTTGGATGGTTCGTTTGCCGTAGATGCTGGAGCGCTCGGCAGACCGCGCTTTGGTCCATTTGTGATTGCCCAAGGCGCATACCAAGCCCCAAGCCTTGCCAGTACCCCACCAAGTTTTGCCTTCCGCAGCGACCTGACCCGTTTAACGGTTGGCATTGGTGGCGCAGTGCTGGATTTGGGCTTTGAAGTGACCAACCCCGCACCCATTGGCTACCGTTTGGTTGCGCCGCTTAACTTGACGGTCGGCGGGCGAATCCTTGCCAAAGCCGAAGCTGGCGGGGCAGTTCCAGCCAGTGGCAAAGGCGTAATCTACACCCGTTTTCAAATAGACCCGATTTCGGCAGGGGCAGCCGTGCTGGGCGGAAACTTCGATTTCCAGATTACTGGCTCGCCAAGCCTTGAAGTGCCGGGGCTACAAGCCTTTGCTTTTCCGCTCAGTGCTTTATTTGGTGGAACTGCACGGCGCTAAAGTTAAAGGAGCAATACTGTGCGTAAGCTCATTGTGAGTAATATTCTTTCCTTGGATGGTTATTACGAAGGCAAAGACAAAAATCTCAATGCTCTTTTTGACTATTTTCACAAGGATTATAAAGGCGATCAAAATCTCGATTGCTATCAAGCCGAACGTTTACGGGCTGCCGACACCCTGCTGCTAAGTGGGCGCACATCATTTTTAGGCAACAGAGATTACTGGCTGAATGTACCAAAAGACCCGCTTGCAACTGCCATCAGGCTCGAGATAGCCCAACTTCAGACCAAGATTGAGAAAATTGTTATTTCGGACAAAATAAGCCAAGCCGAACTTGCCCCTTGGGATAACACTCGCATCATCAAATTAGCCGATGCGCCCAAGGAAATTGCAGCGCTCAAAGAGCAGAACGGCAAGGACATCCTTATCTTTATGGGTCGTCTGCTCTGGAATAATTTGCTGCTTCATGGTCTGGTAGACGAACTACACCTCACCATTTTCCCACTGATTGCAGGTGAAGGCACACCCTTATTTGTTGGTCGCCCACCAGTATCGCTCAAGCTACTCGGCACACGTACATGGCAAGGCTCGGGCAATATCCTTGCTTGTTATGAACCAAGTCTCGAGCAGTAGTTGATAAATCAAATACTCGAGAAACTTCTATTTCTCAGCCGCCATATTCCAGATTCGCGCCATCCCGTCGCGGCTGGCAGAGGCAAGTTTGCTGCTGTCGGGCGAGTAAGTCAGGGCTTTGATATAACTGGTGTGTGCCGTCAAGGTGCGTTTTTTGTTTTGTCCCTTGGCATCCCAGAGGTCAATGCTGCCGTTGTCGTTGCCTATCGCTAATTCTTTGCCATCTGGGCTAAAGGCGACCGACCAAGTGATTTTATCTGTGCCAACTTGCTCGAGTTGTCTGCCACTGATTCGATTCCAGATTCTAATGCCGTTTTTGGCGGCGGTCGCAAAGCGTGTGCCGTCGGGCGAGAGCGCCAAGTTATAAATCCATTCGCCCAACTCGAGGGTGCGGGTGTTTGTGCCACTGACCGCGTTCCAAAACCGGACTGTGCCATCTTGGCTGGCGGTCACAACTTGGTTTTGAACCAACAAGACACTGGTCAGCCAGCCTTTGTGTCCGTTTAGGGTGCGTAAAAGTTTGCCACTCGAGACTTCCCAGATTTTAGCGCTAAAGTCGTCCGAGGCAGTCACCAGTTTTGTGCCATCGTCGGAAAATGCTACCGAGCGAATCCAAGCACGGTGAGCGCTCCAGACTCGCAGCAATTTTTTATTGGTCACATCCCAGAGCGCTACCCGCCCTTCGGAATCGGTGGTGGCAACAATCCCATTGCCATTGATAGCTGCGCCCAAGACCCAGCCCGTATGTCCGCTCAGTTTCATCAAAATTTCGCCATTAGCCACCTTCCAGACTCGAGCAGTGCTGTCGTCGCTGCCGGTCACAAGGGTTTGACCATCGGGCGAAAAGGCAATTGCATTGACCCCTTTTTGATGGTGGTCAAGCAATAAAAATTCTGATTGGGCGAGGGCAACACACAGCAGCAAAATTGGCAAATAAACGAGGCGTTTCACAATTTGGTTATCGTACCTTAGTTAAGACCCTAGGCGCTCGAGTCAAAACGTTCCATAAACTTTTCTGGGGCTGTCAGGGCGCTAAAACCAAACTGAGCGTATAAAGCATGGGCATCCTTGGTGGCAAGCATAAAACGCCGAATTCCTTGAAGTTCTGGATGCTCGAGAATGGCGTGCATTAAGGCTTTACCAACGCCTTGCCCTTGGTATGCCTCGAGAACCGCAACATCGCACAGATAAGCAAAAACTGCATAATCGGTCACGACCCGCGCAAAGCCAATCATTTGTTGGTCTTGGTAGACACCAAAATTAAGGGAGTGCGCTAAACTTTTCAAAATTGTGGCTCGAGAACGCTGATTTGCCCAATACGAATGCTCGAGCAGCTTAAAAATCGTGTTGGTATCGAGTAAATTGTTATCGGTGCTGATGACCATAAACCTCCTTTAGGCTGGGCGCTCGAGCAACACCAAACGCGCCGCCAAGAAAATCATCACGGCTGCCAGAAACCAGCTTTGGACTTTGGCGGCTTTGGGGTAACGGGTGAGTAGTTGCCCGATGCTGCCACTAAAAATACCGAGTGCCGAATGAAAAAACATCGAAATAACAGTCAGCACCAAGCCAAGAATCAGCAACTGCCAGCCAACATTGCCGTTTTTAGCGTTGGCGAATTGCGGCAAAAAAAGCATAAAAAAAAGTAGTGCTTTGGGGTTCAGTAAGCTGTTGAGCATGGCTCGCCTAAAAATCTCGAGCTTTGGCATGGCTTGGCTTTGGGTCAGTTTGGGTGTCCCCGATGATTTGAGGCTCTGAAAGGCTAACCAAAGCAGGTAAAGCGCCCCAGCCAGCCGTAGCACATCGAACGAAGCAGGCAAAGCCGCAATCAGGGCAGTCACCCCCGTGGCGGTCAAAAAAGTCAGCACCAAGTCGGCAGCCACAATTCCAAAGCCCGCCGCCAAACCGCCGCTCGAGCCATGAGCGATACCGTGTGAAAGCACAAAAAACATATTTGAACCAGGCGATAAAAACAAAAGCAGCACCGCCAGCATAAAAGTCAAAAGGGTCGAAAGTTCAATCATCATTTTAGTCTAAGCTACCTTTTGGCTATGGTGCGCCATTGTACCGTCGCTATAAGAGCGAATCACCTCAGAAATCACCACCTGAAAGCCCTTGTACCAACGCTGATACTGCCGTTTTGCCTCGAGATGCTTAGGGTGCTTGGAGAATTCTTGGAGAGATTCCAGATTCGCCCAGTAATAAGTCGCGTTGCGGCTTAGACCATCGCTCGAGACCCAAGATTCTGAACCAAGAAAACCAGCGTTGGCTTTGGCAATCTCGTCTATGATTTGGTTCAAATCAAAAAACTCTTGGTCATAAGTTTTAGCTTGGTAAATAAAAGCGGCTGTGTACATAAAATTATTTGGCGACTCGAGTAAAACGGCTTAGCAAGGCAATAAAGACCATAAATCCACCAGCCGCCAAGGTGATTGGGTCAAGATATTCGCCCAACAATAAACCAGACCAGAGCAAGGTTAATGGCGTTTGCACCAACTGGACTTGTCCGGTCTTAGCGATGCTGCCCATAGCCAGCCCTTTGTACCAAGCAAAAAATCCAAGAAACATACTGAATGCACCAACATACATAAATGCCAGCCAAGCCATTGGGGTAGGCGTAAAACTGTGGCTCGAGAGGGCAACTGGAAACACGGCAATTAAGACTGGCAGACTCAAAACCAGCGCCCAGCTAATGACCCGCCAGCCTTCCATTTCTCGAGCCAGTCTGCCGCCTTCGACATAGCCAATTGCGCCAGCACAAACGGCGGCTAACATCAAAAGATCGCCAAGCTGTAACTGTCCAGCCCCTCTCGAGATACCGTACAGCACAGCCGCCAGTACACCCGCCGCGCAAACAATCCAGAATGTCCAGTGCGGGCGTTCCTTGGTCAGCAGCACCGCCACCAGTGCTGTGGCGGCTGGCAATAAGCCATTAAAAACACTGCCGTGGCTCGAGTCCACAAATTGCAAGGCGAGGCTCGATAAAACAGGAAAGACAAACACACAGCCCAGCGCCACCAAAGCCAGACCCAGCCAGTGCTTGCGTTCTGGAAGGCGTTCGCGGCGAATATACAAGACCAAACCAGCCAAAGCCGCCGCCAGAATCGCCCTTCCGATGCCGACTGTAAAACCACCCATAAGCGGCGCAGCAATTCGGGTCATGGGTAAAGTCAAAGAAAAACTCAACACTCCAAGAAAAGCCCAAAGCGCCGCTTGGGTCTCGAGACCGATGGCGGATTTAGGTAGTGTTACTGGTTTTTCAAGAGTAGCGTTACTTAGTGGCTTCATGTAGAATCGTAGCATGGCAACTTCAGAAAATGCAACTTCAAACGCTGAACAGGGCTTCTTAACACGTTTTGAGATTGATTACTTACAAGCCTCGAGCAGCCAACAACTTTTGCCAAGTGTCCGTGACCTCAGTCAGCGTTATCGTATTTCTCCTGTTACTGTTACTCGAGGCTTAAAGCATTTGGTACTGGCTGGCAGAATTGTCACCAAGCCGGGTTCTGGAACTTATGTTGCCGAAAACACCATCAGTCCAGCCCTAGACACCTCTTGGCAAGCGCTGGCGTTGGGCGCTCGAGCCACCCTGGGCGAAGAAACCCAGATGCTTTTACGCAATCACCGTCCTGATGTATTTAACCTTAGCAGTGGCTATCCCGACGAGCGCTTGCAACCGCATGGGCTGCTGAGTAAAGCTGCAATGCACGCCCTGCGCCGCCCAGAAGCGTGGTCGCGCAGCCCCGCTGCCGGACTCGAGACACTGCGGCTTTGGTTTGCTCGAGAACTCAGCCCAGACTTTGGAGCATCGGACGTGCTGATTGCACCGGGCGGACAAGCGGCGGTTGCCACCTGTTTACGCGCCCTTGTGCCAGCCAACGGCGCAATAATTCTCGAGTCGCCAAGTTACTTTGGCGCTTTAGCCGTGGCGCGTTCAAGTGGCATCAAGACCATTCCTGTGCCTACAGATGCCGATGGGGTGCGCCCAGAACACCTCGAAGCCGCCTTCTCGAGCAGTGGTGCGCGAGTCGTGTATTTGCAGCCAAGCCATCAAAATCCGACTGGAGCAATTCTTAGCCCTGAACGACGCAAAGCCATTTTGGCGGTGGCAGCCAAGTTTAATGCGTTTTTAATCGAGGATGACTACGCCCACGATTTTACACTCGAAGGCGCACAACCGCGCCCCCTAATTTTAGATGACACCGATGGGCGAGTGGTTTATATCCGCAGCCTGACCAAAGCCAGCGCCCCAAGTTTGCGAATTGCGGCGATTGTTGCCCGTGGCGCAGTGCGCGAACGCTTAAACGCCCAACTGGCAATTTCGGAAATGTTCACTTCGCAAATGCTGCAACTGACCGCCATCGAATTGGTCAGCAGCCCAGCTTGGCATAAACACCTTAAAAACTTGCGTCAGCACTTAAAAAGCCAGCGCGACAGTTTGGTGCAAGCCCTCGAGACCCACGGCTTACCTGTGCCACAAATTCCCAAAGGCGGTTTTGGCTTATGGTTGCCAGTGCCTTACGACGACCTCGAGTTTAGCCAAAATGCCTTGCAAGTCGGGGTGCAAATTTCGAGCGGTAGTGCTTGGTTTCCTTCCGAAAGCAACGGTCATTTTGTGCGCTTGAGTTTTGCTGCTTCGGACGAAAACACTTTACTCGAGGCTGCCAAGCGGCTTGGCACGATTTGCAACCAAAAAGCCATTTCTCGCGTACAATGAACCATGAAAAGCAACCAAATTTTCCCACTGATTATTCTGCTGCTGCTTGGCTATGGTGGTTACACCTTGTATCAGCGCGGGCAATTGAGTTTACCCGGTTTACCCACCAGAACCTCGAGCAACAGCCCCACGCCCTCGAGTACCAACAACACGCCCTCGAGCAACACACCCATTACCACGACCACACCTGTTACACCTGCCGCCAACATCACTTCGCTCGAGATTGAGCCAATTAAATTTGTTCGCCCAGAACTCAAAGCCTTATTTGACTTAAAGAAAAAAGAGGATTGGGCGAACTTACTTGCCAATGCCGATGCCTACCGACGTAAAAATCCGACCGATGCAATGGCGGGTTTACTGCGCGAAGAAGCGATTATTAAACTTGCCAAATCCGATAGCTACCGCATTGGTCTTTCTGCACCATTGACTGGCTCGTTGCGTCAGGTTGGCGAAGCATTTTTGCAGGGTGTCTACTTAGCAGTCAAAGAAGTCAACGACGCTGGCGGCTTTGTACGCAACCAAAAAACCGTTAGGAACAAAGTCAGTGTGCGTTTCTTAAACGATGCTGGAGACCGTGCTGTGGCAATTCAAGTGGCTTCGGAAATGGTCAACGACGAGTACATTTGGGGTGTGGTCGGACCGTACTCGAGCAGCACACTGCTTGCCAGTGCGCCAATTTATAATGCTGCTACGCCCGGAACGCCGATTATTGCCCCAGCCGCCACCAATCCCAAAATTACTAATGCTGGACGAATGATTTACCGTGTTGCCCCGTCCGATAGCACCCAAGGCGCAGCGCTGGCACGGCTGGTCAAAGCTCGAGGCGCAAAAAGTGTGGCGGTGTTGTTCGATGAAAACGATGCCTATTCGCTAGGTTTAGCCCAAACGTTCAAAGCCGAAGCCAAAAAAATAGACTTAACCACTTCCGATATTCCTTTTGAACTCAATTCCTATAGTCAACCCAAAGTTGGCAATTTTGCGGTGGATGCGATTTTTGTTTCGGGCTATACCGCCGATGTGGCAGCCGCCGCCAAAATCGAAAAGCCATTTAATAAACCAATCTACGCGGGCGACGGCGCGTATGGGCAAGACCTGATTGCCCAAGGTGGCTCGAGTGTAGACGGGGTGATTGTGACCAGTTTTTGGCACAGCACCCTGACCGACCAAAATTCAGTGCGCTTTACCAAACGCTTTCAGAACCTTTTTGGTGGCGGTACACCCAACGCCAACGCAATGCAAGCCTACGATGCCACCAGAGCCATGATTGAAGCCATGCGCCGAATGCGTGCCACCCCCGAGAACGGCGAAGGAATGCGCCTCGCCCTCGAGACTTTGCGCTCTAAACCGATAGATGGCATTACTTCTTCCATTCGCTTTGATGTCAACGGCGACATGAATGACCGCCCATGGGTCGCCATTACTATAGAAAATGGCAAGTTCAAAGCTGTTGGTTATGCAAAATAGGTCATTTCTCGAGTAGACTAAGCCCATGAAACCTCAGAATCTCATCCCAATCATCGTGATTGCTCTAGCAGCTTACTTTGGCTGGCAACAACACCAGAGTTGCAATATCCAACTGCCCGGTTTGGCGATTCCGAGTAGCTGCCAAGCGCCAGTGGTCAATAATCCAGTGCCAACACCGACTCCTGTGCCAACCCCAACTTCAGTACCAACTCCAACCCCGACGACTCCAACTCCCCCAGTTATCACCACGCCACCTGTGGTCAGTACGCCAACCACACCTCCTGTGGTCAGTACGCCAACCACCCCAACCGTACCAACGACTCCTAGTGCTGGTGGCTATCCCGAAGCCAGTTTAACTGCGCCAGATGTCGAAATTCTTGCCAATTTACGCCCAGACCGTGCCGATATTGTCAGTGTTTATAAGACTGGCGACTATGCTCTTGCGCTCGAGAAAGCCGATGCTTGGCTGAATTCTCGTCCTACCGATGCTTTAATTGGTTTGGTTCGCAACAACGCGCTATCGCAGCAACTCGGTGGTAAAAACATCATAATTGGTTTATCCGTGCCAACCAGTGGCTCGAGTGTCCAACAAGGCGAAGCGATTTTGCAGGGTACAAACATGGCAATTCAAGAATTTAGCGACCCCACCCTAAAAAACCCACGGGTGATTGTCGAAATCCGCAACGACCAAAACGACCGTTCTTTGGCAGTTAAAGCCGCCTCGAGCTTGGCTGCTTTAAGCGATGTCTTGGGCGTGATTGGACCAGTCAACTCGAGCGCCTCGGTTTCGGCGGCTGATATTTACAACGCCCAAGGCTTGGTGCATCTTGCGCCGGCTGCCACCGACGACCGTTTAGCCAACAAAGGCGGCTATACCTACCGCTTGGCTGTCCCGAGCAGTGTTCAAGGTAAAGCCCTCTTAAAAATTGCCCAACAGCGTGGTTACACCCGAATCCCCGTCTATTTTGACCCCAAAGATGCCTACAGCAAAAGCCTTGCCGATGCCTTTATGCTTGGCGCGGCGGCGCTTTCAATCAGCACCGTGCCAATTGAATTTCCCACCAAAGGTTTACCCGCCGATTACCTGATTTTTCAAGATGACCCACGCCCAGATGCGGTCTTTTTGTCGGGGACAGCCGCCGACTGCGCCCGAATTGCCCAAGCACTGGCAGCCGAAGGGGTCAAGCTGCCAATGCTAACCGGC
Organism: Deinococcales bacterium; assembly: GCA_043778225.1. GTDB lineage: Bacteria > Deinococcota > Deinococci > Deinococcales > JAAFIG01 > JAAFIG01. Next base: position 120,153 of record JAYWGM010000094.1, on the reverse strand, counting down.
AGCGCTGCTTACAGCCAAGAACTACTAGGGGGTGGCGCGGCAGTCGAAGGTTTAACAATGCTTTCGTTTTTTCACGCCACCAGTACAGTTGGCAACACCACCCAATTTGTTAAAGCCTTCCAGCGCCGTTATGGCGGCGGTACACCCAACGCTCGAGCCATGCAAGCCTACGATGCCACCCGTGCGCTCTTGGAAGCGATTAAGCGCAGCAGCAGCCCAAGTCGTGCGGCGGTCAAAAAAGCCCTTGATGGTTTCTCGAGTAAACCCGCGCCCGGTGTGACCAGCCCTGTCCAATTTAAGGCTGGCGCAATTCAAAACCGCCCATTGGTGATTATTGAAGTCAAAAACGGTAAGCTCGAGGCGACTGGGGTTTTGTAAACTCATCTGGCTAAAAGCCCTGTCTCATGGCTGTTTGGCAAACTAGGGTATGAAAATAATCTGGGCGGTTCTGGTTGGGTTTTTTGTTTCCTCGAGTTCGCTTGCCAGCCCAGCCACCGAATTATTTCGTGAAGCCAGTTTTTACATGAGCTTTCATTACCACGGGTACTCGAGCGTCAAACCCGACGAACTTGCCAAAAGTCTGGCGGCTCAACTGCTCGAGCGCTGCCAACCCAAAGCCGAAACTTGTGAATTTGCCGAGGCACGTCCATTTATTGAGCGCCTAGCCCAAGGAATGCGCGACGACCACACCAGTTATTTATCGCCCAGCACCTACCGCACCATCCTGACGCAGTTTAGGGGCATCAATCCCAATCCCAATCCATTGTATGGTCTGAGTTTTGGCAATGCCAACTCGAGAAACGAAATTGCAGTGCTGGACATCGTGGCAGATTCCCCAGCCTTCAAAGCTGGAATTCGCCCATTTGACCGTGTGATTAGCGTCAACGGCACTCGAGTGACTAACTTTGACGACTTACGAACCGCACTAAACAGCAGTCAACCTGTCAAGCTCGATGTGTTACGTGGTGATGCAGCTAACCCAGTGCGTTTTGAAGCCACGATGCGACGCACTCGGCTCGAGAAAACCAATTTGCCGTTTTTGTACCAGCCACCCAATGCACCAGCCGGTCTGGTGGCTTTGCGAATTCCAACTTTTATTGGCAGCAACGACATCGCCCCAAGGGTTCATCAATTGGTGCTACAAGCCCAAAGCCAAAATGCCAAAGCGATAATTATCGATTTGCGCGATAACGGCGGCGGCGAAGAGACCGAATGTTACGGCGCAGCCAGTGCTTTTATTGGCAGAGCCGTCAACATCAACGAAACCCGTCTGGCTCGAGTCAATGTTGGCTTTGATGGCGGTAAGTTTATCGGCAACGACCCCAAAGATTTAGCCAGTTACGAGATTGCCAAGCCAGCCTCGTGGAAAGGCGCAGTGACCGTGTTGGTTAATTCCCAAACCGCCAGTTGTGGCGAATTGCTGGCATACCTAATTCAATATGCCAAGCGCGGAACAGTCATTGGCGAAAGTACCTATGGTGTCCTCGACACCGCCACCGAATTCTGGCAACTTGCCGACCAGAGCGCCTTAGGGATTACTTATGTCCGCACGCTTAACCCCGATGGCACTCGAGTCCCGATGCGTGTCACCCCAGACATCGAGGCTCGAGATGATGTCAATACAGCTTTTGAAACTGGGCGCGACCCACTGTTTGAACGAGCCTATCAAGAACTCAGATAAAATATACAATAGCGCATGATAGCTTTTGTCGAAGGTCTGGTGGTGGCGGTTAAAGACTCGAGTGCGATTGTCGCGGTTGGTGGTATTGGTCTCGAGATTTCTTGCCCACGCCCAAGTTTAGAACGTTGTAAAGTCGGGCAACTGGTGCGGCTCGAGACCAGCTTAATTGTGCGCGAGGATGGCTGGAGTTTATATGGTTTCCACGAATCCGATGCTTTAGAAATTTTTAAGCTGCTTTTAAGTGTTTCTGGAGTCGGTCCACGAATTGCCTTAGCAGCCCTGTCCACTTACAATCCGAATGTCCTCGCCAGTGCAATCATGAAAGAAGACGCGAAGTTACTTGCCAGCGTTTCTGGGGTGGGCAAAAAAACTGCCGAGCGGCTGATTCTCGAGCTAAGTTCTAAACTGCCCGCCCATTTGGCGGTTGGCAAGGGCGCACCGCGTCCAGCCCCATCGGAAAATGAGGCATTTAGAGATGCGGTCGAAGCCTTAATTTCTTTGGGCTACCGCGATGCCCAAGTGCGAACCGTGGTTGCTAATCTGCTCGAGGGTGGCGCAGATGACACCGCCGAAGGCTTAATTCGTAAGTCATTGGCTAAATTGAGGTAAACAAGCCTTCCGACATTGGCAGATGAACAAGCCTTTCGGCATTGGCAGATGAACAAGCCTTTCGGCATTGGCAGGTGAACAAGCCTTTCGGCATTGGCAGGTGAACAAGCCTTTCGGCATTGGCAGGTGAACAAGCCTTTCGGCATTGGCAGATGAACAAGCCACAACAAAAAATACACTCAAGCCTGTAACGATTGACAAATCTTAAAAAAGTGTACATAATGTAAACTAAGTTGGCATACTGTTCTATGCCGAAAAGAGGTCATTATGAAAGCACTGGTTACTGGTAGCACAGGAATGCTCGGTCATAACTTGGTTCGCGGGCTGCTCGAGCAAGGTTGGGAAGTGATAGCCTTGGTGCGCTCCAAACAAAAAGCGCAAAAACTCTTTGGCAATTTGCCGCTCGAGATGATCGAAAGTGATATGGAAAACGTAGCTGGTTTTACCTCAGCCCTCGAGGGCATAGACACGGTTTTTCATACGGCTGCCTATTTTCGTGAGTATTATTCGGCTGGACAAGACCATTGGGGCAAACTCAAACGCATTAACATAGACGCGACCCTCGAGTTAATTACGGTATCCGAAAAAATCGGGGTAAAAAACTTTATCCATGTTTCCTCGAGCGGTTCGGTCGGTATTCCAGCTAATCATGCCATTGCCGACGAAAACACACCCATGGCGACCGAGACTCAAAATTTGTATTTCAAAAGTAAAGTCGAAGGCGATATAGCCATAAAAAACTGGCTAGAAGCCACCCCTCGAGCCATAAAAATCGTGACCATCCTGCCGGGTTGGATGTTTGCCCCAAGGGATGCTGCCCCAACCTCGGCTGGACAACTGCTGCTTGATTTTATGGCAAATAAAATTCCCGGTCTGATTAACGCTGGCACAAGCACGGTGGATGCTCGAGATGTGGCAACCGCGATGATTAAGGCAGTAGAACATGGGCGCAATGGCGAAAAATATATTGTGGCTGGGCGATTGGTGCGGTTTACAGAATTGTTTGCGTTACTCGAGCAAATTTCGGGAATCAAAGCACCCACCACAAAAATACCAAACTGGCTAGGTTTAACCTTGGCTCGAGTAGATACCTTTGTTTCGGGGCTACAGAACAAAAGCCCAACCATGCCATTTGAGGGGCTACAAACCATGCTGGCACTGCATAATCTTTCGAGCGCCAAAGCCGAACGCGAATTGGGGGTGACTTTTCGCCCACTCGAGCAAACCCTGCGCGATACACTGGCTTGGTACAAAGAAAACGGCTATCTCGAGTCAAAAATCGCAACCCCAAGCACCGCTCAAGCCTAATGCTACAATGCGCCCCTGATGACCCTGACCCAACGCCGTGCCTTAAAACGCAAAACAGAAATTCTCGAGGCGGCGTTGGCGGTGCTTTCCGAAGATGGGTATAGCCGTGCTTCAATGGATAAAATTGCCGAACGGGCGCTCTTAACTCGAGTTGGGTTATACAAGCATTTTCGAGATAAGCCCAGCCTGATTGCCGCCTTGCGTGAATATAAATTGCTCGAGCTAACCCAGAAAATCCAGACAGCCCTACAAGCCATGCCAGATTTTGAAAATAAACTCAGAGCCATTGTTCAAACAACGCTTTTGTACCAAAGCCACAATCAAGGTTTTTTTCGGGTGCTGCTGTCCAGCAGTTTCTCGAGTGAACAAAGCGCCGATGATTCACTCAAGCCATTTATTTACGCTGTGACTGAAGTTTTTGCGCTTGGACTCGAGCAAGGACTGCTGCACCCAGCCGACCCACTCGAGTACGCTGGTTTACTGACCACTTTGGTTTTTGAACCGAGTATTAAGCAAGCCTTTATTTCTTTGCCCGCCGATTTTGCACCGCCCAGCCACCTCGGTGAACTTATCTCGAGGGTTTTTTTACAGGGTGTGTTGCGCTGATTTAGACAATTTCAAAACCCTTGGGTGCGTTTGGATGCTGCTTTTATGCCAGAAATTCTCGAGAATCACTTGGGTTTTCCTAAATCCATTGTCCAGTACGAACCATATGCTCCACCTTTGGATACCACCAAAGCAACTTCGGTAAAGTTTGCATTCATGATATTTGAGCAGTGACCGGGGCTATTTAGCCAACCTTTCATGACAGCCTCGAGGCTTGGATAGCCAGCCGCGATATTTTCGCCATAAGAACTCCAAGAATAACCAACGGTTTGTAAGCGTTTTGCCAGCGTCGGTCCGACCGGATTTTCATGTGCAAAGTAATTTCGATCGCGCATATCGTCGCTGTGGGCTTTGGCGGCTGCCTCGAGTAAGGTATTCCAGACCAATGGATTGGTTGCCGCAAAATTTTTTGCACCACAGGCTCGAGCCTCGCTCCGAGCCAAATTGATGGCTGCTAAGTAGGCTGTATTTGTACCCGAGGCGTTGGGCGGCGGAACATTAGCATCAGGAGGAGTGACGGGCGCTGGTAAGGTGGTGCTTGTGCAGGCGGTCAGCACCAGCAGTAAAAAATAACGTTTCATACCAATAGGATAATTCTAAACGATTAAACTTGCTGTGCAAAATCTAATCTCGGGTGAATAATCTACATCATTTATTCACTCGAGCTTGCTAACGTTTAGTGCAATCGGAGGAAATCATGAATCGTAAAACGTTTCTTAAAATTGCCGCTCTCGGAGCAAGTACAGCCTTATTAGGGTCTGGAACCAAAGCACAAACAACGCAGGGTTTAGCGGTTGATATGGCAACCGCCGCGACTCGTTTTCTGGCTTCACTCAGCAACCCGCAACGCAACAAAGCCAGTTTTACTTTTGCCAGTAGTGAACGAACCCGTTGGCATTGGACAACCCCGAGTGCTGTACCGCGCAATGGCTTGGCGCTGCGTGACATGAGTAGCGAAAGCCGCACGCTTGCCTTGGCACTGCTGCGTACAAGTTTATCCGAAGCTGGTTACAAACAAGCAGTCGCCATTATTGCCTTGCAACTTGAGCTTGGGCAAGACGATGGTTTATATTATGTTTCGGTCTTTGGAACGCCGAGCGGTTCTCTTTGGGGTTGGCGTTTTGAAGGTCATCACCTCTCGAGACATTTTACAGTCAAAGACACAGCCCTTTTTTTGACACCATTTTTTCTAGGAGCATCACCCACCCAAACCGATAGCAAACTTCGTGTCATGCCCCGCGAAGAGGAGGCGGCTCGAGAATTGGTGCGTTCCTTAAAGCCAGAACAACGAAAGATTGCCGTGTTTCAAGAAGAAAGTTTAACCCAACACATCACCCAAAATGCTGTTCAGGTCAAACCCTTACCAGTTCTTGGGATTGAAATGTCGGCTTTAACTAACCCCCAACAAAACTTAGCGCTCGAGATTGTGCGAACTTATCTTGAAACACTCCCTCAAGGGGTTAGCCAGCCATTACTCGAGCGATTACAAAAAGGGTTTAGCCGTATTCGCTTTGCTTGGGCAGGGAGCTTCGAGCCGCGCAACGCACATTATTACCGCTTACAAGGCAATGATTTTTTGCTCGAGTTTGATAATTCAAGAAATTCGGGAACGCACATTCACAGTGTTTGGCGAGATTTTACTGGGGATTTTGGAATCTAATCGTGCTAAGTTACCCAGACCAAATCACGTGTTAATCTAAGCGCATGGATGCAAAAACTGTATTGGTCGAACAGCTGACTCGAGCCGCCAAAGTGTTCTTAAAAACGTTGGCAGAATTCCCAGAAGATAAATTCCACACCGACTTGCCCAGTGGCGGTAACAGTGTCGCATGGAATGCCCTGCACATCGCCGATTGGGCGCAAATTCTTGTGCCAGCCAAACTCGAGAATGTGGACACCTCCTTAAAATTTGCCTACCTCGGCTGGGAAGAAGCTGACTTTGCCAAAGCTGTTTTTGGGCTTGGGGCAGTCAATCTTAAAAGCAGTCAAGCCGAAATTATCGCCTACACCAAGCAGCAACTCGAGCGAGCCGCCACCGATTTAGCCCAAGCCGATACGGCACGACTCGAGGAGATGGTACTGACCCCCATGGGTGAGCGCAAACTTTTGAACATCATCATGACCCATGTGGCGCACGTGCCGTACCATTATGGGCAAATTAAACTGAACGGCAAGCAACTCCTGTGAGTCTGGTTTTAGAAGTCGAGAACCTAAGCGTGGCGCTGTCTGGCACAAAGATTCTCGAGGAAATCGGCTTTAACGTCGAAGCTGGTGCGCTGTTGCGTTTTACGGGGCGCAATGGAGCGGGGAAAAGTACCCTGCTGCGAGCCATTGCTGGGCTGATTCCATTTGTCGGGCAGGTGCTGGTCGGTGGTGCAAAACCGGGTACCTTAGCCGCCAAACGCCAGACTTTATTTGTGCCAGACGAAGCTGCGCTCTACGAGGATTTAACGATTTTAGAACACGCCCAGTTTGTGGCACGGCTGTACGGGCAACCACAAGCCGAAGCGCAGATTCAAGGCTGGCTCGAGAAGTTTTTTTTGATTAACCGCTTAAAAGATGTGCCTTCGGAATTCTCGAGGGGAATGCGGCAAAAGTTATCCTTATCCTTGGCACTGGGTTTAGAAGCACCACTGCTAATGCTCGATGAACCTTTTAATGCCCTTGACCAAGATGCCCAAATTGCGCTGGGTGCAGCCCTAGAAGCTCGAGCCGAAGCGGGTGGTTGTGTGCTTTTTAGCGCCCATCAGTTGGATTTGCCTTTTTCTAATGCCAGTGTTCTGGCACTCGAGAATGGGCGGTTACTCGAGTGAATGCGGTTGGCTTTTTGCGTCGCGCCACCGCCCTCAGGGCGTGGAAAAAGTTCTTTACATGGGTCGAAAAAGCCTTTGGTTGGGGCATGGTGGCGTGGCTGCTGTTTTGGCTGGTGGTGTATTTGATTGCTGGGTTTCAGCTTTTGATTCCACTTAAAACTGCGCTGCCGCTCGAGTGGCTAAAACTTGGCGCATTAATTAGCTCGAGTCTTTATTTTGGGTGGCTGGCGTTGTCCACCCCAAGGTTGCCAATGGTGATTATTTCGCAGCGCGATGTGATGCGCCTTGGGATTGGACCAGCTGTGCCAAGACAAATTCTCGAGTATCCACTTTTTTTAACACTCGGGCAGCAATTTTTTCTGGGTGGATTATTTGGTGGCTTACTCTGGATTTTTCTGCGAACCTTTTTCTTGCTCGAGTTGCCTTTTGCGCCACTCAGTTTGGCATTACTTTTTACGGCTCGAGTCGTTTGGCAAATGACGCTTTACGCTGGTGGCTCGAGGCTGTGGCTGGTTGGGTTGTGGCTGCTGTCGGTGGTTTTGGATGTTGGTCTGGGGCTTGGGGTGGCAGCCAGCTTGTATAGCTCGAGTCTGGTGGTGCTGATTATTCCGACCCTTTTGCTGATGAGTGGTTGGCTGAGCTTGCAAAAAGTCTACCTCGAGACTTTTCCGCCGATGTTTTTGCAGCATTCGGTGGTGTTGGCACAACTTAGGGCGCTTGGCACAATGATGCTCCAACAGGTCATGCCCGCCCCCGGAATGCGCGAACGGTTACAGCGCCAACTCAAAGCCACAAGTTCGGGCGGTCAAGGCTGGCGGATTCCAGCCCCACCGCTTGGTTATGGCGCAAGTGCCGCCTTGGCGTGGCGCAACGCCCTAGCCATGACCAGTTGGAGCATCGGGCAATGGGTTTTTGTGCTGCTTGGTTTATCGGCTTTTTTTGCGACTGCCTCGAGTGTTGTGCCAAATGGCTTTGCGCTACCCGCCCAAGTTTTAATCCTGAGTTTTATTGCCTTGCCACTGGTTGGTTCGGTGCTGCCCAACAGCCTCGTGCCAGTGCGAGGCTCAGCCATTCTGCTTGGGCGGGTTGGCATTGGTGCAAGCCTGATTATCCTCTTGAGCCTCATGGCTACATTTTGGATTCCCGATGCGCTGCTGCTTGGTTTACGGGCTATTTTTTGTTTGGTACTGCTCGAGACTTTACAACGCTGGTCAAAGAATCCTAGCCTGACACAGAATCTTGGCGTAGCCGCCGCATTACTGACCTTTGTTGCCGAGGCACTGCTGGGTTTTTTAGGGGCATCGAGTCTTGAGATGAGTGTTTTAAGTTTTATTTTGGTGCTGATTTACACCGTGCAGAACCTCCAAGAGTAAATTCTCTTGGAGGTTACTCGAGTTTTTATTTACGGCGTGAAAGGCGTACTTTTGTAAATCACACCTTCTTTTGTAACCACCCAGAGTGCGCCTCTTGGGTCAGCCGCAATTCGACTGGCATTTGGCACTTCGCCAATGTTCACCCAGTTAGTACCCGTCCAGAGCCAGATTCGGCGGTAATCCGCTCCTACATGAAAAACCATGCCATTTGCCGAGATTGCTAGGCTGTACGTTTCACCAGCCACCCGTTCTAATTTGCCATTGACAAGCCTTGAGATTTGACCTTTTGTCGAGGTTGTCCAAGGGTTGCTTTGCGGACTAACAAAAACATCCGCAGCATCTGAATCTAAGCTTGTTCCCCAGTTTGTGCCATTCCACTGGTATAAGTCATATTTCACGTCAGTACGGTAAATGCTGCCATTCACGCCAAAGCCAACAGATACTGTGTTCGTAGCAACTTGTTGCCAAACATTATTCACCAAGCGCCACAACACGAATTTCTTATCTATTGCCCAAGGATTACCTTGTGGGTCTACCGCAACTCGGATCATGTCTTTTCTTTCCTGCCAGACCCACACCTTGTCTTTTAATTCCCATTTGCCTTCTTGGTCTGCGGCTTGCGTCCAACCCGAGCCGTTCCATTGATTGACCACAAAGTTCGTACCAACTGACCAAACCGCGCCATTTGCACCAATGGCAATATCAAAGGCTTTACCCGTAACGGGGCTAAATGTAGATTGTGCCGATGCCACCATCCAAACCAGTGCAAACATCAAAGCAAAAAATTGTTTTTTCATGTACCTCTCCTCGAGTTTTACGGCTGACTGATGGCAAGCGAAGCCGATAAACAATTTTCTTCGGCAACAATTTGTTTACTGATTGGGTCTTCAAGTAAATTACAGAGTTTCTTCTGACGATAAATGACCGTGGCACTGCCCGGTGTGCCTCTGCCCGCACCGTCCACCCGAACAGCTTGTAATTTGTCGCTGCCACCAAATGGGTTACTCAGAATAATCGGGTTGTTGTCGCCTCGGAAAATAATTGCATCATCATCATCAAGCACCCTCGAGTCTCGGTCAACTAAGAAGACAATAAAATCAAGGTTTTTTGGAGCGGCATTAAAGTAATCTCTGACCACAAAATTGTTATTGGTGTCAAAACGCCCGTCGCCTATAAAGGTGTTGATGCCGGGGACTGTAATTTGGCGGTTTGCACCAAAGACCGAACCTGTTTTCATGACCACAGGAGCGTTTTCCGAGATATTAAAAATCGTACCAGTCGCACCCTCGAGAACCCCAAGACCATAAATATCGCCCGTTTCGCCGTCGCCTGCGTTATTAAGGTAAATCCCATCGATAACATTGACCCAGCGCTCACCAACTTTTTTGGCGGTTAAGGCACTGCACTGTGTGACGTTGTAATTGCTGGTTTCGGAGAGTTTGGCAATGCTGCCATCGCCAAGATTACGAATCTCATAAGAAACGGGTTTGTAAGTGCTAAGCGAATTGGTTTGACTAAAGTAATCGGCTAATCTGCCCGAAGCGATTAAACGCCGTGCATTATCAGAATCCCCACCGATGGTCGCAACACTAATTCTCGAATTCTGCAAAACTCTTTTCTGCGCCGCCGATAAATTCCCCTCAACTTCGATCGTGCCGCCTTTGTAGAGCGCGTCCAGAGTGGCACTCATTTCTTGGGTGCTGGCAGTCGAGGTTAAAGAAAACATCAGCATTCGTCCATAGGTAATACTCGAGACATAGACTGGAATGTTATCGCTGCCGATGTTCCCCTGTGCAATTTGGGCATCGAGGTCGGCTTGGCTAAAGGTGTTACTCAGGTAACTCGAGGCAATTTGCGGCGCTGCCACTGAAACCGTAAAGGCTGTTTCTCTAAAAATCGCGGTGATGGTGCGCTCGTTGGCACTGCGGTTAAAGTTAAAAGTGGCTTTTGCCGAACTGCCCATGTATTTAGCCGAAATACCAAGCGACAAAGCAATTTGTTCTGCCGAGTAACTATCGGTTTTGAGGTACGTTATACTGGTGGCTGGTTTAATCCCGTTTCGCTCGGCGTTTTCGATGATGCTACCAATGGCAGCCCCAACACTGATGTTATCTGGGTTGGGAATTGTGGCGCTGTTATTAGCCGTTTGTAAACTGACCGATAAACCAAGCGGGGCGCGTTGCCGAATCGGCAGTTCTTTGAGTGAACCAATCCCAAGTTTATAGCCCTTGCCTTGCAGCAAAGCCCCAGCCCAAAGCACATTCGCGTCGGGGCTAAAGGTCACGATTTTGTCAGGAGTTTCGGTGATGCTGTACGGTGTGGTGGTGCAGTCATAGGCGGTTCTCTCCACAGCTTGCACCGCACGGCTACTGCCACCAACCGCACGGTTTTGGTCTGGCAGGGTCGGCGAGAACACCTCCCAATTGGGTAAACCTAGTACCAGATTATTAAAATTGGCTCGAGCATCTGGGGTTGGTGGCGCTGGTGGCGTGGGCGCAGCCACAACCCGTTGGATTTCACCTTTTTTATTGAGCACAAACAGCGTCCCACTTTTATCGGTCGCCACTCGAGTCGCATCTGGCACAGAGGCAGCCACATTCCAACCCGTACCACCATCCCAACGCCAAACTCGAGTAAAATCTGCCCCAAGCACATAAACCGCGCCGTTCGCCGCAATTGCAATGCTTTTGGCTTGTCCAGGAATGCTTTGCGGTTTGCCATTCACGAACCTCGAGATTTCACCATTTGCACCAACTGTCCACGGGTTGCCTTTGGGGTCAACCGCGACTTGTGAAGCACTGCCAATACTCTTGCCCCAACTCGAGCCAACAAGCGGCAGGACATCGCCTGTTAGGCTGACACTAAAAACCGTGCCGTTTGCTCCGATTGCAATATCTTGGGCTTTCCCTGCAAAATTGCTCCACGCATTTTTATTAAAACGCACAATCCGATTATCAGACTTAGCAATTGCCCAAGCGTTGCCTTGGGGGTCTACAGCAATTCGGCTTAGACTCGTCGAATTCTGTTTTTTCCAAGTGTTATTGCTGCGGCTGTAGGCGGTGTTGTCTGTTCCAATAATCCAAATCTGATTATTCGCGCCAATGGCAATGTCTTTGGCTGCGCCAGCAATTTTTTGCAATGTGACTTGTGCTGAAGCAACCATCAGCGCAACCAGACTCACGGCGGTCAGGGCTGGAATAAATCCGAACGACTTTCTCCTCATAGAAATCTCCTTATACATCGGTATCAAAGGTAGGGCAGTGGCGTTGGTGCTTTTTTAGAAGCATCAATCAACGCAAACTGAATAGATTATACAAAGTGGGTGTAAACTGGGCGTAAACTCTAACCTTCTCGAGTTTCACAGCTTATCAAGACCACGACATTTGCGCCTCAACCTTGCAGGGCTTGCTGCTCGAAAATCCGCTTTGGCGATGCTCTATTACAACAAAATAAGTTCAAAATGTCTTGTACACGTCTTTGGTGATGGTATCTCGAGCCAGTTCAACTTTCACATTGGGGCTACACCGACACTGCACAATCAGTACACTCGAGGGCATGAATGATTTAACTTGGAATCTTGGGTTGTTATACCAGAGCCTAACCAACCCACAACTGCACACCGACCTTAAAACTGCCCAAAGCCGTGCTGATGCCTTTGCAACTGCCTATAAAAGTAAACTCTCGAGCCTCGAGCCGACAGCCGCTTTAACCGCCCTTGAGGAGCTTTATAGCATCTCCAAACTTGCCAACCGCCCAGTCTGGTTTGCCCGACTGAGTTTTGACTTGGATACGGCTAATCTCGAGGCAAAAGCCTTGCTGGATATGTTGCGTGGTATCCACGCTAAAATCTCTAATACCCTCACTTTTGCGTGGCTCGAGTTAGCCGCTTTACCCGATGACGTTTTTAGCGCCTGGTCGGCTGCCCCAGAATTATCCGATTACACTTATTTTTTGTCTGAGGCGCGTAAATCCATGCCTTATCAGCGCTCTGAACTCGAGGAACAAGTATTGCGTCAAAAAAACTTAACGGGTATTCAGGCTTGGGTACAGTTGTACGGCGAGATTTGCAGCAACATTAAAATCCCTTTTACCATAGATGGACAAGAAAAACTTTTAACCCTCGACCAAGTGCGGGCGCTGCGGACTCGAGCCGATAGAAATATCCGCCGAGAAGCCACAACCGCACTTTTTGCTGCTTTTGAAGAGCGCGAACACGTTTTAAGTTATATTTTTAATACCGTTTTTCAAGATTACAAACAAGAAACGCTCGAACTGCGCGGCTATCCGCATTTGCTCGAGCCTACGGTCATCAACGACGGGATTACCCGTGAAGATGTACAGATGCTTTTTGATGCCACCGCTAAAAACGTCGGCGTGATTCAAGAATTCTTTAAGCTCAAAGCCAACATACTCGGTATTACCGACTTCTCAAGTTTTGATGTGCTTGCGCCTCTGGAAGCGGTGGATGAAACCTTTGATTATGCCACAGGTAAAGAGCTTGTGCTTAAAGCCTTTGAACGCCTTGACCCAAGCATTAAAGACCTTGCGGCTGACTTTTTTAATGGGCGGATTGATGTCCTGCCGCGTGCAGGCAAACGTGGCGGCGCGTACTGCTGGGGTTCAAACCCCAACGACCCCGCCTTTATTTTACTCAATTATAACGAACGCATAGATGATGTCTTTACGCTGGCGCATGAACTCGGACATGGTGTACACCACGAGTTAAGCCGTATTCAAAAACCCGTCAATTCGGGTCACACCACCAGCCTTGCTGAAACCGCCAGTACCTTTGCCGAGATGCTGCTTGCCGATGTGCTGCTCGAGACCGCCACACCAACTCAAAAACGCGAGATATTGGCTGGTCTGCTCGAGAAAGCCGCCAGCACTCTTTTTAGGCAAGTCCAGATTACGCAATGGGAACTTAAAGCCCACGAGGAACGCGGCAAAGGTGTCGTCTCGAGTGCGCGGTTTAGTGAACTTTGGCTCGAGACCCTAAAAGATATTTATGGCGATGCCGTCCAATTTACCGACGGCGATGCTTGGGCATGGAGCAGCATTCCGCACACCCTGAACTACCGTTTCTACTGTTACTCCTATGCTTTTGGAATGCTGCTGGTCTTGGCGCTGTACCAACAATATAAACTCGAGGGAGCAAGCACGTTTGCACCAAAATACAAGCGTTTTCTTGCCAGTGGCAACAAAGCCAGTCCAGCCGTTTTACTCGCAGAACTGGGCATAGATACCAAAGACCCAAAATTCTGGGAAAGCGGCTTTGCAGTTGTCAAATCTTGGCTCGAGCAATTCAAAGCCTTGTAAAAGCAGTTCTAGGAAATGTGGTGTGTTGGCTTTTTGATTCTATTGAGTGTTCTCCTTGGCTCGAGGGTTGGTAGCGGTTTGGGTTCATGCAGTCGCTCCTTTTTGCTTGGACTGAAGTCTGCGCCGGATAACCCATTCGGCAACGGCGAAGTTGATGACCCAGCCAGCCCCAAGGCTGATGGCTCTGGTTAAGTCATTCAGATGTTCGGGAAAGAAGAGAAACAATGGCGCAGCCGTGAATACCTGTGTGCTTCCTCCCGCTCCGACGGCATAGGCTCGAGTCATCCAAACTCCGTGGTTGTTAAAATCCCGCCGATAAATGGCAACAGCCCCCACCACAATCGTCAGGATCATCCATGCACTAAATACCAGTCGTGTTCCGTACACCAGCGCACCGTCGTATTTGGGCAGAGCATAAGCGTGGATCATCCACAAAGACGAAAACGCCACGACCAACCCGCAGGGGATGAGTATCCGCCCGAACATTTTGTGCCAACCTGGTTTCGGGCGGCGCAACCTTGGGGCAAACTGCAAGGCTCCCAAAATCAAGAACAAAATGCCGCTCAGGCTATGCGCCACGATGGGCAGCGGATTGGCAAAGAAGCGCTGATTCTCGGGGGTGATGATGGTTGCGCTGTTACTCTGCTCTAGTAACCGTACAACCCCTGAGCCAGAAGGAACTAAAGCCAGTAGGATAAGGGCTGCGGGAATCAGCCACTCGAGTTTGTTGGGTGTAGATGTTTTGGTCATATCACTCCTTTTTATGTTGCAAGGCTTATTTATGTTGCAATAGAGCCTCCGAAAAGCCTGTAGAGCCTCCGAAAAGCCTGTATTTCTCGGGAATTTTGCAATTTATTGGTTGGTCAGAAGAGCAGGGCGACCACAAGGGTTCTTGACCCTGAAAGCAGCACCTCACGGGCTTCTTGCCCCTAGAACAGCACCTGTCGGGCTTGGGCGCTTGGGTCGCTCGCGCCCTACAAGGTCAAAAACATGATTTTTTGTAGGGGCGGATCTTGTACCCGCCCTGTTTTGGCGATGATGATTCATTCTTTCGGAGGCTCTATGTTGCAAGGCTAATGACCACTTTTCCTTTGGCGTGTCCTTGTTCTAGGTATCGCAATGCGTCAGGAACTTGGTTTAGTGGATAACTCCGATCCATAACGGGGACAACTTTGCCAGTCTCGAGCAGTTGATTGATAAAGGCTAAATCTTTTTGATTTGGAGCGGCTTGTAAACCAAGCATTTTTTGTGTTCCTGTCATTGAAATAAGCGGTCCAAGCAGCAGACTTTGCATGATTTGCCGCATAGAACCTCCGGTCATCACATAAATGCCTTTTGGACTTAATGCCCGTTTGTAATCATAAATAGACCGATTTCCGTTGGCAGCTAGGATGAGGTCGTACTGCACACCGTTTTTGCTAAAATCTTCTCGATTGTAATCAATCACATGGTCTGCGCCTAGCGAGCGCATCATTTCGACTTTTGTTGCACTACAGACCGCCGTGACTTGGGTGTCAAACGACTTGGCGATTTGCACAGCAAATGTGCCTACACCACCAGACGCACCATGAATTAAAACTTTTTGTCCTGATTGAATCTGACCGAGTGTACGCAGCCCTTGCAGAGCAGTCACGGCTGCCATTGGCACGGCTGCGGCTTGCTCAAAAGTCAGGGATTTTGGTTTTAATACAAATCCATCGGCTTGAACGCAGACATACTCGGCAAACCCACCAAACCCACCATTGGCATTATCGCCAAAAATCTCATCACCGACTTGAAAACGCTTGACATCTTGACCGACGGCTTCGACTTGTCCGGCAATATCAGCTCCGAGAATCGTATTTTTTGGGCTGAACAGTCCGTACAGTAAACGAATCATAAACGGGTCGCCGCGCAGCAAATGCCAGTCGGCGGCATTGACCGAAGTTGCAAGGACTTTAATCAAAACTTCGTTATCCTTGGGCGTGGGTTTTGTCATTTCTTGAAGCTCGAGGACATCTGGTGTTCCGTATTTTGTAGCGACAATGGCTTTCATAATTTTCTCCTAACACAAGCAAACGCTAAAGTCCTGCCATATTTTGGCAATAATCGCTAAACCACCCAAGTGTCGGGGTGCTTTGTGTTTAGCCTTGTTTTTGCCTATAATTATCTGCCTTACGCTGTAAGGTAGTTGACCGAGTATAGCCTTACGCTGTAAGATTGTCAAGTGAGCATCAAAAGCAAAACCACAAAAACCACCGAACCACGCATTCGCCTCACTCGAGACACAGTGCTGCTCACCGCCGTGCAAATCGCCGACCGAGAAGGAATTCATGCCCTGACGATGCGTAGACTGGCTGTCGAGTTATCCGTCGAAGCGATGTCTATCTATCACCATGTCGCCAATAAAAACGACCTTAAAGACGGCATGATTAACCTTGTCTTTACAGAAATAGTTTTGCCGTCTCGAGACGATGACTGGAAAACCGCCCTGCGCTGCCGATCAATCTCGGCGCACCAAGCCCTGATAAAGCACCCTTGGGCAGTTGGAATCATGGAATCAGGCACTGTGCCGGGTGCTGCCACAATGCAGCATCACAATGCAGTGCTTGGTTGCCTGCGCGAAAATGGCTTTTCGGTGCTTGCCACAGCCCATGCTTATTCGGTGCTGGACTGTTATATTTACGGCTTTGCGCTGACTCAAATCAATTTGCCATTCAAAAACGCTGACGATACCGCAGATGTCGTTGGCGTGATGATGGCTCAAATGCCGTCTTACGAGTACCCATACCTGACCGAAATGGCATTTCATCACGTTCTCCAACCAGGTTATGCCTATGCCAACGAATTTGAAATTGGACTTGAACTAATTCTCGAGGGTATCGAGCGATTACGCGGCACAGCTTAAAATTTATTTGGTCGGTTCAATAAACGAGAACGGATTGGCGAATGGGTTCTTCATTGGCGTATAGCCCGTTAATTCCATGTAGCCCACGCCTCTTGTTGTGCCAGAAATACTGATTGCGCCTTCGTAATAATTAAAGCCCGCCGTGGCTCGAGCTTCGACTTCTTGGGCGTTGACGACTGGCTTAATGTTTAAGACTGTGCCGTCTTTAAGGCGCACATACCAGCGCACAGGGTATTTGCCGCCACTGGTTGGCGATTCCCAATAGTCCCAAGGCTGCATTTCAAAGTTGCGTTCTTCGGTGGTGCTGCCGTCTGGTTTAACAATGCTGGCAAAACGGTCAGAAACCACGCCTTTTTCGTTGCGTAAACTGTAAAGCATAATGTCGCGCCCATCCTCGAGATTCATGCTCATCCAATCCCAACGTGGCGAGGAACTGGCACTGCCATCGCCGCCAGCCCCAAGCCCACCGCCCCATTGATGGTCGAGCCAAGCGATGCCACCCACAGGTTCGCCGTTGTATGTGCCGCTAATCTCGAGCCGTGTGGCACTGGTGTAATACATTCTGCCCGTCTCGAGGTTGCCGCTCCAGCCGGGTCCATGAATCGCTTCGGGGCGGGTTGGGCGTAATTTAAGGTCTACGGTCTCGCGGTTTTTGATGCCAAATTTGGCGGTGTAAATGCCGTTGCTTTCTCGAGTCATGCGCCAATCGCCCAAGCCAACATTCATACGGCTGGTTTCGGCAAAGCCAACGGTTGTGGCAACATCAGGTTTCGCCCGTGGGACGGTGCTGTACTCACTGCTTTGGAACAGACCGCTCTGTTTATCCACAATGCTGTAATGCCCAAAGAACAAAGCATTTGGGAACAGACTGGCGAGGTTATAGGGCGTGTTGTCTGGGATATAAACCTGAAAAATAGCGGCGGCAATACCTTTTGTGCCAGTTTTTGTGACCAAATGGGCGTTTAAGTACCACCATTCGATTGGGGCTTTATGTGCGCCTTGGTCGAGAATTGGGTCGGGTTTACGTTCAACAAATGGCTCGAGCGAACGCATTGAGGCTGGAGCGCAAGCCACCAGTGTCGCACCAATAAAGAGCAGAAATCTTTTCATGGCTCGAGTTTACGGTACTTTGGGCTATTTGGCAGCAAGCCACATCACTAATGGCATGACCCAAGAAACGATTGGCTCGAGCGCTTGCTCATTTTATGGTTGGTATTGGAATTTTATTGACCAACAAAGTCATCCACGCACAAGCCTGACACTTGCCAACTGGAATAAACGTAATTCCGAAGATAAAAATGTGATTCTCGAGCAAGAAATGAAAAGCCAAGGCTCGAGCATACAGCAGCCTTTGGAAATGCAACCAAAATGTGGGAATGGCAGGACAGACACAGGCGACCATGCCCGATAGGTGCGTGTTTATGGTCAAGAAGGGTCTGTCCCTACAATACTGGCACGAAAATACGTCAGGTAGGGCGCGAACCCCCGTGTTCGCCCTGTGACTGATAATAATTTTTCAAACCGCCTGAAATGCAATTGAATTTGATACTCGAGAATGGACTATTCATCTTCATACAACTTCACGATTCCATTGGCGGCTTCGTTTAATTTCTGGTCAAATGCCAGTAACCGAACATGGCATTCATCTCGAGCTATCACGGCGGCTGTGGCAAGTTGTACTGCATCTGCGCCGCGTAATCCTCGAGATTGTGCAAGGCTGCCTGCTTCTTTGGCAATATAATTTTCGAGTGGGTAGCGAATCAGATTTTCCCAGTCGCGCAGTAGTTCGGCAAAGGCTTGTTGCGCCTCGGCTTTGGTGAGAACTCCTTCTTCGGCGCGTCTTGTGAATACACTGACGATTTCTGGGAGGGCTAGGGTACTGACGCATATTTTTCTGGCATTTCGTACTGCGGTTATTACTTTTTGACTGTCTGGCTCGAGAATATAAAGTTTTACTAGGGCGCTCGAGTCGAGGAATAAGTTCACAGATTGTTCTCGCGCTCGTCTCGTAATTCGCGGATGCCCGTGCTGACCAGTTTCCCATTGCGTGGCACAATGGTTGGCAGGCGCGGTTCAAGTTTTTGTGCGGCTGGGTATGGAATCACTTTTTCAGGCTTGAGCCGAATTAAGCGCTCAATAATTTCGTCTAAACTCGAGTCGTCAGGTAGGCTTTTTAGTGCTTCGAGGGCTGCTTCTCGAGTGGTAACTTGCGACATAAGTGCAGTGTAGCATCATACCAAATTAAGGTAAAGAATTGCTTTTTGATTCTTTACCCGACCAACGGGAGTATTAACGATACCGAGTTTAACGCGAGAACGACAGTTTGCCGTTTTTTGGCAAACGAGAGTGATTAAGTTAATTCGGTGTCAGACCCTGATGTTGGCTACCGTCACGCCATGACTGCCTGAGTGTAACTCGAGACGCGCTTGTCGGTTTTAAGGTAATCACTATGCGCCGTAAAATCCCTTCGCCCTTGCCATGCGTATCCGAATTTGCCTTTCGCACAAGGCTTGGGCTTTGGAAAATAAAATTGCCAACTTCTTCAATCGCTAATTTAACACCTGTGGCAAAATCACCGTAAAGGTACTGCCTAAGCCCGGAGCGCTCGAGACTTTAATACTACCGCCGTGGGCTTCAACAATCCGTTGGGCAATCACCAAGCCTAAACCTGTGCCGTCGGGATTGTATTCTGGGTTCTCGAGTTTGCCAAAGGGCATAAAGAGCTTGGGAATATCGCTTGGCGCAATGCCGATGCCTGTGTCGATGACCCTAAGCTCGAGGTTGCTGCCAAGTGCCAGTGCTTCGATGATGATGCTGCCGCCAGCATCGGTAAATTTAATCGCATTGGCAAGTAAATTGTGCAGCACTTGGCGCAGTTGGCGTTGGTCAGCCGCAATCGGTAGGCTTTCGGGGGCGCGAACATTCATTTCGATGCCTTTGGCTTTGGCGGTCTCGAGTAGGTCGCGCATACAAGAACGGGCAAATTCATCGAGCTCAAAAAGGGCGCGAACTGGTGGGCGTGCGCCAGCCTCGAGCTTAAAGAAATCGAGCAAGTCGGTCGTGACCAAGTTTAAGTGCTTGGCGGCATCCTCAAGTTGAACCAGTTGTTGGCGTTGCTCGGAGTCGAGCGAAGAATTCTCGAGCGTGTCCGAAATCCATAGAATCACGCTTAACGGGGTGCGGAGTTCATGGGCGAGTTGGGCAAGGTATTGACTCTGAATTTTTTCCGAGCGCTCGGCGGCGCGTTTGGCATCGTAAAGTAAAGCCTCGGCTTGAATTTGGCTGCTGCTGGTCATCTTGCCAGCCAACTCGAGCATGGAACGCTCAAGGCTTTTACTTTGGTCTCTGAGGTCGCGCACTTCTTGGCGCAAATGCTGCGATTCAAGGTGTGATTCTCGAGCCGCTTGTAAAATTTTGGTCTGTTCGTTAAATTTGCCGCCCAAAACCTCGAGCAGTAAATATGCCCGTTCTTGGCTGTGAACGGCTGTCGCTTCGAGGGCTTGTTCTGTACCAGCACCGCTTGGCTCGAGCCAGATGCCACTGCGTAAGCGCCCAACTTTTTCTTCTGCCCAAAACACCCGTGCATCAATTAAAAAGTTATCTAAAAAAGGTGAGGCACTGGCTTCGAGTTGCCCGCCAACAATCAAAGACTGCATCCATTTGGGCGCTCGAGTAATCAAAATTAATTCGCCGCTTAAAAGCCATTCAAAGGCAGTCCAACCAGCGCTTTCAAGGAGTTCTGCGGGAACAGTCGCAACGGTGTTCATGGTCGCGCCTTTTGCAGCATTTGTTGTGCCAGTTGCGTAAAGGCAGTTTCGACATTATCGCCGCTTAAAGCACTGGTTTTGAGGATTTGGATGCCAAGGGATTGAAGTTGTGTCATGTCTACCCGCCATTCGGACTCGAGGTCAGATTTATTGATTAGTAAATACGCCGGTAATGCGCCAAACCCTTCGGTGGCTCGAGCATGAAGTTTAAGGCATTCGTCGATCGTCTGAGCGCGTGTGCCATCGGCAACCAACAAATAGCCCGCCATACCACGCAAATAAGTCGTTTGGACTTTTTGATAGGCATCTTCGCCGTTGATGTCCCAAATCATCAAGTTGGCTGTGCCTGTGGGGCTACGCACCAACTTTTTTTCGATTCGTACCCCAACTGTGGTGTGGTACTGCGACGAGTAAATACTGTGGACAAAACGGGCAATCAGACTCGATTTACCAACCGCCGACCCCCCGAGCAGACAAATCTTAAATTGTAAAATTGTTTCTTGAGTCATTTCTTCTCCACTTGCACCAAAGTCACGGCTCTCGAGTCTACCCCCGAGATTCCGGTTAATCCACGTGCGATTAGTTTAGCGCGTTTTACCCAGGCTTCGGTGGCTTGTCCACTAAAGACCAAGGTTTGTCCGCGCAATTCAACGGCGGTACTCGAGGCTGGTTCAAGTGCCACCCGAGCGCGTTCGATCGTCAGTTGCGAATCCAGAGATTGATACTCACCCCAGACTTGTGGCACATCAGGGTAGCCCAAAGAATCAAGCACCACTTGTGGGTCTCGAGCTAAGGGATCGCGCAGACCGACCAAACGATTTTGATTATCTTCGATGATTAAAAACCCCGGCTCGAGCCGCAGCGCCTGAACTGCACTTTGCCATTGGCTATTTTGGTAAGCGTTCCAGACCCACCATGCCACCCCAGCCAAAAGCGCCACTGTTAGCAGTGGAAGCGCATAACGAACCATTGGATTAGCGGCGGGTTTGGGTTTTTGCACCGCCGTTGGCTGCATATAGACAGTCGCCAAACACATCTCGAGGATTGGCTTGGTGGCTTCAAAAGCCGAGGTATCGCCAACAAATTCGCTTAAAGCAATCGGGAAACGCATTTCGATCGTCTCGAGCGCCACCGCTAAGTTGTCGGTCAGTTTGAGTGGTGGTGTGCCACGCACCGCCGCCGCCACCGTGCCATATGGCGAGGTTTCGACCAGTACAGTTAAATCACCAATTCTAAAAGTGCGGATGCTTTCGTCTGCCATTTGAAAACTGTCTCGAGCAAAGTCTTGAATCGCCGTTAGCATCGCACTGACCAAATCGGCTTCGGCACTGACATTGACCCCAACCTGAGTCAGCAACAAGCCTGTTTGGCGGTGAATCAGCAGCACTTGTTCGACTCGGTATTGAATGGTATGAAACAAAACGATTTCCGAAAATGGTCTGCCCGTGCGCCAAGATTCAACCCGCCAAGCAAAGCTGCGCGGCGAAACCGAAACCTCGAGTACCCGATTAAAATTTTCAAAACTGCGTTCGATTAAACTCGAGACGACACGCCGAATGGTTGGCATCAAGACTGGAAAAAGGGCATCGGCAAGCCCTTCTGGGTTCGCCCGCACCGATTCAAACAAGGCTTTTTCGATGGTTGGCGCTAAGACCCGTGCAAAACGGGCATCTTTTGCCGCCAAAGTCATGGCTTCGCTCATCACTTCGGCAAGTTCAGTAGCTCGAACTTCGGGGTCATCGAGCCGATGTTCGACCAAACCAAGGCGGTTGCGTTCTTCGGACAAAAGCACTTCGCGCAGCGCATCAAAAGACACATCTGGCAGGCTTTTATCCAAAGGGGCGGTCACGCTCAGTCCGCCTCGAGTTGCTGTGCCAGCGCCACCATCAGGGCAGCCAATTTAGCGCGGTCTTTGAGGCGCAGGGCTTCGAGGTCTGCCATACTCTGCTGATGCTGGGCTTGCAGTGCAGCAACTTCTGAGGCAATCAGCTTATTTAAGCGGTTGGCTTCGGCATTTAAGGCTTTGTCTTGGCGTTGGCTTTCGGCACGAATTTTGGACTCGAGGTCATCTTTAGTAGCTGCCAGTTCGCGCTCAATGTCCTCAGAACGTTTTTCAAGTGCCGAAACTCGAGCCTCCAGCACCGATAAATCGTTATTAAAACTGCGCTGCTGTTGCCCAAATAAAATATCGCGGACTTGCTCGAGGCTGGGGTCAGCACTGACTTCGACCGAGGTCATGGGGTTGGATTTTGTCGCCATGTGCAATACCATACTGCATGAGAGGGGCTATGTGGAATAGATTACGGTAGTTTTGCTAAACGTTCGGACAGCAGGGCAAAATAACCGTCGGCATCTATCTCGAGTGCCACATGGGTATTGGCTTGGTTTTGGGTCACGCGGTAGACATCCACCACGGTGCGCCCAAAAGACGCACCGCTCGAGTCATCTATGACCACGTGTAAATCCTCGAGCCTAAAAAGTTCGGGGCGAATCAGGTAAGCAATCACACAGGGGTCGTGCAGCGCAGGTCCGGCATAGCCATAGCGAGTTTGGTACGCCAGCTTAAAGAACTCGAGCAGTTCGGCAGCCACCAGACTGGTTTGGTTGCCATTGTCACGAATGGCTTGAATATGCTGCGGCAGCGCCAAGGCTTGATGGGTGACATTCAAACCAAACATCGTGATGTCGCAACCTGATTCAAAAACAATTTTTGCCGCATGAGGGTCGCAGAGGATATTAAACTCCGCCGCCGGCGACCAATTGCCCAAACCCGTGCTGCCACCCATCAGCACAATTTTTTGGATTAACGGCACAATTTTTGGTTCGAGCCGCATTGCCATAGCGACATTGGTCATTGGACCAACTGGGCAAAGCGTGACTTGGTGTGGATTTTCCAAAACCGAGTCAATAATAAAGTCTACGGCGCGTCTGGACTCTGCGCCTCGCGTGGGTTCGGGCAGCACTGGACCATCCAAGCCACTGCGCCCATGGACAAATTCGGCTGATATTCGGCTCGAGACCAAAGGCAGTGGCACACCCGCAAAAACTGGCACACTCGAGCCGCACAATTCACGAATTTTTAGGGCATTTTTAAGCGTGTTCTCGAGTCCGACATTGCCATAACTGACCGTGATGCCCAGCACCTCGAGTTCAGGGCTGGAGAGTGCCAGCATGATTGCCAGTGCGTCGTCGTGTCCGGGGTCGCAGTCTAAAATAATCTTCATGGCAACAGTCTACAACCTCACGGCATGGTGATAGTCTACAACCTCACGGCATGGTGATAGTCTACAACCTCAAGGCTGTGGTGATGGATGTTACTTAATTACACCAATACCACGCAGCGTGTTGGTGATTTTTTCATCCTCGAGTTTCAAAAAGACATCAAAACGGCTGCCCGATTGGTATAAATCCAGCCAGCTTTTTTGTTTGAGAATACTTTGCCATAAGTCAGATGCACTCAAGCGGTTCATCATGTTGACCAGTTCACGGCGGCGTTCATTGCTGATGCGTGGCGGCGCAACAATACCACGCCAGTTGGCAAGTTCTAAGCGCACGCCCTGTTCCTTAAAGGTCGGGATATTGACGTTTGGTAAACGCTTTGGGCTGGTCAGACCAATGGCACGCAGCTTGCCCGATTCAATCAGTGGTAAAAATTCGGATAATCCCGAGACTCCAGCCGATACTTGGTTGGCTTGCATGGCGCTCACCACTTCGCCACCACCCGAAAAGGCTTGGTAATTGATTCGGTTTAGGTCTACACCACTGCTTTGGGCAAGTAACCCAACCGCAATATGGTCTGTGCCACCAGCCCCACCACCTGCCACAATAAAATTAGCAGTGTTGGCTTTCCAAGCTGCTAAAAACTCGGTTAAGTTATCTATTTTGCTGCTGGCTGGAACAACAATCACTTCGTATTCGCCAGTCAAACGGGCAATCGGTGTGACCATATCAAGATTGGCTTTGGAGTTGTTGGTCTGGATTGCGCCAACCATGACTAAACCCATGACCATCAGGGTATTTTCGTCGCCTTTTAAGCCAACAAACTGTCCTAAACCAACTGTACCGCCAGCCCCTGGAACATTGACCACATCCACATCAGTTACCAACTTGGTGGATTCAAGTACCGCTTTGATGGCTCGAGCCGTTTGATCCCAACCGCCACCAACTGCGGCAGGGGCAATAATTTTAAGTCCTTGAACTTGAGCAATGCTGCTCGAGAAACCCAATCCTGCCACAAGCGCGGCTAAACCCGCGCCAAATAACCAACGTTTTTTCATGTTGTTCTCCCCAAAAGATTCTTTTTTATCTGCGCCAATAATCTTTGGTTAAGTGTAATCGATTGCAATTTATTGGCGCTGTACCTTTGGCTAGGCTCAAGGCGGTGGTGGCTGCCAATCTGGTCTGGCACGTCTGGCAAAATCGATTAAAGTATTGGCAATCTCGAGCGGTGGCATGACATGATGCACCACACCTTTACGAATGGCACTGCTTGGCATACTGTGAATCACACTGGTGGCTTCGTCTTGGGCAAGGATGGCTGCACCCGCTTTGTGCATCATCTCGAGTCCGGCTGCTCCATCGTCGCCCATGCCCGATAAAACCACACCGACTGCATTGTTGCGGTATTCGCGCACCAGACTGCGAAACAGCACCGTACCACTGGGGCGCTGTCCCGAGACGGGCATTTCCATACTCGAATGAAAAAGTCCTTCGCGCACCACCAGATGATGACCGCCGCCAGCAATCCAAATACCGGGGCGCACGGCTTGTCCAATTGGCGCAAGTTCGATTGATAAAGCACACAACGGGCGCAGCCACTCGACCAGACTGGCAGCAAAACCCTCGACAATGTGCTGCACAATAATAATTGGTACAGGAAAATCGCTCGGCAAGCGGGTTAAAAGTGGCTCGAGGGCTTGCGGACCACCGGTACTCGAGGCAATCCCAATGACATTGACCCTTGAGATGCTGCTCGGCAAAATCGCGGGGCTGAGTCGAGCCGCCACCAAGCCTGCCCGCCGTTCAAAGGGCAGCGTAATCGGCTCAGCAATGACGGTGCGTGACAGGGCGTTTGGGGCTGGTCTGGGTTGTGGTTTGCGGCGAATCACTTTGACCCTCGAGATACCACGCACCATCCTTAAAAACTCGTGCGTATCGGTGTGGATGTTGGGTTTGGCAATAATTGCCAGCACCCCAGCCGCAATCGCTTTGGCAACCAAACGCTGGTCGTCTTTAGAGACACTGGAAGTGACCATCAGAATTGGAATTGGGGCTTGTTCGATAATGGCTTCAGAAGCAGCCAGACCATCCATAATCGGCATTCGTAAATCCATGGTAATCACATCGGGCAGCAAGCGCAATGCCATTGGCACAGCTTCTGCTCCGTTGCTGGCAGTCCCAACGACTTCAAAACCACCATCCAATTCAAGCAGACTGACCAGCATTCGACGCTGCACACTGGAATCATCCACAACAAGGACGCGGATTCGTTTTTGGGGATTGGATGGCTGCATAAAGCGTTAGGGAGTGTACCTTAGGAGGAGGGAAAAGAGATATGGACTTTTGGATAGTAAAGCAAAGGGAGTATGACTCGAGTGGTTTCTAGTTATAACAAGCGGTTAATCGTCTCGAGTTACAACAAGCGGTTAATCGTCTCGAGTTATAACAACCGATTGATCGTCTCGAGCAGGACCCCTTGGTCAAATTCTCCTTTGACGATATAGGCATCTGCGCCAGCCATTGCGCCGCGTTCTTTGTGTTCTGGGGCGTTTAGGCTGGTAATGAGAATCACGGGGATTTGCGCTAGGCGTGGGTCACGGCGAATTTCTGCCGTCAGCCCAAAGCCATCGAGTTCTGGCATTTCGACATCCGAGACCACCAAATCAACGTGTTCGCCGCGTCGTAAAAAATCAAGGGCTTGTGCGCCATGAACTGCCGTGATGGTTTCAAAACCCGCCGCCTCGAGAATGCTGCGCTCTAAAGTTCGGCTGGTAATGCTGTCGTCCACAACCATAATTCGTGGCACTCGAGCCGCAATCGTTGGCGCAAGTTTGAGTTCGCGGCGTACCCGAATTTCGCGGCGCAAGCCACGTTCGATTAAGTGGGTGCTGGCAAGAATCGAAACCAGTTGCCCACTGCCCAGCACAGCCGCCCCCTCGAGTGGCGCGAATTTCTCGAGCGGGTACGATAACTTTTTGACCACCACTTCTTGTTCGCCAAGCATCGCGTCGACAGTACACGCCAAGCGGTCGTCGTCGCGGCGCAGGATAAAATAAGGCTGCCAAGACTCGCCAGCTTCAAATGGCACATCCATGACCCCACCAAGTTCGACCAATGGCACAGGACGACCCTCGAGAATAATCACACTGCGCCCCTCGAGTTGATGAATCCCCTCGACTTTGACCCGTCCAGTACGTTCAACGCTGGCAGTTGGAATCGCAAAGGTGTCGTGACCGACTCGCGCTAGTAAAACCCGCACGGTGGCGAGTTGTGCCGGAACGCGCATTGCAAAATGGCTGCCTTGACCGATTTGACTTTGAACCCCAACCGTGCCGCTTAAAGCTCGGATATTTTGCCGCACCACGTCCATGCCAACGCCACGCCCAGAAACATCGGTCACGGCGGCTGCCATGCTAAAACCGGGTTCAAAAATCAGGTCGAGTGCCAGTTTTGGGTCGTAGCTGGCAGCACTTTGGATAATCCCTTTTTGCTCAGCTTTTTGCAGGATTTTTTGCGCGTTCATGCCAGCCCCATCATCGGACAACAGCAGCGTCACCATGCCACCACTCGAGTTGACCGACAAAGTAATTGTGCCTTCGGTAGGCTTGCCAAGTTCTTGGCGAATAATCGGCAATTCCAAGCCATGGTCTACCGAATTACGAATCATGTGCATTAAGGGATCGCGCAGCCCCTCGAGAATTTTGCGGTCAATACCGATGCTGCCACCCAAAGTAATCAGCCGCACTTGCTTACCAAGTTGCTGACCAAGGTCGCGCACCAACCGCTCGAGCGGCGGAAAAAGCATCGCGGCAGGCAGGAGCCGCACACTCAAAACTTCATCTTCGATGGTCGTGTTGACGGTACGCAATTGCGCCAAATCGCCAGTTAAGCGGTTTAAGACATCCTCAAGGCGGTCAAGCGCCCGCCTTGTACTCTCTTCGCCAGTCTCGAGTAAACCCAGCACCGAAGCGACATCGCGGTTTTCTTCGGCTAAACTTTGTAAACGCCGCCGCAGGGTGCGTGAATGCCTCGAGTTACGACGCTCCAAGTTGCGCCGACTTAATAAATCGCGTAAATCGCGCAGCCGTTCTTCGATGCGAATTCGCCCAACCGTCAGTTCGCCCGCTTGTGCCAATAAGGAATCCAAACGCGCCACCGAAACACGGACGCTCTCCTGGGCAACGGCTCGAGCCGAACCATCCAAAGTCGCCGCATTGTCGGTCGAACGGGTCTGGACGGGCGGGATGATGCTTTGCGAAACCAAACTTGGGGCTTTATCCAGTCGAGAATCTTCTGGGCGAACCTCGGGGGTGGCTCGAGTCACGGGCAGGGCTGCTTTGAGGCGTGGGTCGCTGACGGTGGTGCTTTCGCCACGCTCCAAACGTAAAATTTGTGGTTCGAGGGCATCCTCGACCACTCGGGCTGCCACCCGCAAACGGTGCAACTCAAGGCGCATGGTCTTTGGGTCTTTGGCTTGACGCAGTGCCACAAGGCGCTCGGCGAGTTCTTTATCAAAAATTTGCCGTATGGCGCTGTCGCGTGGCTGGTACGCCTCGAGCCACGCAGCCGCTTGTTGGTTATTGGCTGGTGCAGATACCCCAGCCTCGAGTTGGGCTAAAAACCCTGCAAGGGCATCGTTGGTATTGGCACTTTGCAATGCCACCCGCGCCCGATGAAGCTCGAGTTTGGCGCTGTCTGGGTCGGTTGCGGCACGCAACGACTCGAGCCGCGTTGCCACTTCAAGTGCTGCCATGCCACGCCAGCCATGGGCTGTCCAAGCCTCGAGCCAGACGGTTTCTAAAGGTGTAGTCGCTGTGGCTGTGTTTGACTCGAGGGCTTTTAGAAACAACTCAAGTTCATGCCCCGAGGCTCTGCCGGCAACCCTTGCTCGGTGCAGTGCCAAATGGGCGCTTGAGAAATCAATGGCTTGTTGCAATGCCTCGAGGTGCAGGGCAAATTCAAGTCCAAGGGTGTGGGTATCAATCACGGCTTTAACCTCTAGGTTTGTTACTGCACTACCATTAAGTCTGTTACTGCACTACCATTAAGTCTGTTACTGCTCTACCATTAAGTCTGGTACTGCTCTACCATTAAGTCTGGTACTGCTCTACCATACCGCGTAAACGGCTCGAGAGTGCCGCTAGTTCTTGGGCGGCATCGCGGGTGTGTTGAGCGCCCGATAAATTATCTTTGGTGGCATTGCCAATGCTCTGCATTGCCCCAGTGATTTGTTCCATGCCAGCACTGTGTTGACGGACTGAAGCCGAAATCAGTTGGGCATTGTGCGAAGCGTGTTGAATCGCTTCTTGTAAGCCCTCAATCACACTCAGCACCTTGGCAATGCTGTCCACCCCAGCATCGGCGACTTTAATCCCTTGCTCGGTGGTCATGACGGCGCTGTTGGTGGCACGCTGGATTTCGCCAAGAATAGATTTGACTTGGGCAGTTGCGCCTTTAGATTGCTCGGAAAGCAGCCGAATTTCTTGGGCAACCACCGCAAAACCTTTGCCTTGGTCGCCAGCCCTCGAGGCTTCGATGGCGGCGTTCAGCGCCAATAAATTACTCTGGTCAGCAATATCGTTGACGGTCGCAATAATTTCGCCAATTTGTTGAGTTTGTTCCGAAAGCGCCAAAATATTTTCAGCAATCTGCTGGACTCGAGCGCGAATCTCGGACATTCCTTGATTGGCTTCGTTGGCAGCTTCTACGCCAGCCGTGGCAACTTCTGAGGCGCTTGCGGCGCTTTCGGAGACCAACATCGCAATGCCAACCGCTTGGTCAGAACTGCTGCGGACTTCTTCGATGGTAGCACTGGTTTGTGCCACCGCCGCACTTTGCTGATGCACCCCACTGGCTTGTTGTGCCGAAGTTGCCAGAATTTGGGTCGAAGCCGCCGCCACGGCTGAACTGCCTTGATTAACGGCGCTCAGTAACTCGCGCAAGTTTTTGGTCATGGTCGCAAATGCCACACCAAGTTCGTCGGTTTCGGATTTTGGTTCGATTGACTTGGATAAATCACCTCGAGAAATCGCATTGGCAACCCCAGCCATTTCACGCTGATACGCCACCATGTCGTGAAACGAAGCCGTCAAACGCCCTATTTCGTCTTGCCCGACCCGCCCGAGTTCTTGGTTCAGATGCCCAACCGCCAACCCAGCCGCGCTGCTGGTCAAGCCAGTCACTTGCCGCCTGATGTAGCGAGTTGCCACAAATAAGACCAGAATGACACTCAAGAAAGCCCCTAAACGTAAAACCGTCAGAATTTGGTTCAGGGTTGCGCCTTCGGCTTTAACTTCGCCCATCGAACGACTTGCCAAAACAATCCACTTTAAGCCCGAATAACTCGAGTAGCCTCGAGAAACATAAAAACCGACCAGACCGGGCGAAGCCAGTGTCAGTTCTGGATTTGAAAAATCTCTGGCGCTGACAAAGCCTTCGCCAGCCTGGCGCGAAGCCTCGTAGGAAGCAAACTTTTCTTGGCGAATACTTCTGGTAAAAGTATATTTGCCAGTTGGCGTGTAGAGCAGTAAACCATTGTCGGCTGAAATTAAAAAGCGGGTACTCGAGTACCCATCTTTGGCGGCTCGGTCTTGGACTTCTTGAATGATATTTTTGGCGACTTCCCAATTAAAATAATTGTGCCAAACACCAATCACTGCCCCAGCAGGATTGCGAATTGGGGCAGAAAAAGTCATCGCCACCGATTTTTCCGCGCCATATAGGCTGTCCATAATCGGGTCTCGAGCCACATCATGAACCACCGCCGAGCCATCGGGCAGGTTACCACTGCTGGCTTGTTTGAACCACGATTCTTGGCTGACATCCAAGCCGCGTAAACTCGAGGTATCCAGTTTTTTCCAAGCCGAACTTGGGTTCATGTTGTCGTTATCCACGCCATAGGTACTAATGACCCGCCCACGTTTATCCGCCACCAGCATCAGACGATAAATCGGGCGATAAGTCGCCAACATAATCTCCATCCAGCGCTCGATTTGGGCTGGGTCAAGGCTGGTGGCAGCCGAAGATTTAGCGTAGGCTTGAACATCGCCGTAACGCTCAAAAAGATTGCGGTCTAATTTGTCGCTGGCTTCAAATGCCAATTGCCGCACCTGATTTCCAGCCGAACGGGTCACCACGGTGTTGATTGAATTGGCAATAAAAAAGCCAGAAATTAAAAAAAGCGGTATCAGAATCAAAATACTTTGTAAAATCAACTTGATTAACAAAGGCTGGTTATGAAACCAAGTCTCGAGCTTATTCATAAGTCCAACCCAGCGCACAGAGCATCGACATCGAGCCAAGCCACCCGACCCTCAAAAACGCCGCGCACCGAATCGCGCCCCGACAAAGCTGGCGAAAGTTGGCTTTGGAAAGCCTGATACAACTCTGGTACACCATAAATTCGTAAGCCAATCGCTCCGAACTTGGTTTCGGTCAAAACCACCGAAGCAGCAGCTTTTTCGTCGCGTTCAAATTTAAGTAAAGCCGCCAAATCCAAGACACTGACAATCTCACCACGCACATTCATCACCCCAGCCACAGTTCGCGGTGCAAGTGGTAAAGCCGTAACTTCGGCAGGCAGCACAGCTTTGAGGCGGGTAAGCTCGAGCGCATATTGTTCGTCGCCAACCTGTAAAAGCACCATCTCGAGTGGGATTTCATTGTCCTGAACGCTTTCTTTGGCTAATCGCTTAGCTCGTTCCTGCAACAAACGCTGATTGACCTCTTCCATAATTAACATCGTAACCCAAAAATTGTCAGATGATGTGCGGGATTGACCAAGGGACGCAAAAACCCCCTAACTCATTGTATCAAGGGACGCAAAACTCCTAACTCATTGCATCTAAGTTTAGAACTGCTAGAATAGAAAGCGTGAAAGCCTATCGCGGTGTGGTCAAAGATGGCGTGATTGTTCTCGAGCGTGGCAAACTGCCCGAAGGTGCGGTTGTGACCGTGACTGTTGGTGATGGCGAACTGGTACGCGCCACAATCACCAGTGCTTTTGCGCCGAAAAAGAAAGCAGCGCGAATTCCATTAAATCCGTCACCCACTACATGATTCAACGTATTGTTTACCTTATCCCCACACCGATTGGCAACCTAGGCGACATCACCTTACGCGCCCTCGAGACGCTCAAAAACGTGGATTGTATCGCCTGTGAAGACACTCGGCACTCTGGACGCTTACTGACCCATTTTGGAATTTCTAAGCCACTCGAACGGCTCGATGCCCACACGATGCTGACCCGAGCCAAACACGTCCTCGAGAAATACCCGCGAGTGGCTTTTGTTTCCGACGCTGGCAGCCCCGGACTTTCTGACCCCGGCGCAGAATTGGTACAGATTGCGCTCGAGTTGGGTATTCGGGTCGAAGCCCTGCCCGGTGCAAATGCGCTGATACCCGCCGTTACGCTTTCGGGCTTACCAAGCGGACGCTTTACTTTTCATGGGTTTTTGCCGCGCTCTGGACGCGAACGCAGCCAACGACTCGAGGAAATTAGCATCTCGAGCGTCACCAGTGTGCTGTATGAAAGCCCACACCGCCTACACGTGACCCTGCTCGAGTTGATAGAACTGTGCGGCGCAACTCGGGGTTGTGCTGTGGCTCGAGAACTTTCTAAACTGCACGAAGAAATCTTTCGCGGCACACTTTTAAGTGCAAGCCAGCACTTTAGCGGCGAAGTCAAAGGCGAAATCGTGCTGATGCTTGCGCCAAATCTGGTGGCGCTCGAGCCAAGCCTCGATTATGGTTCAAAAGCCCTCGATTATGCCAGTGCTGGACTGCGGGTCAAGGAGATTCGTGCCAAACTGCAACAGCTTGGGATGGAACGCAACGCTGCCTATGACCTTGCGCTGAAAGTCGTGTCGGAAACTCGAGTCTGAACGAGTGTTTGTACCAAGCAAGGTGCAACGTGTCACAATGCGCCTCGAGAATTTTGTGGAGGGAATATGAAACGAATCGGAGTTTTAACCAGTGGTGGCGACGCGCCCGGCATGAACGCAGCCGTCCGCGCTGTGGTACGCACCGCCAGCGCCCACAATATCGAAGTCATGGGGGTCAAACGTGGCTACGCTGGAATGATGGAAGGCGAATTTATTAAACTTGGCGCTCGAGATGTGGCAAATACGATTCAACGTGGTGGTACGATTTTACTAACTGCCCGTTGCAAACCGTTTATGACCACCGAAGGACGCGCCCAAGCTGCGAATCATTTGCGAAACGCGGGAATCGAAGGCTTGGTCGTGGTTGGCGGCGATGGCAGTTTCCACGGCGCTCATTTTTTGTCCCAAGAACAGGGTTTTTCGGTCATCGGTGTACCCGGAACAATAGACAACGACCTCTACGGCACAGATTATACGATTGGTTACGACACTGCCGTCAACACAGCCCTACAAGCCATTGACCGTATTCGTGACACAGCCGCCAGTCACGAGCGGCTTTTTATTATTGAAGTTATGGGCAGACACGCTGGGTTTATTGCTCTGGATGTCGGCATTGCGGGTGGCGCAGAGGATGTACTGATTCCAGAGCGCCCAGAAACCCTCGAGCAAGTCGTGGAAATTGTTCGGGCGAGTGCCGCCAAGGGTAAAGCCTCGAGTATTATTGTGGTTGCCGAAGGCTACGAAGGCGGCGGGATTAAAGTCATGGAAGCCATTTCGGCGGCGACTGGCTTAGATGCTCGAGTCAGTATTTTAGGTCATGTGCAGCGCGGCGGCAGCCCCAGCGCTCGGGATAGAATCTTGGCTTCGCAAATGGGTTATGGTGCGGTCGAAGCCCTGATGGCTGGTAAAAGCGATGTGATGATTGGGGTTGTGGCGGGCAGTATCGTTCATGTGCCACTCGAGGATACATGGACCAAACGCAAAGATGTTTCGCTCGAGTTGCGCGAACTGGCAAAGACACTGGCGTTATGAGCCAATGCCGGCGTTTTTTGCGACCCAAATGGCTTCTGATCGGTCGGCAACTTGTAATTTTGAGATGATATTCGAGACATAATTCCGCACGGTTTTAGGGCTTAACTCGAGCCTCGTAGCAATGGTTGAGTTAGAACAACGCTGCGCGATTAACTCGAGAATTTCGCGTTCTCGAGTGGTGAGTTCTGGGAATAAGGCAACTGGGCGAGCTGCCGCAAAATACTTTAGAACCCGTTCGGCAACGCCTGCCCCAAAGACCGCTTCGCCGCGAGCCACGCCGCGTATGGCTTGGGCAATCTCGAGTTGGCTTGCGCCTTTTAATAAGTAGCCTTGTGCGCCAGCCCGAATCGCGGCAAAAACCGAATCATCGTCTTGGAACATGGTCAGCATTAAAATTTGAATTCTGGGATTGGTGCTTTTGATGCGCCGTGTGGCTTCGATGCCGTTCATTTTGGGCAGTTGAATGTCCATTAAAATCACATCGGGTTGCAGTTGGGAAGCAAGTGTTAAGGCATCTTCGGCATTGGCGGCATCTGCCACTATTTCGATGCCAAGTTCAGACTCGAGCAGCAAGCGCAGACCACTGCGTAAGACCAAGTGGTCATCCACGATTAAAACACCAATATCGTTCATCTTTCGTCCTTTCGCACGGGCAGCCATGCAATCACCCGAGTCCCGTTATTTGAACTAAGCTCGAATTTTCCACCGAGTTCAGTCGCTCGTTCACGCATTGAATGTAAGCCAATGCCACTCGCTCGAGACTCGAGTAAACCAATGCCGTTGTCAGAAATCTCGAGCAGTAAGCCAGTTTCATCGTGGTACAAATTAAATTTAACTTCGGTGGCTTTGGCGTGTTTGGTAATGTTATTTAGGGCTTCGCAGGTAATTCGGTAGATGGCGACTTCAACGGCGGCTGGCAGTGGCTCGAGGGCGGAAAAGTAAATGGTGGTGGTTATGCCAAGCATCTGACCGATTTGTTGACGCAGTGCGCCTTCTAAACCAAGGTCGTCGAGGGCTGGCGGACGCAACCCGTAGACCAAACGACGAATGTCGGTCATGGCTTCTTGAACACTTTGCGCCGAGGTGCTGATCATTTCCTCGGCTCGAGTTGGGTTTTTAACAATCAGTTGCTTAGAAATTTGTAGATTCATAGAAAGACTGGCTAAAGCAGGTCCAAGTCCATCGTGTAAATCGCGGCGAATCCGTTTGCGTTCTTCTTCTCGGGCAAAGACGATCGCTTCTTTACTGGTTTGCACTTCTTGGGTCAAAAAGGCTTCGTATACGGCGGTTGCAGCCCTTGAAGCCAAATCCTCGAGCAGCCGAATTTCTGTCCTGTTGAATGAATCGCCAATAAACCGACTCGAGACCAGCAATGCACCGATGTTCTGCCCTTTAACCCACATTGGAAACTCGAGAATCTGCCCGATGGGTGTGCCGATTGCCACCGTGGGTTGCTTGGTGGTCAGTGCCACATAGGGTAAACGCAGGGTCGTGGCTACAGTTTGCACAATCGTTAAAGCCAATTCGTCGGGTTTGTAGACCGCCTCGAGTTGCCGCCCAAGGTTAGAAATGGCACGGTATGGGTCGTGGCGTTCGCCATAAAAAAGTCGGTTGGCGGCTGACCTAAAAAGTACCAGCATCGGATGAAACAAAACCGCCACAACACCGGTTGCCAGCACCGATAACCACAGTTCGGTTTGCCGAAATACACTGTTTAAGCCTCCAATAATTAAGCCATAAACCACAGCCGCGCTGACCACCACTGCGCCATAAGCCAAGGCTCGGTTTAAGACAAAGCGAATATCAAATAATTGCTGACGCACAATGATTTGGGCGACCGCAACCGCTAACCAAATCATCCCAAAGCTGTTGAGGAAATTAATCAACAAGTCGCCCAGTGGCTCAATCAGGGCGTTGCTCGAGAAAACACCACGTTTGAGCAGTACCCCAAAAATCAAATCGAGGCTATAAATAACGGCATTCACAATCATAATTGGAAAAATGCCACGAATTTGATAGCGCACTGCCTCGGAGTTATGACGGTAGCGCGACCATAAGCCCCAAATCAGGGCAAGCAGCAACAATAGATTGATGAAAAAATTAAACGGAAAAACCAAGCGAGCATAATTCCAAGGGGTCTCGCGCAAAAATGGCATCGAATAGCCGAGCGACAGCGCCGCCAAAATAACCAAGTAAAACCTTGACCAGCGCGGATATAACTTGCCATCTGGAAAAGCAAAAACCATCAGCACCAGCAAGTTATCGGCAAGCATTTTAAGAATCCCACGCAGATAAGCACTAAAAACCTCGGTATTCGAGCCAAACACACCAACCAACTCGAGGCTGTAATTGATCGCTTGTGGCAATGAACCTCTTAAATACTGGCTGTTGATTTCGCCATACCAACCAATTAAAAAAACCAAGGAGAAAATACCACTCCAGATTTTTCGTGGCTGTGCCAAAAAAACCCAAAATGCCAGCGTGATCCAAATCAGTGTCGGGACAACAAAACTGGTCAGGTAGAGCAGTGCAAAAACTTCGATCCCCAAACCAAATTGACCCAGCCAACCAAGCAATTCAGAACAATCGGCTCGAGAACACGGTGTGGTCGTGGCAAAATGCCAAAAATAGAGCGAAAAAACAAAAAATAACGCCACGGCTACGCCCGCAGACAACCACCAGACCACTCGAGCCACTGCTTGGCTGGTTTGGGGCTGGGGCAATGGCAACATAGCAAACTGTACGCCACAGGCTGCCCAAGAAGTAGTGATGAGCGCTTGGGACATTTTAGGACATCGGCTCTAGGAATTAGGACAGCCTTTGTTCAAGATGACCCAGATTCTTCAAGGAGCAACCATGAAAAGCTGGTTCAAAAATACCGTTCTGATTTTTGGTCTAGGTGGTGTTATCGCGGCTTGTGTCACTCCGCCATTGCCACCCGCAGAAGTGATTATTCCTAGCACCACCAAAGTGCTGACCGCCCCTGTGCTGGCTGCCCTCGAGACTGTCCAGCCCAACAGCCTGACTTTTGCTGGAACGCAGCCAATAGCAACTGGCGATGTCGTGGTCAGTGCGCCAACCACCAGCGCTCCAAATGGTTTTTTACGCAAAGTAATTGGCGTTAAAACCGAAAATGGTAAAACGATGCTCGAGACTGCCCCAGCTACTTTGCGCGAAGCGATTCAAAAAGGCAGCTTAGATGTGACTCGAGCCTTGTCCGAAGCCGACATCGAAAGCACCCAATTAGCCAGTGGCGTGACGTACACCCCAAAGTTGCGTCCCCAAGCCACCAATCCAACTTTTAGTTTTAATAAAGTGCTGTTCGATAAAGACGGCGATACCACCACAACCACCGACCAAGTGGTGCTGAGTGGTTTACTCGACCTTGCAACCAGTGTTCGTTTTGACTGGGATATTGATTTCTTCCCGCCCGATTTTGATTTTCTAGCCGAAGCCAGTTTTACCCAAAAAACCAACCTGACCTTAAAAGGCAAAGTGGATTTTAATGTTGTCAAAAAAATCCGTATTGGCGAAGTTCGTTTCCGTCCCATCACTTTTTCAATCGGTCCAGTGCCAATCGTAATTCGCCCAGTGGTCAAGCTCGACATCGGGGTGCGTGGTTCGGCGAACGGTGCAATAGATGTCAGTGTCAGCCAAACTTTGGTGATTAAAGCTGGGGCAGAATACAACGAAGAATGGAGCAACATCAGCCAAGTCAGCAACCAATTTAGCGTTGACTCGAGCCAAATTAGTTTTGCAATTAACGCCGAAGCCTTTGCCAATGTGACGCTCGAGTTGCTGCTTTACGAAGCCGTGGGATTATTTGTTCGCCCAGAAGTTTTTGTGGCTTTTGATGCCCAAGTCCCGCGCAAACCATTCTGGAAACTTGACGGTGGAATCGGTATAGATGTTGGGGTCGAAATAGATAAATGGGGCATTGAAAAAGAATACAGCACCCGAGTTTTTGAAAAGCGTTTCCCGATTGCCAGTTCACCAAACAGCCCGCCAAGCATCACTGATTTTAGTGTTTTAGATACAAGCGCCCTGAACCGCAATACGTTCTTCTCGAGCAATGCCACCGACTTAGAAGATGGGACAAACCTGACTTATACCTGGACTTCGAGTTTAGCCAGCGATGGTGCAATTCCAAGCACTCGAGAAACCAGTAAGGTCTTTAGTACGGTTGGCGCACGCACAATTACCCTAAAAGTCCGCGATTCAGACGGCGAAACGGTCACACGCTCCAAAGTGATTACCGTCAGCAATTCTGCGCCAGAATTAAATGTTTCTGACCCAAGCAGCGCCTCGGTCATTTATCAGGGTTTGAGCTATAACTTTTCAGCAAATGCTCGAGACATCAACGAACCCAACGACGAATTGGCTTGCTCGAGCATTGCGTGGACAAGTAGCATCCCCACCGATGCTTTCCCGCAAACTGGTTGTGAAATTAGCAAGGTATTCTCGAGTGTTGGGAATCGTACCTTAACCGTTACGGCTACCGACCCGCAAGGATTGACCAATTCGCAAACCGTGGTGATCAATGTTTTACCTGCACCAGCCAATCCTCCACCAAATCCAGTCAGTATCTCAAGTCCGACTGCTACCACACCAGTTACCGATGGGGCTTTGATTCGATTAACAGGTAGTGCTACCGACCCCGCAGGTGATGCTGTAACTTTAACTTGGTTTGGCGCTTTCCAGAATACCAGTGGCGGTAACTTTGGGACTGATGTACCACTGACACTAAATGCCCAAGGGCAAGTGAATTTAACGGCGGCACTTGGCTTGAATTGCTTAAATGGCTATAACGTCAATATCCGCGTGACTTTGGTTGCCAAAGACCCCCAGAACAACGAGGGACGTAAATCCGTGGTTATCAGAAACATTGTGTGTGTTCCGTAACTCGGGGGAATCATGAAAAAACCATTCTTGTTTTTATTGGTCAGTTTGCTGGCTTGTACTCCTACGCCAACGCCAGACATCACTGCACCAGCCACACCAACAGGCTTCAAAGCCATAGCAGGGGAGGGGAGAGTCAAACTCGAGTGGATTGCAAACACCGAACCTGATTTAGACAAGTACACATTGCGTTGGGGCAGCAGTGCCACGGCTCAAAATGCAACTGAAACCATTGCCAAGACTGCAAAACAATTTGAAAAAACGGGTTTAACCAATGGCATAACATATTTTTTCAAACTTGAGGCAACCGATGCTACGGGTAACACCTCGAGCAGTACCGCTTTGCTTTCGGCTACACCGATTGCTCCTGATACGACTGCGCCGACCTTGGTCTCGAGCCAACCTCTGCTTAATGCCACGGCGATAGCCCTGAATGCCCAAGTCCAACTGACGTTTAGTAAAGCCATGAACATCAGCACCGTCACAGCCTCAAGTAATGGCTTAACGCTGGGTGCTGCGACTTGGAATACTGGCAATACCGTGGTCAGTTTTGTCACGCCAGCTTTGCAATTTGACACTACATACACAATTGCACTGGCAGGAAAAGACGTGGCTGGAAACGATTTGGGCGGCGCGACCACCTTGCAATTCTCGAGCTTGAGCGCCCCGCCAAGTATCTCGAGCAGTTCACCAGCTAATAATGCCATAGATGTTGCCCTGAACAGCAAAATTACCTTGCGTTTCTCGAGAACCATGAATAAAACCAGTGTTGAAACTGCCTTCTCGAGCGTGCCTGTTATTGCTTGTATGTGGGTGTGGCTGGACAATGACCAAACCGCGACTTGCACGCCAAATTCCGAATTTCCATTTGCCACGCAGTACGATTTTACACTTGCTTTGACCGCCCAGAGTACGGCGGGAATTGCACTAACCAGCCCATTAGCATCACGGTTCACTACAGTTCAAGACACGATTAAACCTGCACTGGTCAGCTTCACACCAACCGATGCCCAAACCAATGTGCTTTTTAGTGCGTCGATTA
Source organism: Deinococcales bacterium (assembly GCA_043778225.1). Taxonomy (GTDB): domain Bacteria; phylum Deinococcota; class Deinococci; order Deinococcales; family JAAFIG01; genus JAAFIG01. The sequence goes on along the minus strand of JAYWGM010000094.1, from coordinate 80,719 downwards.
CCTTAAATTTTAGTAAAGCCATGAACCGCACCAGTGTCGAAAGTGCTTTTGTCAGTCAACCCAGTATTGCTTGCACTTGGACTTGGGTTTCGGACTCGAGCGCCAATTGCCAGCCCAGTATTCGCTTAGACCAACAAACGCTGTACACAATTACACTGGGCATGAGTGCTACCGACATTGTTGGCAATACCTTACAAGCTGCTTATGGTTTTAAGTTCACAAGTGGTAACGCTCCACCTCGAGTGGTGAGCTTTTTGCCCAGTGGTTTTGGTTTCTCGAGTATGACTGCCCCAATTGTTATGACGTTCTCCGAAGACATGAACAAAGCCCTAACCCAAGCAGCCCTTCAGGTTCGCAATAACAATGTTCTTAAAGCTGGAACAATCACGTGGAATCCCGAATGCGTTTTGTTTAGTGGCGAATTCCTCAATTGCAAACAAATGACCTACACACCTGCCACCGCCTACCTAGCTGGTAGCAGCATCACTTGGAGTGTCAGTACCAGTGCCACCGATTATGGCTCGGGTACGCCACTCGAGAATGCTGTGACTGGTGGTTTTTCTACACGACCTAACCTTGGTAATCCGTAACCAAAGCAATAAAGGAGTAAATTATGAAAAACACACCACTTGGTCTCAGCGCAATTCTTGGTTTGGCTACGGTACTACTAGCAGTTGCCAACTCCCAAAGCCTCGAGTTTAAGTCCTTTAAGCTGACCGACCCCAAAGAACGGGTGACAGGTATTTACTGTGTTAATCCAAAAAGTTGTGTGGTCGCCACGGCTGTTTCTGGTGGCGGAAAAGTCTATGCCAGCAATGGGCAAAGCGCGGGCGCAAAATTGGTGGATGGCTCTGATGCTGCTAACTCGAGCAAAGTCGGTTTGCTGGGCGATATTAATTTCTTTGGATTTGCCAAAGCTGGCGATAAAATCATGGCATTAACCAATGTGTCCAAAGCACTTATCTCGAGCAAGGGCGGTATTGGCAATTGGAGTGTCAGTAGCCTCGGTAAAACCCCAGGTGGCTTAAATTATCAATCTGGCATTGGTGTTAAAGATGACCGTTGGGTCTTAGGCGTTCAGGCTTTTATTACCGAAAGTTTGGATGAACCCAGTGCTGGTGCGCTCTGGACTTCGATTTGGTCGCCAGAAAGCGCACCCGATGGATTCTTTCAACTCTGGCGCGAGAGCAACAAAACCTTGTGCAGTTCCTTACCCGGTTTGGCAGCTGTGCCGCCGCCATTGCAAAGTGTATACATTGCATCAGACCTTGGCATTCTGGCATATCCAACCAGTGGTGGCTCAAGGGCTGCTCCAGACAAAGAAGGCGTGTGTTTATCGAGCGACGGCGGCAAGCGTTTTTATCGGGCTGCCCTACCAGATACCCAAGACGGCGATACACCGTATGGCGTGACCTGTATCTCGAGTGACAAATGCTTTACGTTTAGTAACAAAGCCGCTGTTTTTTATGGCAAAACAGATTTTATTTACTTCACCAACGATGCCAGAAAAACGGCAACCTCGACTTGGAAAGCTGCTAAGTTACCAACGATGCGACCAGATTCTCGTTTTAATGGCATTTTCTTTGCCCCAGACGGTAAGAACGGCTGGGCGGTTGGGCAGGTTGGGGTCAGCAATCCATTGTTACTTTCAACTGTGGACGGCGGCGAGACTTGGAAAGACACAACCGCTACGGTGCGTGGGCTTGCGCCAGAAGCCCAATTGCATTCGGGTTTTGCCCTCGATGCCAATAACATTTGGCTTGGCACAAACCAAGGCATGGTCATCACCAGCACTAAGTAATCCAGAATACTCGAGCCAAGGCGTTTCGGCTTTGGCTTGTGCAGTCATTGCTGTCGCAAAATTCAATAATGAATTAAGATGAGGCTCTAGGATAAGGAGTCAACATGAAAAAGTTATTGTTTGGTTTGGGGCTGGTTGCTTTTTTGAGTATCGGGGCTGCCCAAGTGGCTGTGCCTAAACTCGAGAAACCGACGTGGTTTACAGCTTCGCTGGGTGGTGTGGTCAACTTTGCTCGCTTTAACTCCAATGCAAGTTTGGCATTAACGGCAGGGACAGATGGAGCGATTCAACTTTGGAATACAGCCACTGGAAAAACGGGCTTAAAAATCCAAGCCAGTTCTTCGGGGGTCAGTTCGGCTTTTTTTTCTAAGGATGGCTCGAGAATCCTGTCAAACAGTTCTGATGATACAACTCGTTTATGGAATGCCAAAACAGGTGGACTGATTCAAGCCATAGAGACTGGTTCAGGAGCAGCCGGATTCTCGCCCGATGGCACGCGGTTTACTGCCAGTGCCGCCAATCAAGAGGATGTTCTTATTTTTAATGCTGTTACGGGTAAGGTGCTGCTGACCTTAAAAGGACACACCGATTATGTGTTTGAAGCTGAGTTCTCTAAGGATGGTTCGCGCCTTGTAACTTCGAGTGATGATCAAACCTCGAGAATCTGGGATACCAAAACAGGTAAGCTGGTGCGTTCATTAAAGCACACAGAGTCTGTCTATGCTGGTGTGTTTATTGCGGGTAACTCGAGGGTCGTGACGGCTTCAAGTGATGAATTTGTGCGGATTTGGGACATTGCTTCGGGTAAAGAAGTGATGAAACTTAAAGGGCATACCAATTCGGTTTTTACCTTGGCGGTCAGTCAAGACCAAAGCAAATTTGTATCGGGTAGTCAAGACACAACCATTCGGCTCTGGGATGCAAAATCTGGAAAAGAATTGCGTGTTTTCAAAGGGCATCAGGCTTCGCTTTATGCGCTCAGTTTTGGGGCAACCGATCAAAAAATTATTTCGGCAAGCCGCGATGGAACAGCTAAAATCTGGGAAGTCAAAACGGGTAAGGTCTTGCAGAACTTGATTGGGCATTCGTTTAAGACCAATTCGGTGGTTTTTTCTAGCGACAACAAGAAAATTCTGACCAGCACAGGTTTGCAGGATGTGCGGATTTATTCTGCCGAAGATGGCAAAGAAATTTTGAGCTTTGAGATTGACGAACCGCTCAACACAGCTGACTTTTCGCCAGACAGCACTGTTTTTGTCACGGCAAGTGAAGTCCACGGTGATGTTTGGAACAGCCAAACAGGTGAATTGGTGACTTCCTTAAATGGTCATGATGGCGAAATGGAATCAGCCATTTTCTCGAGCGATGGGCAAAGCATTTTAAGTGTTGGGGCGGATAAAACTGTGCGACTCTGGAATGCAACTTCAGGCGCAGAAAAACTCAAGTTAGCGCATCAAGTCAACATTGCGGCGGCTGTTTTTTCATTTGATCAAAAGCAAATTATCAGCCTTGACGAAACAGGAAAAACCATTGTCTGGGATGCACAAACAGGCAAAATAATCAATGAAATAATCAGTCCGAAAGCAGATTTTTATTTTTCTCCAAGGCTCATTCCATTTGCTAATAACAACATGGTGCTTATTTCTAATCGGATTGAAAATAGCTTTTTAATCTGGGATTTAAGTGGCAAATTACGTTTAGAAACCCAAGCTGAAATGCTCAAACCAGACATGGTGCATACTGTTTCGGCGGATGCTTCGATGGCACTGGTCAGTCTTGGCTCGACTGCCTATGTTCAAGAAGTAGCAACGGGTAAAAACCTGCTCGAGCTTCCCAATTTTGACAGCCGTTCGCAAGCAGTTTTTAGCTCTAACAACGAGCAACTTATCGTCACATCTCCAAAAGGTGTGCAGTCATTCCAAATGCCAAATGGTTTGGTGGCTGGAATCAAAAAACTAGAAGTACCCGCCATGATTGCAACAGTTAGCAATATCACACCAAACCTCGAAGCTCGAGTGACCCAAATTCTGGCATTAAGTACCAAAGGGGCTTTAACAGGTTTGCAATTCTTGGGCTTAAAGCGCTTAATCGAAGAGCAAAAAGAACCCAAGGAACTGACTGATTTTCTCGAGCAGCGCCTACCTGAAAAAGATTTTCTTGAACTTGTGTACGCTGGTTTTTTTGAACGATTTAACGTCCCCCGAGGTAAGCCGTAAATCTCGGGTAAACTAAGACCATCATGAAACCCGAAACCCTAGCGGTCTTACTCGAGCCGCTTTTTCCCAACTCGAGTATCCTAAAATTGCAACTCTTGGCGGGTGGTGCAAGCAAAGAAGCGTGGCTGCTTGACCTCGAGCAAAACGGTCAGAACTTAGAACTCATTATGCGCCGTGCTGGTGGCGGCGCTATGAACCTTGAGCAATTGACTTTAGAGCAGGAATTCAGAGTTCTTGAAGCGGCTTTTGCGGCTGGTGTGACCGTGCCAAAACCAATGGCGTATTTGCCAGATGTGCTTGGGCGTGAAGCTTTTATTTCCGAGCGTGTACGTGGCGAAGCCGTGGGGCGGCGGATTGTCAGCCGCCCAGAATTTAGCGTGGCTCGAGCCGGACTGCCCAAGCGCATGGCAGAAGAACTCAGCAAAATTCATGCTGTGGATTCCTCGAGCCTCGATTTTCTGCCCAATTCTGGCAGTGGCACTGGAGCGACGCGCAGCATTGCGCGGTTGTACGCCGAACTCGACAGTGTAGCCGAACCACACCCAACCATAGAACTTGCACTGCACTGGCTAAAAACCCATGAACCGCCAAGTCACGGCGAAGTTCTAACGCATGGCGATTTTAGAATCGGTAATTTAATGCTTTCCGAGACCACACTAACGGCGGTGCTGGATTGGGAATTTGCCCACTTAGGCGACCCAGCCGAGGACTTGGCTTGGACTTTAATTCGCGCATGGCGATTTGGACAAGACCATTTGCATCTTGGCGGCATCGGTGAACTCGAGCCTTACTTGGCGCACTACAATACGTTGACTAACCGAGATATTACTTTCAAAACCCTGCACTACTGGGAAATCATGGGCAATGTCAAATGGGCAGTAGCAGCCCTAACCCAAGCCAAGCGCCATTTGGATGGTTTTGAACTCAGCGTAGAACTGGCTGTACTCGGGCGATTAAGTGCCGAAATGGAACTCGAGATTTTAGAGCTTTTGGGTGAAAAGGTAAAAAGGTAAAAAGTAAACCCCGTGAACACTTCTACCTTATACTTTCTGTATGCAACCACGCCCTAATAATCCTGAACTTGCTTTAGCAGTGCGCGAATTCCTCGAGACTGAAATTCTGCCAACGATTACCGATGCTCGGCTAAAATTTCGGACTCTGGTTGCCATGAATGCTTTGTCTATGCTCGAGCGCTCGAATCTCGAGGAGGGTTTTTTGCGTGCCGAAGCAATTGCCTTAGCTGGGTTGCTCGAGACTGAATTGGAAATACCAGATTCTCGAGAAGCGTTAGACCAAGAAGTGCTGCGCTTAAATTCACTCCTCTCGAGTCGGATTCGGGCTGGGGTTGTGCCGAGCGGTGCGCTTGGAGTGCTGCGGCAAATTGCAGTGGATAAATTGCGTGTGGCAAGTCCAAATTACTTGAAACGATATGCGACATGAACTTTGGCAAGAAAAAGATGGTAGCCTGACTTTCATCCCTGTTTTTAACGCTACGGCAAGGGATTGTGTGAGTGACGGTGCGGAGCTAATTTGGACGTGTGAAGCCAGTCATTATTTTGCTGCCATGACTGCCTATTACGAATTTATGGATTGGGGTCAATACCGTTCGGAATTGGAAGAATTGTACTCTGTTCCTTATTCAGAAGATAAAGACTGGGATTTGATTTTATCCGATAATGGTCAGAACGATGATTTGACCCAAAACCAAGCCGATGCTTTAGCACTCGAGGCACAACGAGCAATTCGGGCTAAACGCAAACGGTCGTTCTGACGTAAACTCGAGCCATGCCTTACACGCCAATTCTTGCCACACTTGGTTACTTAATTTCTGACGACAATCAAAAAGTCTTGCTGGTGCATCGTCATAAACGCAGTTCGGATGCCCACCTTGGAAAATACAATGGGCTGGGCGGTAAACTCGAGCCACTCGAGGACGTGGTTTCTGGTTTGCGCCGCGAATTTTTAGAAGAAGCTGGGGTTGTTCTCGAGAACATAACGCTGCGTGGCACAATCAACTGGTCTGGTTTTGGTAAGGCGAACGAAGACTGGTTTGGCTTTATTTTTGTGGCAAAAGGCTACACGGGCAACATCACTTTCGAGAACCCCGAAGGCACACTCGAGTGGGTCGAAATTTCTAAGCTACTGGCTGGCGATTATCCGCTCTGGGAAGGCGATAAACATTTTTTGCCACTGGTTTTTGACCAAGACCCGCGCATCTTTTCTGGGGTGATGCCGTACAAAAATGGCAAACTGGTCTCTTGGGATTTCTCGAGGTAATTAGACTCGAGCCAGTACAAATTTTAAGTACCAGCCTTTTTTTAGAATAATTGCCCAATCGTTGCCATCGGTAAAAATAAACGCATCGGTTGTCCCTCAAGCGCCACAAAGCCGTATCTCGAGTAGAATCCAGCCGCTTTTTCGTGCAGTGCATCCACCACAATTGCCCATGATGCCACTTCGAGGCTGACCGAGTAGGCTCGTTTTAGTGCGTCCAACAGTAAATCTCTTCCGTAACCTTGTGCCATAAAAGCCTGATTGACGGCTAAACGCCCAAGTAAGGTGGCTGGGACATTTGGATATTTTGGTAAACGCTTACTGTGATTGGTGGGCAAGCCCTCGAGTTGAACCGTGGTATTTGAAAGGGTGTAGTAACCCACAATGGTTGTACCGTCGGTCAGCACAAAAATACTGCACGTCCGACTTTCTTGTTCTTTGCGAGCTTGCTCTTGAATAAATCTGGTCAGGCTGGGTTCGTTACAGATAAATCCGTTTCGGTCATGGATTTTAGCATCAAAAGGCTCGAATCCTAAGGCTTTATCCATAGCGTTTGGCATGAGCAGAGGCAGCTTTTTTGAGGGCAGCATTTGGTTTAGGTGGGTTTTGCAGCAGTTCGTAAAAGGTACTCGAGGCGACTTGGTTCAGTTGAATGATTTCGTGTTTTTGAATGGTTTGGATTGCCGACTCAAGCGCAGCTTGGAGGACAAAATCGGTCAGGCTTTGTCCACGCAGCACCGCAGCCCGTTGCAGACTACTTTTATTGCTGGCTGGGACACGCATTTCAATTCGTTCGGTTTGATTGGAGATTGACATCCTAAAAGTATAACATACGGCTAGTTGCCGTATGCTATTGATTGCCCCAGTCGTGGTGCTAACGCAAGCTGACTGAACTCGAGCCTTTTTTATTGCACTCGAGCCAATACAAATTTTAAGTATCGCCCTTCAAAAAACGCAACAGGATGATCCATCGCTTGCCCGTTTTCTTGGACAATTTGCAGTTGCCGTTTGCAATCGCCAGCTGCCTCGAGAACAATTTCCTTAAATGCCTCGGGCGAGATTTGACTGGTGCAACTGGCAGTGGCAAGTAATCCGCCTGCTCGAGTGCATTTAATTGCCAAGGCATTAAGTTTTTTATAGGCTCGAGCCGCCGCATAACGGTTGTCTTTACTCTTGGCTAGGCTTGGCGGGTCTAAAATAACCAAATCAAATTGTTTGCCTTCTTGGACATACTGCTCGAGCAACTTAAAGCAGTCAGCCGCAATAAATTCATGTTGTTTCGAGTCAAAGCCGTTCAGGTCAAAATTGCGAGCGGCATCGCGCATCGCGGCAGAAGCAATGTCCACACTGGTAATCTGGGTTGCGCCACCTCGAGCCGCATACAAACTAAAAGCCCCAGTGTAAGCAAATAAATTTAAGACCAATTTGTCCTTGCTAAACTTCTCGAGGGCGGCGCGGTTATCGCGGTGGTCTAAAAATAAACCCGTCTTTTGTCCGTCGTAGAGGTTGGCAATGATTTTAAGATTATTCTCGAGAATCGTGACTTCGGGCGGTGGCAAAGTTCCCCAGAGTGCGGTCAGTTCTTTGTTTTCGTCGCGCCGCAAAATGCCTTTGAAGCCACTTTTACCTAAGGCTTTGACCACATCCGGTACAATCGTCTCGAGGCAGTCAGCATAAGTTTGCAGCACCGCAAAACGCTCGTACTTATCCACCGTAATTCCGGGCAAAAAATCGTTCTCGCCACTGATTAAGCGGTAAGCATTGGTGCTTGAGTCAAAAATTTCTTTGCGCCACTCGAGCGCCGCGTAGACTTTTTGGGCAATCACGGCACTGCTTGGTTCTTCGCGCCCAAAAAGCCGAATCGCAATCTGACTGTTGTCATCGTACAGCCCATAAGCCGTGGCGCGTCCAGCTTGGACACGCACCCACTCGCCAGTCTCGAGGTCATGGCGTGGCAAATGATTATGGTAAACCCACGGATGACCGTTGTGGATGCTTTGCTCAAGTTCTGGGTTGATGTGCAGGGTTGGGATTGCCATGTCCCTAAGTTACCACCAATGCCAGAAGACCAACTTCTGTTAAGCAACCAAACTCAGCCACCACGATAATCTTGGGCTGTCGCCGCGTACAAATACAGGGATTCGCTCGAGCGGGGCTGGCATGGTTAGGCTATTCAGCCCAATAAAAACTGCTCCAGACCAAAAATCTACCCATTGACCGGGCGGTAATTTCACCTCTCGGGTACTTGCCCCTTTTTCAACCACAGGGCAAATCAGTAAATCTTCGGTGAATAGGTAGGCATCTGGGTCTTGGGCAAGAAAATCTCTGGCTTCTGGGTACTCGAGGTACGGGTAGCGCATCAGGGGTAATCCAGCTTGGCTCAGGCTAATGGCTTGACTGTGCAGGGTCTCGAGCATTTTCATGCGGAGTTGGGCATAAAAGCGGTAAATCTCGAGGGCGCGGGGGTCGTTGTGCCGTTCGGCGATGTTCCACGGGCTTCGGTCGCGGTTATCTTTGGCAGAATTAAATTCAGAATGGTACTGCATGATTGGGCAAAAGCACGCCATGGCAGATGACCGAGCATACAATTCTACGGTCGGAATATCGCCACTAAAACCGCCAATATCCCAACTCCAGATCGAAATACCACTTAAACCAGCCGATAGTCCAGCCTGAATCGAGGCTTTATAAGCGCTCCACGTGCTGTTTTCATCACCAGCCCAGTGGGCTGGGTAACATTGGCTGCCTGTAAAACCAGCCCTCGAGAACGTGATGCCATTGTCTTTGGTTTGTTTTTGAATAAAGTTGTGGTATGCACCCACATATTCGTTGGGGTAAGCGTTAAACATCTCGAGTCCGCGTCGTCCGTCGTGCATTTTTAAGTCGCGCCCCCAGAGGTGTTCGCCGCCATCGGTTTTCATGCCGTCTATGCCGAGGTCTTCAAATAAGTATTGGCGTTTGGAAAACCACCAATCTCGAGCCTTGGGATTGGTAAAATCCATGACCAAACCGCCGGTAAACCACCAGCCTTTACAGCGATAACTCGAGCCATCGGCTTCTTTTACCGCAAAGTGATTTTGAAGCATATGTTGTTGGTCGGCATGGTGCTGAATTCTGGTGTGATTTGGGGCGTGGTCATCGGCAGTGGCGCGGTAAACTGGAATTTGCCAAAGTAGCACTCGAATACCATGTTGGTGGCATTCTTCAATCATTTTCTTAGGGTCTTTCCAGCGTCCAGCAAATTCAAAATCGCTCAGTTTTGGTGGTTCTTGACTGGTTTTAGGTGTGTATTTGGCATCATTGAAAGCATAAAAAGTAGATTCATCACTCCAAGCCTCGAGAACCAAAACAGTTGCAGGGATATTTTTGGCAATGGTTGTACGAATGGCATTTTCGGTTTTTTCTTGGTTGTTCCAATCATTGCTGGACATCCAAGGACCAAATGCCCAAGCGGGTGGCACAGCAATCTCACTGGTTAAAGCTGTAAAAATTCGGGTGATGTCGTAGGGTTTTTGTCCAACCAAAAAATGTAAATCAAAGCGCGAGACGTGGCTTGGTTGTTGCTCGAGAACAATGCGGCAGGGCTGGCTTTTTAGGTCAAACAGACTTGGTTCGCTGGCATTTAGCCACAGCCCATAGCTGTTTGATGAAACGACTAACGGCACAGGCAAATAAGTGCGGTTTTGTTGTTCTTTATATTCTTCATAAACCCGAATATCGTGTTCTTGACCGCGTTTATTGGCTTGGTTAAAACGCTCCCCAAGTCCGTACAGGGCTTCATCCAAATTGGGATAAAAAGTGGCTTCGGTTTTAGAAATTTGCCCTTGAGTCTCGAGCCAACGCCATGCCAAAGAAGCCTCGAGTTGCCATGCTGTGGCGCTTGGGTGCTTGGCTTGTAACATCAGTGCTTGATGATTGATACAAATTTCGATACCATCGGCATAAACATGGGTTTGTTCGCCAATCGTTTCGGCGCGACAGACTAAACCACTGGCAGCTTGCCCAAGTTGTAAACGACAAGCACCCAGACTTGGGAAACTGAGGCTGAGTTGCTTGGTTTGACCGTGGCTATCCTCGAGTCTCAGTTCAAGGCTGGTTTGATTGACTTGAATACTTTGCAGTCTTACTAACTCCAACCAAGCACCCACTTCAAAATAAAAAACCTCGCTGCGGCTCGAGTCGGTATGGATTTGATAGCTGTACGCTCCAGTTTTGACTTGTCCGAGTTGTACAATCCAGTCCACACCACCTACCGACTGCGCCGTAATTTCTTGAGGCTGACCATGGGTCTCGAGACTGAGCCATGCTTTTGCAACTTTAGGGTCGGTCTGAAATGAAACTTGAACCATATCGTCTGGTTGTGGGTCACGCGGATTGCGTTCGGTTGGTAAGCGCTTATATGGGTCGTCAATGCCATAAGGTTGATGTCGAATCATGGGTTTCCTTTTTTGAGTTCTTGTTTGAAAATTAGGTGCATCGCATGAGACCACAACAAGGGTTTAGCGGGTTGCCCCCACATTTTACGCCAATAGTCGTGGTAGACGGGTGCATGAAGTTCTTGGCTGACTTGTTCGGGTAATCCAGCCTCATCTTGAGTCTCTATCCACTCGAGCAGTTGTTCGGCTTCTGCGGTGCGTCCTAAACGCACATAAACCCAGCCCAGCCAAGCGGAGAGTAGAATCCATTGCCCACCACCGTAATAGGTATCAAATTCGTAGCGGCGCAACCCAGAGCGCAACAATCTGCTTTCGATTTGCTCTAAGGTGGCTAGAAAAATCGGGTCGGTGACTTCAAATAAACCAAATGGTACGGCGCTCCAGAGTAAACTCGAGTCTGGAATTGGACAACCGACAAACTTGACCAAATGCCCTTCTTGCACGCAATGCTCGAGAATAAAGGTTTTAATTTGCTCGGCTAAATCCAGTTGGCTTGGTATAAATTCGCCAATAGCCTTGATGCCGCCATACAAAGAAACCAGTGTCGAGGTGTGCCAACGAAACGGGAATTCTTCCCAGCAGTCGTAACATGGCTCGTTCCAAAAGGCTGCCAAATAAGCCAAAGTGCTGTTGACCCCGGCTTGAAATTGGCTAGGGATGGTGCTTTGCCCAGACAGTTTTAGGTGCTGCCCTAAACCCCAAAGCCATTGCCCATAACCATCAAGCTGAAAATTGGGCCAGTTATCTTTAAGCGGTTCACCAGACAAGGAAAATCGAGTTGGCAAAAATTCGTGTTCAGCAATTGGCGCTCCTCGAGAACGCAGATGGATAAGTTTTTCAATTTGCCCCTCTTGGCGAGCAATCGTCTGGGCAGCCCAAAGGTAATAGCGCTCGGCGGCGCTGTGTTGTCCGTAACAATCTAGGGCATACGCCACAAAAGTGGCATCCCGTAACCAACAGTATGGGTACTGCGAAAAACTTGGACAAGCCGAGAATGCTCCCCCTTGCGTTTGTTCGGCAAGGAGGAGACGCACCGTAGACTCGGTATTCATTTTTTCAGCAGTGCCACAACCCGTTGTTGGGCGCTCGAGAGGGCTTGTTCGACGGTTTTCGTTCCGAGTTTGGCTGCCTCAAGTTCTTGATTGATGATATCTTGTAATTGCGATTGATTCTCGACCACGGGTGGTGTGACTGCAAACTGCAACGATTCAAAGACGGCTTCACGGTTGGCGGGCATGGGTTTTTCGAGGTACGCCGCTACATTGCTGCGCTGACCGAGCGATAAAGCTGGTAATTCCCAAGAAGTGTCAATTCGGGTCTTGGCAGTAAATGGACTAGCAGCCAGAAATTTCACCCATTTATAGGCAGCCGCCGCATTTTTACTGGTTTTGCTGACCACAGCCGCATTCGAGAAAAAGTGAGTGCCACGTTTTGCACCGCCCGGCTCGAGGGCAATATCCCATTTGAAGGGGGCTTTGGAAAAAGTATCAAACATCCAAATTCCAGTATGAATCATCGCAAGTTGTCCGTTGACAAACATATCGCCGTCACCGACTCCACTCATTTGGGCTGCGGTTGGCATGACTTTGTGGGTTAGGCTTTTGTCCACCAACCAACGCAGGGCTTCACGGTTCTTGGGGGTGTCAATTTGCACCGTTGGACTAACTTTTAAGCCGCCGCCAGCTTGAACTGCGACTTTGTAGAATTCCCAAAATTGCACCGGCTGAAACACTCCCCAGACTTTCTTGGGGGCATCGGTCAGTTTTTTAGCTGCCTCGAGTTGGTCTTTCCAAGTCCAGTTTTTATTCGGGTATGCCACACCAGCTTTGTCGAATAAGTCTTTGTTGTAAAACAAGACCACAGTCGAGAAGGTCATCGGTAAGCCGTACTGCACCCCGCGATACTTAAAGGCATTTAAGGCAGCCGGATAGAACAAATCTGCCTTGTCTGTACCATCTTTTTTCATGGATGAGCCAAGTTCGCGCAAGGTATTTTTAGAAGCAAAAGTCACAAAATTTTCGTAGTTGAGTTCAAAGACATCTGGTGCTTGCCCAGCCGCTAAATCGGTTTGCAACTTGGTAAAGTAGCTGTCGAAAGGTGCGGTGGTGTACTGTACCTTGACCCCGGGGTTTTCTTTTTCAAACTGCCCAATGACCGACTCGAGGGCTTTGACATGACCCGCATCGGTGGTAAAAGAAAAGAACTTTAGGGTTGTGCCTTGTTGAGCTAAAGCCAAACCAGCCGCGACGAGTGGAGCAATAACCAATAAACGTTTCATAGAACCTCCTGAGTGGGCGAAAAACGACAACACCAAACCACAAAACGCAATGACTTACGTTCCAAAAAAACCAAGTAAAATAGGTTGCTCAGGTCATCACATCACCCCTTCAATCCACTGGTGGTGATACCCGCCACAACCCAACGTTGCGCTAACAAAAATACCAGCAACATTGGCAGTACCGTAATCACTGCACCTGCCATGATTAAATTCCATTGGGTCTGCCCGGGATAAACACTTTGCAGCGTAGATAAGGCAAGTGGTAAGGTCATCAGGTTGCGGTCACTGACAATTAAGAGCGACCATAAAAAATTATTCCACGATGCCATAAAAGACAGCACCCCCAAAGTTGCAAGGGCAGGACCCGATAATGGCAGCATGATTTTGAAGAACACCTGAATTGTACTTGCGCCGTCAAGTACAGCCGCTTCCTCGAGTTCTTTGGGTAAATCCAGAAAAAATTGTCGCATTAGAAATGTACCAAACGCGCTAAAAATACTTGGCACGATTAAACCTAAATACGAATTTGTCCAACCCAGTGTTTTGACGATAATAAAGAGCGGAGTCATGGTCACAGCAAAGGGAATCATTAAAGTGCCAAGGTAGACCAAAAACAAAGTATCGCGTCCAAAAAAAGTAAAACGGGCAAAGGCATAACCAGACATCGAACAGACAATCAACTGCCCGAGGGTGCTTAGCAATGCCACAAATACAGAATTAAATAAAACCCGCAGCATCGGAAAAGTCTGGGTGACTTGGCTGTACGGCTCGAGTGTCAGTGGTTGCGGTATCAGTTGCGGCGGCATGGTCAGCACCGATGCACCAGATTTAAGCGAGGTCGAAAGCATCCATAAAAATGGAAAAAACATCACGATTGCCCCAACCGAGACCAACAGCAAACGCAGCCAATCCAAGGGGTTCAATCGGGCTTTCATGCTGCCCACCGTGCGCGAATTTTAGAAATCAAAAATGAGGACAAAAACACCAGTAAGAATAAAACCCATGACATCGCCGAGGCATAACCCATGCGGCTGTACGAAAAGGCATTTTTGACAATTCGTTCAATCAAAACTGTGGTTGCCCCCGCAGGTCCGCCACCAGTCATGACATAGACTTGATCAAAGACTTGAAAAGAATTGATTAAACTGATGGTTAGGGCAAAAAACAAAGCTGGGGCAAGCAAAGGCAGCACCACAAACCAAAGGCGCTGTGTGCCACTTGCCCCATCCATCTGAGCCGCCTCGAGGTACTCGCTTGGAATGCCTTGCAAACCTGCCAGCAAAATGGTCATCACAAATCCAAGGTCTTTCCATAAGCTGGTCATAATGACTGAAGGCATTGCCCAAGCTGGGTCAAATAACCAAGCAGGACCCGTGATACCAAGCAGCAACAGCGCGTTGTTAATCAGTCCATAACTGGGATTAAGCAACCACTTCCAAACCAGTGCCACTGCCACCCATGAGGTCACCACGGGTAAAAAATACAGCACCCGAAATAGCCCTCGAGCCGCAATCCGACCATTTAAGGACACCGCAATCAGCAAGCCTAAAATAAGAACCAGTGGCACATAAAAAACAATAAAAGTCAGGGTATGAAAAAGCGCCTGCCAGAACTCTGGGTCTTGGCTGAGTGCCACAAAATTTTGCAATCCAACAAAGCTAGGCGTGGTTAGTAAGTCCCAATTGGTAAATGCCAGCCCTAAACTTGCCACAATCGGACCAAGCAAAAACACCGCCACACCAAGCACACTGGGTAACAGAAAAAAAGCCAAGGTTGCTAAACGTCTCGAGCCACGTTCATACATAGCTGTCCTTCATCGAAGCAAAATCAAAAGCCCGTTGTAGGGCTAAACTGGCTGCTCCACGCGCCCAAGCATCATCGCCCCAAGCGTCTATTTGTATTGGTAGATTTTTTGCCAGCCCATTAAAGCTATGCTCGAGCAGAGTGGTTTTCATTTGGTCAAAAAAAACTTCGCCCAAACGTACTCCCTCGCCCCCAATCATGATCATTTCTGGATTAAGGATATTGACCAACTGCGCCAGCGCTCGCCCAACCCGCTTGGCGGCATCCAGCAAAAGTTCGGTGGCTAATTCATCTTGGCAAGCTAAGAAGGCAGCAATATCTGCCAATGGTGCGTCGGGGCATTGTTCATTGTAACGCATCACCAAGGCAGGTTCGGAAGCATAGGCTTCCAGACAACCAAAATTACCGCATTCACAACCTCGCCCATTGAGTTCGCTTAACGTATGCCCGAGTTCTCCAGCCCCACCATCGCGCCCACGGTATAACTCGCCACCCAAGACCAAACCCGCACCGATGCCACGCCCTAAAGTGACCACCAAAAAATTCTGAGCGCTTTTACCATGTCCAAATAAGCGCTCGGCCGCCGCAAAAGCATTGACATCGTTGTCCACCCAAACAGCAACCCCTAAACGCTGACGAATCAAATCGGCAATCGGCACTTCTTGCCAACCCAAGTATGCTGATGAATGACAAATACCACTGCTGGCATCCACCACACCCGCTAAACCAAGCCCCAGACCAATTAAACGCTCTTTACTGACCCCCGCCAAAACCAATAATTGCTGGCTGGCTTTGGCGATTAAATCGGCTACGCCAAGTGGTGAATGCGACTCGAGCGGTAAACTCAGATGCTCGAGAACCTTGGTTGAAAGGTCGGTCAGTACCGCCTCGAGACGGGTTTCCATCAGTTTCATACCAATGGCATAATGAGCCGTGTAATCTATATCTAAAAGAATTGGCGGACGACCACCACTGGATTCGCCAAGGGTGCGTTCTAGCAAGAATTGATCGGAAATTAACTCGGCGGTCACGCCCGTTACGGCGGCTGGACTCAGCCCTGTAATCTGAGCAAGGCTGGCACGACTGGTCTGCCCAGCTTGCCGAATATGATTGAGAATTAGCCGACGGTTAAGCCGACGGACAGTGCTTTGGTCACCTTTGTTTGTTCGCACAGATACCCCAATAAGTTTCTTAATTCACTAAATTATGTTTGTTTTTATAAGGTAGCACTGAGGTAAAAAATTGTCAACACCAGACTGCTTCTCACGCATCTTACTCAAAAGAGTATAGTGTGTAAATAACTCAAAGTAGTAACGGAGAATAATATGATTGCCCTCGCTGCCAATGATTCAAGCGCCCTTCGTAGCTTATTGCGAAAAATCAATCCACCCTTGGATTACGTCAAAGTTGCCCTCGAGCGCAACATGGACACCCAACTCGAGAGCGCTCGTGGTTTGCGCCCAGTCTTGCTGCATGGTTGCGGCGACCATTGGCGAGTTGGCATGGCAGCACCACCAAAACTCGAGCGCCTAAAAAATTGGATTGCCACCAGCAACACGCCGTACTTATCGGTTCATTTGGATTTTCAGCCCGAAGACATGGACAACCTGACCCCCGGGGCTGCACTCGAGCGGTTAGCCGAAAATATAGAAGTGCTGCGCGAGGCAACTGGCTTAGAAATCGCGCTCGAGAATGTGGCGCAGTACGCTTGGTCAGAGCGCCCGCTTTTTATTTCTGACCCAGCTTGGATTACAGCCGCTCTAGAAATCAGCCAAGCGCCACTGCTTTTGGATATTGCCCATGCTCGAGTCAGTGCTGCCCATCGTGGCGAAAACCCCGAAAAATACTTGGATGGGCTGCCGCTTGAATCCACCCTCGAGATTCACACCAGCGCTCCGCGTTTTGAAGCCGAAGGACTGCGCGACCGCCATTTGGCAATGCAGCCAGTCGAATTTGATTGGCTCGAGTGGGTGCTGGTGCGTGCCACCAAGACCAAAACCATTACGCTCGAGTACGCTGGAATCCCAGACATCGGACACACCAAGGATGGCGCAGAAATTCGCATTCCCCGCAATGACCCAAGTTTATTGCTCGAGAACTTAGCTAAGCTCGATACGCTGCGTAAACGTTTATCGGGCAAACTCCGTGAAGCTCCGCGTTTACCCCAAGGCTGGCATCTTGACCAGCGCCGTGCGCCGCCTCGAGAAGAAGAACTGAGTTTGGGCAGCATTCAGGCGATGGGCTACTGACATCCAAAGTGGGCTAAGCCTGCGTATACTTTTTGATGCTCTTATTTCTTGGCATAAACACGTATACTTTGCCAATGGTGAATTTTGACACCGACGACAGCACGGATGAGTTTTTGCTGGCACAGGTCGCTTTAAGCAACGAAAAAGCCTTGGCGGAGCTTTATCGGCGCTTCTCGAGTCGGGTGCATTCTTTGGCACGGCGTATTCTTGGCAGCCAGTCCGAAGCCGATGATGTCACCCAAGAGGTTTTTGTTAAACTTTGGGAACGTGCCAATGGTTTTTTTGAACAGCGCGGCAGTGCCGCCAGTTGGCTGATGACGATTGCCCATCATGCCAGCATAGATGCCTTGCGCCGCCGTGCTGCACGGCGTACCGATTATCCAGAAGAAAACCTCGAGCGATACAGCCTTGAGCCAAACCGAGACCCACTCGAGCAAGCCATGATTAGCCGAGCGTTGGGGGTTCTCAATACCCATGAACGCGAATTAATTGAACTGGCATTTTTTGCGGGTCTGAGTCATTCGCAAATTGCCAAAAAAACCGAGCTACCATTGGGTACAATTAAATCCAGACTGCGTTTGGGTCTCGAGAAATTAGCCAATGCGCTTGGTGGGTCAACCCAAAGATTGGTGGAATTATGATTGCTCCTGTGCCTTACAACGAAACAGCCCGACTCGAGGCGCTTTATGCTTATGCTGTCCTCGATACGCCTCCAGAACATCAGTTTGATATTTTGGCAGCCGAAGTTGCGGCAGCCTTAGAAGCCCCAATCGCGATTATTGGTTTTATAGACCAAACCCGCCACTGGTTCAAAGCCAAGTTTGGGACACAAATCAGCGTCAATCAGCGCGAATGGGCAACGTGCGCCCACACGATTTACCAAGCCACCACTTTAGCTGTACCCAATGTGCGGCGCGAGCCACGCTTTGCTGATATGCCGCCACTGCAAGAAGCCCAAATACTGGCGTATGCTGGCGCACCGATTATCAATTCCGAAGGTTGTGCGGTTGGCACAGTCTGTGTTTTTGACCATCAAACCCGACCATTTACCGAACCACAAATCCAAAAACTCGAGCAGTTTGCCCAAAAAGTGCTGGTCTTACTCGAGGCTCGAGTCCGCCAAGAAGAATCGGCTGGCATCGAAGTGGCAACTCAACTGCTTTTACCCAGCCAACCTGTGGCTGGGCTTGAGAGTCAAATTCTAAAACGCATTCGGCAGCAAGCCAAACCCGAAGCTGTTGCCCGAATCGAACGCTATAACCAAAATCAATGGCGTTTACACCTGCGAGCCGATAAGCCCCAAGGGATGCACTGGCAAATCTGGGTTATGAATCCATCGGACAACGCCCCGCAGCCATTACAAATTTTTGAGCCATTAAGCCCAGACTTTGTTGTGCCAGCCCAAACCCGTATGGTCATGGTTTCGCTCGAGTCCACAGCAAAACCTGCTGTTTATCCAACCCAAATCATTGCTGTTTTACCGCTCGAGTCGCAAAGCAACTGAATCTGCGAGTAAGGCAGCCTCTGGCGCGAGGTCACGGCGCAGCACCGCCAAGGCTATAAAAGCAGCATCGTCTTGAATGACCGCTCCCAACTGCCCGACCTCGCGTTGCTCGAGTTTGATTTTTGTACCTCGAGCCACGGCATTGGCTAATCGCACTCGGCGCAATTCATAGCGCCTCGTACCTCGAGCCTCGAGTCTTGCCATGATTTCTTGCCCGATATAACAGCCTTTTTTATACGAGACAGCAAATTCTAAACCACATTCTTGGGGCAGCAAGCCTAAAAAAGCATCGCTGTGGGCTTGGGGTAAACTAGCTTCTACTCGAGCCAATTCTAAATTCTCGAGCGGTCGTGCATTCTCGAGCGTTGGCAATTCGGATACAGAAAATAAAATATCTTGCCCAATCCCAAAACCGCGATTTGATTCCCAATGAGCAGCACTTGTCTCGAGGTAGGGGAGAGCAGCACTTGTCCCGAGGTCGAGAGGAGCAGCACTTGTCCCGAGGTCTGGAATCAGATGCAGCAAACGCCAATCAGTGCTAACAACCATTTGCACATCATCAAAAATAATATAGCGCTTCAAACGCTCGAATAAAACTTCCTCGAGACCAAGCGGGCAAAAAACCATTAGGTCATCGCTGCGGCGCAAAACTGTAATATCAAATTCGATTTGCCCCTTAGCATTCAAAATTAAGGCTCGACAGGTTGTACCAATTGCCAAGCCACGTACATCGTTGGTGCATTGTCCATGCAGAAATGGAATTCTGTCCGAGCCGTGCAGTTGTAAAACGCCCATCTCGAGCCAAGCAAAACGCATCATGGCTCGAGTCTACGCTGTGTGGCTTTGAAATTTTGTAATGCCAGAAACTCGAGTTACCGTTCTAAAAATGCCTCGAGTTGCGCCAATGCTTCGGGCATATTGCGCCGTCCAAAGCCCATCCGTAAGTGATTTGGTTGGTCGTAAACTGCACCTGGCAAGAGCAGTACGCCAGCTTCTAAGGCGGCGGCTTCACAAAATGCTTCTATATTTGGCATCTCGAGACGTGGAAATGCAATTGGGCTGGCAGTTGGCTTGACCCACGAAAACAAGCTCGAGTGACGGGTGATAAAAGCCTTGAGTAGCGGCAGATTGTGCAACACCAGACCCAAATTGCGCTCGAGTAAAATATCGCGGTGACGCAGCGCTAAATCGGCTAAAAATTCGGAAGGTGCGCTCGAGCAGATGGTGGTGTAATCTTTGTAATCTCGAGCCGCTTGTAATACGTGGCGGTTGCGGCTGGCATACCAACCCAAGCGCAAACCCGGCAAGCCATAAGCCTTGCTGATTGAACCAAGCGAAATCGCATTTTCGTATAAATCGCAGGCGGCTGGTAAACGGGTGTGTGGGTCATGCTCGAGTTCTCGGTAGACTTCATCACAAAAAACATAGATGCCGTGTTCTCGAGCCAAATTCAGCACAGCGTTAAGCGTATCCAAAGTCATGTTTGTGCCAGTTGGATTGTGTGGCGTGTTGATATAAATGGCTTTGGTGTTTTTTTGAATAAGCCTTTCTAAAGCCGTCAAGTCATGCGCCCAGCCCGTTTCAAAGTTTCGTTGCCATTTCGAGACACTTGCACCAGTACAACGGGCAATTTCAAATGCCGATTCATAACACGGCGACTCGACAATCACATGGTCGGTGGCGGCAATCAGGGCGTTATAAAAAACAAAAATCCCTTCTTCAGCACTCGAGAACACCAGTACATCGTCTGGGGTTATGGCTTGGTAAATTCCAGCAATCGTCTGGCGCAAGTATGGCGCACCACTTGATTCGGTGTAGCCAAGCCAAAGCTGCTCGAGCTTGGCACTCGGTTCAAAAGCCAATAATTCTGCGACGCTACGCGATTCGGCATCGGAACTCGAGAGCATATAGGGCGTGCTAAATTCGTACTTGGCATAAAATTGTTCGATACGAAATGGATTAGGTTTCATGAGCTTATTCTAATTCAGATAAGGCTCGAGTATACTGCTGTTATGCTCCGAGCCTTACCTGTCAAAACCCAATTGACCTTCGAGGATTATGTGCATTTCGAGACGACTTCGGATGTGCGCCATGAGTTTGTGGATGGTAATCTATTTGTCATGCCCGGAGGAACAAAATGCCATAATTTTGTGACCAACCGTTGTTTGATGCGATTTTTTGAGGTCGCCATCGAAAAAGGCTGTTATGCTTACAGTAACGATGTGATTACAAAAGTACCAAATGGCAAAGGCTACTATCCCGATGTGGTTGTGACTTGTAACTCGAGCCTTGACTCGAGCCGCACGATTCACCGCCCAAGCATTATTGTCGAAGTTTTATCAAGCACCACCGAAGCGATTGACCGTGGCGAAAAGTGGGAGCAGTACCAAACCATTCCGAGTTTAGAGCAGTATGTGCTGCTTTCACAATCAGAAGCAGTTGCTGAAGTTTTCTCGAGAAGTGAAAGTAAGTGGTTGTACGAACGCTTTACGGCTGATGATATGCTGCATTTTCCGAGTCTCGAGTACAGTTTTACACTCTCGGATTTATACAAGAATCTACCGCCCCAAGAAGACTAGGCGACTGGTTCAATTGGCTGATGCTCGAATAAAGTGGATAAAGTCACAAGGGTGTTGGTGCGGGTTACGCCAGGAACATTTTTAATTCGGTAGAGCAGCATCTCGAGTTCGTGTGGGTTAGAAGTGCGAACTTTGAGGATCGCGTCTACATCTCCTGCCACGCTGTAGCATTCTTCGATTTCGGGTAACTGAATAAGATTCGAGGCAACTGCTAAACTGTTGGAGTTATTCTCGAGCCGCAACTGGATAAAAGCCAAGGTACTTAAACCAACACTTGGGGCGTTGATTCGAGCGCCGTAACCACTAATTACACCGCGCTTCTCGAGGTTCTTGACGCGAGCATGAACGGTTGCGGCACTCAAACCAACCTTGGTGGCAATGTCGGCATAGGTCTGTCGGCAGTCTTGTTGTAACTCTCGCAGAATGGCTCGGTCGGTTTCATCTAGCTGAATCATATTCGGATTCTAACACATAAGCCCAATGGTGTATTGACGAAAAGCCTATTTGTCACATATTGTTAGCCATGAATTCTGCTCTGGTTGCACCCGTAAAATCTCGAGACACGCTTTTGATTATTTTAGCCTTGGTATCACTCTACTTTATTTGGGGCAGCACCTACCTTGGGATTCGCCAAGCTGTGCAACCGGGCGGCTTTGCCAGTTTTCAACTCAATGCCATTCGCTTTATTTTTTCGGGGCTTTTAATGCTTGGTATTTTACTGGCTCGAGGTGGCAAATTACCAAATGCTATCCAGACCAGAAACGCGGCGCTCATAGGCTTATTTTTGGTGATTGGTGGCAACGGCTTAACCACACTCGCCCTAAAATGGGGCGCACCAAGTGGACTGAGCGCCACGATTATTGCCACCACATCGCTTTGGGCTGGCTTGTGGAGTACGCTCTGGGGGAATCGCCCGCACAAACTTGAGTGGCTTGGTATGGGCATTGGGGTCTGCGGTGTGGCAATTCTAACGCTCGATGGCAACATTCAGAGTAACCCTGCAATTTTGATTCAATTTGCCGCACCAATGCTTTGGTCGTTTGGCAGTATCCTCAGCCGTAAACTCGAGATGCCAAGTGGTTTGATGTCTACGAGTATTCAAATGTTGGCGGGTGGCTTGGCAGCTTTACCGCTTAGTTTTGTACTGGGCGAAACTTGGCAAATGCCCAATGCCAATGCTTGGTGGGTTTGGCTTTACCTTGTGGTGGCTGGCAGTATGATTGGCTACAGTGCCTACACCTTTTTGCTCGAGAAAACCCGTCCTGCGGTGGCAACCAGTTATGCTTACATCAATCCACTGGTGGCAATCGGCTTAGGCGCATGGCTGATTAACGAGAAAATCGAAACTCGAACCCTAATTGCCTTGCCCATTATTTTTATTGGTATGGGCTTTATAGCTTGGGCGCAGAATAGCAAGGTAAAAAGGTAAAAAGGTAAAAAGGATAAAACATGAATTACGAACGAATTTTCTTTCCGTTGTGGATGGGGGCTGGCGTAAAAACTTTTGTGCCAAATGGCTGTGATGCTTTACTGGCTGCTTTTAATCATGCTGGTTTCGAGATTCCTGTTTCCCAGCACGCGAATCTCGAGAAAACTGATTTTATCAAAGCTAAACCAGAATTACTTGAGGCAATGAAGCTACTCAAAACTGCTTTGCATGGAAAAACTCGAATTGCCTTGCTTGGTGGCGATTGCTCGAGCGATTATGTACTCTTGGCACACTCAAGCCAGCTTTATGGTCAGGATTTAGCTGTGGTTTGGCTGGATACCCATGCTGATTTGAATACACCTATCTCGAGTCCAAGCGGTCATTTTCATGGCATGGTACTGCGGGCTAATCTTGGCGATTCAGACCCAGATTTTGCGGCATTCAACCCCCATCCGATTGTGCCTAGACAAGTTTTTTTAGCTGGCGCTCGAGATTTTGACACACCCGAACTCGAGTATGTTCGGACACATAAAATCCATATCTCGAGTGTGACCGAATTACAAGCTGACCCAAGCAGTTTAGCCCAAGCAATTGCCAAAGCTGGATACTCTAAAATCCACGTCCATCTGGATTTGGATGTGCAAAAAAGTTTTGCCAGTGCAAGTTTCTCAAAGCCAGATGGATTAGACCTGACCAGTCTTTTGGCAGTTATTCACAGCCTTAAAAAGCAGTTTGAAGTTATCAGTTTTGCTGTGACTGAGTATGCGCCGCAAACTCAAAACGCTGACCTCGAGACTGTCCTCACCTTAATTCATGCTTTGGAGGAACGCCCATGAACATCATCAGTGTCACCTTAGATCATCTCGAGCAAATCGCGCCGCTATTCGATGCCTACCGCGTTTTTTATGGTCAAGCCTCCGATATAACCTCGGCTCGAGAATTTCTTCGCCAGCGTTTGCTGCTGCGCGAAACTGTGCTTTTTTTGGCGCTCGAGAACGATGTGCCACTTGGGTTTACACAGCTTTTTCCAAGTTTTACCAGTGTTGGAATGCAGCGTCTTTGGATTCTCAACGATTTGTACGTCATCCCAGCCTCTCGAGGGCAGCGCGTCGGCGAACGCCTGATTGAACGAGCCTTAGCACACGCCAAAGAAAGCGGTGCAAAAGGCGTGGTTCTCGAGACAGCCCAC
Organism: Deinococcales bacterium; assembly: GCA_043778225.1. GTDB lineage: Bacteria > Deinococcota > Deinococci > Deinococcales > JAAFIG01 > JAAFIG01. Next base: position 56,961 of record JAYWGM010000094.1, on the reverse strand, counting down.
ACCAACTTGTCTGGGCAAAAACTCTATGAACGCATGGGATTTATGCGTGAAGACCTCGAGTACCGCACCTACTTTAAGGCGGTCACCACCACTTTAGGCTCGAGCCAAGTATTTCAGCAACTTGTCCGTGTTTAAGCATCCGACGCAAGGCATAAGTCTGAGCGTTCGGTTCTGAGCAGACCTCGAGTTGATTGGTATTTAGGTGATAAATCCAGTATTCGGGAATCATATTTCTGGCATAGGCTTCGAGTTTTGTAGTCTGGTCGTAGTCCAGTGTTGAATTGCTGATTTCGACCACCAAAAGCGCATCGCTCGAGCTTGCAGTACGGGTTTTATATTGTAATTTTGGAAGTTTTAAGAGTGCTATATCTGGTACAACAAAATCTGGAGGAGGAGACTCGAGAACCAGAGGTAACTGAACCCGAATTGTGGCTTGCTCACTCAGAACAGCATAAAAAATATCGGTCAGGTTTTGAATGGCGTAAGCATGGTCGTCGGATTGAAGTCCTTTCACAAGTATTTCTCCGTTCAACAATTCGACTATTTTATCTACAAAATGCCCATTTTCACTCAAGGATTCAAACATTTCAAAACTAAATTTGAACCGTGTCGGTTCAATGATTGGGTTTGAGCGTTCGGCAAGCATGGACTGATTATACGGTATTGTAGCGCCTATGTTTTTACGCCTCCCGTGGCTTGTGCCGCTTTTGATTGTCTTGGTTGGAGCAGTTGCTTTATTTTTATTTCAGCCACAGATTCAATCAAAAGACTCGAGTCCAATTCCAAGCTCCACACCAACCATCAACAAAAAAGCCAAAGGTTTTTTAGTCTTAAAAGGTGCATTTGTGATTATTGGTAAATCTCCCGATGGTGATAGCGTGCGTTTTAAGCCAGATAACCAGAAATTACTGTTTACCCTCAAAAATCCAAGCCGAATCAAAGTCTCGGCAGATGGCAGTGTGCAACTGCGTTTTGAAGGGATAGACGCGCCAGAACTGCATTATGGGTCGCTCGAGCAACCGCTTGGTGCAAAGTCTCGAGATGTCTTGCTGCAAGAAATGGGGTTTACAAATATCAAGCTCGAGAACCGAATCGTGCGCCAAAGTACGCCCAAAGAAATTCGTGGCGTAATTTTGTCGCAAGCTGCTGAAGGCAATGGTCGTCCGATTGCTTATGCCATCGTCGGGCAGTTTGCCAATGTCTTTGAGGATGGCTCGAGAATCGAAATCACCGATGCTATCCTCGAGAAAAGCCTCAATGTGGTGATGCTTAAAAACGGTTTGGCATACTACACCGTTTACTCGAGTACCCCAGCCCTACAGCGCGATTATTTACGCCAAGTCAGTGCCAAGGCTCGAGCCAGTAAGCGCGGCGTTTGGGCAATAGATAAATCATCTGATTTTGTTTTGAAGTCACAAGCTGACATAGATGCGGCTGGGCAGCTTATTTTGCCTAAGTTTTTTCGTCGAGCAAGTGATTATTTGGATACAATTAAGAAAAAAGAATATAAGGGCAACATTAAAGCGTGGCTTCTATGGACAAAGACCAATGGGGTTTCTAAGAATGACATGGTGAACATTGGTGGTGTTAACAAGCCTTTATCGGATTGGCTTGAGGTGCGCGGAAATACCGTGCGTTTTGCAGCGGACTTGCTCGAGGCGGTTTTCGTGGATTAAAAATTTGCATTTTTATGCAGAATTTTGTATAAATACACGGCACTCGAGGAGTGAGGTTTTAACGAACCCGACCTTGACTCTTAGCAGACAGGGTTTAGAATCGGAATCAGAGGTGAAGCATGATGCACAAAGACATCGAAGGTTTTGAAATTGAATTCCGTGATTACTCTCAAGTTATAGATGGGCGTTTAATTTTGGTTGAACAAGTACCTTATTTACATGATCCAAAAACCGATGAATTATATTTGCACGCTTCCATGGCTGAACGGCTTTGGGATTTAACGCATCGTGATGATGTTCCTAAGCGCCAAGTTTTAACCGATATGATTACTTTTTCTGAAAGTGAGTTGACCCATGCTTAAACGTGAACGGGCGGTACTGGCACTCGAGGATGGAACGGTCTACCGTGGCTATGCTGCCGGTAAACGCGGCGAAACGATTGGCGAAGTGGTTTTTAACACCAGCATGACTGGTTATCAAGAAATCATGACCGACCCAAGTTATAACGGGCAGATTGTCTGCATGACTTACCCGCACATCGGCAATTACGGCATTACGGTCTACGATATGGAAAGCAATAAACCCTATGTGCGTGGTTTTATTGCTCGAGAATTCACCAAGCACCACTCTAATTTTCGGGCAACCGATGCCTTAGAGAGTTTCACCAAGCAACACGGCGTGGTCAGCATCGAGGGCATAGATACTCGAGCCTTGGTGCGCCGACTGCGCGAAGGTGGCGTGGTCAAAGGTGTGGTCTCGCACCGTTCCTACACCCACCCAGAAGACCCATTTGGCGAGTTCAGCCCCGAAGAAGAGCGCCGTTTGGTGGCTCGAGCCAAATTTCACGACGACATTGATGGACGCGACATGATGCCCGAAGTCACGACCCAAATACCGTATGTTTATCCGACGCTCGAGAAGGGCAAGCGCATTGTCTTTATGGACTTTGGCATTAAGCACATGATTATTAAAAAACTAGCGGGCATTGGCGCAGAAGTGATTGTTGTACCAGCCAGCACCACGCCGGCTGCGATTATGGCATTGCATCCACAGGGCTTATTTTTGTCAAACGGTCCCGGCGACCCAAGCGCTCCAGCTTATACTCACGACACCGCTTGGAAACTGCTTGGTTTACTGCCAACTTTTGGGATTTGCCTTGGGCATCAGATTTTGGGCTTGGCGGTCGGCGGCAAGACTTTTAAGATGAAATATGGGCATCGGGGCGGCAATCAGCCAGTCAAAAATTTAATCAACGGTAAAGTCGAAATCACCAGCCAGAATCATGGTTATGCCGTAGATGCCCAAACCGTCAAAGACCATTTTATGACCACCCACATTAACCTCAACGACAATAGTCTCGAGGGCATGGCACATTTGCGTTATCCTGTTTTTAGTGTTCAGTACCATCCAGAAGCCAGTCCAGGACCGCACGACAGTTTCTATTTGTTTCAGCGTTTTATCGAAGAGGTTAATGTTTTTAGTGGCTCGAGTGGGCAACCGGTCGAAAAAGCCGCCAGTGGGCTGTTTGGAATCTAGCGCCAGTTCTCGAGATTTGGAATCTAGCGCCAGTTCTCGAGTTCGCGTTTGGCTCGTTCTGATTGTCGGCGCTCGGCAGCATCTACGACTTCGAGCTTAGCTGCCACTTCGAGTTCACGCTTGGCTCGGTCACGGTATTTTTGCTTGTCCAAAACCAACAGTGCCAAAGCCGTTTCGACCCGCACCAGAATTCTTTTTGGTGCGGTTTTAATGGCTAACTCGAGCAATTCAATGGCTCTTTCGCCACTTGCACCGTAAAGCCAACCGATGCCTCGAGCCGCCATTTCGGCGTGCCAACGCGCCAAGACGACCATCGCAAACCAGTGGCGCGGACTCAGTTCGAGGGCTTGGTTGAGGTTATCGCGCACCTGACTTGGCACACCGCTCGAGATGGCATAGCTGGCATCGCGCAGATTGGCTAACTGCCCAACTGCCACAGCAATTTCAAAGTAACCGTCGGGGTTTTTTGGATTGAGGGCTACCGCTTGACGGGCGTAGCCCTCACAGGTGCTGTACAAAGCATCGCGCTCATCTCGAGGACGGGTGTTGGCGTGTTCGGCTAAAGCCCGAGCCGCAAACGAAAACCCTTCGGAAGTCTCGAGTCGAGCCGCCATTTTAGCGGCACGTAAAAACTCGCCATCTTTGTACAATTCTTTGGCATCGGATAAATCGGCTGCCAAGGCAAAACTCGAGAACAGAAGCAATAAAATCCAGCGCATGGTGGTATTTTATACCAGAATAGCTTGATTTGTGAATTTCTCGAGAAGGTCTGCTCCAGCATTCAGCTTAATTCATCCAAATGGGCTTTGAGCTTGGCTATTTTGTCCTCGAGTTTTGGTAAGTCTTTGCCCGATTTTTTCTCGAGTTCCAAATACTGCTCAAAAACACCCAACGCCTCACGACGGCGATTGGTAGAGACCAGTAAATCGCCTAAGTGTTCGTTTTGGTCAAAATATGACCCAACCACTTCGGGGTTCTCGAGCAGTTTTTGTTTGATACTTTCAATTCGAGCGCTGAGGCTGCGGTAACGATTGACCCGTTGGCGAATCAAAAACCAAGCCAGCACAAAAATCGCTCCAAGCGCTGCCGCCACAAGGCTGTAGGACTGCGGCAGACCATTGGCATTGGCAACCCGCACCAAAACAGGAAATGCCAAGCTCAAGGCAACCAGCACCGCCAAGAGCGCCGCGTAATTCATGTCAGTCCACCATAAATCAAGACTTCACGCCCACGTTCCTTAAAACCCAGCGAGCCATAAAACTCGAGTTGGTGTGGCTCGAGGTCGGGCTGGGTCAGTAAATACAGCGCAATCACATCGCCGCGCTGTTGGCATTCGTGGACAATCGCTTCTAAAAGCCGTGGCTCGAGGCTTCCAGTGTACTCTGGCAGCGCATGAAGCTCTTCGATTGTGCAGCGCCAGCCAAGTCGGACTGGGCGTGCCTGAAAGGTGATGTGGGCAAAGCCAGCCACAACCGAATCGGTAAACGCCAAATAAATGGTGCTGTCGTCGTCCGAAAGGGCTTGCTCGAGCAATTCGCGTAAACGTTGCGGATTTGCCACAGCCGGTGCGCCTTGCCACGCCAGACAAACCTCGAGCAATGAATCAAGATCGCGCTTTAAGGCTCGACGAATGGCAAACAACGCAAGCTCCACAACTTAGACCGAAGGTGAAAGAATCCGACCGCACGATTGACATTTAACCGGAAATTGCCCAGCCCGAATGCGCTGTACCAAATTAGGGGTTAATTGGACTTTGCAACCGCCGCATTTACCAGCGATAACCTTGACAAAACCAATGCCTTTTTTGGCTTTGCGGACATGATCGTATTCTTTTAAGACTTTCTCGTCCACGCCGACCGCTAGGGCATCGCGTTTGGCTTGTTGAACCGCAAACTGTTTTTGTAGTTCTTTGATGCGGTCGTCATCCAGACTTTCTAAATGCTCGAGTTTTGGCTCGACTTCATCGAGCAGTAAACCAATGTCTTCGATTTGGGCATTTAAGTCGTCGAGTTTTTCGGTCAGTGGCAAGCTGTCGTCGGTCAGGTCATTGATTTCGCCACGCAAAGAAACCACACGGCTGGCGTACTGCCCTTGCTCTTTGGCGCTCGAGGAGTGCTGTTGGTCGTGTTCGGCACGTTTAAGTTGTTCGCCAAGCGCCGCCAGTTCTAACTCGGCTTCAGATAACTTACGCCGCACTGCCAGATGCTCTTGGCGCAGTTTCTCGAGTTTGGCATGATGCCTGGTTTTATCTTCCCGAGCGGCTTTTAACTCACCAGGAATGCTGTCTTCATCAAGTCGTAGCTTGTCTAAATCCAAGTCCATCGCTTGAATCGTGCCGAGGAGTTCGAGCGCGTTCACTTTTGTATCGTACACATTTTTAGGCACAAAATGCGAATCGGGCAAAATGACCCCAGTTCAAATGGAGCTTTTGAAACTTTGAAATGGAACTTTCACCCCTCGAGTCTCGAGGCTTGACGTGTTAGCCTATTTGTACTTATGTTTTTTATTCAATACCTCGGACAAGACCCTCTGGCGTACCTAATTGCGCTCTTTGTCTTGGCGTTTGGCATTGTCTTGCACAATGTCTTTCAAGCCTTACTTGCCAATGCCTTTGGCGACCCAAGCGCCAAGCAGCGCGGCTTTGCCAGCACCAGCAACCCGACACTGCACTTGGATAGCTTCTCGTGGATTTGGTTGGCTATTTTTGGTTTTGCAGTTCCAACTTCTGTACCCGTGCGCCTACACAACCGTCAGTATGCTAAAGAAGCCGCTGTCTGGTTGGCTGGACCAATCTCGATGCTGCTTTGGGCATTTGTGCTGATGCTGGTCGCCAGTTTTATTACCCAGCTTTCGGGCAGCGACGACAGCCTGCGGTCTTTGGTTTTGGGCATTATGCTTGGGGCGTTTAACAGTATTTCTTTGGCGGCTATTTTTATTTTTCCGATTCCGCCGCTCGATGGCGCTCGAGCCTTATTTGCGGTTGGCAACAGTAAAGTCAAAAGTTTTCTAAGCAATCTCGAGCAATGGATGAGCCGCACCCCATTTGGTTTTATGGGAATTTTTTTGGTGCTGTCTTTTACGGGTTTACTTGGAGCAGTTCGCAGTCCAATCATTAGCGGTATGCTCAGTGCGATTGCAGCTTTGGGATTACCGATTCCTGGTATCTAAATGTTGGCTCGAGCTTGGGCGGCGTTTGAAGCCGAGGATTTTGCACAAGCCGAACTCGAGTTTCGTCGTGCCAGATTCGAGCCAAGTTTAGCGGCGGTGGCTCGGATGGGCTTGGTTTATGTCTTTGCACGCACAGGGCGCTTTGAGGAGGCAAGAAGCGAATGTGACTTGCTGTGGCTCGAGGCGCAGAGCCAACAAGATTTTGGGCGCGAGTATGCGGCACTGCATCAGCTTGGGATGGTCGAGCGCATGGCAGAACAGTACCAAACAGCCCTCGAGGTTTTTGCCCAAGAAGCCAAAATTATTGCCAAGCTCGAGAATCCACCACTGGCGGTCAGTGCCAATGCTTTTGAGCAGGGCATTATTTACGCTAAGCTCGGGCAGTTGCCCCAAGCACGACAGTGGCTTGGGGTGGCACTCGAGCAAGCCCAATTGGCTGGCGACCAGATTGCCCAAGCCTGTGCCTACCGTGGGCTGGGCGAAGTGGCTGCTAACCCAACCATGCGTAAAGCCATGCTGCTGCAAAGTAAAGCCGCTTTTGAACGGGGTAACGATTTACTCGGGGCTGCCGAAATCGGGGATTTACTCGAGCAAAAAGTCAGCCAAGCCTAGCTTCGGGCTTTACGCCGCCTCGAGTGTTGGGCTTCATACCGCCTCGAGTTTCGGGCTTTACGCCGCCTCGAGTTTCGGGCTTCATACCGCCTCGAGTTGCTGTGTTCCCAACCATTCCTCGAGCCGAGTGTCGCGCCTTGCCCGAATGCCATCACGGCGAATTTTTGCCCGCACATTTTGACAACGGCAATTGGGGTAACTGCACAGCAGCGCTTCTGGATGATTATTGATTAACCGCCCTGTGGCTGCCACAACATCGCGTACTCGAGCCACTTGCAGCGTGGCATGACCCAAGTCAAGGCTGCGTAAGGTTTTTAGACTGCCTTCGATTCCATTAAAGGCAGCACTGCAATTGGGATAGAAGGTGCGTACCATCCCATTTTTGGTATTTGCCCAGCGCTCCAAAAGTGGGCGACCCGCCATAAATTCGCCGTAGTGCAGACTGGTGTTGCTGCGGTGGTCTACCCCCAAAAGCAGCACCCAAGCATCAAGCTGCTCGAGAACGCCAATCGGGGCATAGGGGTGTTCGAGGGTTTGCACCCCCAAAATCAGGGCAGCATCGTCTCCGCGAGCGCCAAAAGAAAGGGTCGGGTGCTGACTGCGAAGCACGCCGGCTTGCTCGAGAAAGACTTGTGGGATTCGTCCGATGTCTCTCGAGACAGGGCTGTCTGGACGAAACGGTGGTCCATCCTCGCCGGGTGAGATGGGCCAATCTTCGTTGCGATAAGCGGCAGGCCAGACCAAAGTGTAATAAGTAAAAGTGGGCATCACCAAGGTACTCGAGTAGCGCCCGAGGGCGTTGAGGACACTTTTTGCGCCGCCAATCATGTTGCCAAGGCTCGATAAACTCGAGTGAACAATCAGTGGGGTTTGGTTGTTTAGACCAAGTTGCTTCAAGGCTCGCTCAAGGTCTATTTGGGTGACCGGAGGAGTCCAAGCGCGGCGCATAAAGTTCAGCACAGTGCCTAAAACTACCATGACTGGAGTCCTTATTTCATCGTTTCAAAAAATTGAATTGGCTCGAGCCGCAAGGCTGTACTTTTTTGAGTCTTGGTTAAGCGGGCAGCCCGATGACTTGGTATGTAGGTGTACTGCACCCAAGTGGCAGCTTGGTTTTTAGAGAGTCTAGCACCGCGAATCTCGAGCGGATGAAAAACCCAATAGTTATGGTTGCGCTCGGCAAATTTTTTACTGCTAGGAAAAGTGACACCCACCAAAGCAGTGTGCAGAATGGTCGGCTTGCCACGCAAATAAATCAGGGCGTTCGGGTCAAAAGTAATGGTATTGATGGTGGTTAGCTTGTAACCACTTGTACTCGAGAGCGCAAAAACGGTCAGGTTACCATCGGCAATAATACCATTGCCGCCCCAGTTTAATTTAATAATCATGTCGGCTTTGCGGTCTAAATTGAGGTCGGCTTGCCAGACACTCGAGACAAAACTCGGCATGGTTGCAAAACGAATTGGGTAGCGCCGCCCAAATAAATCTAGATTCACAATTTGCTCGCCTTGTGCAGTGCGACGCACCAAGACCCGTCCGTGTGGACAGACAAAACCAGTGGCATTATTGATGCAGTTTCGCAACGCAATTTTTTTGGCGCTCGGATATGGGTGGTAACTCGAGATAAAGCCTTCCTGAGCAAAAGTCAGCGAACCCAAAAACACCACAGCAACAATAAATCGTCTCATGGGTTTAGTATGCACTTAAATCCTAAAAACGACCATGAGAAACTTTATGCTGGAGATTTCTTTGGCTGCGTTACCTTCAATACTCGAGTTGCCAAGTAAATTCCGTAAGCTAACCGCATGGCTTGGCTCGAGACTCGACACATCACCCAAAGCGCTTCTAGTGCATTCGATACTTATTTGCAGGACTTAACCGCAAAACTATCCGATGCAAACACCAACCGCGCTTTGTTGTGTCGTGAATTACTCGCTCAGTTTTTATACGGTACAACCTATCCCGAACTCGAGGCACGTTTGCCGTGGGTGGCACTCAACTTAGACCCGAATAATATCTTGCTCGAGGCAGAGCATTACCAAATCTTGGACAAAGTAAAGTTCGCCAAAGTTAAACCGCTTTTATGGCTCTGGTACAATTTCGACCTCAGCCCTGCGGCGCATAATATGGCGTTTGGAATTGCTTTTAGGCGGGTTTTAGCACAGCATATTTTTTTGCGTTGCGGCAAAAACGTCAAGATTTTTCCGGGGGTGCAATTGAGTGTTGGTTATAACCTCAGTGTTGGTGATGACGTAACCCTGCACCGCAATGTCTTTATAGACGACATCGGCGGTGTGACGCTGCACAGCCATGTTTCGGTTTCTGATTATGCCAACATTTATAGCCACACCCATAGCCCACTCGAGACCAGCGATGTGACCTTAAAGCACACCACGATTGGGGCTGGCGCAAGAATCACCTACCACTCGACTATTTTGGCGGGCAGCACGATTTCCGATGATGCGATTGTTGGCACAATGAGCGTCGTGACCAAAGACATCGAACCACACACGATTGCTTATGGTATTCCCGCTAAGCCAAGGCGTGAAAAACTGCGCCCACCGATGCCAATCGAAGTGGACTCGAGGGTTTTTGTGCGCCCAGACGACCAACAAGGCGACCCAGATTATCCTGTGCCAAACACCAACAACGCCACTCGAGCGATTAAAACCTTGGTCAGCCGCTAACGGGGTTACGTTTTAACGTTTTCTCGAGTACAATTTAGCTGATGAGGTCGCTACGATTAGGCGCGGGTTTCAGTGGCACGAGCGGTTCAATAGACCCGCCAATGAACCACTGCCTCCTCGTTTCTAATTCTCTCGGCTCGAGGCTACTCGGGTTTACAAAGGCGGTTTTCTCATGGATTTTACCAAATCAAAAGCAATACTCGAACGTTATGCCAATTCTTTAAGCACCTCCAATGCAGTCTCTTTTCCGATGGTTGTATCGCACGGAGAGGGCTGCTGGCTGACCGACTTAGACGGCAATAAATTTTTAGACATGATGGCTGGAATTGCCGTTAATACCACGGGATACGCTCACCCAGCCGTGGTCAAAGCTGTCCAAGAACAAGCTGCCAAAGTGCAGCATTTGTGCTTTGCGGTCTTTGCTTCCGAGCCTCAGATTGAACTTGCCGAACGCCTCAAAAAACACGTCGGTGAGGATTATCGTGTTTTCTTTGGCAATTCTGGCACAGAAGGCATCGAAGCCGCCATGAAATTAGCACGGTATCACACCAAACGCCCGTACTACATTGCGTTCACAGGCAGTTTCCACGGGCGCAGCATGGGCGCGTTAAGCCTAACCGCTAGTGTGTCTAAGTACCGCAAAGGCTTTGGCAACCTCGTGCCGGGTGTGTTTCATGCACCGTACCCACAGCCATATAAATACCCGCGCACCAGCCAAATGGTACTCGAGCATCTCGAGTATTTATTTAAGCACACCACCCCAGCCGAAGAAGTCGCCGCGATTTTTGTCGAACCAATCCAAGGCGAAGGCGGCTACATTGTGCCACCCGTCGGATTTATGCGCCAACTGCGCGAAGTCTGCGACAAACACGGAATTTTGTTGGTTGCCGATGAAGTGCAAACAGGCGTTGGGCGCACTGGGCAATTCCTAGCTTGTGAAGCCGATAACGTCAAGCCAGACATTGTGGTACTGGCAAAAGGCTTGGCAAGTGGCTACCCAATTAGCGCGGTGATGTTCAAAGACAGCATTTCAACTTGGGGACCGGGCGCACACGGCACAACTTTTGGCGGCAACCCCGTCTCGAGCGCCGCCGCCCTAGCCACACTGGATGTTCTCGAGAATGGCGCAATGGAAAATGCCAATGTGCAAGGCGCGTATTTGCTTGAGCGCATGAAAGCCGTGCAAGCTCGAGTGCCAGAACTCGGCGATGTGCGCGGACGCGGTTTAATGATTGGACTCGAATTTGTCAAAGATGCCACTTCTAAGCTCGAGAACCCAGAAATGCGCGATATGGTACAAAAACTTGCCCTCGAGAAAGGCTTGATATTACTTGGCGCTGGCAGCCACGCCATACGCCTCGCGCCGCCGCTTGTGCTGACAGCCGAAGATGCCAAATTTGCCGCCGATGTTCTCGAGAGCGTGATACTCGAGGCTGCGAAGAAATAAAATAATTTGGAATGGGTGGGTAAATTCCCACCCAAGGCAACTCTAGGAGCAATAAGTGAAATTTAGCCCTAAAAAATCAGTGAAGATTTTCTTCTTTTTTTTGACTCTAGTTATTACTTTAGGTGGCAGTATTTACTATTTCACTGCTGATTCTACTCAAGTTGATCACATGATTCCTTTAGGTATTTTTGCAACTATAATTGGTTGCAGCACAATTTTGACTAACACCCTTGAGATACATGATGATTATATTGCAATTAGAACATTAATTTTCAAAAGAAAAGTGTTTTTCACCAATGTTATTCAAGTTGACGGTTTTGAAGATAAATCAGACGCTTTGTATTGTACAAAAACTAATCAAAGCAAAAGTGGTTTTTTCATAATTGCGTTATACGAAAATAGGGCGCTACTAGAAAGTGAATTAAAGAGGGTGCTAACAAAAAATAATATCTCTTTTACCTGATAGACAGCCTAACCTCAATCTTTTCAACCATATTCTCATCCCTCACACTATTCTCGAGCCTTGGCTTAAAGCCTTTGGCGTGTCTCGAGTAAAACTCTGCTACAATGCCCATATGTTACGAACTCTTCAACTCGAGCAACCAATTGCTTCTCAACTCGAGGCGTATCAAATGCAGTATGGGCTTAACACTTCCCAAGCCATAGAAAGATTGTTGGTTATCGCTAAGACCGAAGCTGCTTTTGACCGTCTGATGGGTAAAGATTCCATGCCTGATGACGAAGCCGATATGTTAGCAGTAATGGCTGTGCAAAATTATCGTCGTGGTTAATGCTCCAAGTCGTTTTTGACACCAATGTTTACGTTTCGTTTTTGCTCGGTGGTGTTGGCGCAAAACGCCTAATGTACTTTTGGCGAATGAAACGTTTTGTGCTGCTGACATCGGCTTTGCAAATCGAAGAGTTGATTGGGGTTGTGCAACAGTATTTTCAAACTCGAGATGCACGACAATACATTGCACTCGAAGATTTAGAGGATTTGTTGCTGATTTTGCGACAACGGGCGGTCTTTGTTGCTAATCGTCGAATGGGGAAACGTTCACCTGACGCTGATGATGATTGGATTATTGGGATTGCGATTAAAAATAAAGCCGATTGGCTGGTTTCACAAAATACCCAAGATTTGTATCAGAGTTTGGTGAATCCAAGTGAAAAACTTTTAGTCTTGAAAATTTCACAAGTATTGCAGTTGCTTGATACGAAGTAAACTTACTCGAGCCTCGGCTTATGCCTTTGGCGTGTCTCGAGTAACTAAGCCATCTGCTCGAGCGGCTGGATTTCTGCCACTCCAAGCATTTTTGCTGAGTGCATGGCTTGAAATAAATCCCATGCCAATTGCCCGTTTAACCAAAACTCAGGGCTTGTGCCAAATAATTTGGCTAAACGCAAAGCTGTATCTGGAGTTACACCACGTTTACCATGAATTAATTCGTTAATTCGTGGATAAGAAACGTGTAATCGCTGGGCTAAATCTTGTTGGGTCATGCCGAGTGGCACAAGAAAATCCTCGAGTAACATTTCGCCTGGATGGGTTGGGGTTCGGTTGGTTGGAATTCGCATTTTAACTCCTTATTTTTTTGCTTAATGATAATCCGTTATTTCTACGTCTGTCGCACCGTTTTGAGTCCAGATAAAACAAATCCGAAATTGCTCGTTAATACGAATACTGTGTTGCCCTAACCGATTTCCGATTAGTGGCTCGAGACGATTACCCGGCGGTGCGAACAAATCCCGTAAGTCAATAGCTTGGTTTATCTGGTCAAGTTTTCGTCGTGCAACCCGAAGAATATTTTCTGGGCAGGTTGCTCGAGCGGCTTTTGTATCCAATCCATTAAAAATATCGTCTGTCCCAGAATTACGAAACCCGATAATCATATTGAATTATAACGTATATCGTTACACATAACAATAGATTCAAGACTGTACTTGTATCCTTATCATTCTCGAGCCTTGGCTTAAAGCCTGAAAGCGTGTCTCGAGCAAAAAAACCACCATCTGCTCAAAACGTCGTGTTCGCCCTTGAATCCTTCCTACCAAGAACGTATTTTGAAATCATGGACAAACTTGTACTGCTGGCAAATCTGGTTGTCGGGGCGTACCTGACGGGTCTTATCTGGACAATTCAAGTGGTGCATTATCCACTTTTTGAGATGGCAGACCGCGCTAACTTTAGTGCTTTTGAAGCGGCGCACTCGCTAAGAATCTCGGGGATTGTGCTTGTGCCAATGCTGCTCGAGTTGGTCTTGTCTGGTCTTTTTCTTGGCTCGAGCCTCAAAGAAGTGCCATTTTGGTGTCCTTGGGTCTGTGCTGTTTTGGTTGGTGTGGTGTGGCTGAGTACGTTTTTTTTGCAAGTGCCACAACACAGTATTTTGAGTGCTGGCTTTAATGCACAGGCGCACCAGATTTTAGTCTCGAGCAACTGGATTCGCACCATTGCTTGGTCGGTCAAGACGTGTTTACTGGCGTATCTGGTTTATCGGCAAATCCATTTCTAACGCCCAAGTATGTATACAATAGCTTTATGCGCGAGATTCATGTTTCAAGTGGGGGTCACGATTTCTTTTTCTCCAAGGGCTTAGTAGTCGAATCCTTACTCAATGCCGATATTGCCCGTGAATCAGCCATGGTGATTGCGCGGCGGGTCGAGCAGAGTTTGGTGGACAAAAAACTCAAAATGATTGACCCACAAACGCTCAAAGAAATTATTCTCGAGGAAACCCAAAGCGTTTTGGGTGTGGCGGCGGCTCAGAAACTCGAGCGCCAAACCACAGCTTTCGAGGATGTGATTGTGCGTGATGGCGAACGCACCATTCCGTTTAGTAAAGGTTTACTCTCCAGAAGCCTGGAACTGGCAGGAATTCCAATTAAGGATGCCTTTGGTTTTGCCAAAGACCTCGAAAAACAACTGCGGGTTTCTGGTATTTCAGAAATTTCTCGCGCCAGTTTAGAAAACATCACGCTCGAGGAAATCATGCGGGTCTACGGTGAAGACCGCAAAGATGCCTATTTAGAGCGCTACCAACGAGCCACCCAAGTGATGGTTCTCGAGGATGACGATGGCGTAAGTTTTCCGTTTTCTAAGGGAATTCTGGCGCAAAGCCTGATGGCAACGGGCTTAAACCCAGCTTTGGCACATCAGATTGCTCGAGAAATTGAGTTAGACTTGCTCGAGCAAAACGAACTGGTGGTGACTCGAGATCGGGTGCGTAAAATTGTTGCCACAGCTTTGACTGCCGAAGCTGGCGAAGAAGTGGCACGGCGCTATGTTTTGTTGCGCTCGATTCGCCGTCCAGAAAAACCGATTTTAATTCTGATTGGCGGTGTGACCGGCACAGGTAAAAGCGTGCTGGCAGCCGAAATTGGCTACCGCTTGGGGATTACTCGGGTCGAATCCTCGGATTCTATTCGCCAAGTGATGCGAGCCATGGTCAGTAAAGAACTCCTGCCCGCCCTGCACTCGAGTACCTTTGATGCTTGGACAGCAACCCTCGAGCCAATCGAAGAAGCCCAATTTAAGCGTGGTGGTGGTCGGCAGCACATCAAGCCAACTCGAGAACAACTGCTGGATGGTTTTCGTGACCAAGTAAAACAAGTTTCGGTGGGGGTGCGAGCCATCATCGAACGTGCCTCGAAAGAACACAGCACCATGATTATTGAGGGCGCACACATTGTTCCGGGCTATTTACCAGTGGATTTATTTGAAAATGTGATTGTCGTGCCAATGGTCGTGGCGATTCACTCGGCAGATACACACCGCCAACGTTTTTATTCTCGAGATGCCGAAACCAATAAGCACCGCCCAATGCAGCGTTACCTCGAGCATTTTGAGGACATTCGCAACCTCCAAGAATATGTTGAGCGCTTGGCTCGAGCCGTTGGCGTACCGGTCATAGACGGAGAAAGCCTCGATGCTGCTGTCGAAGGTGCAATCGAAGTCGTGGCGCAACGTGTGATGGCACTGCAAAAACGTAAAGCGCCAGAGTCATAAGCGATCAATCATGAATAATTCCGTAGGGGTGGGGCTTACCTCACCCAACTCTCAAACCAATAAAAATCAAGACCTAAACGCCATGCTCGAGCAATCTGGCAAATTACACCGCCACATCTGCCCACGCCAAGTGCTGGGCGCTCGGATGGGGCTTTTGGCAGGTCAGAGGCTGGGTCTCGAGTTACCCCGTTCCGATAAGCGCTTGCTGGTTCTGACCGAAACCGATGGTTGCTTTGCCGATGGTCTGAGCGTGGCAACTGGCTGCTGGCTTGGGCGGCGCACCCTGCGCTTAATGGATTACGGCAAGGTCGCAGCAACCTTTATAGACACCCGCTCGAGTTTGGCAATCCGAATTGCACCGCACCCTGAGGCTCGAGCCAATGCCAGAGCTTTATTTCCCTACCTTTCCAAATGGAGCGCCTACCTCGAGGGATACAAGGTTTTGCCAGATTCAGAATTATTGGTGCTGCAAGCAGTGAACCTGACTTTTTCACTCGAGCGACTGATTTCACAGGCTGGCGCTCGAGTCACTTGCGAAACGTGTTTTGAAGAAATTCTCAATGGTCGTGAAGTGCTGCAAGGCGGCAAAGTCCTGTGTCAGTCTTGTGCTGGGGATTCGTACTGGGCAGTTTAAGTGGCATAATGTTGGCATGAATTATTTTTGGAATCAACATTTTTGAATTACCAGAAACCAAAACCGAACTTAAAGCGGGTTTACTGACGATGATTTTGTCACGTGGTCTGAATTACAAAACCGAGTTGATTGACCAGAAAATTCCTTTGGCGGCACGGCTCGAGTCTACTCCAGAAACCACGTTTTTAATGACTCAAATCGCTTCAGATTTACTGGCGTTGCAATGGCTCGAGCCAGAGGCTATTCAAGGTTTGATGCAGCAAAATAAACACGGCTATTTGTTCTTGGACTTTCCAATTCAAGCTGGTTTCCGAGAATGGTATTATGGGTTCTAATTAACCCGACACTTTTGTGACAATTTGTAGCCTCAAACAGGTTTGAATGGGGACATTCAGGAGTCTGAAAACCTGAATGCTGTACTGTGCTGTTTTCGGCTTTCGTTTTTATTCTTTCGAGGTTTGTATGAAAAAATTATTTTTACTCAGTGCCACGCTTTTAGCGGGGCTTGCGTTAGCTGCACCAATTCAAGTTCGTGATGGTCTTGGTCGGGCTGTTAGTGTCAATGCCCCAGCCAAACGAATTGTGGCGTTGTCCTTAACCGCCACCGAAATTCTGGTGGACATCGGCGCAAATCCTATCGGTCGCCCAAGCAGTGCCACCCATCCAGATGCTGCCTTGCGTATCCCCGAAGTGGGCAGTGCCTACCGCCCAGACCTCGAGAAAATTCTTGGACTGCGCCCAGACCTCCTCATTGGTTCGGTTGGCACAACAGCAGCTTCGGCGCGTCAACTTGGTGCGCTGCCAATGCCTTTAATCGTCACTCCAGACTCGAGCCTCAAAGATGTCTACGATACCTACACGCTGTTTGGCAAATTAACGATGCGCGAATCGTATGCTCAAGCCCGTTTGGATTTTTTGAAGTCTCGAGTCAAGCGAATTCTGGCAAAAGTACCTAGCAAAGTGACTAAGCCCAAAGTTCTGGCGCTGTTGGCGGCTGGTGGACAGGTTTTTAGCACCACCGACGAAACCTATATTGGCGACTTGCTCGAGCAAGCTGGCGCAAATAATGTTGCTAAAGGCACGCCCAGCGCCGACCCACGTCAACCCGGTTTTGTGGTTTTAAGTTTAGAGCAAATCGTGGCAGCTAACCCCGATGTGATTGTGGCGTTTCGGGCTGTGACCGCCACGGGCGCAGTTGCTCCAAGCCCAGTCGAGCGGCTTGAGCAAAGTGCGGCGTGGAAAAACCTCAATGCGGTGCGAAATAACCGTGTCCATATCCTTAGCTCCGACCCATTTGTGACCGCTCCGGGTCCAAGAGCAGTCGAAACGCTCGAGACCTTAATTGCGCTTCTTTACCCCAAGCAATAATATCGTAAGGCTAAAAAGTAGGGGAGACCCTTGCGACTCAGCCCGAAGGTGCATCTTTAGAGTCAAGAAGTGGTCTCCCTGCTTGTATGACAGGTTATCAATGTGACAACGCCCAAACCATTTTCTCGAATCTCGAGCCACACCAATGGCTCGAGTCGTCTTTGGTTTTTTGTGCTGATCCTGGTTTTACTTTTGGTGCTTGGTGTTTCGTTAGCGCTTGGTTCATATCCTATTTCAGTTCAAACCCTGCTGGCATGGGTTGTTGGTCAAGCTGATGTGACTGCCGCCCAAATTCTGTCAGAAGTTCGTGCGCCTCGAGTATTTTTAGCGTTGCTGGTCGGCTCGAGTTTGGGCATGACCGGTCCACTTTTACAAGCTGGGTTTCGTACCAGTCTGGCAGATTCGTACTTGCTGGGCTTAGCAGGTTTTGCGGCGCTTGGTGCGGTCTTGTTGCAACAAATTGGCATGGCGGGTTTTGGTACGCCAGTCTTAGCCAGCATGGGTGCGGGGTTTGCGGTTTGGCTTTTAAGTCAATTGTCGTTTGAACGGTCGAGCGAGCGTCGCGCCTTAATTGGTGTGGCACTGGCTTCGATTAGCCTTGCGGGGTTGGCGTTGCTGCTGGCGCTTTCACAAAGCCCCTCCAGTGCCAATGTACTGGGCTGGGTGGTGGGTGGTTTTTATGCGCTTGGCACAAGTCAACTTTGGCTGATGCTGCCGTTTGCGGTCTTTGGTCTTGGTCTGGGGCTGATGCTTGGGCGCACCGCCAACCTTTTGCAACTGGGCGACGACGTAGCCGAAAATCTGGGTCTGAATGCCAAAAGCTCGAGAAATTTGGTTTTGATGCTGGCAGCTTTGCTGACCGGTGTGGCGGTTGGCACAAGCGGTTTAATGGGTTTTGTCGGCTTATTGGCAGTCAGTCTGGCTCGAGCCATTTTTGGCACAGATTACCGTAAGTTATTGCCCGCCAGTGCCTTGCTGGGTGGGATTTTTGTCAGCTTGGCGGATGTTTTGGGGCGCACCTTGCTTGCTCCCAACGAAATTCCGGCTGGGGCATTTACGACGGTGCTGGGCGGGATTTACCTGATGGTTCTCTCGAGACGGGCTTCATAAAAACATGGCTGGTGATGTATCAAAACGTTTCGCAAAAATCTGAGCCATGTGTTTACTAATTTTTCGTTTGCCCGATAAGATTTTTGAGAGTAGACTCTGGTCTATCACATCCTTGAAATCTTTTGCTTTTAAGTGGTGTTGCTGCATCAAAAATTGTAAAATCTGATGCGGTTCGGATTCAGGGATTTTTGGTTCGTTGGCTTGTTCCCATTCAAACATATACTGTGCCACTAAATTCCAAAGTCCTCGGTGTGGCTCGAGGTCGGTGTTGTAATGGTCAGTCAAATGATTCATAAACTCGAGCAATTCAAGGTACTGATGTTCGCTTTCGGGTTTGCGAATGTTGGCGCTGTATAATCCTGTCCACGACTCAAGGGCTTGCGAGATATTCATGAGGGTTTTCCTTTTTTATTCCAAATGGTGTACTCAAGATGGGTAAAAATATGACGAATCATGGCAAAGTTGCTTTGTAAATCTATTTTGACCACCACGCGGTATTTGTTTCCACCAATGTCAAAAATCACCAGTAAACCACTTTGTTGGTTAGGAATGACATCAGCGCTTGAGAAGGTGGCTTTAAGTTCTGCCCAGTTTTGAAACTCGGATTTTCGTAGCGTGTTGTACCAATCGCGCAGCACTTCATCGGCTTCTGGGTAACGCTGCACAAAATCCCGAATGGCTTTTGGAGCGATGACGTTCACAGCTTTATTCTAGGACAAAATGTCCAATTTTTCAAGGTATATTCTAAAGGATTTATGACTTTACCCTTGACTGCCCAAAACATCACGATTCGCCGCGCTGCTCGAGTAATTGTACAAAATGTGCAACTCGAGTTCAAAGCTGGCGAAGTGGCGGCGATTATTGGCGCTAATGGGGCTGGTAAAAGCACTTTGCTGGCTGCTTTGGCGGGGCTGCGCGAGTTACAGCATTTGGATGGCTCGATACTGCTCGAGGGAACAGATATTCGCGGCTTATCTAAAGGTGTGGTGGCTTCCAAATTGGCGTTTTTACCAGCGTACTCGAGTGTGCCGTTCCCGTTGTCGGTGCGTGAATTGATTTTGCTGGCAGAACCTCGTCAAAGCGCTTTTCTCGAGGCGGTTGCTGCCATGGAACTCGAGGATTTGATCGAAAAACCAATCACCCAGCTTTCGACTGGCGAAGCCAAACGCGCTTGGTTAGCCATGACACTGGCTCGAGCCACACTGATTTTACTGCTTGATGAACCTTTGGCTGGGCTTGACCCACGTTATCAAATGCGCTTACTCGAGGCACTGCAAACTCGAGCCAAGGCTGGAGCGTGTGTGGTTTTTATTGCCCATGATATTCCTTATGCAGCCCGAGCAAATCGCGTGATTGCGCTCGGTGAGGCTCGGGTCGTGGCAGATGGAACACCACTCGAGGTGCTGAATTCGGACTTGCTGCGTCAATTGTATGGCGTTGAAGTCTGGATTGGCACAGATGCAAGTGGCATGATTGTTCCGTTGCCGACTCGAGCAGTTTAGAAGTTGGCAATAACTGGGTTTGGTGTATAATCGCATCAAGTAATTCGTTCAGCACGGCTTTAGTTATCTTGATTCAGATTCTAAGTTTTTAGCTCAAGTGGGAAAACAATGTGAAAAATGCCTCTTAAATGGGGATTTGTGGGGCTGAGTGGTAAAACTAGGCAAAGCGTGATATTCTCTTCCGAGAACGATTCACCTTTTGCTGGTCGTGTTATTGCTCGAGGTGGTCTCGAGCAGCGAATCTAAGCAGGGTGGGAATGGGTGGGAGATGCCCTTCGGAGAATACCCTTACGCAATTGATGACAAAGGTCGGGTGGTGATGCCACCGGACTTTCGTAAGTTTGTCGAGGATGGCATGGTGCTGACTCGAGGCTTTGAGGGTTGCGTCTATATTTTTCCGTTGTCCGAGTGGCAGCGCATCGAAAGTGCGGTCGAGGATTTACCCTTAAACGACAAAGCTGGTCGGGATTTTATGCGTTTTTTTTACAGTGGCGCTCAGAAAATTCGTTTAGATAACGCTTTTCGGATTACTATTCCAAGCACCCTGCGTGGCTATGCGGCGCTCGAGGGTGATGTGGTTGTGACTGGCGCACCAAAACGGCTTGAACTGTGGAATATAGACCGATGGAACACGATTATTGCTGAAGTTCAAATGCAGCCACCCAAACAAGATGACCTGCCCGAAGTGCTGCGAAGGTTGGTGGGCTAATGGCAAGGGTAAAAGGGCAAAGGGTTAAAAGGCAAACAGACGTTTCGTCTGAGTTGACTCATTTGCCTGTGCTGCCAAACCAAGTGCTGCTTGGTCTCGAGCCAAAAGCTGGAAAGCTCTTTGTGGATGGCACACTGGGCGGGGCTGGGCATACGCGCTTGTTGCTGGCGGCTGGGGCGCAAGTGATTGGTGTTGACCAAGACCCATTTGCTTTAGCACGGGCTGCCGAAGCCAATTTGATTGGTTTAGAAACCCGTCAAGGCAACTTTCGGGATTTAGCCGTGCTTATCCCCGAAAAAGTGGATGGTGTGTTGCTCGATTTGGGGGTCTCGAGTTTCCAACTCGATGATTCGATGCGTGGTTTTTCTTTTCATACCGATGCGCCACTGGATATGCGAATGTCGCAACAGGGCGAGAGTGCTGCCGATGTGGTCAACACCATGGACTACGAGGAATTGGCACAAATTATTTACGATTATGGCGAAGAGCGGCATTCGCGGCGCATTGCTCGATCGATTGTGGCAGCCCGCGAGAAAACCGAATTAAACAGCACCATCCAACTTGCCACAATCATTAAAAGCGCTTACCCCGGTCAGCACGCACGAGGGATTCACCCAGCCCGGCGCACTTTTCAAGCCTTGCGAATTTATGTCAACGACGAATTGGGCGCATTAGAAGCTGGTTTGGTGGCAGCCAAAACGATTCTTAAAGACGGCGGGCGTTTAGCGGTGATTAGTTTTCATTCGCTCGAAGACCGAATTGTTAAGCGCTTTATGCGTTCTGAGCTTGAGCCGACCACGAAAAAGCCACTTGAGGCAAGTGAGTCTGAACTGCTCGAGAATTCGCGTTCCAGAAGCGCTAAGCTGCGAATCGGTACGGTGATTCGACCATGACCGAGCGCATTCAGCGTTTTATGTTGTTTTATACAGCTTTGGTGCTGCTCTTGGTTGGGGTGCGTTTTGCCACCCGAGACAGCCAGCAAAACCTATCGGATTTACAACTCGAGACGGCTGACCTGATGGCAGAACGCTCTGAATTACAATTGCAACTTGCCAACCTCGAGAGTCCAACTCGGGTGCGGCGCTGGGCTTTTAGCAACAACATGATTCCTTTTTCAAGTGCCGACAGCTTGCAACTTGAGTTTAAGCCTTTCAAAGCCCCTAAGCCAATTCTAGAAGTTCCGCAAAAAATAACCCTCGAGACCCAGTGGAGATAAATGATTCAGACCCAAGACAAAACTGAACACCTTCCAACTGCGCTCGAGCAGGTTTTTACCCCAATTGAGGTCGTGCCTGCCCAGAGTCAACCTTGGCGCTTTGGTTTGGTTGGTGCGGTTTTGGCATTTTTTACGGTTGTGCTTTGGCTTGAGTTTACGGGTTTATCTTTGGGATTGCCATTTGTGCCTAAAATATCCGAGGATGTGCGGCGTGGGCGGGTTTTACTGCGCGGCGAAGATGGATTTATTACCTTAGCCGAAAGCACAGGCAAAAAAGATAACCTCGAGCGCTTTTACCCCCAAGGGCGTTTGGCGGCTGGCGTACTGGGGTTTGTTGGCGACGACAATACTGGTTTGTATGGCATCGAAAAATTCCAAAATGCCCGACTCGAGCGCGGACAAGATTTGGTCTTAACCCTCGACCCGATTATGCAAGCCAGTGCCGAAGCGACGCTCGAGAATGCGATGCTTTCAACTGGTTCAGAGGGTGGCACGGTGGTGATTCTCGAGGCAAAAACAGGTCGGGCATTAGCCATTGCCAATGCGCCGGGCTTTGACTCGAGCAATTGGCAAGCTTCACGCGAAGGTCTCTGGAAAAATCGGGCTTTCCGCGATACCTTCGACCCCGGCAGCACGATTAAAGCGCTGGTCGCCAGTATGTTGGTCAACGAGGGTATGGCAACCCCAGACTCGCCGATTTACGCGCCAATGCAGCGCCCGTACCGCAACGCGCCACCCATCCGCGATGCGATTGAACACCAACCAAACCTGACACTCAAAGAAGTGCTGCGCTACTCGAGCAATGTTGGCATCTCGAGGTTTGCCGACCAATTGGGGGCGCAGAAACTGCATGATTATTTGGTCAAATTTGGTTTTGGACAAAAGACTTGGAAAAACGACCCCAGCCTCGAGCGCAACGAATTATCCGACTGGCAGACTTGGCGACCTCGAGACTTTGCAACCCACAGCTTTGGGCAAGGTTTTACCAGCACTGCCCTGCAACTTGCCACCAGTTTTAGCGTTTTGGTCAACGATGGGCAACTGATTACCCCCAAATTATTTGAGGGACAAGACATTCCTAAGCCAGTCCAAGTGATTTCGGAAAGCGCCGCCCGCACCACCCGCGAAATGCTTGAGTATACGGTCAATGAAGGCGTAAAACGCGCCCAAGTGCCAAATTATTGTGTCGGTGGCAAAACTGGGACTTCCGAGACTTGGTACAACGGCAAAAAATCCGCCAGTCGTTACCATGCCTTGTTTGCTGGGTTTTTTCCAGTGCAAGCCCCCAAAGTGATTATCGCGGTGCAGTTATACGCGCCGAAAAAAGATGTCCACGGTTCGTTGGGTGCTGCCCCAGTCTTTCGTCAACTTGTCCTCGAGACCGCCGCACGTTATGGGATTGCTCCTGTGCCGTGCGTTAAAAAATAAAACCATGAGTGACTTACACATGATACTCAATGATGAATCACTTACACATGATACTCAAGTATGCTCGAGGCGCAAATGATTGACCCTCACCAATATGCCCAACAACTCCATGCCACCATCTCGAGCGATGCCCGACCCGCCCAGCGAATCAGTTTTGTCAGTTCGGAGTGCGACCCAAATACCGCTTTTGCTGCCCTCCAAGGGGCAACCCGGCATGGCAATGACTTTATTGAGGCTGCCCTCGAGGCGGGTGCGCCTTTTATCTTGACCGACCAGGATGTGCCTCGAGCCGTGCGTGTGCCAGATGCCACGGTTGCCTTACGAAGTTGGGCAAGGTTGCACCGCGACTCAACCCAAGCCGAAATAATCGGCATCACTGGTTCGGCAGGCAAAACCACCGCCAAAAGTCTGGTCTCGAGTGCGCTGGATTGTTCGTGTACGCCCGGCAACCTCAATACCCTCAATTACTTGGCGTGCTATTTGCTCTCCGAGGTGACTGCCGACAGCACCCATGTGATTGAAATGGGCATAGACCGAATTGGTGAAATGGACGACCTGATGGCACTGGTTGCGCCCAATGTTGGCGTGATTACGGCAGTTGGCGCGGCGCACACCGAATTTTTAGGCAGTGTCGAAACGGTGCAGTACGAAAAAGGTCGAATTCTTCAAGCCCCATATAATTTGGTGGCTGGAAATACGGCGCACCGATACCCAAACACCAACAGTTATGGTTTCCTCGAGTCGTGCAGCCACCGCGCCATCAATGTCCAAGTCAGTGCTGAAGCGGTCAGTTTTAGCTACCATGGGCAGTCAATCCGTCTCGAGACCCCAAGTTTGCAGATTGCCGAAAGTGCAGTCTTGGCACTGGCGCTGGCAGAACACTATGGAATTGCGCTCGAGACCGCCAAAAATCGGCTCGAGAACAGCCAAATCCCCGGTGGGCGGCTGAAGATTGAACGTGGTAAAATTACGCTAATAGACGATGCTTACAACGCCAATCCGCTTTCGATGACCGCCAGTCTCGAGACCCTTGCACGCTTTTCTGGGCGCAAGGTGGCAATTTTAGGGCATATGCGCGAACTTGGTGTTGACAGCCGCCGCTACCACAGCGAAGTTGGGGCAACGGCTGGGCAACTTGCTGACCTTGTGATTGCGATTGGTGAACACGGCGATGCCTTAGCTCAAGCCGCCCTCGAGAACGGCGCAGATGCGCTTTGGTATGCCAGCACCACCGAAGCCAAGCAGCGTTTTTTACCAGATATTCAAAACGGCGATACCATCCTTGTTAAAGGCTCAAGATTTATGCAGCTAGAGCAAATTGTGGAGGTGCTGCGTGAACGCCTCTAATAAGCCGAATCAGAACAACAGAGCCTATCCAGCCGTAGGGGTAGACCCTTTCTTGACCCAAAACACGCACCTATCGGGCAGGGTCGCCCGTGTCTACCCTGACTCGCCAAGGCTGTTGCAAAATGCTAAAGCAGGGCGAACACAGGCTAAAGCAGGGCGAACACAAGGTTCGCCCCTACACAAACCAAAAAACCGTAGGGGTCATCACCCTGATATGCCAAGGCAAAATGCCAAAGCAGCTTTGCTGGTGTTGATAATTTTATCGGCTTGCGTTCCAGTCCAAGCCACCCAAGCCAGTCAAAGCTCGAGCCTGAATAGCATTGCCAGTCTGGTGGTCAATCCCAACGGCGATGCAGTCTGTGTGGCAGCCAACTCAAGTATGGCGGCGGTTTTTTCTCGAGCTGCAATTCGTGGACAAACGGGGCATGGTTGGTTTGAAGCCCCTTTGCGAATCTCGAGTGTGGCTTGGTACAACAATGCGTGGTGGTTGGCACTGCCTCGGGCTGGATTGGTGCAACGCGCCGAGGGTGTGCCGCAAAGTCTTGGCGTGGCTGGACAACCGAGCCTTCTTTCAAGCCGTTTTATTTTTACGCTTGAGGGTGATGTTTTTCGTTTTGATGGCACAAAAATCGGGCGTGTGCCGAGTTTACCTTCAAGTGTGCTGGACTTACCAAGCAGCACTTTTGCTTTGGTCGGTAAAGAAATCTATGTTTTGTCCAATGCTGTTACTCGAGTACGCCAACTCGAGAACAATAATTTTTCCTTGGTGGCTGACCAAAATACCTATGCGGTGGTGCGCGGGCAAGCTGTGCGCTCATTGGGCTACACCTACACTTTAGACAAATCAACCGTCCAAGTCAGCAGCAACGAGCAGCCAATCAAAACCATCATCTTATCCAGCACTGGCTCGAGCCTTGCAGTTGGTGGCGATACACTGGCAGTGGCAGTTGGCTCGAGTGTGGCGTTTTTTGATGCGCGGTCGTTTGTGTCGCTGATGACTCGAGCTTGTTTGGTGACACGATGAAGGTCGAGGTATCACCATGAGATTTGTTTTGACAGCCTTGTTATCGTGGTTTGCGGTTGGTATTTTTTTGCGTTTCGCCAAGCAGCGCGGTTGGGGACAAACCGTGCGTCGCGATGGTCCTGCAACCCATTTGGTCAAGGACGGCACACCAACAATGGGCGGGATTCCGTTCACATTGGTTATTTTTGTGGTCTGGCTGGGTTTTGTTGGCTTGACTGGAATGTCAGACATCAAAGGTTGGGCGGTGGTCTGGCTGGCTTTTGGGATGTACTGCGTTGGTGCATGGGACGACATCAGCATTGTCCGCTCGAGAATGCTCGGGCGTGCTACTCGAGGCGATTTACCAGCGCGTTACAAATTCCCAGCCCAAATTTTTGTGGCAGCAGGCTTTGCTTATGTCGTGGCGGGTCAAATTTCTTTACTTGGCAACTTTTGGTTGGATGCGGCTTTTTACTGCTTTGTGGCAGTCGGTACTGCCAATGCGATTAACTTCTCCGATGGCTTAGACGGACTTTGTGCGGGGACGGTTGCCATTATTCTTGTGCCATTAATTGGTTTATCGCCAATTGCAGGTATGACCGTGGCAGCCCTGCTTGGCTACTTATGGTTTAATGCCCCAAAAGCCCAAATTTTCATGGGAGATGCAGGGTCTCATGCCCTTGGCGGTGTTGTGGCTGGCGTTTACATCACCCAAGGTTGGACCTGGGTTTTACCAATCGCTGCGATTTTTCCAGTCATGGCAATTGTCAGTGTCGTGCTGCAAGTTCTTTCTAAGCGCTATAACGAACGCTTTCACGGTGTGGATAAACGTCTATTTTTAATGACTCCAATTCATCATCATTTTGAAAAACTTGGTTGGGCGGAAACCAAGGTTACAGTGCGTTTTCTTGCCATTACGGCGGTTGCCACGATGCTGGCTTGGAGTATCATGACGGGCGGTCAGGTGTGAAAACCCTTGTTTTTGGGCTAGGGCGCAGTGGCTCGAGTGTAATCCGCCACCTTGCTAAACTTGGCTGGTCTGGAGTCTGGTTTGATGAATCATCAAACCCATTTGGCGCATCCGAGGCATTGGCATTGGGGTTTTTGCGGCTCGAGACTTTTGATTTATCTGGGATTGAACTTGTGGTGGCTGCGCCCGGGGTGATGATGCTGCACCCGAGTATGCAGGCGGCAAAAGCGGCTAACATTCCAGTCTGGGGCGAAGTCGAACTGGCTTTTAGAACCGCTACATTCTCAAGTATCGGCATTACAGGTACAGCTGGAAAAGGCAGCACCACGCTTTTAATTGCCCACTTGCTCGAGTCGCAAGGGCTAAACGCCAAAGTCGGTGGCAATTTTGACCCACCGCTTTTGGATGTGCTGGATGCCCAAGTCTGTGTGGTCGAACTCTCGAGTTTCCAGTTAGAGCGCATCCAGACCTACCGCCCAGAAGTGGCGGTGATCACCAACATTGGCGTAGACCACATCCGCGATCATGGTTCACTGGCAGCCTATCAAGCCGCCAAATGGCAGATTGCCAAGAATCTTGGGGTCAACGATACCTTGGTGCTACCAGAATCCTTAGCCCTTGGGCGCGAGACACAGGCGCAACTGGCGCGAGTTGCCGAATCTGGGGCAGTTTTAGCCCAAGGTACAACACTATTAACACTCGAGGAGATTCCAAACACGGTTCATCCACAAAATGCTCGAGTCGCGGTCGTGGCGGTGCTGGCATACTTAAAGCGCCATGATAAATTGCCAAACCTTGAAAAAATGCGCCAAGCCCTGCTGGAGTTTCCCGGTGTGGCTGGGCGTTTTGAAACCATTGCGATTCTCCAAAATACTCGCTTTATCGAAGACAGTATCGCCACACGGGTTCTGGCTGTCCAGAGCGCCCTCGAGAATGCCCCAGCCCCGATTGCATGGATTGTGGGTGGGCGCGATAAACTGACCCCCGAAGAACACAGCACCGAATTTTTGAAACTCGAGCCTTTGATGAAAAAAGTAGCCGTGCTACTTGCTTTTGGTGAATCGGGTCTGGTTTATGCCAAAGCCTTGCAGCACACTGGAATTCGGATTGTAGACCTGAGCGCCGAAACTGCCGAAACACTCATGCCCAAAGCCGTTCAACTCGGTTTTGAACTTGCCAAAGGTGGCAGTGTGCTGCTTGCGCCACTTGGCACAAGTTTTGATTTGTATAAAAATTATAAAGCTCGAGGACTGGCTTTTCGGGATGCAGTCCAAGCACTCAAAGATGGAACTGTGACAGCACTCAAAGATGCAACTGTGACAGCACTCAAAAAAGGAGCATCATGAAACCACTTAATCCGTTATTGCTGGCTGCTCAGTTGGTGCTTTTTGCTTTGGGAACACTGGCAATGGCAACCGCCACACCTGCCGATGTGCCAAGCAGCCTGATTTTTATTGGCTTGGGTTTAGCCGTTACTTTGGCGGTTTCGCAGCTTAGGGCTGGAGCTTCGGTACAACTTGGTAAATACGCTTGGGTCTTGTGTTTAATTGCTCTGGTGGCGGTCTTGTTTTTTGGGCGCGAAATCAACGGTGTGCGGCGCTGGATTCCAATTTTTGGCTTTCAGTTCCAACCCTCCGAGTTTGCCAAAGTGGCTTTAATTGCTTATTTTGCCTCTTTTTTTGCACGGCGCGGTACACGCTATGCGCTTTGGGTTCCAGCTTTGGCACTTGGAGCAACCAGTGTGCTGATTTTACTTGCGCCAAGTACCTCGGCTGGGATTTTTACGTTTATGCTTGGCTTGGGTGTGATGTTTTTGGCTAACGCACCAATTGGCAGAATTCTGAGTATCGCTATAACTGCCGCCGTGATTGCCTCGCCTTTGATTGGCTATTATGTGCAGCAAAATAATTATATTGGCTCGAGACTCGATGGTTTTACCGACACCCTCCGCACCGACGACCTGTGTTATAAACCCGATAAAACCCAAGTCGAATTTGCGCGGTGTGTGATTGAACGTGGTGGCGTATATGGGCGTGGACCAGCTCAAGATAAATTTAAGTTCTTTGCTGAAACCAACGATTTTGTGTCTTCGACGGTGGCACACAGCCTTGGGTTATTGGGCATCACCACGATTTTTGCTGCTTTTGCCTGTATTCTTTGGGTTGGTTTAGACACCATGCGGCGGCTTTCAAAGGCGGTTCATATAGATGCTGACGAACGCGATGCCGCCAGTATTTTGTGTGGTGGCGCAATGCTGCTTTTGGTCGCCCAAGCCCTGATTAACTTGGCAGTCACGATTGGGCGTTTTCCTAATACGGGCATGACTCTACCGTTTGTTTCCGATGGTGGCTCGAGTATGGTGGCTTGTGCGATTGTTATGGGCTGGATGCACGGCGCTCATGCGCTTTTGGTCAAACACGAAAAACGCAGCACCCCAAGACCACACCTGCGTGGGCAACTGCTCGAGAGTGGCGATTAAAGCATGAAAATTCTGCTTTCGGCAGGCGGCACGGCTGGGCATATTTTCCCCGCCATAGCCCTATCTCGAGAACTCAAAACTCGAGGCATACAAAGTGCCTTAATTGGTGCGTCTGGCGGTATGGAAGAGCGTCTGGCTCGAGACGAAGCCCTTGAATTTTTTGGCGTTCGGGCAGGTAAATTAGACCGTTCGCGCCCAAACCCAGTAGCGCTCTGGAATGCGGGCATGGGTTTTTTAGATGCAACTCGAGTGGTGCGCCAATATCAACCAAATTTGGTCGTTGGGTTTGGCGGCTTTGCCAGTTTTCCCGGCATGGCGGGCGCTTTTTTCACGGGTACGCCACTGGCGATGCACGAAGCCAATGCTTTTCCGGGCTTGGTGACACGGCTTTTTGCGACTCGAGCCAAACTGATTGCCTTAGCCGATGCCGCCACAAAAACCCACCTGAAAAACGCCAAAACAGTGGTGGTCGGTATGCCCGTGCGCGAAACCATTGTGCTACGTCTCGAGGCAAGAGCCATGTTTGATCTCGAGCCAGATAAATTCACGGTGCTGGTGATGGGTGGCTCGCAGGGCAGTGTGCGCCTCAATACCTTGCTGCCGCCGCTTCTCGAGCGAATTCTAACAGGCAAAAATGCCCAAGTGCTGCATCAGACTGGGCGTGGCAGACTCGAGGAAGTTGCATCTCAGGTCAAACACTTGCCTTGGTACAAGTGTGCCGAATTTATAGATGGTGCAGCCGCTTTTTCGGCGGCTGATTTTGGGATTACCAGAGCCGGTATGAGTACGATTGCCGACGCAGCTTTTCATGGTGTGCCACTGGCTTTAATTCCACTGCCCAGCAGTGCAGAAAACCATCAGGTCAAAAATGCCCAAGCCCTCGAAGCTCGGGGGGCTGGCTTATGTGTTCTCGAGCCGGACCTAGAAGCCGAACTTTTGGGTATTGACGGCAAGCTGGTAAGCGGTATGCTGTCATGCTTGGATGCGGCTCACCTCGCTGAGTGGCGAAGTGTTGTACAAAAAAACAGTCCAGTTGGCGCAGCCAAGCGCCTAGCAGACGCGATACTCGAGGGATTATGAAAAAAGGGTTAAAAGGTCAAAGGGTCAAAGGGTTAAAAGGTTCTTCTTTTGCCTTTTTACCTTTCTTGACCCTAAAGATGCACCTCACGGGCTGGGTCGCTTTTTACCTTTTTACCTTCCCTAAGGGAGCGCCATGCACTACCATCTAATGGACATTGGCGGAATCGGCATGAGCGGTTTAGCCCTGATTTTGCAGTCGTTTGGGCATCAGGTTTCTGGGTGCGATAAAAATATTTTTCCAAAAACTCGAGAACTCGAGGCGGCTGGAATTTTAGTGGCGCATGGGCATTCGGTGCTGCACGTGACCCAAGACTTGGATGCGCTGGTTTTGTCTACGGGTATCCACAGCGATGAACCCGAAGTGCTGTATGCTCGAGAACAAGGTAAAACGGTTTTGCGGCGAATCGAATTGTTAGCAGACCTGATGCGCTTAAAACGCGGTATCTCGGTGGCTGGGACACATGGAAAAACCAGTACCAGTGCGATGGTAGCAACTGTTTTTGAGGATTGCGGCGCTGACCCGACGGCTTTTGTTGGCGGCGAAGTCGCGGCGATTGGTGGCAACGCTAAGGTCGGGGCTGGGGTGCATTTTATTGCTGAAATAGACGAGTCCGACCCGCTTTTTGCTAAAGTGCATTCTGATATTGCAATCATCACCAACATCGAAGATGACCATGTGGCACTGTCCCAAGCCGACGTTCGCAACAATTATCATGCCAGTGTGGCAGATTTGCACCAGGCATTTTGTGAATTTGCTGGCAATGCTAAACAAGTGGTCTACTGTGCCGATTGGCTGGTTCTCGAGGAGATTCTTAAAGATTGTCTCGAGGGTGCGGTTTCGTATGGCATCGAGCGTGGCGATTACCGCGCCAGTCACCTCAAGCTCGAGGGTGGACAACCGACGTTTACCCTGACCCTGCATGGCTTGCCTTTGGTAGATGTGCGCTTGCTTGTGCCGGGGGCGCACAATGTCCTCAATGCCGTGGCAACTTTGGCAGTGGCGCATCTCGAGGGCTTGGATTTAGAAAAAGCCGCACTGGCGCTGGCAAATTTTCGTGGGGCTGGGCGGCGCTGGGAAGTCTTGGGCGAATACAAAAAAGCGCTCTTGGTGGACGACTACGCCCATAATCCAACCAAAGTCAAAGCCGCCATTTATGGGGCGCTTTCTTACGATAAACGGGTGCGGGTGATTTTTCAGCCACACCGCGTGATTCGCACCGCCAGAGACTGGGAAAAATACGTGACCGTGTTGCAAAATGCCCACGAAGTGTTACTTTTGGATATTTACAGTGCTGGCGAAAGCCAAATTGAAGGGGTTAATTCGCAGCGGATTCTCGAAAAAATGCAGTCTCAAGGTTTTCTCGAGGTGACCTACTATCCAAATTTGGCATCGGTTAAAAAGCATATTCGAGAAACTGCCCAAGCTGGCGATTTAATCGTCAGCATGGGGGCTGGCGATGTCACCAAGGTACTGCGCGAAGTCTTATCAGAGGTTGCCCGATGACCCAAGCCTGTAGCGTAATGCCAAGTCCGACCGCCAAAGGTCTGCCTCGAGTGGTGCGTTTAGCCCAGTTTACGACCCTTGGTGTTGGTGGACAAGCTGAACTTTGGGTCTGCCACAATTTGGCGCAACTGCTCGAGGCGACCAAAGCCCCCTATAAAGTTTTGGGTGGCGGTAGCAATTTAATTGTCTCGGATGCGGGCTTGACCGAGCGCGTGATTCGGTTGGGTGGCGAATACAGCCAAGCTGATTTAACCCCAGAACTCGAGACCGAGACCCATGTTTTTACGGGTTGGGTCGGGGCAGCCAAACCGATTCCAGGTTTGGTGCGCCAGTTACAGCGCCTTGGTTTATCGGGTCTCGAGGGGCTTTGGGGTGTGCCAGCCCAGATTGGCGGCGCAGTCCGGATGAATGCTGGCACACGTTACGGCGAAATGGCAGATGTCATCACGGAGCTAGAAATCGTGACCGATGGTCTTGCTAAAGTCCACACGCCCCAAGAACTCGGCTTTGTCTACCGCAACTCGAGCCTACCGCAAGGTCAAAATGGCGTTGGCGTGGTCACCAAAGTTAAACTTAAACTCGAGAAAACAACCCCCGAAATTGTTCAAGAGCGCATGAACCTTGCCGACGCTGCCCGCAAAGGACAACCCCACTGGCGCACTTTTGGCTGTGCTTGGAAAAACCCCGTTGGCAACAGCGCTGGACGAATGGTAGATTTGGCTGGCTTAAAAGGTACACAAGTCGGTAACGCCATGGTCTCACTCGAGCATGGTAATTTTATCGTCAATCTTGGTGGCGCAACTGCCACCGATGTCTTGGCACTGCTCGAGCAAGTTGAAAACGCTTTGGGTGTACCATTAGAGCGCGAAGTTGAAATTTGGGGGAAGGTATGAAGGTCAAAAGGTTAAAAGTAGAAAAGGTAAAAGGTATGATGCTTTTTTCTTTTCACCTTTTTACCCTTTTACCTTTTCACCCTGACTGTGCCTGGGAGGCAGCATGACTAATCCGATAAAACAAACCGTCTGGCGTTCTTTTTTTGCGCTTGGGGTGATTGTGGTGGTACTTTTTGCCTCGAGTTGGTTTTTCTTTCCAGTTGACCAAGTGCTGGTGTCTGGCACAAAGAATTTAGCTGCCAAAGAGGTCGCACAAATGGCGGGTGTGGCTCGAGGCAATCCGTGGTTGTGGGTCTCAACGGCTCGAGCCGTGGCACTTGAACGCGAACCGTGGGTGCTGCGTGCCAGCATTGTCAAACGCTTTCCAGGGCAAATCACGATTCGGTTGGTCGAGCGTCTGCCGTTGGCTATTTGGAAACAAACAGGTAAAACAGTCGTGATTGCCGAAGATGGCACGGTTTTACCAGGCGCAAAAGCCACACTCATTCTCGAGGGCGAAAGCCAAGCCCGTTTTGCTGAAAGCCTTTTGGTGGCACGAACTGCAAAAGATATGGGCGCTACTCGAGTAAAATTTGATTCTAATGGGTTTTTGGTGAGCTTTAAGTCTGGGCAAATCTGGGCGCAAACCCATGACAGTTTGCTGAAACATGGGGAAAGTGTCAGAATGATGGTTATGCAATCTCGAGGTAAGCGCGTTAATGTTTATACATGGGGGGTGAGTGTCCAATGACCTCAAATACAGAGAGTCGGCTGATTGTCGGTTTGGACATCGGCAGTACCAAAATCACCACTGTTATCGGTGAAGTTGGTTCGGATAACATCCTCGATATTATCGGCGAAGGCACAGTGCCATCCGAAGGCTTAAAACGCGGTGTGGTGGTCAATCTCGAGCGAGCAACTGCCAGCATCAGAGCCGCCATCAGTGCTGCCGAGCGGGTGGCTGGGGTGTCGGTGCGCGATGTCTATGTTGGCGTGGCTGGTGGTCATCTGAGTGCTTTGACCAGCCATGGTTTAGCGGCGATTCGCCGAGGGCAACAAATTGCCCGTTCGGACATTGACCGCGCGGTCGAAAATGCCAGAGCTGTACCGCTCGACCCCAACCGCGAAGTGATTCATGTTCTGCCTCAAGAATATACCGTGGATGGTCAAGAAGGCATCAAAAACCCCCTAGGAATGCACGGCGTTCGCCTCGAGGTGGATGTCCATATCGTGACTGGCTCACAAGGACCTTTGGCAAATCTGCGCCACTGTGTCTCGCAAGCTGGGGTTCATGTCAATGGCTTGGTGCTACAAGGCTATGCCAGTGGACTCAGTACCCTCGAGCCAGTCGAGGAAGACACCACCACGGTGCTGATAGACATTGGTGGCGGCACAACCGATGTGGCGGTCTTTCGGCGTGGCAACCTTGCCCACAGTGCGGTCTTGCCGCTTGGTGGCGAACACGTGACCCAAGATTTAGCCCAAATCTTAAAAATTCCAGCCGACGAAGCCGAGCGGGTCAAAAAGAAATACGGCAGTGCTGTACCCGAACTTGCCGACCCAGAACTGAATTTAGAACTGACCCAAAACGGGGTTGTGCCAAGTGTCTCGGCATACGACCTGAGCCGTATTATCAAGCCTCGAGTTGCCGAGATTTTTAACTTGGCTCGAGCCGAAATAGACAGTGTGCTTGGACCAGTCGAATTGATCGCGGGTGGTGTGGTCTTGACCGGCGGGACTGCCCTGATGCGCGGTGTGGTCGAACTTGCCCGTGAGCGCTTTAAGTTACCAGTCCGAGTTGGTAAACCCCGCCCTGTGGCTGGCGGCTTAAATGGTCTCATCGGGACACCGACCCATGCCACTGTAGTTGGCTTAATTTGGTATGGCATGGAACATGGCTCTGGAAGCGGTGCAATTCGCTCGGATGTGGTGGATTCGCACCCCGAAGAGACGCTGCTGCCCGAACCAATCCGACTCGAGCCAGCCCGTGTGGACAGCCGAAGCGAAGCGCGTTTAGAGCCACGCCTAGAACGTGCCGAAGGCACACTCGAGACGATCCAAGAACGCGAACGGGTGGCAAGCGAAGATAAGCCCGGTCTGATGGACAAAATACGTGGTTTTTTCAAGGACTGGTTCTAAATGGTTTTTTCTACTCAAATTTCAACCCGCGCTTCGATGCGCTCGGGAGGCGTATCGTGCTAGGAGCAAAAATTCGGGTGATCGGCTTAGGTGGCGCTGGAAACAACGCTGTCAATCGCATGATCGAAAATGGTTTGGACGGTGTGGAATTTATCGCGGGCAACACCGACGCACAAGTGCTTTCTAAAAGCCATGCAGAGTACCGCATTCAAATGGGCGACAGAATTACTCGAGGCTTAGGGGCGGGCGCAGACCCAGAAGTTGGCGAAAAAGCCGCCGAGGAAGACCGCGAAACCATCAAAGAACATCTGGCAGATACCGATTTGGTCTTTATCACGGCTGGTATGGGTGGCGGCACGGGTACGGGCAGCGCTCCTGTGGTTGCCGAAATTGCTCGAGAAATGGGTATTTTGACGGTCGCCATTGTCACCCGACCATTTCGTTTTGAAGGACCCAAGCGTTTGCGAGTTGCCGAAGAAGGCATCAAAAAACTTTCCGAGCGCGTGGATGGCATGATTATTGTCAACAACGAAAAACTGATTCAAGCCGCCGACAAAAAAGTATCGCTCAAAGACGCTTTTTTAATGGCAGACCGCGTGTTGTACTTTGGCATCAAAGGTATTTCGGATGTGATTAACTCGAGCGGCATGATTAATGTGGACTTTGCCGATGTCAAAAATCAACTTAAAGACGCGGGCAGTGTGCTGATGGGGATTGGGGCTGGACACGGCGACAACTTAATCGAAGATGCCGTCAAGAGCGCGATTCATTCGCCGTTGCTCGAGCGCTCGATAGAAGGTGCAAAAAAGATTTTAATTAACATCACGGGACACGAAGAAAAAGTCACGCTTTCAGACACCTACGAAATTGTCAATCGGATTACCGAAGCCACTGGCTTTGACCAAAACACCGTCGAAGTGCTGTTTGGTGTGGCATACGACGAAAACGCTGGCGATGAAATCCGTGTCACAGTGGTGGCAAGCGGCTTTAACGACACCCCCGGTTTAGGCAACTTTATTCGCAACGGGCAGCAATCACCGCTCACCCAGCCATTTTCTGTCATACCCAACCCGAACAGTTCACCAGACATTTACGAGATTCCAACCTTTTTGCGTTGGCAGGATAAAGATAATAAAAGGTAAACCAAAAATAAGAGGCTCGAGCCAACTGCTTTGGCTCGAGCTTTTTTGTAGATGGCGTTGTGCTGCTCGAGTTAGCTTGTATGAACTTCTTTGTAGGCTTTAAGCAACGCATTCATTTCGGATTGATAACCTTTACCTCGGCTTTTGAACCACTCAAGAACATCCGCATCCACCCGCAGACTAATCAGTTCTTTAGGACGAGCGACCACCAGCCCACCACGCTTTAAGACTCCAGTTGCAAATAATTCTGGGGTCATTTCTGGGTTATCACTCAAGTCTATTTGAGTTGGGGTCATGGCATCTACTCGAGTCCAATCGGTCTTAGAGTTGTATTTGGGCAAAGAGGAGTTTTTCTTCATCAATAGTCGCCTTTCTCATGCTGATAATTCGAGTGCTTTTAAGTTGAGGAGCGCAGATAATGGTTACGACTCGACTACGTAAAAATGCAATGTTGATTGTTTTTTCCTAGAGCAAAAACGCTTATGCTGTCTCGAGCAACGCTTCGTCGCTACAGTATTAGCGTTCCTGAATTTGATGCGGCGCACCGTAAGCTGATAGTAACTCGAGGAACGGCAGAGCCTCAAAATGCTCTGGACAGTAGACACCCGTTCCACGCCATGCGCCATTAAAAATTAACTCGAGCGCAATCACTGGGTTAATCGCGGTTTGCCAAACCACCGCTTGGCAGCCGTACTCGCGCATGGTGATGGCATTATCGGCGATATGATAAAGGTAAGTTTCTCGAGGCAACCCATTTTTACCAATCCCTTTGACCAGCGTTCCGGCACAGGTGATGCCGTGCATTCTGCTCCCCAACTTGGCAGGGTCGGGCAGGGCAGCCGCCACAAAATCGCGTGGCGAAATTGCAAAATGATCAAACTGAATTTTCTTGGTCGAATCTAAGCCCAGTTTGTGCAAAGTTTTTAGCACCTCGACAAATTCTGCGCCTAGTCCATACTTAAAGCTCACGCGCTCCACGTCGATATAACGCGGAATAAACAACACTTCTTCGTGTTCGACTGCCACACACTCGAGCAACCCAATACCGGCGGGGAAATCAAAAAGCTCGAGGTGGCTCATCGGTTCAGAGGTGTACCAGCCACGTTTTTTGTCGTAGTGAATCGGTGGATTGAGGCATTCTTCGAGCATTGTCCAGATGTTAAAAGTCGGCGCAAAAGCAAAGCCATCGATGGTTAAATTTCCACCGTCTCGTACCCCTATTTCTTCGATGCTCGAGAAGAGATGGTCGGCGGCATAGCGTGCAAAGACATCCGATAAGCCCGGTTCAACGCCAATGCTGGTGATGCCGAGCGCCCCTCGAGCCACCCAAGCCTCGTGCGCTGCAAATTGGTCAATACCAAGCGTTTTGCCAAGCTGATGAAATGGGTCCGTTGGATGCGGCTCTGAAAGGTTGGCGGCGGTATCCAAATAAACAATCCCCAGTTCAAAGGCTGCCCTAAAAATTGGTGGATTAAAAAGTGGGGCGCAGAGATTAACAATCGCATCTACCTTGTGTTTTTGTGCCACTGCCAGCACACTTTCAAACGAACTGGCATCGATGGTTTCGGCGGTGCTGTCTAAACCATCTCGAGCCGCATCTGCCGCCACGACTTGGGCTTTGCTCAAATTAAAATCTGCCACAATTAACTTAGAAATAAACTGCCGCCGCGCCGCAATAATTGCAAACGCTCCACCAACGCCACCCGCACCAATCAATAAAACACGCATAGAAACCCCACAAGAAAAAACTCGAGTATAGAGAAAAAGAGAAAGTGAATTCACCCTTTAACCTTTTGACTTTTTAACCTTTTCTCTAGCCAGCTTTAGAGCGCTTGACGCGAACCGCAGCATGAAGTGTGATTTGTGGGGGCTGCATAACTCGAGGCTACACGAGGAGCTACTGAGAAGTCAAGAAAAACTGTTAGAATTCATCATGAGCTTCTATCTCGAGCCATATGAACAAGCCATGCTCGATGGCGCACAGGGGGCTGGAGTGGCATTTGCGATGGGCTTAATCTGCCGACTTGCCGAGACGCTCGGGGCAACTCGACTCGAGCCAATTTGCCAAGCCCATATTGATGGCTGTTTATACCACGGGCAAGCCAGCCTTGACTTTGTGCTGCACTTAAAAAACCTCGGGGCAAAAGTGGCTATCCCGACCACCCTCAATGTCGCTTCGCTCAATCTCTTGCACCCAGAGCGCAACCGTTACCCAGAAGAAACCAGACTCGCCATGGAGCAACAAATGCAAGCCTATTTGGACTTGGGTTGCGATGCCACTTGGACTTGTGCGCCGTATCAACTGCCCAGTCAGCCGCATTTGGGTCAACAAATCGCTTGGGCAGAATCAAATGCGATTGTTTTTGCCAATTCGCTTTTGGGAGCGCGTACCAACCGCTATGGCGATTTTACTGACATCTGTGCTGCCCTGACGGCTCGTGTGCCTTATGTTGGTTTGCACTGCCCAGAAAATCGCCGTGGACAAATTGTTTATCATCTCGAGACTGCTTGGTTTGAGGACAACAGCACCTATGCTGTGTTGGGTCATTTTGTTGGTCTGGATTGTGGAGACCAAATTCCAGTGCTACATGGTTTACCTTTACAAACCCGTCCAGATGACTTAAAAACCTTTGGGGCAGCCGCCGCTTCAAGTGGCGCGGTGGCGATGTTTCACGCCGTTGGTATCACCCCAGAAGCCCCCAGTCTCGAGGTGGCATTGCAGCACCAAGCACCGCTACGCCAAGTCAAAGTCAGTCGCCAGATGTTGCAGCAAGCTCGAGCCGAACTGAGTACCATGGCTGTTGGCACGCGGCTTGATGCGGTCAGTTTGGGGACACCACATTATTCGCTCGATGAATTTATACGGCTGCTCGAGTTGCTGCGTGGTCAAAAGCTACAAACCGATTTTTTTGTCAACACCAACCGCTATGTCAAAAGCCAACTCGAGCAGCAAGGTTTACTCGAGCCATTGCTTGCATCGGGCATTGTTTTAATTCTTGATACTTGTGTTTACCTCGCGCCAATTCTAGAAAAAACCGCCAAGGTGGTCATGACCTCGAGTGCCAAAATGGCATATTACGCCCCAGCCAATCTCGGCATCGGGATTGCCTTTGGCAGCACCCTCGAGTGTGTTCAATCAGCAGTGCGCGGGGAGGTGTGGCATGACCCGAATTTCTGGGATTGACCTTTTGAACCAGAAAACAACCACGATTGAGGGTCAGCTAATCTCTATCGAACCTCTTTCTTTTTGGGGTGGTTTAGACAGCGCTACGGGAATAATTATTGATGCCCGACACCCAAGTTTTGGCATCTGCCTAAGCAATAAAATTGTGCGGATGCCCTATACCAAAGGCTCAAGCAGCAGTTCAAGTGTCTTGCTAGAAGCCATTCGGCTTGGCACAGCCCCCAAAGCCATGATTCTCGAGCGACCAGACCCGATTTTGCTGGTGGCTGTGTTGGTGGCGCTCGAGTTGTACCAATTGTCAATGCCGATTTTATTAGAATCGGTCTAACAGCCTTCAAGATGGCTGCTCGGAGGAGGGTCGTCGCTTGACAAATTCGTATATAGGTTTACTATGTACTTATCCTAGGTACTCGAGGTGGATATGAAACCAGATGCAAATTTACTCAAAGGCAACTTAGACCTGATTCTGCTCGAGATTCTCGAGCCAAACCCAATGTACGGACTTGAAATCATTAACGAAGCCCAACACCGCACCGAAGGTTACTTTGACTTTAAGGAAGGTAGCCTTTACCCAGCCCTACACCGACTCGAGCAACAGGGGTTATTAGCTGCCGAATTCATGGACAGCACCACAGGCGGACCAAAACGCAAATACTACCGCCTAACCGACAAAGGTAACAAAACCCTAGCCCAAAAACGCCTCGAGTGGAAACGCTTTAACCAAGCCATCGAAGCCCTGCGCGGCGGTGCAACATGAACGTCCTCGAGAAATACCTGAGCCAAGCCACCAAAGGGCTGTGGGGCAAGAAGAAACTCGAGATACGCGAAGAACTTACCGCGCACATTCTCGAGCGGGCGCACAAGCACGAAATAGCTGGAATACCGCATGAACACGCCGTGGCTCGCACACTAGAAGAACTTGGCGATGCCAAAACCATTCGAGCAGGAATGATAGGAGTTCACACCATGCCAAACGTATTCAAAATATCAGGATTTTTAACAATTGTGGCAGCCGGCGCAATAGCCATGCTCAGTGTCTCGAGCGCACAGATTACAGTTTTAGAGCGTTTACCAGTAAAACAATGCTTAGAAACCCAGCAAATCATGATTGACCTCCAAACACCTTCAGGTCAAACCATCCCCAATCTAGGATGTTATGGGTCTTGGATTAGTGTGGAAAGCCTCAAGGCGGTACTCGAGCCTCAAGGAGTAAAATTTGAAAGCAAAGAAATCGAAACTAAATTCATCAATGGCATGACCCGTCAACCCGAAATACAAAAATACACCCAATTACAAATATTTTTCCCAAAAGGTGGCTCAGCACGCCTGACCACACAAAAGAACATGAAAATGCTTTTACCCAATGGTCAAACCGAACTTGTTCCATTCATTGGAGATTACGCTTACGCTGGAAGTCTAACCGATGCGATACGTGAAGCTGGTGGTGAAGTCACCATGTCAGGGTGGAATAATCCTGTTATTCGGTACGCTGGAATCCGATTTACCATTGGCACAAAAGAACAACCAGTTGCTGGAGCAGTATGGTATCCATCTGTTCTTTATCAGCGTTTCCAAGTCTTATTGGGTGGCTGGACAGACAACGATAATTTAATGACAGATTCAGCAGCCATCATAGATACCCTACCCAATTCAATTAAACCCTTTTTTCGGGACTACACCCACACCATTCAAACCAACTTACCGGCTGGGCGTATCGTAGCCATAGCCAGCTTAGAAAGAGCCTATACTTTTGAATTTCTCGAGAAGAAACAAGAAATACCTGTTGGCTACCGAGCTTACTTTACCGAAGTTCAAGCTGATGGCACACTCGAGTACCCAAGTTCAGCTAAAACTTTAGGCTTTGCTAACGACTTACGCGAATTAAAAACCACTCAAGCTGGTGCAGCCAGCAACATTGTGGTACTTAAATTTACGCATAACCTTAGTCATGGACAAAAAACCTTTGAAGTCATCCCCTCGAGTCAACTTTCTAAATAATTTATTTCAGGCTTTGTTGTATCTGCTCGAGGGCTAAAAATTGTTTAGCAATCTCAGTATTCATGAAATTATAACTTTTGGCGCTCAAGGATTCCTGCTACCAAAGCACCAATCAGTAAGCCCCAAAAGGCACTGCCTAAGCCAAGAAATTCTGCGCCAGAAGCGGTGATTAAGAGTGCAAAAATACTCGAGTCGCGGCGGTTGCTGCCCCCAAATGCGCCCTCGAGACAACTGGCAATTGTGCCAGAGAGTGCCAGCCCAGCCATGCCAGCCACAAGTGGTTTAGGCAGTGCCAAAAAAAGCGCCACGATGGTTGTGCCAAATAACCCCAAAACGATTTTGAGGACACCCGCCACAATACCCGCGCCATACCGTTTCTTGGGGTCTGGGTGAGCTTCGGGGCTGTTACCAAGCGCAGCAGTGATGGCTGCCAGTGTTATACCATGACACAGCATCGGGGACAATAAGGCACTCAGCAGTCCTGTGCTGACCAATGCGCCTTTGGTTGGCGGCTCATAGCCAAAGGAACGCATCACCGCCAATCCGGGGGCATTCTGCGAAGCCAGCGCCAAGGCAGTTAGGGGAAGCCCTAGCCCAATTAGTGCCTCGAGATGAAAAGTTGGAGCA
Organism: Deinococcales bacterium; assembly: GCA_043778225.1. GTDB lineage: Bacteria > Deinococcota > Deinococci > Deinococcales > JAAFIG01 > JAAFIG01. Next base: position 15,517 of record JAYWGM010000094.1, on the reverse strand, counting down.
ATCAATATCGGCATTGCCAACTCGAGATTGATGCCTACTAAACTGAATTTATTCAGCAATGCGGCACTCGAGAAACCAACCACCAATGCCCAAAGCATCGGGACTCGAGATTTCAAAAATTTTGCCACTAAAAATACTGCAATCATCATCAGCACCAAGGCTGGCTCGAGCGTTGCGGCAGTAAATAAGCCTAAGCCAAACTTAAAAAGCGCTCCTGCCAGCACCGCCAATGCCACATTTTGCGGTACGAGTTTCATGACCTTATCAAACCAACCAAATGCCCCTAAAAGCGCAATCAGTACACCAGAAACAATATAAACACCAACCGCATCCGAAAGTGGGTACTTGCCAAGGCTGGTTGCCAAAAGCGCCAATCCGGGGGTATTCCAAGCTGCCAAGACTGGTTGTTTGTACCACCACGATAAACTCAAACTCAAAATTCCACTGCCAACACAGATAGACCAAACCCAAGAACTCAGTTCAGCACTTGTTAAATTGGCTTTATCAGCCACATCAAAGGTTAAAACCAACGAACCTGTAAAACCAACAATCACAATTAAAATCCCAGCCAAGACGGTACTGGTGGTGATGCTGTCTCGAATGTTCATGGTTTCCCTTCTGTAACAACCAAACCAACTCCAAACATGGTCAAAGCAAGTCCAAGAATTGCTAAAATTCCTAGTTGTTCACCAAATAATAAGTAGGCTTCGAGGGCAGTGAATGGTGGCACTAAGTAAAATAAACTCGAGACTTGAGTGGTGCTATTTTGGCGAATCAACCAAAGTAAAAGTAGAATTGCGCCAAGTGAAATAATCACAATAAACCAAAGCATCGTCCACAATAGTGTTGTATTCCAAATTATTATTCGTTTTTCAAATGCCAAAGCAGCGATTAAAAACACTAAGCTCGAAGCGGCGTATTGAACGGCTGTTCCAGTTAAAAGTGGGATATTTTGTGCAAATCTTTTTTGGTAAATCGTACCAAAGGTACTCGAGAATAAGGCAATAAAAGCAGCAATTATGCCCCAAATAGGAATATTCTCGTGGAAGATACCAGTCGTTTTTTCAAGAATTGCCAAGGCAACTCCAATAAAACCAAGAATTAAGCCCAGCCATTGGCGTTGTGTAATTTTTTCTTTTAATAAAAAAGCGGCAAAGCTTGAGGTCAGAACAGGTTGTAAATTCACAATGATGGCACTTAGACCAGCAGGCATACCAAGTTTAATGGCGCTAAAGACACCCCCCAAGTACCCTGCGTGTAACAGCAATCCAGCTATACTTGCGTGTTGCCATTCGAGTTTTTCTAACCAACGTTGACGCAAGACTGCGGCAAGAACAGCCAGCAAGACCATTGCAACGATTAAGCGAATAAAAAGAAAAGTAAACGGTTCAATATAAGGCAAGCCAAATTTAGCCCCAATATATCCCGTACTCCAAAGAAGCACAAAAACAAATGGTGCAAGTCGAATCAACCAGCTTTTCATCTAGCTTCCCAACGTGCCAAGGCTCGAGTCCAATGCGCCTCGAGTTCGCGTTTGGCAAGTTCTATGTCTTTCTTCTCGAGTGCCGCAATGATTTTTTGGTGTTCTCTGACGCTTTTTTTGGCAGTATTTCCACCACGCCAATAATGAATCTCGAGCCGAATATGATTGGTTTTTAAGTCGGCTAAAATACGCAGCAATTCTGGATTTTGGCAGCGCCCAGTCCAAAGGCTGTGCAGCGCCGTATCCTCGAGCGCCGCAGCTTTGGGATTGGTGGTTTCTAAATGCTGCTGCACGGCAATGTTCAGGGCTTTCATGGCGATAAAATTATGTGGCTCGAGATTCATAAAGCCCAGTTCTAATGCCAAAGGCTCGAGAACCCGTAAAATTGGGTAAACCCGCCTAGCAAGGCTGGTGTCCACACCCGTCACTCGAGTCCAGGCATTGCTTTTGGTCTCAATCAGTTTTTCGTCCTCGAGTTGACGCAGCGCTTCACGAATTGGAGTGCGGCTGACTCCGAGTTGTAGCGCCAAATCGGCATCACGGATTTTCTCGAGTGGCTCGAGTGTACCGTCTATAATCCAGTTTTTAATGGTCTGGTAAACATCTTGTCTAAACAGACGCTTCTCGAGCGGCAGCGCTTCGGGGACTGGCATAAAGTAGTATATCAGATATTGGTAGCAGTTGCCTAAAAAGCAGTGATAAAATAGAAAACATGATAACCCGCACCGAAACCGATTCAATGGGCGCTCTAAATGTAGACTCAAGCCGTTACTGGGGCGCACAAACCCAACGCAGTATCGAAAATTTCCCGATTGGACGCGACCGTTTTATTTGGGGTCGGGCGATTATTCGCGCCCTTGGCATCCTCAAAAAAGCCGCCGCGCTTGCCAATGCCGAACTTGGACAGTTGCCACCAGATATTGCCGATTTGGTGGCTCGAGCCGCCGATGAAGTGATTGATGGCAGCCTCGATAGCCATTTTCCATTGGTCGTTTGGCAGACTGGTTCGGGAACACAAAGCAACATGAATGCCAACGAAGTGATTTCTAACCGCGCCATTGCGCTGGCTGGCGGACAACTTGGCAGCAAAAAACCTGTTCACCCAAACGATCATGTCAACCGTGGTCAAAGCAGCAACGATACCTTTCCAACCGCGATGCACATTGCCGTGGTCGAGGAACTGCACCGCCAACTCTATCCAAAAGTTTTGCGGCTGCGCGATACGCTGCACAAAAAAGCCGAAGAATTCTCGAGTATCGTTAAGGTCGGGCGCACCCATTTGCAGGATGCCACGCCGATTACACTGGGGCAAGAAATTGGCGGCTGGGTGGCGCAAATCGATTTTTGTCTGGGGCAAGTGCGCCATGCCGAACTTGGGTTATACGAACTTGCCATCGGTGGAACAGCAGTTGGCACAGGCTTAAATGCCCATCCAAAATTTGGTGATTTAGCCGCCGCTAAAATTGCCAGAATTACGGGCTTGCCATTTACTTCTGCCGCCAATAAATTTGCGGCACTCTCGGCACACGATGCGCTGGTCACGACCTCGAGCAGCTTACGAACACTGGCTGGGGCTTTGATGAAAATGGCAAATGATGTGCGTTGGTTGGCAAGTGGACCACGCAACGGGATTGGCGAAATTGATATTCCCGAAAATGAACCCGGCTCCTCCATCATGCCCGGTAAGGTCAACCCGACCCAATCTGAAGCCATGACAATGGTCGTGGCGCAAATTTTTGGCAACGATGCCACGGTGGCATTTGCGGGTAGCCAAGGCAATTTTCAACTCAATGTCTTTAAGCCCGTAATGGTGCATAACGTCCTCGAGAGCATCAGTTTGCTGGGTGATGCTTGCCTTAGTTTTAACGACAATTGTGCGGTTGGGATTGAGCCGAATTTAGAAAGAATCGCTCAGAACCTTGGCACAAATTTAATGCAGGTCACAGCCCTAAACCGCCACATTGGTTACGACAAAGCCGCCGCAATAGCCAAAAAAGCCCACAAGGAAGGTTTGAGTCTGCGCCAAGCTGCCTTAAAACTTGGCTTTGTGACCGACGAGGAATTTAGCGAATGGGTGATTCCACTCGAGATGACCTACAGTAAAGAATAATCAACCAAGCTCGAGCTACTTGTCCTGCCCAAGCGCAAAGCCTTTGCTGAACTGCTCTTGAAGTAAGGTAAAAACAACAACAGGCGGCAAAATCGTTAGGATTGCTCCTGCCATGACCGCCCCCCAGTTGCCTTGCGAATCGAGGTCAATCAGTCGGCTTAGTCCAACCTGAATGACTTGTTTGTTATCAGATTGCATAATCACCAGAGGCCAGAGGTATTGGTCCCAAGCCGAAACAAACTGGATTACGGTTAGCGCCCCAACGGTATTCCAGCTCATTGGAACGAGGATTTTCATCAAAAATGTCAGCGGTCCTGCGCCATCTATCCGAGCAGCATCGGATAAACTGGATGGGATGTTCATAAAATGCTGGCGAAACAGCAGCACCCCAGTGGCAGAGGCAATAAACGGCACAACCATGGCAGCGTAACTGTTTGCCCATTTGAGGTCGCCCGAAACCAAGTCAAACAACGCCACAATCAATAGTTCGGTTGGCAGTGTCAGGGCAAACAGCACCAACGCAAACAACAAGCCTTTGATTGGAAATCTAAAGTAGACAAACGCCAGCGCTGCCAGCAACGACAGCACTGTTTTACCAAAGGTCACACAGACCGCCACAATTGTGCTGTTGACCATATACTGCCCCAGCCCAGCCCCAACCCAAGCGGCTCGAGCATTCTCGAGCAAATTTAAGCCCGGCACAAGGCTGGGACCCGTTACTTGGGCGCTGGTCTGGGTGGCTTTAATCAATGCAAATAGTAATGGCGAAGCCACAAGCAGCACTGCTAAACTGAGAATCAAGTGCGTCCAAAAACCGCCATGCTTGCGGCGGTTTCGCCGCCTAAGCGCCATAATGTACCTTGCGGTTGCCGTATCTGAATTGCAAAACAATCAGGCACATCACCAGCATCAGCATCAGCACGGCTTGAGTGGCGGCTGCACCTGTTTTGAAATTACGAAAACCATCCTCGTACAACTGATAGACCAAGAAAGTCGTGATGCCAGTCTCGCCATAAACCGGACCACCTCGAGTCAGGATATTGACCAACCCAAAGCTGTCGAATAAAGCAGCCACAATATTGGTAAAAATCAGAAAAAAAGTCATCGGCGACAAAAGCGGCAATGCCACGTGCCAAAAACGCTGCCACGCGGTCGCGCCATCAATCTCGGCGGCTTCCATGACTTCACTTGGCAGGTTTTGGATTGCCGCTAAATAAAAGACGATGTTGTAGCCCAGCCCTTTCCAAATGGTCGCCATGACCACCAGTCCAAATGTCAAAAATGGATTATCAAGCCAGCGTGGTTTGATGCCAAATAGCGTCTCTAAAAGATTATTGACTGCCCCAATTTCGGGATTGAACAAAAATAACCACAGCGTTCCAGCGATAGCTGGGGACAGCGCATACGGATAAATCAGCATCAGGCGGTAGAATTGAGCGCCCGGAATCGGCTTACTGGCTAACCACGCCAACCCCAAAGCAAGACCCAACCCGAGTACCACTACCAGCCCAACAAAGACCAGTGTCTGCACAATCACTTGGTGATAAACCCGACTCGAGAGCAGCGTCGTGAAATTCTCGAATCCAACAAACTGCTCGTTGCCAATAATGATATTGGATCGAAAAACGCTCAGGCGCAAGGTTTTAGCGGCTGGGTAATACGAGAATACCCCGAGAATCAGTAAGGTTGGGAACAACAGTAACCAAGGCAACCAGCGCCCGCGAAAGGTGGCGTGTTCACCACTAGACTTGGGTAGCTTTTTTCGAGTCGCCAGACGGCTGCGTTTTACTTTGGTGTTTGGTCGAACTGCATTCAAGGCATTCCCCCGGCAAAACGAACCTCGAGATGGCTCGAGGTTTGGCTTTTGTTCTGCTTTACTTAAAATTCTTGTTGTACTCCACCAGCGCTGCATTGACCTGTTCGTTGGCGGTTTTGGCAACATCGGCGACACCCTGACCACTCAGGACTTTTTGGATGCTCTGCTCAATCACGGCTCGCATTTGTAGGTTCGCCCCAGTCAGCGCCCCAGCATTGGCGATGTTTGGCTTGGTGTTGAGTAACTGATTAAACGCCACAATCTGAAGCGGATTATTTAAGAACCAGCCTTGCTTACGCAGCAAAGCCACGGTGCTGGTTCGCACTGGGTAGTAGCCGGTTATCTTGTGCCAGCTTGCCATATTTTCGGTGTTGGTCATAAAAAGGGCAAAATCCAAGGCAGCTTCGGCTTCTGGCTTGGAGACCGCTTTTGCTACCCAAAGGCTTGCGCCGCCAATAATCACACCGTTGCGGCTCGAGCCATTTGGAATCGGCAGTACGCCAACACCCATCTGGAAGCCACTTTGTTTAGCCGCATCGAGTAAATTACCCAAGCCGGCGGTGCTGTTAATGGTCATCAGTGCTTTTTGGTTGCCAAAGATTGCGTTTGTGCCGACTGTATCGGCTAACTTTCCAGTATTGGTCAAGTAGCCTTTGTCATTTAATTCTTTATAAAACTCAAAAATCTTGCGTCCTGCCAGACTGTCTATATTCGTGGCGGTGGCTCGGTCTTGACGACCATTGCTGTTATTGAGCAATTGCGCGTTTTGCTGACTCATCCACTGTTCAAATAGCCAACTAAACGGGGTTAAAGCCATACACTTGATGCCGAGTTTAGCCGCATCGAAAGTAGCACAGGTTTTGAAGACGGCACTAAAGGTGGTTGGCGGGTTTTTAGGGTCTAAGCCAGCTTTGAGCATCAAGTCTTTATTAAAGTACAGCACTGGGCTGCTGCTGTTAAACGGGATACTGTTGACCTTGCCGCCAATCGTGTAATAACTAACCACTGGCTTGATGTAATCGCTAAAATCAACGTTCTTAATCGCGCTGACCGACTGAAAAACCCCACTATCGAGCGCCAATTGAGAGCTGACCCCTTCGACTTGCAACAGCGCAGGAGGCTTACCCTGACGGGCTGCCAGTACGGTCGCTTGCAGGCTCTCATCGGAACTGCCTTTATAGAGTGGAACAATTTTTTGCCCTAGGTTAGCTTTGTTGTACTCGTCGGCTCGAGCCTGAATCCAGCCACTGCGCTTGGCATCGCCAAAGGTGTGCCAGAACTCGACGGTCACACCTTGCGCCAGGGCAACAAAACTTAAAACAAGTGGGGCAGCAATCCAGTATTTTTTCATAGGTACTCCAATAATTTTGGTGGGGAAAACGGCTTAGAGGCAAACAGCAACAAAAACAGTCACTCGAGCTTAGCTCGAGGTGGTTCTAAACTTTGTGATATAGCCTCTAAAGGCGTGACCAATGCTCGACTTGGTTATCCCATTGCAAACGCCTACAGCCCCCGTTCAGCCATAGCCAGCAGTATAGTAGAAAAACTGAACATAGACTGAGGACATTGCCTGCCAAATTGTAATTGGACACTTACTCTACGGCAAGAATGTAATTCATCACAGTGATTTTTTTAGCTCGAGAACACAGTTGTCAATGGCTTAGAGGTAACAAGAAAAAGCACCGAACTAAGGCAAAAAGCCAAGCTCGAGGCGTACCGCCACTAGGTTGCCTTCCTCGAGATTTTCTGCGATTCGGACAATTTTTTTGATTGGCACAAGATAGAGGTTATTTTTAGGAAACAAAGAAGTTTTCCATCTGGTTTTGCCAATTTGGGCTTTGACTGGAATCATTCCCCAGCCATAAGTCACCAATTTTGAGGCAGCTTTTAATTCAACAGATTGCTTTTCTGGCACGATAATAAAGTAATGTGGTGCAGGTCCACGCCAATACCAAAGTTCGCCGCTTAGCTCGAGTTCCATTGGTTTTAGTATATCGGGTTGCTGTTGCGGATGTTCTCGAGTGCTTCAAAAGCAGAGGTAGAGGGTATCAATCCGAAATGAATACGCTGGGGGTGATTCCAGTGCTTGGACTCGAGATTGGGGGCTGGCTGGGTTGTTGGGGATACTTGGGTTGGTGGCTGGGGTGCTTGGACTCGAGACTCCTGTGGTTGGGGTGGCGACGGGGCTGGCTGGGCTGGGTTGCTCGAGGATGGGCTGGTGACGCTCGAGGCAGTGGTGATTCTTGTTTGAGTGCTTAGAGGGGTGATGAGTAAGCGTTTTTACTCTAGGAAAATAGGCTTCTGGCTGCTACGATTATAGCATGGTTACGACCTTCATCAATCCATTTACTGATTTTGGATTCAAAAAAATCTTCGGCGAGGAAGCCAGTAAGCCTCATCTGATTGATTTCCTCAATTCCCTGCTGCCAGATGATGCTAAAATAGCCGATTTGAGTTTCAAGAATCTCGAGCAACTCCCACGTTCCGAAGATGAACGCAAAGCTGTTTACGACATTTATTGCCGTGGAAAAAATGGTGAGTATTTTATTGTTGAACTGCAAAAAGTCAAACAGATTAACTTTAAGGATAGAACACTTTACTATGCTACGTTTCCAATTCAAGACCAAGCACCCAAAGGAGACTGGGATTACCTGCTTCAACCCGTGTATTGTGTTGGTGTTTTAGGCTTTACCTTCGATGATAAGAAAGCAAATCGTACCGAAGTGGTTCATACGGTTGAACTCAAAGACCAGAACAATGAAGTATTCTACAAGAAACTCACTTTTATTTATCTTGAAATGCCAAATTTTGATAAGCCACTCGAGCAATTAGAAACCCGCCTAGATAAGTGGTTGTACTTCTTAAAGAACTTAGTGGACTTGCAACAAATTCCAGAACTATTCAAAGAAGAAGCCTTTTTATCTGCCTTTGAAACAGCCAAATACGCGAATCTCGAGCCGAGTGAACGGGATAGCTATGAGTACAGCTTAAAAAGTCTGCGGGATAATTATTCGGCGTTCAAATCGGCAAGAGAAGAAGGACTTCTCGAAGGGGAAGCAAAAGGGCGTGAAGCGGGTATTCTCGAGGGAGAACTAAAAGCCAAGCTCGAGGTAGCGAGAAATTCAAAAGCCACAGGACTAACACTTGAACAGATTCAGGCGATTACAGGATTAAGTACGGAAGAACTCGAGCAGAACGGAATTTCTTAGAAAACGCCAAAGAAGTAAACCCCGCTCGAGATGGCGGGGTTTACTTTTGCCTTTTGCCTTTTGCCCTTCGCCTTCCTAGCCACAAGCGAGCGTGGGCAGAGCCAGAGGCTCGAGCGGAAAAAAATGTGAAGGACAGATTGGATATGAAGGGTGGCTTATCAAAATATCTTTTGCAACTCGGTCAGAATAGCGGCTATAGGTAAAAGGATAAATAGATACACTAAAATGTAGAAAAAATAATTAAATACGAAATAGACGGCTGAGTACACTATGCCCCAATAACGCTTTCTGAAAATACTGATAGAAATCGTAACAACACAAAGAATTAAACAGGTAGGTATCAAGACTTTACTTAAAAAAAAACCATTTATTTGATAGCCTAAATCAAATCCAAGGGCTACTACTTGTACTACAATCCCCAGCAAAAAATGCAAACCTAACAGTGAAATAACGACATTCTTTCTGAGGAAGTCTACAGAAGATAATAAATACCTGTGGCGCTTTTTCATTTGGAACAATCCTCAGCAATATCATCTAAAAGGCTGTCCCAAGTTCCATTTGTTGAGTGCAGCCGTTGACGATTGTAGAACACTTCAATCCACTCGAACACCACAGCTTTTGTGACTTCTCGAGACCCAATAACTTTATCTAAACCTAACTCGAGCTTCAAAGTACCAAAGAAACTCTCTACCACAGCATTATCCCAGCAATTCCCCTTTCTACTCATACTCGAGATTCCATTGAATTTACCAACAGCCGTTTGGAACTCGAGACTAGCGTATTGCACGCCACGGTCAGAGTGATGTAGCAGTCCATCACTTGGTTTACGACTCACTCGAGCCATCTCAAGTGCTTTTACTGGCAGACTCGCCTCGAGACTCGTTCCCATTGCCCAGCCCACAGTTTTTCTCGAGAATAAGTCCAGCACCACAGCAAGATATAACCAACCCTCACTTGTGGGAATGTAAGTAATGTCCGATGCCCATTTCATATTTGGTTTTTCTGCTCCAAAAGCACGATTGAGTTTATTCTCAAAATACCCATGAGAATGCTTAGAATCTGTTGTTACACGGAATTTGCGTTTACATTTACCTTTCCACCCTCGAGCCTTCATGATCCTGGCTATCCGAGGACGACTAGCCTTGATTCCTCGAGCCTCCAAGCCATGTAATACTTTGAGACTGCCAGAGTTGCCTCGAGACTCGTTATAGACCTCCTCAATGCTCTTAGCAAGTTCTTCATTCTCGAGTTTTTGCTTGCTTTTCGGTCGGTTTAGCCACGCATAGTAACCGCTTTTTGAGACGTTTAGAACGTTTAGCATTGGTTTTAGTGGGTACTTTACGAGATTTTCTTTGATAAATTCGTACCTTACCGGCTCTCCTTGGCAAAGCGACCCAGCCCGTCAGGTGCATCTTTAGGGTCAAGACAGAATTTGGCTGCTGCTTTTAAAATTTCACGCTCCTGACGAAGTAAAACCACTTCTCGCTCAAGGTCTTTCATTCGCTTTTCGGATTCACTCAATGCGATTACACCTCGTCCAGTAAAGGCTGGTCGTCCATGAAGGTCAGCTTGCTTGGCTAAGTTTACCCATCGGTTGAGTCCTGCTTGGGAGACTCCTAAGTCCCGAGCGGCTAGTGAAATACTCATTCCCTCTTGCTGGGCGAGTTGGATGGCTTGTTGCTTGAACTCTAGTGTGTATGTTTTCATTTGTTTTGACATCATAGTCTCCGATTTCCATTTGAAACCGAACTTCATGTCCACGAAAGTGTACCCAATTCACGAGGTGGTTGTTCTGTTTGCTGGACTTGAGATTGGGTTGCTGGCTGGTGCTGGGGTGCTTGGACTCGAGACTCCTGTGGTTGGGGTGGCGACGGGGCTGGCTGGGCTGGGTTGCTCGAGGATGGACTGGTGACGCTCGAGGCAGTGGTGATTCCTGTTTGAGTGCTTAGAGGGGTGATAAGTAAGCGTTTTTACCCTAGGAAAATAGGCTTTTGGCTGCTACGATTATAGCATGGTCACGACCTTCATCAATCCATTTACTGATTTCGGATTCAAAAAAATCTTTGGGGAAGAAGCATCAAAACCCCATTTGATTGACTTTTTGAACTCGTTATTGCCCGCTTTTGCCCAGATTAAAGACCTTAGTTTTAAGAATCTCGAGCAATTGCCCAGCATTGAAAACGAACGCAAAGCTGTTTACGATATTTACTGTCAAGGCGTGAATGGCGAGTATTTTATTGTTGAGTTACAGAAATTAAAACAAGACTTTTTTAAGGACAGAACACTATTTTATGCTACTTTCCCAATTCAACAACAAGCACAAAAAGGTACTTGGAATTATAAACTTGCACCTGTTTATTGCATTGCCATTTTAGATTTTACCTTCGATGATGACCGAGCTAATCTTTACGAAGTGGTGCATAAGGTTAATCTCAAAGACCAGAATAATAACGTATTCTCTGACAAACTAACCCTAATGTACCTCGAGATGCCGAACTTCAAAAAAGGACTTGAGGAATTAGAAACACGCCTTGATAAGTGGTTGTTTTTTATCAACAATCTCAAGGACTTACAAAGTATCCCAAAGTTACTTGGAGATGAAATGTTCTCGAGTGCATTTGAAGTAGCAAAATTCTCAAATCTTGACCAAAAGGGCAGAGACCAATACGAGTACAGTCTAAAAATTATTAGGGATAACTTTGCGACACAACAAACAGCTTTTGCCGAAGGGGAGGCTCGAGGGGAACTGAACGCCAACTTAAAGACAGCCCGAAACTTAAAAACTTTGGGAATGAACTTGGAGCAAATCGCAGCCGCAACGGGATTAAGTGCCGAAGAACTCGAGCAGAACGGGATTTCTTAGCAAAATCGAAGAGGAGCTACACCCCGCTCGAGATGGCGGGGTTTTTCTTGCTCGAGATTCCGCGACCTGCCCAAGCACCAAGCGCGAGGCTCGAGCAGAAGCGGGCTGTTCGAGCGGAAGAGAAGCTGTGATAGAGAAATTAGTCTATTACCTCTCCTGCGAGGGGAGTGACCTAGCTCGGTATTTGTGGTGAAAAGAGTTTGAATTATCCAAAATCCGCCAACTTTCCTCACCACTTTTGACATCATTATTCACCTTCAAAAGAAATTTACCGAAAACTACTTCAAAACTTCCTAGAGAGTAATTACAAATGGTGCATACACTTTTGTTTTTCAAAAGTAACTCCGATACACTAAGAATAGTTTCAGAATCTTTCTTAAAATCCGAACTTAATGTATTGCGGCTCAAAATTAGAGATTTACCTCTGTACAAACTCCATTGGCAATGAACGTGCAATCCGAACAAGCCAACCTTTCTTGTAATACCTAATGCCACAATATATATATCAATTTTTTCACCAATTTGAATTGTTAGTGAATCTGCCGCAAGTGATAAATTCCAGATACTTAGACCCTGAAGCTGTTTAAGGCAATATACTGGCGCATTTTGTATAACACTCTTTTCCCTACCTTCTGTTGCTTTCACGTTTCCGATCTCCTTTTGATACTCCAGAAAAGTTTCTTTTTATTTGTTCGGCAATTTCTCGAATTTCTTCTGGGCTTGCGCCTGTACCAGTAATTGCCGCCTCTAATAAATCTTCTTGTGCTGGATTCAAACCTACGTCTTTAGAGATTCGTTTTACTTGTCCATTGTCTTGTTTATTCGTGCCAAGTTTGGAATTAGGGTCATCCCTAGCATCAGATGCGGCATTTATCAAACCCCTAAACATATCTATTCCTGATTTGAAAATTTCGTAGACATCGTTAAATATACCCTCGAGTAAATATCCTCCAATACCAGGGGTTAAGGCAATACCTCCTATAACAATGTACGCTCCCACCACCGCAGGATGAATGGGAATAGGAGGCGCACTTGCATTTACATTGCTTAAAGAACTTGAACCAGTATTCGCGGGAGCAGAAGCAAAAATCATTCTTCCTTGCGAATCCCTGCCTTTATAAACCAATGTTTCCGAGGCTCGAACCACACCTTCAACAAAAGCTCGAGGGCTACCATAAATTTCATTCCAACCCTTACCCTCGAGTTTTGTACTAATTGCAAGCCAGAACATGGTTTTACCAACTGGATTACCTTCAAGCGATTTGTACAAAGCCGAATTTTCGATTCTGCTAACATAACCATCCGCCGTTCGGTCATTACCTACAGCTTCTCGCATATCAATTTGCGCTCGAATTCGGGCAGCCTCGAGTCTGGCTCGTTCCCGTTCAGCATCACCTGCTGCTTTTCTGGCTTGTGCCTTGAGTCGGTCTGCTTCGTCTGATAATTCTTTGGAGGTTTTACATTCAGTTCTGGTAGCGCTTTCGACACAAGTACCACTGGAATCATAGTATCCAAGCGGCTTAACAGTCACCCCAACTGGCTTAACACTCGAGACAGGCGAAGTCACACTCGAGACCACAACAGCCGAACTCGAGGCACTAGGGCTACTAACACTCGAAACTGTACTAGGACTCGAGACACTTGCATTTGGGCTGGTGACACTCGAGGCGGTAACACTTGGCGCATTTGGAACTGAATTTGGACTCGAGACACTAGAAGCGGTTACAGCTACCCCACTTGGAGCGGCTTGACTTGGGGCTTGGAGTGGGGTCACAGAAATTCCTGTTGTACCAATTGCTGGACTCGAGACTGGGTTAGATGTTGTGGTTGGACTCGAGATTGCTGGGGTTTGGGCTGGGCTTGGGTTGCTCGAGGTGGTGGTGCCGTTGGCTGGACTCGAGGGTGCTGGGGTCTGAGTTGTGGGTGTTGCTGTTGGACTCGAGACTCCTGTGCTAGGACTTGTCACATTGGTGGCAGGGTTGCTGGGTGGTGGGTTGCTCGAGCTTGACAAAAAATCATTACAACACTATTGTTGTAACAATGATACCAGATTTTGACCATAACGGCAACCTGCCCCAAGGAATCTACCAATGTACATGGACAGCCTTCACACAACACTTCGCTTGGAACACACACCGCGCCATCATGATTGGCGGACTCCGCGCAGCCCTGATCAGCTTACACACCTGCGGTTGCCCAACTGCTTGGATAGACGGAAGTTTTATCAGCAACAAAGACAATCCAAACGACATAGACATTTGTTACGACAATACCAACACGGACTTACATCAACTCAAACAACTCGAACCTGTTTTACTGGATTTTTCTAATGCTCGAGCCAAAATGAAACAAAAATTTAGCAGCGAATGCTTCCCTGCTAACCTCCCAGCTTCGCCAAACGGCATGACTTTCCTTGAATTCTTTCAAATGGACAGAAAACAACAACCCAAAGGCATTCTCGAATTAAACTTAACCGAATTAGGAGTGAAACCATGATCGAAAATCAACGTCAGTACAATCACACAAAAATGCAACTCGAGCGCTTCAAAAACACATTCTTAAACATCCTAAAATTAGATCAATCCAAACTCGAAGTACAAGTTCAACATGATGCGGTACAAAGTGAAATCGAAGTTCTGGGCTTAGAATTAGAAGAATTTGAACAATTACGCGATGGAAAAACACAAATCGAACTCGAGTCACTACAAGGCATCGCGGAGAAGCTGATTCAAGCAAGGGTTGCCAGTGGATTCACCCAAGCGCAATTAGCAGCCAAACTGAAAATGAAACCACAACAGATTCAGCGTTACGAAGCCTCGAGATACGCCAGTGCGAGTTTAGCTCGGGTTCTCGAGGTTGCGCGGGTACTGCAAAACGTGAAAGGATAGACCCTTGAGAAGCATGAGATTCTTTTCTCGAGTAGGGGTTTTTCTTGCTCGAGATTCCGCGACCTGCCCAAGCACCAAGCGCGAGGCTCGAGCAGAAGCATGGGCAAGTGTGAGCAGAAGCGGGTGACTCGAGATACATCTAAATTGAGTGATGCAAGTTTTTATTTACCTTGAAAATTTAATTTTTCAATAAGCAAGGAGGAGCTACTCGAAGAAAATACACAAGAAAATCTTCCATTTGAGATAAAGAAATATTGAGTTTTGTTAAATGGATTATTAGGCAAAAATAATTTGAAAGGATTTAAAAAATCCGATAATTTTGCAATTCTAAACTCCTTTACTTCAAATATATTCATTTCATAAATCGTGATTTTTCCCAACAAAACAAAGCAAATTTTATTTTCAACGACTCGAGCATCAAATAGAATTCTAGTAATAATATAAAAAAATCCAAGCACGAATAAAACATATAAAAAACTAACCAAAACAAAAGTAATGTTACTTTGATTGCTATTTTGAATAAGCTGTGTTCTTTGCAAACCTGACACGAATAATAGTAAATGATACGAATTCATAATAATACCCCATTAAAAGACCCGTTTTAAGATAACGCATTAACAGGTTCTACCAAAAATAGTAGCAGCAGCAGTTGTTGTGTCATACCGAGAAATACTAAACCCATAACCTGCTCCGACACCGCCAGTCCCATATCTCACGTTACCACTCGTTGTTTCTGAGGCATAACCTAATGCACCTGCACCTAATGTAATTGTACCTGTCGAACCTGCTCCACTTAAATTTTCCACTTTTCGAGCATTAGTACCAAATACACCTGCTGAAGCACCAATGGAAAAGCCTGCAACATTTGATGTGGATGCTCCACCAGCAGTAAAAACACCAATGCTTAAATTATTTTGGCGGTCAAAGAAAACCCCAGCACCAACAGCCACTTGACCTGACAACCCGACATTTCCCACGCCAATTTCCATTGAAGTACCTAGCTGTATTCCAAATCCATGTCCAGACCCTAAGAGCGTGTTTATAAAGTTTCAAAACGTCTCAAAATCAACTGAATATTCGCCAAATAAGCCCAAGATTCGGTTGTACTCGGTAAACCCTCAAAGTCTCTCGTCAAACGCCTGCAACGA